>JARWZT010000017.1 GCA_029866205.1 Rhodoferax sp.
CTCATGACCGCCCTGCCCCTGACGCTCATCGGGGTGGTGCTGGCCTTGATGTTTTTCAACTCGACCCTGTCCATCTTCTCGGTCATCGGCGTGGTGATGCTGATGGGACTGGTCACTAAAAATGCGATTTTGCTGGTGGACTTTGCCATTCGCGCCCGTGCGCCGCAAATCGCTGCCGACGGCAGCAGCGTGCCGGGTCTGGACCGCCATGGCGCCTTGCTGCTGGCGGCCAAGGTGCGGCTGCGCCCGATTTTGATGACTACGCTGGCGATGGTATTTGGCATGGTTCCTCTGGCGTTTGCGCTGACGGAAGGCTCAGAGATGCGCGCACCGATGGGCCAGGCTGTGATTGGCGGGGTAATTACCTCTTCGCTTTTGACGCTGGTGGTGGTGCCGGTGGTCTATTGCTATATGGATGATCTGGCGCAATGGGGCCGCAGAGTGCTGGGCCTGGGCGCGGCGACCGGCGCTGACGCCGCTGCGCGCCAGTAAAATCAACCGTATTTCTTCATTTAACAACGCAAGCCGCCGTATGAACCTCAGCAACATCGACCAGGCCCGATTCAACATGATCGAGCAGCAAATCCGGCCCTGGAACGTGCTCGACACCACTATTCTGGCCCTTCTGGGAGAAGTTCCACGGGAGGATTTTGTGCCTGTGGCGCACCGCGCGCTCGCCTTTGCCGACCTGGAAATCCCGCTGGGTCACGGCGAATGCATGCTCGCCCCGCGCATGGAAGCGCGTTTGCTGCAAGACCTGCAGGTGCAGCCCAACGAGCGCGTGCTCGAAATCGGCGCCGGCTCGGGCTACATGGCCGCCCTGCTTGCCCACCGCGCTGTGAGTGTGCTGTCCCTGGAGATTCAGCCCGAACTGGCAGCCATGGCGCAGGACAACCTTCAGCGCGCAGGGGTACGCAATGCGCAAGTGCGCGTTGCCGACGGCGCCAAAGCGCTGCGCTCAGAAGGTCCGTTTGACGCCATCATGCTCAGCGGCTCGGTCGCAGAAGTGCCCCAGCACCTGCTGGACCTGCTGGCAGTGGGCGGACGGCTGATTGCCGTGGTGGGTGACGAGCCCATCATGTGCGCCACCCTGGTCACGCGCGTGAGCCCGACCGAACTGCAGAGCACCAAGCTGTGGGACGCCAACGCGCCACGCCTGCATGGCTTTGCCGAGCATTCGCATTTCCATTTCTGAACCGCGCCCAAGCCCCTACTGCCCCCGATGATCGACCAAATCGCCCCCGCCGACTTTGCCCGCTGGCTGGCGGACATGGCCCAACAGCGTCCACTGGAACGTGCGGTGCTCCTTGACGTGCGCGAGCCGCACGAACTTCAGTGGGCCAGCGTGGGCAAAGACGCGGCAAAGCAGGGCTACCAGCTGGTGACCATTCCCATGGCGGCCGTGCCCCTGCGCTTGGCCGAACTGGACCTTGACCAGCCGATTGCCTGCCTCTGCCACCATGGTGCGCGCAGCATGCAAGTGGCCCGCTTTTTGGTGAGCAACGGCTTCGCGGAGGTCGCCAATATTGCCGGCGGCATCGACGCCTGGTCCGTGCAGCTGGACCCCAAGGTCGCACGCTACTAAGCCCCGCCGTATTGCATTTGCCCCCGTTTCGCCCCCCAGACACCCTGCACCTCTCTTTTTGCGCTGCGCCTCCATTACCGTCCGAGACTCCACCATGCCCCGTTCCACGATCACGAAATCCCTGACCCTGCTCCCCTTGGTGTTGGCCATGGGTCTGGCCACCTCTGCGCAGGCCCAAAGCCTGATGGAGCTTTATCGGGCAGCCCAAAGCTATGACTCGGCCTACCAAGCCGCGCAAGCGCAGCTCAACGCGACTTCCGCCAAGGTCGACCAAGCGCGGGCCCTGTATGCGCCCAGCGTCAATTTTCAGGCGGGGCTGAAGCGGGGATGGGTTCAGGTCGGATCCTCCAGCGACTCCAACTCCAGTTCTAACGGCACCAGTACAACGGGGATAAATTCCGTAGCGACAACTGCAAACAGTAGCTCGATCGCTGATTCAAACACCGACACCGCGCAAACGGATGGCACGCTCGGCATACAGCTCACCCAACCGCTGTACAACCGATTCAATCAGGTGGTGTTAACACAGGCTCAACGCAGCATTGCAATTGCGGAAGCCGCATTGCGCGCTACCCAACAGGACCTGATGGTGCGCGTAAGCAGTGCCTACTTTGATGTACTGGCGGCGAGCGATAGCCTTGCTTTTGTGCGGGCCCAAAAGGCAGCTGTGGCCGAGCAGCTCGCATCTGCCAAACGCAATTTCGAAGTAGGTACTGCCACGATCACGGACACCCGCGAAGCGCAGGCGCGGTTCGACTTGGTTATTGCGCAAGAAATCGCAACCGAAAACGACCTGACGATCAAAAAGAGCCTGCTCAACCAGCAAGTGGGCACGCCGAATGCGCAACCGGTAGGCGTTCGCCTGCCGCTGCTCTTGCCTGTGGTCGCTGGCAATGAGGCCGAATGGACGGCCAGCACCGAGCAAAACCAAGCCCAAGTGCAGAGCAAACGGATTGAACTGGAATTGGCGCAGTTGGAATCGGAAAAATCGCGTGCTGCAACAGCGCCGTCGCTAACGCTCAATGCGGCAGTCGGGAAGTCGACTGCCTGGGGCGGTTCAAGTACTTCTTCAAACCAATCGTCAAGTTCGTCCTCTACTTCTACCCTTACCGGTCTGACCACCGGTTCAAGTACAACCCAGAGCGGCACCAACACCCGTCCGGGTGATAGCCAAAGCGCCTCAATAGGCGTCACCCTCACCATTCCCCTGTTCACCGGTCGCACACTGGACGCCAAGCTCAAGGAAACCGTGTCGTTGGAAGAAAAGGCACGCAACGACCTGGAAACCGTGCGGCGCAACGCCGTGCAAGTCACGCGCACCGCGTTCTATGGCGTGCAGTCGGGTATGGGCCAGGTCAAAGCTTTTGAAGCCGCAGAAGTGTCAAGCCAAAGCGCTTTGGACGCCAACCGGCTGGGCTACCAGGTGGGCGTGCGCATCAATATTGACGTGCTGAACTCACAAAGCCAGCTCTTTGACACCAAAGCCAAGCTGGCCAAGGCCCGTTATGACGTGCTGGTGGGCGGCCTGAAACTGCGCCAGGCAGCCGGAACCCTGGCTGAAGCAGATTTGCAGCAAATTAACGACCTGTTGGCCAAATAAAGCCGCACGGGTTTAACAGTCCGGCGGCCCACGCACTCTGCGGGCCTGGCATCAGCCGCCGTCTTTGGCCAACAACTCCACAATTTGCGCGCTGCTGTGTTGCGCGGCACCCGCATGGCGCAGCGCAAAAGCCAGGGCGGCACTGCTGGCGGCTTCGAGCGCCACAGGGTCTTGCACCAGTTGCAGTGCGCGCTCCAGGCCACGCGCCATGTCGGGAACTTCATAGGCTGCGCCCTCGATCTGCGCCAACTCGGCCGCCAAGGCGAAATTGAAGGTATGCGGCCCCATGACCACAGGGCAGCCACAGGCCGCCGCCTCAATCAGGTTTTGGCCACCCAGGGGCGCAAAGCTGCCGCCCAACAGCGCTACGTCCGCCAAGCCCAGGTACATGGCCATCTCGCCCAAGCTGTCGCCCAACCAAATGTCGGCGGGGGCAAAGCCGGTGCCGTCCACGCTGCGGCGCGACACGCTCAGACCCGCTGCGGTGCACAGTGCGGCCACGGCATCAAAGCGCTGCGGGTGACGTGGCACCAGCAGCCATTGCACCTGGCGCAGCCCATCGGGCGCAACACCCTCTGCCCCTGGCGATGGGCTGCTACCGGTGATGTTGCCCACCGCGGGTGTGCTCGCGCACAACAGGTCGAGCAGCATTTGTTCCTCGCCCTCACGCGAGCTGGCAAAAATCAGCACTGGCTTGGAGACGCTTTGACGCAGCGCCAGACCCTGGGCGCATTGGTCGGAGTCGGGCGTGGTGTCAAACTTCAGGTTGCCCAGGGGCGGCTGCACCGTGGCGCCCAAAAGGCGAAGGCGCCGCGCGTCGTATTCGGTTTGTGGCCAGATCGCAGCCAATGCCCGGAAAGCCGGTACCGCCAGCCAGGCCAGACGCTGCGACTGGCGCAGCGACTTGGCGCTCAGGCGCGCATTGACCAAACATAGCGGAACGCCCGCTTGGCGGCAGGAGCGCACCAGGTTCGGCCACACCTCGGTTTCCACCAGCAGGCCGATGCGGGGGCGAAAGTGCGCCACAAAGCGGTGCGTGGCGCCCGGCGTGTCCCAGGGCTGCCAAACCTGCAAGTCTCCAGGCTGCAACAGGCTGCGCCCCGCTTCGCGGCCGGTGGCCGTGCCATGGGTGAGCAAGAGGCGCATGCCGGGCAGCGCCTCGCGCAATTGCCGCAAAAGTGCCGCCGCGGCATAGGTTTCACCCAGCGACACGGCATGTATCCAGATCCAGGTGCCGGGCGCCGGCATGCCGTCCACCGGGCCGTAGCGGCCAAATCGTTGCTCCACGTCTTGGGCATACAGCGGCTCCTGGCGCGCGCGCTGCCGCAGCTTGCGGCGCAACAGTGGTTGCGCGAGAAACAGCGCGGCGCTGTACAAACCGAGCGCAAGGCGCTCGCGCCAGCGGATAGCACCGGGTGGGGCCGAGCCTGAAGCCGCAGATGCCGCATGAAATGGGAGCGTCATGCGAGCGCGCCCGCGAGACCGGGCGTTTGCGCCTGTGCGGGATCAAGCCGGGTACCGGCGCCAGGGTGCGCTTGGGCATAGGCCTGTTGCACTGCCAACCAAGCCGTCCACACCTCTGGCACGCTGGGAGCAGCCTGACCGCCCAGCGCCACTTGATAGGCGCAACCGACCGGGCCCGCCCGCCAGGCGCGCGGCTGGCTGAAAATTTGCACGTGGGGCGCATCCAGCGCGACGGCCAGGTGGCTGAGGCCCGAATCCACCCCAATCACTGCGGCGCACGCCGCCATGCGCTGCGCGACCTGCGCCAGCGACAGCGCGGGCCAAACGCGGGCCTGCGGCCCCAGAGCCTGTGCAATGCGCTGGACCCGGGCCAGCTCGGCGGCACCCGCCTGGGGCAGCTCTACCGTGTGGCCCTGCGCAATAAGTTGGCGACCCAGCGCAATCCAATGGGCCTCGGGCCATTCGTTGTCGGCCCGCGTGGTGCCGTGCGCCAACACCACGCCATAGCGCTCACTCAGGCGCACGCCCGGCGGCAAGGGCACCAGGGGGTAGATATTGGCACCTTCGACGGCATAGCCCAGGGCCAGCGCCGCCAACAAGCGGTAGCGCGCCACAGCATGTATGCGCCGGGGCATCGGCAGCAATCGGTCCAGCATCCAACGCACCGGCCACTCGTAGCCGCAGGCCTCACTGGCGTTGGCATAGGTGGCGCGAAAGCCTTTGGCGGTAAGGCGCGCGCCGCGTGCCACCCAGGCCGATTTGACGAGACCCTGGAAATCAATCACCGCGTCATACGTCTGCGCGTGCAGCAACTTGTCAAAGGCGGCGCGCTCCAGCCGGGTCGGCGCAGCAAACCATGACTTGCGCCAACGGCGCTGGGCGATCGGCAGCACGCGCTGCACACCGCTGACCTCTTGCACCAGCGGCGCGAAGGCCTCCTCGACCACCCAGTCAATCTGCGCTTGTGGAAAAGCCTGCCGGATGTCATGCACCACCGGCATCGTCTGCACCACGTCGCCCAGCGACGAGAGTTTGACGATCAGGACACGCATCAGGCTCTAGTGCGCTGCTTGCTCAAAGTGCGCGTCAGGCTTGACCGCGCGCAAGAGCGCCAGCATGTCGGCCTCAATGCGCGCCAGCGCTTCGGGGGTATGGCCCTCAAAGCGCAGCACCAGCACCGGCGTGGTGTTGGAGGCGCGCACCAGCCCAAAGCCATCCGGCCAGTCCACACGCAGGCCGTCGATGGTGTTCATAGTCGCCGGTGCGGCAAAAGCCGCTTGGGCCACCAGTTGCGCCACCACGGCGTGGGGTTCGCCTTCGGCACAGGGCACGTTGAGTTCGGGGGTGGAAAAGCTGGTGGGCAGTGCGTGCAACAGGGCGTTGGAGTCGGCCACCTTGCTCACGATTTCGAGCAAGCGGCAGCCGGCATAGGTGCCGTCGTCGAAACCAAACCAGCGCTCTTTGAAGAATATGTGGCCGCTCATCTCGCCGCCCAAGGGCGAATCCAGCTCGCGCATCTTGGCCTTGATCAGCGAGTGGCCGGTTTTGAACATCAGGGGCACGCCGCCCGCTGCCGCAATGGCCGGAGCCAGCCGCTGCGAGCACTTCACGTCAAACACGATGGTGCCTCCGGGCACGCGCGACAACACGTCTTGCGCAAAAAGCATCATCTGGCGGTCGGGGTAGATATTGCTGCCGTCGCGGGTCACGATGCCCAAGCGGTCGCCATCGCCGTCAAAGGCCAGACCGAGCTCGGCGTCGCTGTGCTGCAGGGCGGCAATCAGGTCGCGCAGGTTCTCAGGCTTGCTCGGATCCGGGTGGTGGTTGGGGAAATTGCCGTCCACTTCGCTGAACAACTCGGTCACTTCGCAACCAATGGCCCGCAAAATCGCCGGGGCCGAGGCACCAGCCACGCCGTTGCCGCAGTCAACCACGATTTTCAAAGGCCGGGCAAGACGAATATCACCCACAATCTTCGCGCTGTAAGCCGGCAGCACGTCGGCTGCGGTGCGGCTGCCGCCGCTCTTCAGGGTCCACGATTCGTCCACCATCAATTGGCGCAGTGCCTGGATTTCGTCGCCGTAAATGGCTTTTCCGCCCATCACCATCTTGAAACCGTTGTAATCACGCGGGTTGTGGCTGCCGGTGACCTGGATGCCGCTGCTGCACAAAGTGCACGCTGCAAAGTAGAGCATTGGCGTGGTGACCATGCCGACATCAATGACCTGCACACCTACGTCCTGCAGGCCACGCATCAGCGCATCGGCCAGCAGTTGGCCACTCAGTCGCCCATCGCGCCCCACGGCTACCGTGGTTTGACCCTGGCGCAAGGCCACGGTGCCAAAAGCCCGACCCAGCTTCAATGCAATACCTTCGTTAACCGTGGCCGGCACGATGCCGCGGATGTCATAGGCTTTGAAAATACTGGGAGAAATGGTCATACTTGCTCTTCGAGTTATTTTGACGCCGTGCAACAGTGCTGTGCGGGATTGTAAAAGCCAGGCCATTGCGCCAAAACCTTCGGTTCACCGCCCCAAATTGCCTGCATGCGTAAGATGTTCCGCCCACCCCACCCAGTAAAGCGCCCCCATGTCCACTAACCTCACGCCTACCGTTCGCTCTGTATTCCGTGGCCCTTTGGGCGCCATGACTTTGGCGGCGCAGGGTGCGACCTTAGTAGGCGTATGGTTCGACGGGCAAAAACACCAGCCGGACCCCAGCACCTGGCCCTGGGCCCCCGAGAGCCCGGTCTTGACGGCCGCCGCCGCCCAGCTTGAAGCCTACTTTGCCGGAACACTGAAAAAATTTTCGCTGCCCCTGAATCTGGGTGGGGGAACCGCATTCCAGCAGTCCGTGTGGCGGCAGCTACTGGCGACTCCGCATGGGCAGACCGTGAGTTACGGGGCGATTGCCAAGGCGCTTGGGCGACCTGATGCTTCGCGCGCAGTAGGGGCTGCTGTGGGGCGCAATCCGATTTCGATTGTGGTTCCCTGCCACCGCGTGGTGGGCGCCGGCGGCGCCTTGACCGGCTATGCTGGGGGATTGGACCGCAAGACGGCCCTGCTTCAACTGGAAAGTACCGTTTGACTCCTGCTGCTCCCCGCCCCGCCTCCTGGATGGTTGAATTTGTTGCGCTGGCGGCCATTTGGGGTGCCTCGTTTTTGTTCATGCGCATCGGCACCGTGGCCTTTGGTCCCGTGGCCACGGCCGGACTGCGGGTGGGTATCGCCACCGTTTTTCTACTGCCTATCTTGGTCGCCCGGGGTCATGCCAAAAGCTTGCGCCAGCACTGGAAGCGGGTGTTTCTGGTGGGCCTGACCAACTCGGCCATCCCCTTTGTCTGCTTCACCTATGCCTTGCAGTCGATCACCATAGGGTTGTCGTCGCTGATTAACGCGACGGTGCCCCTGTTTGGCGCAGCGGTCGCCTGGATCTGGCTCAAAGACCGTCCCACGGGCTCCCGCATCGTGGGCCTTGCGGTCGGCTTCATTGGCGTGGGCATGTTGGCGTGGGACAAGGCGAGTTTTCGGCCAGATGCCTCGGGGCTGTCCAGCGGCTGGGGCGTGCTGGCCTGCCTGTTTGCCTGCCTGTGCTACGGCGTGTCCGCCAGTTTTACCAAGCGCTACATGGCCGGCCTGCCTTCGCTGGTGTCCGCGACCGGCAGCCAATTGAGTGCCGCCCTGGCGCTGCTGCCGCTGACCATCTGGTTTTGGCCAGACCAGGCGGTGGCGCCCCAGGCTTGGCTGGCGGTGCTGGCACTTGGCGTGGTGTGCACCGGCCTGGCCTACATCTTGTTTTTCCGGCTGATTGAGCGCGCCGGGCCAGCCAAGGCTTTGTCGGTCACGTTTGCCATTCCGGTGTTTGCCATCGTCTACGGCGTGGTACTGCTGGGCGAGGCGGTCACGCCGTGGATGTTGGTCTGCGGGCTGGTGATTGTGCTGGGCACCACCCTGTCCACCGGCATGTGGCGCTTGCCTGGTCGCGCGAACGCAATAGCCTGAACCGCCAAATCGCCAGATCAGCCACGCGGGTGGTGCGCGGCGTGCAGTTGCGCCAGCCGCTCGCCGGCCACATGGGTGTAAATGGTAGTGGTGGAAATATCGGCGTGGCCCAACAGCAGTTGCACTGCCCGCAAATCAGCGCCGTGGTTCAGCAAATGGGTGGCAAAGGCATGGCGCAGGGTGTGAGGTGATAACGCCGACCGGATACCTGCGGCCTGCGCGTATTTTTTTACCACCATCCAAAACATCACCCTGGACATGGCGCTGCCCGCGTGCAAACCTTTGGTGGTCACAAACAAATCGTCGCTCAGCTTGCCACCCAGCAGCTCGGCACGCGCGCCGGCCAAATACTGGCGCAACCACTGGCTGGCCACTTCACCAAAGGGCACAAGGCGCTCCTTGGCGCCCTTGCCCAGTACCCGTAGCACGTTGTCGTTGAGACCCAGGTTCAGCGTCTTCAGGTCGACCAATTCGCTCACCCGCAGGCCACTGGCATACATCAGCTCCAGCATGGTGCGGTCACGCACGCCCAAGGCGGTGGACACGTCAGGCGCGGCAAGCAGCGCTTCCACTTGCGCCTCGCTCAGGGTTTTGGGTACGCGCAGGGCCTGCTTGGCGGCTTGCAGTTTGAGTGTCGGGTCGGTTTGAATACGGCCCTCGCGCAGGGCCCAGCGAAAGTAGCGCTTGAACACGGTGAGACGCCGGTTCGCGGTCGTGGCCTTGCTCTGGGCGTGTTGGGCTGAAAAATACGCCAAAAGGTCCAGCTCTGCGCAAGCGAGCAGTGGAGCGCCTTGCCGGTGCGCCAGCAATTGCTGCAAGTCGCGGCGGTAGGCCTCTAGCGTATTGCGCGAAAGGCCCTCCTCGAGCCACAGCGCGTCAATGAAAGCGTCCAAGGATTCGTCACTGCCTTGGGGCGGCACCAAGGCAGCGGGCGCGGACTTCATCCGGACCTGGGGAGCGCGCAAGTTCAGTCCAACTGCAGCTTGGCGGACTCCACCACTTTTTTGTAGACCGCGTATTCGGCCCGGATTTGCTCAGCGAACTGCTCGGGTGAATTCGCGATCACGATGGAGCCGGTGTCTTCAATGCGTTTTTTCACCGCCGGGTCTTCCAGGGCCTTGCGTACGGCCGCGTTGACCTTGTCCACCACTTCTTTGGGCAGACCTTTGGGGCCATAGATGCCATAAAACGCCATGCGGTTGACGGGCTCCAACCCCAGCTCTTTGAACGTGGGCACGTTGGGTAACTGGCTCAGGCGTTGGGGCGCTGCCACAGCAATCGCCACGAGCTTGTTGCTCTGGATAAAGGGCAAAGCCGAAGGCAGGTTGTCAAACGTCATAGGCACCTGACCTGCGACCGTGTCGTTCAGGGCCGGGCCCGCACCGCGGTACGGAATGTGGGTTACAAAAACGCCAGCCAGGTTTTTATACAACTCCATCTGCAGGTGGCCAATGCCGCCCGTGCCCGAGGAAGAATACGAGTACTGGCCAGGGTGCTTTTTCAGCTCGGCCACGTAGCCCTTGTAGTCTTTGGCCGGGAAACTGGGGTGTACCGCAATCACGTTGGGCGTGGCCGCGATGTTGATGATGGGCGTGAAGTCGGTCAGGGAGTTGTAGGGAATCTTGGGGTTGATGGCCGGGTTCGCCGCAACGGTAGACACCGTGGCCATGCCCAAAGAGTAACCATCGGGCACGGATTTGGCGGTTTCGTTGGCACCGATCACGCCACCACCACCCGCCTTGTTCTCTACCACCACACTTTGCCCCAGTGCCTTGCCCAGGGGATCTGCCAGCACGCGGGCGATGATGTCGGTCGTTCCACCGGGGGCGAAAGGAACTTGCAACTTGATGACTTTGTTGGGATAGCCTTGGGCCAAAGCGCCCTGCAAAGGTGCAAAGCTTGCCGCAACCAAGCTGGCAAGAAAAAGACGGCGAAAGCGCATGGTGAACTCCTTTATGGGATACAACAGGTAAGCTGGCGAATGGTACATCCCCGCACCGGCTTGGAAAGCCCCTTTCCGCCTTGGGGACTGTTATCCTTGCGCGGTGAGTTATGTATCCCTCCTGCTGCCTGAGTTTTCGCTGATTTTGCTGGGTTTCCTCCTTTGCAGATTTACGCCCCTGAACCGCAGTATCTGGAGCCCGGTGGACGCGTTGGTCTACTACCTGCTTTTCCCCACCCTGCTGTTTTATTCCATCATCAAAAGCCCGTTGGATCTGGGCGCGGCGTCCAAACTCGTGGGTGCCGGATGGAGTGTGATCGCTGCCGGTATCGTGCTGGCCCACGCGTTGCCGCTGCTGCCGGGGCTGCGTGCCTACATCCCAGCGCGCGAGCATGCGGCAGCAGCGCAGGTCGCCTTCCGCTTCAACTCCTTTATCGGGCTGGCGCTGGCTGAACGCCTGGGCGGCCCGGCGGGATCGCTCGAAATTGCCGTGCTGATGGGGGTCTGTGTTCCTTTGGTGAACATTGCCGCCATCTGGCCCATGGCGCGTGGCGGCAGGAACGGCCTGGGGCGCGAACTGGTGCGCAACCCGCTGATTATTGCAACCGTGTCGGGCCTGCTGGCCAATCTGGCAGGCTTGAGCTTGCCGGACTGGCTGGCGCCCACTTTCAATCGGGTCGGCGCATCGGCACTGGCGCTGGGACTGATGGCGGCGGGCGCGGGCATTCAGGTCGGTGCCTTGGCCCGAGCCAAAACACTGGCTGTGGCGGTACTCTCAATTCGCCATCTGTTGTTGCCGGTGGTTGCGCTGGGCGCGGCTACCGCCTTTGGCCTGAGCCCGCCGCAAGCCACCATTTTGCTGGCCTACGCAGCGCTTCCCACCGCCGCCAGCTGCTACGTGCTGGCCAGTAAAATGGGCTTTGATGGCGCCTATGTGGCCAGTCTGGTGTCGCTGTCCACGCTGCTGGGAATGCTCAGCTTGAGCTTGGCGCTGGGCGTGTTGCGGCCACTGTACGGGGTTTGAGCACGGCTTCAGAGCAGGCCCGACAAATTGCGAGCACCTTAATTTTTCGAAAGTTTTCCATGATCAAAGTACCCGGCAAACAGTTTGCATTTGCGATGCTTTTTGCCTTGGCGAGCGTTGGCGCTGCGCTGGCCCAAGACCAGGCTGGTACGGAAGGTGTTCCCGAGAAAACCCAGACGCAGGTTTCCACCCAGGCGAGCTTTGATAAAGCGCTTCAACCCGAAGCCAACTGGTATTTTTCTTGGGGCTATAGCCGTCAGCAGTACGCGCCGTCCGACATTCGTGTTTCGCAGCCCGGTTTAGGCAATGATTTCACGCTGCACCAGGTGGCCGCCAGCGACTTTCCGACCACCGTCGAAGAGACGTTCAAGTCGATCACCGAGTTTGAGTTAACAGGTCCGCAAGAAAATATTCGTATCGGCAAATTTCTGAACCCTGAAAAAACCTTCGCCATTGAGTTCTCGCTCGACCACAGCAAATACAACGCGGACCTGAACCAAACGGTCAGGGTCAGTGGAACCAGAAACGGCCAGCCTTACAACGGCTCCCTGAAGCTGACCGAGAACGACTTTTACTACGCCCTGCACAACGGCCTGAATCACATCATGATCAATGCGGTCTGGTTGCAGCACCTGCACGGCCCCGAAAACAAGCCGGGCGACCTGCAGTTGATCAGCCGGGCGGGCGCCGGTATCTTGCTGCCACACGCGGACAACGTGATTTTTGGCAACGCCAACCAGGTCGGACCGAAAAACGAAAACGTGTGCTGCACCTCCAGCAAAGACTGGTGGCAAATCAACGGCTGGACGGCAGGCGTGGAAGTAGGCCTGCGCTACCGGGTCTACAAGTCGCTGTACCTGGAGCTCACCTCCAAAGTCGCTTACGGCGTGCTGCGCGGCGTGCCCGTGTTCCAGGGCACGGCCGACCAGACCATCTGGATGTCTGAGCAGGTGCTGTCGACAGGCTTCTTGTTTTAGGGCAACGTTTTTTCCTGCTGTGGGTTTGAAAAGTGGCGGGCCAGGTCGGGCAAAAAGTGGCTCAAAAACAGGTCCGAAGCCTTGCGGGTTGCGAACACACGGATTGCCATCGGCAATTTGGCGCGCCCATTCTTGATGAAAATTATTGGCCTGAGCGTCAATATCTGGGCCGCATTTGTCGAGCCCACGGTTCACTAAGCCAGAATTTAATGCCTAAGCTCCTAGAAGCCTAAAATAAAAGTTTAATTTAATACATTCGCAAAAAGCAATTTACAAATCAGGTATTCCATTGGAGAATTAGTAATAATCAGTAACCGAAGAAAGTGTTCACTCCATGCGCAAATCCTTAAAAATTGCATTTTTAGGTCTTTCGGTCGGCATATTGGCCGCCTGCGGAGGCGGTGATGGTGGCGTGGTCAGCAAAACCATCAACGGCTACACCGTTGACGGCGGAGTAGCCCAAAAAGGCGCCTTGCTCAAAGGCTCCCACGTATGGATCGATGAACTTAACCCCTTTACCTATGCTCCAACTGGCTTCACCTATGACTTGCTGACCAAGGACAACCAAGGCCGCTTTGACTCCTCGACCATCAACTTCACACGCCCGCAAATCCAGACCTTTGCTGAAGGCTATTACTTCAACGAAATCACTGGCACGCTGGCCAATGACAGCGTGCTGCTGCAGGCCCAGGGCGACCTCACGATTGACCGCCTGGTCAATGTCAATCTGCTCACCACCTTGGCCGGTCCACGCTTAGTGGCTTTGGCAACCGACAAAACCAAGCGCTCAACCTACCGCAAGTTTGCCGCTGCACGTACCCAAGCGCAAAAAGAGGTGCTGGCCGCATTTTGGATCTACAACAGCACCGACCTGCTGCCCGGTGGCGTTGACTCCACCAAAAAGCTGGTGCCGGCCAACTTCAGTGAGTTGGACTTGTCCAGTAGCCAAAGTGCCAACCAGATTCTGGCTGCGCTGTCGGCCTTAGCGGTCAAAACGGGTGGCAATGGCGTGGGTATCAGCCAGTTCATCGCCAATTTTCAGCTCGACTTGGCGGATGATGGCTTAATTAATGGAAGCGGGGGCTCCACGTCGGTACGCGGCCTGATCGATTCTGCCTCGGCTACGGCCGGCATCATGACCACGGTGGCCGCCAACATCAACTCCTTTTATGGAGCCAACACAATCACCTCAGCGCAGCTCTCGCCCTGGCTGGACAGCTCGGGGGGCGCAGACCAGGTGATTGACAAGTTCAAGTACACCGGAACTGGCGTGGTGGGCAGCGAGACACAGTCTGGGGGGTACACGGTGGGCGCAGATGATATAGGCCAATGCGTTTGGGCCTCCAGCGGCAAGCTGTACCGAAACGGAACTGCCGTGACTGCCGCTGCTATGGCGGCACCTAACGATGTCTTCAAGATCGGCCTGACAGGCGCCGCGGCCGGTGCCGCGTCAGGGTTTATACAACGCTCGGCGCCTTTGTCCGCAGGCGGGTGCCCATCCAGCCAACCCAGTTCGGGCTTGACTCGGATCGCCAAATACACCGCACAACTCTCTGTCACGGTGGGCGGCACGGTGTCTGGTCTGGGCACGGGCGTGCAAGTGACTTTGAAAAACAACGGTAGCGATGCACTGGTGGTGTCCGGTAGCGGCGCTTTCACCTTTGCCACCCCGCTGGCGGCTAACGCTGCTTACAACGTGACTGTGGGCACCCAACCTCTGGGACAGACTTGTACCCTGGCGAATGCAAGCGGCACAACAGGTATGGTGAATGTGAGCAATATTGCAGTCACCTGCACTTCGAATAGCGCTTGGACGGTCTCAACTTTAGCTGGCAATGGGCAAAAGGGAAACGTGGATGGTCAAGGTACCGCTGCCGTTATTCGTCCTAACGGGATCGTAGTTGGCAAGGACGGGAATATCTATGTAGCACAAGGCGACTGGACTGGGTGGCAATCAGTGAGGAGAGTTTCGACGTCAGGCGCCGTCACTACCCTCACGGGCAAGTCGACGAATGGCTCTGCCAACGGCCCTTGCGCTTTGGCTTCGTTCAGCTTCCCAATTGGGATTGGCGAAGACGCTCAAGGAGCCCTCTATATTGGAGATTTTTTAAATCACAAAGTCCGAAAAATTACTGCTGACTGCACTGTCACAACCTACGCTGGAACCGGTGCAAGCGGCTCGGCAGATGGCCCTTCCACCAGTGCCACGTTCGTAAACCCAAAGCACTTGACAGTGGCCCCAAATGGCGATGTTTATGTAGCTGACGATACAGCGAGCTTGATTCGGAAAATATCAACGACTGGACAAGTGACGACCTTTGCAGGTGATGGTACTTACGTCGCTAAAGATGGAGTCGGCACTAAAGCTGGATTTGGCAGTCCAAGCGGCTTAACCACAGATCTCGATGGGAATCTTTATGTGGCGGACTGTGGCGCAAATAAAATCCGGAAAATAACCGCAGACGGCACAGTCACTACGATTGCAGGCTCTGGAGTAGGTGGAAGCCTTGACGGGCCAGCGCTGACTTCTACGCTGTCATGTCCTGTAAAAATTGTTTTCGACAAATTGTCAGGAGGTTTTTATTTCAGCCAGAGTAATGGTTACCTCCTAAACGGTGGTGGCTCCGTACGAATGTTAAAAAACGGAATCGTAACAACCATTGCGGGAGTTGCAAGTAATGGAACGCCGAACGCCGTTGGAACTGACAACGGACTGGGGAACGTCGCATCCTTTGGAAACCACTTGGATCTGGCACTCGATAGTCTCGGTAACATTTACGTGGGAGACGCATATTCCAATTTGTTGAGGAAAATATCACCCAATAATAAAACCGGTTTACTTTATGTTTGGTATGCCTATTCGGGGGATACCCCTGTGGCCTATGAAGCCTGGGCTAATGACTCTCTCAATTACTTACATACGTCGGCCAACCGAACATTTTGGGCAAGTGAAGTAAATACTACCGACATCAAGGCGGCAACTCAAATTACCAGAACAGCTTCGGGAAGCACAATCTCCATCGCGCGCGGCACAATGCTGAGAGGCATGAAAGTTGACATAACGGTCACTGGATTCGTAGTGCCTTGGTCGACCGTGATGTTTAACTATTACTGCTCCGACACTACTTGTACTGTTAGCGAAGCTTGGTCAGAAACTTCGGGCGTCGCGGTAAATGTTAAATTGACCCAATAAACTGCATTGAGCTTAGTCGACCTATTCACGGGATTCCGGTGACAGATATCTTGGAATCAATAATCGCGGTGGATAGGGTCGGAAAATCGGCACATTTTTTATGAACCCATCTTTGGATGCGGCGGTGAAGTGGGGGTAGGAACGATTACCCCACTAACCTGACCATCACCTTGCGCTAGCGCCCAAGAAACGTGCTCTTGCACCAGCGCACTCTCGTGGCTTAAGCACCGATGCAGCGCATCGCGCAATTTTGTGCCTCCCTGCCCCGCCGCAAGCGCGTTGCCGGCCGCCACTGCCACGTTGCGCAACCAGCGCGCATGGCCGATGCGTCGGATCGGGCTGCCTTCGGTTCGTGCCAAGAATTCGTCCTCGGTCCAGTCCAGCAACGCGGCCAACGCCTGACCGTTCAAACCGGTGCGCTCGTCAAAGTCCGCCAGGCGACTGACTTGGGCAAATTTGTTCCAAGGGCAGGCCAGCTGGCAGTCGTCGCAGCCGTAAATGCGGTTTCCCATCAAGGGCCGCAGTTCGGGTGCGATCGGACCGGGGTGTTCAATGGTGAGGTAAGAAATGCAGCGCCGCGCATCCAACTGGTAGGGCGCGACGATAGCCTGCGTGGGGCAGGCGGCAATGCAGGCATTGCAGCTGCCACAGTGGGCATCTACCGGAGCCGTGGTTTGCAATGCCATGTCGACATAAATTTCGCCCAAGAAAAACAGGGAGCCCGCCTCGCGGCTAAGCACGAGTGTGTGCTTGCCACGCCAACCCTGGCCGCTGCGGGTAGCGAGCTCAGCCTCCAAAACCGGGGCCGAATCGGTAAAGGCGCGGTGGCCCAGCGGCCCCAAGTGCGCAGCCACTTTTTCGCCCAATTGCTGCAGGCGCCGGCGCATGACCTTGTGGTAGTCGCGCCCTCGGGCGTAGAGCGACACGGTGCCGGTCGCAGGGCGGTTCAGGCGGTCAAATTCAAGTGCTTGCCAGCCCTCGGGCGTGCGGCTCGGAAGATAGTCCATGCGGGCGGTGATCACGCTCAGCGTACCGGGCACCAGCTCGGCCGGGCGGGCGCGCTTGAGTCCGTGGCGCTGCATGTAGTCCATCTCGCCGTGGTAGCCCTGGGCCAGCCACGCCAACAAACCTGGCTCGGCCGAGGCCAGATCCACACCGGCCACGCCAATTTGGGAGAATCCCAGTTCTTGCCCCCACTGCTGTAGCTGCAACCGCAGGTCAGCGACGGTTTCCGGGCTGTTTACTGGAGTGCTAGTCTGCGCGTTATGGATGTTCACCCCGCAATTGTAAAAACCCCGCCGTTGCGCCTGCTTTGGCGCGACGAGGGAGACACCCAGGCGTTTGCGGCCCATTTGGCGCGCCAGCCGGGCCTGGCCCATGCATTCATCGCCCTTCACGGCGACTTGGGTACCGGCAAGACCACGCTGGTGCGTTACCTGCTGCGCGCCTTGGGCGTGCAAGGCCGGGTCAAAAGCCCTACCTACGCGGTGGTGGAGCCCTACGAATTGCCAGACCTTGACGTTTGGCACTTCGACTTTTACCGTTTTGACGACGCCCGCGAATGGGAAGACGCGGGCTTCAGGGACATTTTTGCCAGCCCGGGCCTGAAGTTGGCCGAATGGCCTGAAAAAGCGGCCCAGGTCTTGCCGATGATTGACCTCGATATCACCCTGCAAACCCTGACCGACGGTACGCGGCAGGTAACGCTGGTGGTCAACACACCGGTGGGCGCGGGCCTGTTGCAGGGTTTGGGCAACGAGGAACCCACGCCATGAGACGGCGTAGTTTGGTACAGCACGGCGCGTTGGCATTGACCTTGGGGCTGATACAAGACCATGCGCTGGGAGCGCAAGGTGCGACGATCGTGACCGTGCGGGTTTGGCCGGCGCCGGAATATTCGCGCGTGACCATCGAATCGGACGCACCCCTGCGCGCCAGCCAAACCTTGATCGACAGCCCGCCGCGTTTGGCGGTGGACATTTCCGGGGTCACGCTGAACCCCGCGCTCAAGGAGCTGGTGGCCAAAGTCAAGGCGGACGACCCGAATATCGAAGGCATCCGGGTTGGCCAGTTTTCTGCAGACGTGGTGCGACTGGTCATCGACCTGAAACAGGGCGTGCGGCCGCAAATGTTTACGCTGGCCCCGGTGGCTGCATACCAGCATCGGCTGGTGCTGGACTTGTACCCGGTGCACAGCATGGATCCGCTGGACGCGCTGGTGGCGCAATACGCCCAACCCAAAGCGACCGCCCCATGGCCCGCGCGCCCTGCCAGCGACCCGCTGGGCGATTTGATGGCACAGCGCCTTGGGAAAAAACCCGAAGCGGCGGCACCTCCATCCACCACGGCAGCCGTCACTCCGACGACCACGACGCCGCCGGCACCTTCCAGCCCCGGTGCCAACCTGACGCAAGGCCCGTCTTACCTGGGCACGGACCGGCTCATCATCATCGCGCTGGACGCCGGCCACGGCGGGGAAGACCCTGGCGCTATTGGCCCCGGTGGCACCCTCGAAAAGGATGTCGTGCTCAAGCTCGCGCACCTGCTGCGCGACCGGATCAACGCCAGCAGCATCAAAGGGACTCCTATGCGCGCCTTCCTGACGCGCGACGCGGACTACTTTGTGCCCTTGCACGTGCGCGTGCAAAAGGCACGCCGGGTGCAAGCCGACCTGTTTGTCAGTCTGCATGCCGATGCGTTTTTTACCCCGGAGCCCCAGGGTGCGAGCGTATTTGCGCTAAGCCAGGGCGGCGCGTCCAGCAGCGCGGCGCGCTGGTTGGCGGCCAAGGAAAACAAGGCGGACCTGATTGGCGGCCTGAACGTTAAAGCCAAAGGCGTGGAGCTGCAAAGCGCCTTGCTGGACATGAGCACAACCGCGCAAATCGTGGACAGTTTGAAGCTGGGCGGCACGCTCTTGGGCGAGGTCGGGCGCATTGGCAAGCTGCACAAGGGGCAGGTGGAACAGGCGTCTTTCGCAGTGCTTAAGGCGCCCGATATTCCCAGTGTGCTGGTCGAAGCGGCCTTTATCAGCAACCCTGCCGAGGAACGCAAACTCAACAGTGAAGAATTCCAGAACCAGTTTGCCGATGCGATGATGCGCGGCCTGCTGGGCTATTTTTCGAAAAATCCGCCGCTATCGCGCAATCGCAACGTGGGTTAGACGTCTGCCGTCTCCGCAGGGCGCGCGGACTGTGGGAGTCCAAAAATGCGGTCAAACGCCCAGGTAAAAACTACGGCGTAAACAAAGAAAAAGGCCAAGATGCCGAGGTCGGCCACAAAAGCCGTCAGCAGCGTCACCTTGAGCCACCACGCCATGATCGGAACAAGCATAAGCAGCAATCCGCCCTCAAAACCTGCGCCGTGGGCCAGCCTTCGCAAGAGCGACCTGCCACGCACCACTTGCTTGGCCTCCCATTTTTCAAACCACCCGTTGAACACGTAGTTCCAGGCGAGTGCCACCGTCGACATGCACACCGCCAGTCCGACCGTGGAGCCCACCGGTTCCGAAAACAGAACGCCAAGCGCCGGACCCACCGCGGCGATCGCGATGGCCTCGTACAGCACGGCCTGAAAAACACGTCGGGTGGTGGGACTCATGGGCCGTCCCAAAAAAGGGACCGAGGGCAAGTGGGCATTTTCATGGGCTGTCGGGTTTGAAGGGCTAAGCGGCAGCGGCTCGCCTGGCGCGCCAAGCACCGAAGGCCACCAGCAGACCTGGCACAAAAATCATCGCCCAGATGATCTTGTCCAGATGCAATTTGACCCAGGGGATGTTGCCAAAGAAGTAGCCGATGGTGACGATGCCGCCCACCCACAGCGCGCCGCCCACCACGTCAAAAAAGGTAAATTTGGCGCGCGTCATCTGCGCCACGCCCGCCACGAAAGGGGCAAAGGTGCGCAGGAAAGGCATGAAGCGCGCGGCCACGATGGTGATGCCACCATAGCGCTCGTAAAAGGCATGCGCCTGGTCGAAGGCCGCCTTGTTGAACCAGCGCGAGTTTTCCCATTGGAAGACCTTGGGGCCGATCGCGCGGCCCACGGTGTAATTGCTCTGGTTACCCAGCACGGCCGCCGCAAACAACAATGCGACCACCAGGGGGTAGTTCATCAGCCCCACGCCGCACATCGCGCCCACCACAAACAGGAGTGAATCGCCCGGCAAAAACGGCATGACGACCACGCCGGTTTCCACAAAAATAACCACAAACAACAAGGCGTACACCCACAGGCCATATTGGGCGACAAAGGCCTCAAGGTACTTGTCCACGTGCAGAACAAAATCGAGCAAGGCGGTGATGATTTCCATGGCGGGCGTCAGATTTGGAGGCAGCTTAGAAGCGCTGCATTTTGCAATTGGAAGCTTGCTCAGCGGCTTGCGCTGACAGAGTCTTTACGACCCTGAAGCCATAGCCGGAGCCTTCGACGTCAAAAGGCACGCCGGGAGCCCCTTGGCGCTCCATCATGCCCACGACCAAGGGCTGCTGAAACTGGTGATCAACGGCGCGCATGCTGCCGGTCTGGCCGCCAAGCGTCACTTGCGCTTGCTCCAGTGCTTTTGCGACAGCCACGACATCGAGTGCGCCGCCGGGCTTGGCATTGCGACCCACAGCGTCCAGTGCCTGGGCCAGTGCCTCCACCATAAGCTGCATGCGCAGGTGCACATAGTCGTCCTCAGGCTGGGGAAAGCGGGCGCGAAATGATTTGTAAAAAGCCTCGGCGTTCTTATTCTGCACATTGGGCAACCAGTCAGCTACCGCCAACACCCGGCCAACGCCAGATTCGCCAATGGCGGCCGGCGCACCCAGGGCATTGCCGTAGAAGGTGTAAAACTTGCCATCGAAACCGGCTTCCTTGGCAGCCTTGACCAGCAGTGTCAGATCGGCGCTGAAATTGCCGGTAATCACCGCTTGCGCGCCACTGGCCTTGATTTTTGCCATGTAGGGGGCAAAGTCTTTGATGCGCAGCATGGGGTGCAACTCTTCACCGGCAAGGCGGATGTCGGGGCGCTGCAGCCCCAGCTGGTATTTGGCCTCGCGCAGCACGCTTTGCCCAAAGCTGTAGTCCTGGCCGATCAGGTACACGCTCTTGAGCGCCTGGTCATCGCGGATCAGCTGCATCAGCGCGGCCATCCGCATGTCGGCATGGGCGTCAAAGCGAAAGTGCCAAAAGCTGCATTTTTCGTTGGTCAGCGACGGATCGACCGCCGAATAGTTCAAAAACAGCACGCGTTTGGTGGGCTCGCGTTCGTTGTGTTTGTTGATGGCGTCGATCAATGCGGCTGCCGTGGCCGACGAATTGCCTTGCAACACAAAGCGCGCTCCCCCGTCAATGGCCAGTCGCAGGTTGGACAGCGCCTCTTCGGTCTGCCCCTTGCTGTCCATGCGCTCCAGCGCCAGCAGTTGCTTGGGCGCCGCAGCGCCCGACGGCGCTACGCCGCCGCGCGCATTGACCCGCTCCACCGCCCAGACCAGGTTGCGAAATACCGCTTCGCCACCATTGGCGTTGGCGCCGCTCAGGCCTTCGATCAAAGCCAATTTAAGGGGTGCGGGGGTCTGGGTTTGCGCCTTGGAAGTGCCGCCTGATAAGCAAAAAATCAGCGCAAATAGCACCAATGCAAAAGATTTCAAGGGCGTGGAGAGAAGAATAAACATGCGGAAAAAAGCTTGAATTGCCGGGGAATGCGCGCACCTCTGGTCCATGCGGCGCCCACTGTGGGCGCTGCGCAGTGTACTTGGAGTGATTATGTTTTTTGCTACCGCACCCTCCCCTTTGGCCGCTGGTTTTGGCACCGCTTTTGACCATCCGCTGCGCCGCAGGGTCTATGCCCAGGCGGGACGATCTGCCGCCGAATTTTTGCAGAAAGCCGTGACCGCATCGCACAACCCCGCCGCGCAGGACGCCTCTTTCACGCAAGACGAAAAGCAGTTTGTGCTCAATCTCGATGTGCCCGGCATCAGCAAGGACCAATTGCGCATCAGCATCGAAGGTGCGGTCGTGCGCATCGAGTCCAAAGAAGACGCACCCCGACGCTACCGCGCCGCCTATGAATTTGGTCAGGACATCGACAGCGCTGCCAGCAGCGCTGCGCTGGAAAACGGCGTATTGACGCTCACCTTGGCCAAATTTGTGCCTGTGAGCAAGGTGGCCGAACTGGCGATTGCCTGAGCTTGCAGGCGCTTGGGCGCAAACCGCCTACCGCGCCTCAAGCGCGTGCAGCGGCCAGCGCGGTTTGACGTCAAAGGCGTAGTCAAATCGCGCGGCCTGCAAGCCGCTTTGCAGCCGCATGGCGGCGGCCATGGCGATCATGGCGCCGTTGTCGGTGCACAAATGCAGTTCGGGGTAGTGCACGCGCACGCCGCGTTTGGCACATTCGGCATTGAGCTGGGCGCGCAAACTCGTATTCGCACCGACGCCACCGGCAACGACCAAGCGTTTGAGGCCGGTATTTTTTAGCGCCGTGAGCGATTTTTTGACCAGCACGTCGGCGATCGCAGCCTGGGTAGACGCCGCCAAATCGGCCCGCGCCTGCAGCGGTAAATCTTCGAAGCCCGGCGTGGCACCCGAGGCCAGCTTGACCCCCGAAGCCGAGCCGTTCCAGGCGAGTTCGTCTTGGGACGCCACCATTTTTTGCGACTGCACCAACACGGCGGTTTTCAGGCCGGCAAACGAAAAATCCAGGTTGCCGCTGTGCAGCAGCGGGCGCGGCAAGGCGTAGGCCTGCGGATTGCCATGGGCGGCCAGCGCAGCCAGCGCCGGGCCGCCGGGGTAGCCCAGACCCATGAGCTTGGCAGACTTGTCAAAGGCTTCGCCTGCGGCGTCGTCAATCGTTT
The DNA here is from genome assembly GCA_029866205.1 of Rhodoferax sp. GTDB lineage: Bacteria > Pseudomonadota > Gammaproteobacteria > Burkholderiales > Burkholderiaceae_C > Allorhodoferax. Next base: position 22,617 of record JARWZT010000017.1, read on the forward strand.
CACCCAGCAGTTCGTAGCGGCCCACGCCGTCCACCCGCATAAGCTGGGTATGGCCGCCCGACACCAGCAGCGCCACAAAGGGAAACTGCGGTGGATCGGCACTCAAAAACGGCGAAAGCAAATGGCCTTCCAGGTGGTGGACACCGAGCACGGGTTTGTCCAGCGCGGCAGCCAGCGCGCAGGCCACGCCCGCGCCCACCAGCAAAGCGCCCGCCAAGCCGGGACCACGCGTGTAAGCCACCACGTCCACGTCAGCCAAGCTGCGTTGCGCCTGGGCCAGCACCTGTTCGGTAAGCGGCAACACACGGCGAATGTGGTCGCGACTGGCCAACTCGGGCACCACGCCGCCAAAGGCCTGGTGCATTTCCACCTGGCTGTACAAGGCATGGGCCAGCAAAACCGGCACCTCGCCACCGCGCAAGGCCACCAGAGCGACCCCGGTTTCGTCGCACGACGACTCAAACCCCAGCACCAGCGTGGTGGGGGCGTCGTCAGGGGACGGGTTGGAGGAGAAAACGGGGGCAGCCAGGTTCATACAGGGCGCCGAGTTTAGGGCAGCGCCTGGGCGACAATCCGGGCCATGATGAGCCCCAGCGATATTGCATCCATCGAACGCGCCACCTTGGACGCGGTGTGCCCGGCCGAAGTGCACGACTTTCCGGGGTGGCTGCTGCCCTATGACCCGTTGCCGGTGGGCCGTGCACGAAGCGCGGTACCACTGGCCCACACGCCGCTTTCAGTGCCGGAGTTGCATCAGATCGAGGCGCACTACCAGCAGCGCCAGCGGCCCACGGTGTTTCGCCTGCCCGAGCACCTGATCACCCCAAAAATCGGCGAAGCGCTGCACGCCATGGCGTATGTGGGAACACAGGCGGTGCTGGTGCAAGTGGCCGAAGTGGCTGGCTTATTGCGCCTGGCCCCAAACGACGCTGCCACGCTCAGCGCATCACCCAGCACGGAATGGGCTTCTGTTTACACCGCAGACGGCTTTGACCCGGTGGACGGCGCCAACCGCGTGCAGCTGCTCAGCCGCAGCCGCCATGGGGTGTATGTTCATGTCAGCGAAGGCGGCCAGGCGCTGGCGGCGGGCGTGGGGTCGATCAGCCAGGGCTGGCTCAGCATCCACGGCATGCGCACCGTCCCCAGCGCCCAAGGGCGGGGTTTGGCCTCGCGCATCCTGGCCGGGCTGGCTGCGCATGCCGCAGCGCAAGGCGTGCACCGGGTGTTTTTGCAGGTGGAAGACGACAACACGGTCGCACAGGGGCTGTATCGCAAGGCGGGGTTTACTACTGCATGGCGGTATCACTATTGGCGCCAAATCGCGGCATAAGCTCATAGCCCCGCCTTCGCAAGCTTCACCGACAATCACCCCATGGGAATCGGCATTTACCTCAAAGAAATCGGGCGCGGCAAAGAAGGTGCGCGGTCGCTGACGCGCGCGCAGGCCGGCGATTTGTGGGGCCAGTTGCTCGACGGCAGCGTGACCGACCTGGAGGTAGGCGCCTTTTGTCTGGCCATGCGCATCAAGGGCGAAACGCCCGAGGAGATGGCGGGTTTTCTGGACGCCACCGCCGCGCGGCTGCAGCGCGTGCCTGCTGGCGACAAGCCGCTGATCGTGATTCCCAGCTACAACGGCGCGCGCAAGCTGCCGGTGCTCACGCCGCTGCTGGCGCTGCTGCTGGCGCGCGAAGGGCTGCCGGTGCTGATTCATGGCGTAGCTACCGAAAACACACGCGTATTTACCGCGGCCGTGCTGGCGGAGCTGGGCATTGCGCCGCAGACGGCCGTGGGACCGATTGCCCCCGGCACGGTGGCCTTTGTTCCGACGGTCTTGCTGCAACCCGGTCTGCAACGCCTGCTTGACGTGCGCCGGGTGGTCAACCTGCGCAACACGGCCCACAGCCTGGTCAAGCTGATGAACCCCTGCGCGGGCACCAGTCTGCTGGTGAGCAGCTACACCCACCCCGAATATGCCGAATCAATGGCCGCCACACTGGCGCTGACGCAGGCCAACGCTTTGCTGCTGCGCGGCACCGAAGGCGAAGCCGTGGCCGACCCCCGTCGCGCGCCCAAGATGCAAGCCTTTATCCAGGGCCAAAGCGTGCTGCTGCAAGCAACCCAGTCCGGTAGCTTGAGCGAGCTGCCCGCGCTGCCCACGGCCATTGACGCAGCGTCTACCGCCCAATACACACACGCGGTACTGGCCGGTAGCCAGCCGCTGCCCTCGCCCATTGCCCAGCAAGTGGCCCATATCGTGCAACTGGCGTCCCGCCTTTGACCCCTGCTTTTTTATGTCTGCTCGTTTGAACACCTCTGCCGGTCACGTCACTCTCGTAGGCGCGGGCCCGGGCGACCCGGATCTGCTCACCCTCAAAGCCGTCAAAGCCATTGCCAGCGCCACGGTGCTGCTGGTCGATGACCTGGTGAACGACGCCGTGCTGGCCCATGCCGCCCCCGACGCGCGCGTGGTCTACGTGGGCAAACGCGGCGGCTGCGCGTCCACACCCCAGGTATTTATTGAAAAACTGATGCTCAGCGAGGCCCAGCGCGGCGAGCACGTGGTGCGTCTCAAGGGCGGCGACCCTTTTATCTTTGGCCGCGGAGGCGAAGAGGTAGAAGCTTTGCAGGCTGCGGGCATTGCGGTGCAGGTGGTCAATGGCATCACTTCGGGTCTGGCGGCGCTGAGCAGCCTGAACGTGCCGCTCACCCACCGCGAGCACGCGCACGGCGTGGTGTTTGTCACCGGCCACGCCAAACCGGGCGACAGCGGCACCGATTGGGTGGCACTGGCCCACACCGCGCAGCAGGCCAAACTGACGCTGGTAATCTACATGGGCGTGAGCGGCGCAGCCGGTATTCAAAGTGCGCTGCTGCAAGGCCTGCCCGGCGACACGCCGGTAGCCATCATCCAAAACGCCAGTTTGCCAACCCAACGCCACGCGCTGGCCACCTTGGCCACGCTGCAAACCACCTTACAAACCGAGCGACTGGCCAGCCCCAGTGTCATCGTGGTGGGCTACGTGCTGCAAGGTCTGCAGGCAGTCAACGCCCCCCAATCAAGTTTCGCTTTGCAAAGCGCCCAACGCTAGTCGGGCGCTAAGGCAAGGTCGCCAGCGCAGCCAACCATACGGCCACCATCAGCAGCAGCAAGCCCGGTAGCACGCGCCAGCGGTAGGCACTGCTGCCGCCATTCAGGGCAATAACCGCCTTGGTCAGTGTGTTGGACGTGAGCGCAGCCAAAACCGCCCATGGGGTCTCGGCCAGCGGCAGCTTGCCGCTGCCCACCAGCCCGCTGACCGAGGCGACGATCGAATGGGCATCCACCAGTCCTGTGGCCGCTGCGCTGTAAACCAGGCTTGCGGCACCCAGCCAGGCGTTCAAAGCGGCCGCCAGCAAGGTGACCAACAGCACAAACGCGGCAAGCGTAAAAGTGGTCTTGAGCTCAAAGGCATGGCCATGCACCAGGTCGCCGGGCAGCGTCGTCGCCTGGATCGGGCTAAAAAGCATGAGTGCCAGCGCATACAAGGTGACCGTCGCACCGCCCAGCGCCAAAGGCCAGGCCAACATCAAGGCAAGTTGCGGTAGCAAGACACCCAAAACCAGAGACAGTTGCACCATGGTGGCAACCGTGGACAACACCGCGCCGGCTGCCGCACCCCGCAGCTGCGTCGCATCGCGCGCCGACAATCGGGCCATCGCATGAATCGTGGCGGTGCTGGACACAAAGCCCCCTGCCAAGCCACTCACAGCCAAACCATAGTGGCCCCCCAGCAGTCGCCGACCGATGTGGCCCAGGGCGCCCACGGCCATGATCATCACGACAAAGCGCACCAAGGCGTGGGGGTTGACCGCCTCAAAAGGCCCCAGAAAACGATCGGGTGCCAGCGGCAAGGCAATCAGCGCCATGCCCAAAAACAAGATGACGTCATGCAACTCGGCCTGGGTGAGCGCCATGCGCACAAAGCGGTGCATGGGGTCACGCGCGGCCAGCAAAGCCACCAGCGTGACGCCAATGCCGGCCGCCATCGCCGGCCGGGTCACGCTCAGGGCCCCAAGCAAGCAGGTCATGAGCAATGCGACTTCGGAGGTCAGGCCCGGCTCGGAGTCGCCCCGGCGTTGATAGGACACCAGGGACAGCGCGCCCACCGCCAGCAAAACCACCACCAACACGTACGGCTGGTCGAGCGCCGTGGCGACGCCACCCAGCAGCGCGCTGAGTGCAAAAGTGCGAATGCCCGCAGCGCTGCGATGTTTGTCGGGGTGCTTTCGCCGTTCGCGTTCAGCGCCAACCAGCAGACCTATTCCTATGCCCACGCTGAGATTGAACCAGGTCGAAATATCGCTTGAAGCCAGCATGGGCACGGCTGCGTTCGGCAGAAGTTGTTGATTCGAATCAATATACGACGCCTGGGCTTCGATGATCATGGACTTGGCGCAAGGTTCGCGCGAATAAGCGAGCCATAAGGCGCCAAAAACCGCTCACCCCAGAGCCAACCAAGGAAATCGCATGAAAATCCTGATCGCCATTGATGGCTCCAAGTCGGCCCAACGCGCAGTGAAGTACGCCATTGACCTGGCCCAGCAACTCACTGCGCAGCCCCACATCACCTTGGTGACCGTGCATGACGATACGGGACTGCGCCACCTCGCCAATCGTCTGCCCAAGGACGGCCTGGAAGACTATTTTCGGGAGCTGAGCGAACGCGACCTCAAACCGACCCGCAAATTGCTCGACAAGGCCGGTGTCCCCCACGACATGGTGATCAAGCTCGGCCATGTGGTGGAAGAAATACTATCGACCGCAAACGCCGGCAAATTTGACATGCTGGTCGTGGGCAGCAAGGGGCGCTCGGGCTTGAGCGACTTGGTACTGGGCTCAGTGGCGCAGCGCCTGTCCGCCTTGGCACGACAACCGGTGGTACTGGTCAAGTAGAGGGGCGCAAATCGCCCACCCTCGCCGGCAGGGGGTTTTGCGGGGGCGTACATCCGGGCTGAGTGGCCTGCATTACCATGCGCGCCTGCTCTACTTAGGAAAACACCATGGACCTCACGATCAACGGCAAAAAGGTGCAAACCGACGCCGAACCCGACATGCCACTGCTGTGGGTCTTGCGCGACCAACTCCAACTGACCGGGACCAAATTTGGCTGCGGCGTCTCCCTGTGCGGCGCCTGTACCGTGCAGGTCGACGGCCAAGCGGTGCGCTCTTGCGTGACGCCAGCGTCGGCCTTGGTGGGCAAAAACATTCGGACCATTGAGTCTTTGGGCACTTCAGACCACGCCCATGCTTTGCAACAGGCCTGGATTGCCGAACAGGTGGCCCAGTGCGGCTACTGCCAAAGCGGCATGCTGATGGCGGCGGCGGCCCTGCTGGAACGCAACCCCCATCCCAGTGACGCCGACATTGACGCCGCCATGACCAATATTTGCCGCTGTGGAACCTACCAACGCGTGCGTGCCGCGATTCACCGGGCCGCCGGCACGCCCCAAGTGGCGATGGCTTCGGCACACCGCGACGTACAGGGGGTGACCGTATGAAGCGCCGTACCTGGATATTGAGCGCCTTGGGCGCAACCGGTGCTCTGGTGGTCGGCTGGGGCGTCATGCCTGCGCGCTCGCGTTTGGGTTCGCCGGAAGCCATGCTGGCGACCCAAAACGACGTCGCCTTGAACGGCTGGATCAAGATTGCGCAAGACGGAACTGTGGTTCTCGCCATGCCACGCAGCGAAATGGGCCAGGGCGTACACACGGCCTTGTCCATGTTGGTGGCCGAGGAACTCGACGTGCCCTTGGCGCAAGTGCGCTTGGAACAAGCCGGCCCCGACGCCATTTACGGCAACGTTTCCATGCTCTTGGGCAGCCTGCCCTTTCACCCTCTGGCGTCTGAAGGCGGCGTCAAACCGACTCCGGTCAAGGTGGGGGAATGGATCGTCGGTAAGCTGGGCCGCGAGTTGGGCATCATCGCCACCGGCGGGTCTTCGAGCGTGGCGGACGGCTGGGACCCGCTACGGATGGCCGCAGCCACCGCGCGTGCCAGCCTGGTGAGCGCCGCTGCAACCCAATGGCAAGTGCCCGCGGCCGAGGTGACCGTGCACCAGGGCAAGCTGCAACACGCTTCCGGCAAATCGGGGCACTACGGCGAGTTTGCCCAAGCCGCCGCCGGTGTGGCACCCGCCAACGTGGCCCCCAAAGAGCGCAAGGATTGGAAACTGATTGGTACTGCGGCACCGCGCACCGATCTGGTGGGCAAAACCAACGGCACCGCCACTTTTGGCCTTGACGTGCGCCTGCCCGAGATGCTGTTTGCGGCAGTACGCCTGTCTCCCATGCTGGGTGGCAGCGCCACTGCCCTCGATACCCAAGCCGCTCTGGCCCTGCCCGGCGTGCAACAGGTCGTGGCGCTGGACGCGCTGCATGGTTCAAGCGCCGGGTTTGCGGTGGTGGCAAAAACCACCTGGCACGCCCGCCGGGGTGCCCAGGCCGTGACCGCCCAATGGCAGCAGCGCGCCCAAGGCGCCCTGGACACGCAACAGATTGCCGCGGCCCTGCAAACCCAGCTGGACCAGCAAAGTGGATTCACCTTCTTTGACCAAGGCGACATTGCAGCCGCCGAAAAGTCGGGCGCCAAAACCATCGAGGCCAGCTACAGCGCGCCCTACCTGGCACACGCCACCATGGAGCCCATGAATTGCACGGCGCAGGTCCAAGGCGGCAAAGTGGAGATCTGGGCACCGACACAAATCCCGTCGTCCGCCCGGGCAGCAGCCGCCAAGGCCGCAGGTGTGGGCACCGCGGACGTGGTGGTGCACGTCACCCTGCTGGGCGGTGGCTTTGGCCGCCGGCTCGAAGTGGACTTCATCGCCCAGGCGGTCAAGGTGGCCATGGCCACTGGTGGCAAGCCGGTGCAGCTCTCCTGGTCTCGCGAAGAAGACATGGGACACGACTTTTACCGTCCCATGCACGCTGCCCGCATGAAAGCCAGCGTGGACGCCCAAGGCCAGGTACAGAGCCTGCGCATCAAATCGGCGGGCGATGCCATCTCGCCACGCTGGATGGAACGCGCAGTGCCGCTGCTGGCGGGCCCGGTCGACCTGCCCGACAAAACCACGTCCGAGGGCCTTTTTGACCTGCCGTATGGCTTCAAACACCAAAACATGGCGCACGTGGCGACCAACATGGGGGTGCCGGTGGGCTTTTGGCGCTCGGTGGGCCACTCGCACAACGCGTTTTTCTCGGAGAGCTTTATCGACGAACTGGCCGTCGCCACCCAGAAAGACCCGCTCGAATTCCGCCGCAGCCTGCTGCAGGCCGCACCGCGCTATCTGGCGGTGCTGAACTTGGCAGCAGAGAAAGCACGTTGGGGCAGCGCCCTACCTGCCGGTCGTGCTCGAGGTATTGCGCTGCACGAGTCGTTTGGTTCCATCGTGGCTGAGATCGCGGAAGTGTCGCTGCAGGACGGCGCGGTGCGCGTACACCGGGTCGTCTGCGCCATCGACTGCGGCACCGTGGTCAACCCCGGCATCGTGGCCCAGCAAATGGAAAGTTCCGTGGTCATGGGGCTGTCGGCGGCCCTGTGGGGCAAGATCGACATCGTGGCGGGCGTGGTGCAACAAAACAATTTCACCAACTACCCAATGGTCCAAATGGCCAACGCACCCGTGGTGGAAACCCACATCGTGACCAGCGACCGCAAGCCTGGCGGCGTGGGTGAACCCGGGCTGCCGCCACTGGCACCCGCCGTGTCCAACGCACTGTTCACCCTAACGGGCAAACGGCTGCGCAGTCTGCCCTTGTCGGCCCAGGCCTGAGCCTGCGTCAGCGGGCCAGCCCTGCGCCTACACTCGCTGCCATGCAATTTTTTGACGTGGTGGTGGTGGGCGCAGGTGCTGCAGGTTTGTTTTGTGCGGGGGCCGCGGGTCAGCGTGGGCTCAAGGTGCTGGTGATTGACCACGCAGAAAAGGTGGCCGAAAAAATCCGCATTTCCGGTGGCGGACGCTGCAACTTCACCAACCTGGACACCACGCCAGCCAACTTCCTGAGCGACAACCCACGCTTTTGCCGCTCCGCGCTGTCACGGTACACACCGCGCGATTTCTTGGACTTGCTGCAAAAACACGGTGTGGCGTACCATGAAAAGCACAAGGGCCAGCTGTTTTGTGACCGTTCGGCCGAAGACATCATCCAGGTGCTGCTCGCCGAGTGCGCCACCGGCGGCGTCACGCGCTGGCAACCTTGCAGCGTCAAGGCACTGCGCGCTGCGCCCGACGAGGCCAACGCTGAGACAGCGCACCCGAGCCAGCCCGTACCACGCTATTTACTCGACACCAGCCAGGGCCCGGTGGCGTGCAGTGCGGTGGTGATCGCCACCGGTGGCCTGTCCATTCCCAAAATTGGCGCTACCGATTTTGGTTACCGCATCGCCACCCAATTCGGTCTGCCGCTGGTCACACCCCGCCCCGCGCTGGTCCCGCTCACCTTCAGCGAGGCGGATTGGGCGCCTTTTGCGCAACTCGCGGGCTTGTCCTTGCCCGTACAAATCGCCACCGGCAGCAAGAAAGCCGCGATGGCCTTTCACGAAGACCTGCTGTTCACCCACCGGGGGCTCAGCGGCCCCGGGGTGCTGCAAATTTCAAGTTACTGGCAAGCCAACACCCCGATTCGGCTGAACCTGGCACCGCACACGGACATCGCCCAGACGCTGGCCGAAGCCAAAGCCCGTTCGCGCAGGTTGCTGGCCAATGAATTGGCGAGCCTGTTACCGGCCCGACTGGCCGATGCCTGGGTCGAACAGGGCAAAGCCCTGGGGCAACCTTGGGACCGCAGCGTGGCTGATACACCCGACAAGGCACTTGCCGCACTGGCCGAACACGTGAGCCGCTGGGAAATGACCCCCAATGGCACGGAGGGCTACCGCAAGGCCGAAGTCACCGCGGGGGGCGTCAGCACGGAGGTGCTTTCCAGCCAGACGCTGGAGTCACGCCAAAAGGGCTTGTATTTCATTGGCGAAGTGGTGGATGTCACCGGCTGGCTGGGCGGCTACAACTTTCAATGGGCTTGGGCCAGCGCACATGCGTGCGCAACCGCAATGGCCCAGGCCCTACGGCCATCCGGGGACTGATCCGCCGAGGCTATAATCCGAGGCTTTGCTGGCAAACCCCCGCTGCCTGATCAACTTTATAGCGGGGAACTTCGCTGAACTTGGCATAGGTGGCCCGATCTTCCCCTATGACCTTCGTCGGCACATTTTGGACACTATTACGTAATGACCACCATCCGTGTAAAAGAGAACGAACCCTTTGACGTCGCGCTGCGCCGCTTTAAACGCACCATAGAAAAGCTCGGCTTGCTGACCGACTTGCGCGCCCGCGAGTTTTACGAGAAGCCCACCGCTATTCGCAAGCGCAAAAAAGCGGCTGCCGTGAAGCGCAATTACAAGCGCATCCGCAGCATGCAGTTGCCCAAGAAACTGTTCTAAGTTTCACCGGTTCGGCCGCGTTAACGCGCCGCCTGAACGGTACAAAAAGCTCGCCCGGGGACGCTCAGGCGGGCTTTTTTAATTTCTTAACCCCCACGTGCCGGAGCCTATGGCCATGTCCCTCAAAGACCAGATTACCGATGATATGAAAACCGCCATGCGCGCCAAAGACAGCGAGCGCCTGGGTACGATTCGACTGTTGCTGGCCGCCTGCAAACAGCGCGAAGTCGACGAGCGCATCGTGCTGGATGACGCGGCCGTGGTAGCCCTGGTGGACAAACTCATCAAGCAACGCAAAGACTCGATTGCCGCCTTTGAAAGCGCCGCCCGCCAGGATTTGGCGGACAAGGAAGCTGCTGAGATTGCGGTCCTTCAGGCCTACCTGCCCCAGCGCATGTCGGCGGACGAAGTGCTCGCAGCGGTCAAGGCCATCGTGCTGGAGCTGGGTGCCGCAGGGCCCGGCGACATGGGCCGGGTCATGGGCGTAGTGAAAACCCGACTGGCCGGCAAGGCAGAAATGTCGTCGGTATCAGCGGCGGTCAAGACGGCGCTGGCCGGTTAAGCGGCACCGCAAGCCAGACCGCAGCAAGGTCTGGCTCGACCGCCTAGCGCGCCAGGAAAGTAGTCAAACAGACCCTCAGCCCCATTGCTGGGTCCGGTGGCGTTCAGCAGCCATCCTGCCAACAGGGTGAGCAACACGAGAACATTGGGAATTCGGCTTGCCATCAGGTCGGCCTCAAGCGCCATCACCAAGGACAGGGCCAGCGTGGCAAAGCACCACAATTGCCATGTGGCCGGGGTCAGGTTCAAAAAAAAGGACATACAAATGGGCAGGTAAAGGGTTCGAAAACAAGGGGCCGACAGACAAATTCAAGAGCCCACCTGTGCACACTAGACACAACCCGAGGGCGTGGTGAGGCAGTCTTTGAGCCTGACAAAAAAATCATTGAGCGGCACGCCAATCTCGGCCACGACGGCAATGACCACCACGGCAATCAGGGCGACCATGACGCCGTACTCCACCGCTGTAGCACCCTGCTCATCACGCCAAAATTTGCAAACATCACGAAAAATATTTTTCATCTTTTTCCAGAGCCGGGGATTTCAAAGCGGGAGTGCTGGCAACTCGGCAGAGGGCGCAGAGTTGCCAGCAGGGCATCACATCAAGTGCAACTTGCAGGGGTGGTGATACAGGTTTTGATCTTCCCAAACAACACGTTGAGCTGGGTACCAATCGCGGCCACCGCGACGATGATGGCCACGGCGACCAGCCCGACCATCATTCCGTATTCCACCGCTGTAGCGCCCTCTTCGTCTTTTGCAAATTTGCGAATACCGTTGTAGAGATTTTTCATAAGGTCTTTCAAGTTGGGTTAATAGGTAGCGCGCCAAAGCAGCCCGCCAAACCATCCGCCACCTCTCTCTGTTGATCAAGAAGCCACCCCTTTGAATGCAACTTTCGTTGCCGCATCAAAGCAGCTCAACAGCCCAGAAATGGCGTTAGTGAATTAAGCCTAGACCCCGGCTCGAAGTCCGTGATCCGGCGCATAGATTTCGACTGGATGGGGTGCTCGCCGCACGCACTTCGCTTGAAGTTGTCTGCTTGTTGACTGAAGTCAACTTCTCTTGCGTGGGGAGCTTTTTGTGAGGTCACGCACTGTCGGAAAGAACCCGCAGGCGCGGCTTTTTCACCGCAATCGTGGACTGCGGGTTGAAGTCAATTCGGGGGCTGGAATTGAACCAGGAAGGCTGAAAATCAGCAGAGGAAATTAGCGATCCAGCAAATGGGATTGGAGCAATTTTTCTACGCCAGCGGCCACTGCCAGCAGCGCCGCGTCGCGTCCGAACGCACCAGAAATCAGGGCCCCCACAGGCATGCCCGCAGAACCCGTGCCCATGGGCAGGCTCACGCCGCACAGGTCGAAAAAGTTACCGGGCAACGTGTTTTGCAGGGTCCGCAAATTGGTGCGGTGAAACAGTTCGTCATCGGCGTCCAGCGGAGCGACCAGCGGTGCCACATGCACCACCGTAGGACAAAGCATCCAGGCCTCACCCAACAGGGCCGCACATTCGTGGCGAAGCCGGACATGGGCTGCCTGCAAGGTCAGCAAGTCCAGCGCCGACATGGTCTTGCCCCGCGCCAAACGTGCCAACACGCGCCGGTCGATCGCGGCCGATTGCGCACTGTCCACCAGATGCTGATGAAAGTAATAGGCCTCAGCGGCCGCGATGGTGCCGTGTCGCGCGGTGAGCTCCGCCAGTTCGTCAAACGCGGAGATGTGTCGAAAGTCAAGCGTGGCGCCCGCGGCACGCACAAGCTCCACGAGTTTTTCAAAAGCGATGCGTACTTCGGGCTCAACGCCATCAAACACCCAATTGGTGGGCACCACAAAAGACAGATCCGCGAGTCTGCTGGGAACGAGCGCCTGCAAGGGCTGCCCGCGCAGTGCGGCGTCAACCCAGGCGCAGTCTTGCACGGTGTTGGCAATCGGTCCGGGCACGTCCAGCGTCTGCGACAGGGGAAAGATGCCCCGCTTGTCGAAATGTCCGATCGAAGGCTTGAAACCCACCAGTCCATTGAACGCGGCAGGCACGCGCACCGAGCCCCCGGTATCGCTCCCCATGCCGACCCAGGCCATGCGCGCGCCCACCGCCACTGCGGACCCACTGGACGAGCCTCCTGGCGCACGGTGACCATCTCGACTGGCACGGTTGATGGGCGTCCCAAAATGCGGGTTCAGGCCCAGGCCCGAATAGGCAAACTCGCTCAATCCCACCTTACCCAGGCTGATGCAACCGCGCACCGCCAGTCGCTGCACCGCAAAAGCGTCTTCGGTGGCTAGGGCCGCATGCCTGCGGGTATTTGAGCCCGCGGTGGTGGGCGTACCGGCCACATCAAAAAGGTCTTTCCAAACTACGGGCACACCATCCAAGGGTCCCAGTGGCCGTCCGGCCTCCCAACGCGCATCGCTGGCCTGCGCTTCGGCAAGCGCACGCTCTTCCAGCAGGCAGGTAAAAAAGCCGGGCTCACCGGCGCGCGCCCGTGCCAGCGAATGTTCCACCACCTGCGAGGGGCGCAACTGCCGCCGCTGGTAGGCCATGTGCAGGGCCTGAATGCCCTTGACCGGTGCGTTCGCCAAATCGTCCAAGAGGCTGCTGGTATCCATGTTCATAGTTATCCTTCAGGCGACGGCCCAGACCCATAAATCGCCATTTTGCACACCCCGTCGGTGCAGGGATTTCCATACTGCCACCCGGTACCGCGCGCTGGTAGGCTCCAGCGTATGAAACCTCACTTGCACGCCACCGCCACGGCACCCGACCCCGCCCCGTATGTGCCGCAAATCCGGCTTTACCAAGACTGGCTGCAGGCCCAACGTGGGCTGCAGTTTTCAAGTTACCAGTCGCTGTGGGACTGGTCTGTCACTGATTTGGACGGGTTCTGGCAAAGCATCTGGGACTACTTTGACCTGCGCTCGCCCGTGCCCCACCGCGCTGTACTCCAACGCAATGTCATGCCCGGGGCGCAGTGGTTCCCGGGGGCCCAGACCAACTACGCCCATCAGGTGCTGCGCCATGTGGACGCCGCCCATGCGGCCGGGTGTCCGGCACTGGTGTCGCGCAATGAGCGGGGCGACCACCAGGAATTGAGCTGGCCCGAGCTTCGCCGCAAGGTCGCCTCCATGGCGCTGCATTTGCGTTCGCAGGGCTTGCAGCCCGGTGACCGGGTAGCCGCCTATTTGCCCAATATTCCTGAGGCGATGGTCGCGTTTCTTGCCACGGTATCACTGGGCGGGGTGTGGAGTATTTGCGCCCCTGATATGGGCACGGCGGCGGTGCTGGACCGCTTCAGGCAAATCGAGCCGAAGATATTGATCGCTGTGGACGGCGTGCGCTATGGCGGACGCGACCTGGACCGGCGTAGCGTGGTGCAAGAACTGCGGGCCGCCCTGCCCAGCGTCCAGCACCTGATCTTGCACCACAACCTGGACACCTCGGACGGCAGCGGCGCTGTGCCCGACGCCACCCCGCTGATGGACACCACCGCCCGCGACGATGGTGCGGTGGCTGAATTTTCTCCCGTGTGGCTGCCTTTTGACCACCCCCTGTGGATTGTGTATTCCAGCGGCACCACCGGCCTGCCCAAACCCATCGTCCACGGCCACGGCGGTACAGTGGTGGTGGCACTGGCGCTCAAGATACTGCACAACGACGTGGGTTGCAGCTACCATCCCAACAGCCGGGGCGAGCGTTACCACTGGTACAGCTCGACCGGCTGGGTGATGTGGAATGCCCAGCTCAGCGGCTTGCTCAACGGCACCACTTGCGTCATTTACGACGGTAACCCGGCAGGTGACAAAGACCGGCCCGACTGGGGCACGCTGTGGCGCTTTGCGGCCGAGACAGGCGTGACTTTTTTTGGCGCGGGCGCGGCGTTTTTTGCCAACTGCCAAAAAGCCGGGCTGGAGCTGGCCACACTGGGTGATCTGCGCAAGGTGCGGGCGCTCGGCACCACGGGCTCGCCGCTTGCGCCGGAGACGCAAATCTGGGGCAGCGAACAATTTCGCCGTATGCACCAGCATGCCGACCCGGCGCATGCTGACTTTGACATCTGGTGGTGCAATATTTCGGGTGGGACCGACTTTTGCGGTGCCTTCATCGGCGGCAACCGCGAACTGCCCCAAGAGCCCGGCGTCATGCAATGCCGCCTGTTGGGCTGCGCCGTCGAGGCCTGGAACGAAGCCGGCGACCCGGTGCTTGGCGAGGTGGGAGAACTGGTCTGCACCCAGCCCATACCGTCGATGCCTCTGTATTTTTGGGGCGACGAAGCGAATACACGCTACCTTGCAAGCTATTTCGAAATGTACCCCCCGGGCCACGGCCGCAAACCCGGTGGCGGCCACCTCGGTGCGGAGGTCGGTGGCGTGTGGCGCCACGGTGACTGGCTGCGCATCGGCAACGCACAGGGCACGGGCTATGGCTGCGTGATCTTTGGCCGCAGCGATGCCACCATCAACCGCCACGGTCTGCGCATGGGCACCAGCGAAATCTACAGCGCGGTCGAAGCCCTGCCCGAGGTCATGGACAGCATGGTGGTCGATCTGGAGTACTTGGGCCGAGAAAGCTATATGCCCCTGTTTGTCGTGCTTCGACCAGGACTGACGCTCGATGAGGTGCTGACTTCCCGCATCCAGCAAGCCATTCGCCAGGCTTTAAGCCCGCGTTTTTTGCCCAATGCCATCTTTCAGGTCGCAGAAATCCCGCGCACCCTGTCGGGTAAGAAGCAGGAGCTGCCCATCAAAAAGCTCATGCTCGGCCATCCGCTAGAAAAAGTCGTAAACAAAGAAGCGATGGCCAATCCGGGGTGTCTGGATTGGTATTTGCAGATGGCGAAGCGGCATCTGGCTTTGCCAAGCTGAACCTTGCACCAGCTGCGCCCAGACGCCAGAGTACTTTTGATAGCATGCGGGCCTTCTGGACGGCCAGCACACCATCACTTATCGACCGCAATTAACCAAATCACCATGTCCCAATCTTCTACCTTTATCGACGGCTTTGACAATGTAACTTTCGTCGATGGCGTGGTTCGCCTCGATCTGATCACGGTAGCCCCAGGCGCACCAAACACCCAGCCCGTGGCCACCAAGGTGGGCGCCGTGGCCATGCCCATCCAGGGTTTCCTGCGGGCGACGGACCAATTGAACCAGGTGATCGCCAAAATGGTGGAGCAAGGCATTCTCAAGCGCAATGAACCCGCGTCTGTGGAAGCACCCATGGTTGAAGCGCCCGCGAAATAAAAATCCGCCAGAGCGAGCCAA
This sequence comes from Rhodoferax sp., assembly GCA_029866205.1. Lineage (GTDB taxonomy): Bacteria > Pseudomonadota > Gammaproteobacteria > Burkholderiales > Burkholderiaceae_C > Allorhodoferax. The sequence goes on from JARWZT010000017.1 coordinate 37,911, forward strand.
GCCGCAAAGCGGGCCCAGCCAGAGCGGCGGCGCTGCTTTAAAAGCTGCCGCTATGACGCGAACTTGGCCTTGAGAGTGCCGATTTGGCAAGGAAATCTGGGGCCTTTTTTGCTAACTTTCCATAAAAGCGGCAAAATGGGGGTTATGCGCGACAACACCACCACAAAAATCAGTGCCGACGGGCTGCGTTATCGATCGCGCGCCTCCGGTTCCCCCTTTGCCCAATCGTCTGGCAATGCCAGCATGAGCTGCGCCAAATGCGGCCTGCACAAACCCCGGTCTCTGGGTTCCTTCAAGAAGCTGGCAGGCAAAAGCATGTTTGTTTGCGGAGATTGCTCCCCCCCCAAACCAGCGGCCGCCCCAGCGCCTGCGCCTGCGCCTACTCCTGACCCCGCCGCCTAACTGGCCGGTGTGTTCAGTGCGGCAGGGGAGCCCAGACCGCGGCGCTCTCCCCGCCGGCAGTTACATGCACTCCATCTGACCCACGGCCAGCCACTGCTGGTCAAGCGCGTTCAAGTGGGCAGCGTCCAGGGTGGACTGCACCTCCCAGTACCGCCCCGACTGCACCCGATAACCCAATTCGGACTCCCGCCGCAACGCGGCCCCCAGCGCGGCCGGGCTTAGCCGGGCATGCTGCACCTGCAGTTGCTGTTGCAAATCTTCGGCCGACCACTGGCGCAGCCGCGCGGCGCTGCAGCGTGGATAAACAAGCCGGGAGCTCGCCTGCTCTGACAAATTGACCAATACGCAGTTTTCTTGCGCAGCCAAGGCCATCAAGCGCAATGACTTGGCCTCCAGGCTTTGCAAGGTGACGTCCTCGCGCAGCGGGTCCGCCGTGCCCTTGCCGTAGAAGTGCGTCTGCGCCCCCGTGCCATAAACCATGTCGCAGCCCAAAAAAGCGATCACATCAGGCTGCAAGGTGCCCAGCGCCCAATAAGCTGCCGTAAAGGCCATGGTGCCCCCGGCATAGACAAAGCCACCAAATCGGTTTTGCACCGGCACGTAGTCGCTTGCGGTCACCACGGTCTGGGTTTGGGGGTCAAAGGACGGCGGCCAGCGCTCCGGCGGAAAATCTTCCGGATGGATCAGGTAGTCCCAGTCGCTGCGTATTTGCCAGGCATTGTTGATTGCCACCACCTTGGCAAAGGGCGAACGGGGCCAAGCGCGGGCGTGTACAGCGTCCGCAGCGCTGCCCAAGACCAGCACAATGCGAGGTGCCTCACCCGACAACTGCGGCGGTCGCCGCAAGGCCGGTAAAGTCTGGCTACCGCTACCCGGCTGGGGGCCTGCCAAAGGCGTCGCCGGCCCGTTTTCCATGGGAATGTTCATATTTTTTTGCATTGATAGGGCATCCTAGGCGAAACACGGCCCCCATCGGTCCGTAAGGTCATGCCCCTTTTCGGCCCCAAGAGCGGCCACCCACCCCAACGGCACAATCAGGGCATGAAACTGCGTCACCCTTTTGCGATTGCGGCAACCGGCATGGTGGCGCTGGCCGTAGCCATGGGCATCGGGCGCTTTGCCTTTACACCACTGCTGCCCATGATGCTGCACGACGGCGTGCTGGGCTTACCCGCCGCCAGCGGACTGGCGACCGCCAACTACCTGGGCTATTGGCTGGGAGCGCTGGGCTGCGCCTTGCTGCCCTGGGCCAGTGCGCGCTGGCCCCAGCTGCGCCCGGTGCGGCACACCCGCGCGATACGTCTGGGCTTGGCGGCCACGGTATTGCTGACCTTGGGTATGGCCTTGCCTTGGCCTGCCGCCTGGCCGCTCTGGCGTTTTCTGGCCGGCGTGGCCAGCGCGCTGGTATTTGTCTACAGCTCGGGCTGGTGTTTGCAGCAACTCACCGCCCAAGGCGCACCGCGTCTGGCGGGGCTGATTTATGTGGGGCCAGGCTTGGGGATCACCATAAGCGGCCTTGCGGCTACCGCCATGGTGGCCGCGGACCTGCGTGCGGCCACCGGGTGGCTGGCATTTTCGGGCCTGGCCCTGCTGCTCACCGCGATCGTGTGGCCGCAATTGCGGGGCGGTCTGCCCCAGGAGCACACCCCCACCCATGCCACCGCCGGCTCGGGTGCGGGTGCGGTGGCCACTTTGGCGCTGGCCTACGGCTTGGCGGGTTTTGGCTACATCATTACTGCGACCTTCTTGCCCTTGATCGCGCGCCAGTCGCTGGCAGGATCGGTATGGCTGGATCTGTTTTGGCCGCTCTTTGGGGTGGGCGTGAGCCTGGGGGCGCTGCTGACCCTGCGCATCCCCGCGCATTGGGACCGACGCCACCTGCTCATGGGCGGCTACACCTTGCAGGCGGTGGGCGTGATGCTGAGCCTGGGCTGGCCCACGCTGGTGGGTTTTGCCCTGAGCAGCTTTTTGATTGGCCTGCCGTTTACCGCCATCACCATGTTTGCGTTGCAAGAAGTACGTCGCCTGCGCCCGGTGGGAGCGTCGGCATATATCGGACTGCTGACGGCAGCCTATGGCTTAGGCCAGATTGCCGGGCCGCTGCTGGTGGGTCTGCTGCTGCAAAGCAGCGCTGACGCGCGCCAGGGTTTTGCCTTGGCCTTGCAGGCCGCAGCGGCCAGCCTGTGGCTAGGCGTGGTGTTGTTTGGGGTGCTGGTGGTCCGGTACCCTGCCAGGGATTGACGGAACACGGGTAACCGGCCACTGCTGCGGTTTACCATTGCGCAACCCGACGAACACCATGTGCAGCCACTACCAAGCCGTTAAAAGCCGTGCGCAGTTTGAGCGCCATTTTGGGCTATTGCCCCCGACCACGCCCCAGCCCATGGATGTCTGGCCAGGCTATGCCAGCAGCTTCATCCGGCCCCACCCCCACGCCGACGCGGGTGACGACGCGGTGTCCGCGCTGGAGGCCGCAAGCGGGTCGTTTGGCCTGTTGCCGCACTGGGCCAAAGACCGCAAACTGGGACGCCACACCTACAACGCGCGGTGTGAAACGGTGGCGACCAAACCCAGTTTTCGCGATGCCTGGGCACGGGCCCAGCACTGCATTATTCCGGCCGATGCCATTTTTGAGCCGGACTGGCGCACGGGTCGCGCGGTGGCGACGCGGATTGCACTCGCCAATAGCGCACCCATGGGCATTGCAGGACTGTGGTCGGCTTGGCGTTCACCCCAAGGGGAAGTCTTGAGCTTCACCATGCTCACGGTGAACGCCGATGCCCACCCTTTGATGCGCCATTTCCACAAACCCGAAGATGAAAAAAGAATGGTGGTCGTGCTGCCACCCGAATATTTCGGGCAGTGGCTGCAGGCCACGCCATCGCACAGCCTGGATTTGCTGTACGCCTGCCCCGCGCCCGAATTGGTGGCGCAGGCTGAGGCGCCGACTGCTGGCCAGGGGGCTGCCCAGCCGGGTGGCGCAATACAGGCCGCCTTGTTTTAGCATGCCAAGGGTTGGAACGTTTTGGGTTCGAGGGTTTTGGGCAGTTCAGTCACTGCCGGGCAAATGACTTAAAAACGTTTGCACCTGGTCAACCTGTGTTGGGCGCACCAGTCGGGCCCATTCCTGGCCTTGGACCATCAGTACCAGCGTCGGCCAGAGCTTCACTTTGAACGAGCGGCCCAAGGCCCTGCCGGGGCCATCTTCAATCCGCAGGTGCGCAAGTTGGGGATGAGCCTGCAAGGCCTGGCCAATGGCGGGTTCGGCCGCTTGGCAATGGCCACACCAATCCACGCCAAACTGCAATAGCAGCGGGCCAGCCAGCGCGTCTATTTCGCTGCGGGCGGGCGCGACAGGGCTGTAGGTGGGCGACGACGTGGTGGGCATAGTGGCTCCGAGGGCAAGGCGGGTAGGTAAAGAAATTCGCGGGTGTGATTGTGAGCGCAGCAGACCGACTGGCGCTAATTTTCCCCGGTTGGGCGTAGCGCAGCGGGGCGAATCGTGTAGTGGGGCAAGCGCCAGCTGACCAGTACGCTCAAGCCCGCAATCACCGCGCACAACAGAAAAGCCGCGTGCGTGCCGTTTACGAGGCCCTGGCGTGCAGCCTCCAGCAAGGGCCCGGCGTCCGTGCCCAGGCCTTGGGCGAGCAACTGCAGGGCGTCCTGGTCTTGCTGGCGGATCAGTACTTGGGGCGACGACAATAGCTTCCCAAGCGCCGCGTCACTGATCTGGTACTGCAGCAGCGCCGCAGCCGTATGGCGCGCATACATAGCATTGACCAGCACGCTGGCAACACCCACGCCCACCATGCTGCCAATCATGCGGGTGGACTGCGCCAGTGCCGAAGCCACGCCCATGTGACGGCGCCCCGCCACCGCCATGATTTGCAAAGACAGATTGGGCAGCTGAAAGCCCAGGCTAAAGCCGCACAGGCCAAAAACCAGCATCAGCAAGCGGGTGGGCGTGTGCCCGTCCACCTGCGCCAGCAAGAGGCAGCTCAGCATGGTGCCCAACTGGCCCCAGGCAATCAGCCGCTCGGCACGCTCCAGTCGGGGCAAAAGCCTTGAATTGACGATGCTGCCAATGGTGATAAGCACCAGCAAGGGCGTCATCACCAAACCGGCCTCGTGCGGCGACTGGCCAAAGCTGCCTTGCAACAGCAGAGGCGTATAAAAAATCAGGGTAAACATGGTCATACCCGTCAATACGCCGAGCAGCATGAGCTTGCGTGCGCCCTGGTTGTCCAGCAGCGCAGGGGAAATGATCGGTGCACTGGTGTGGTACTGGTGGCGAAAAAAGCCATAGACCAGAGCGCCCGTGCCCGCCCACAGGCCCAGCACCTGCGCGTTGCCAAAGCCGTCCACCTGGCTGGTCTCGGCGGCGGCCAGCAGGCCGCAAATCGCCAGCAACAGCAGCAATGCGCCCAGCCAGTCAATACTGCGGTCGCCCTGCGCGTGGTGCACTATGTGCGGAAAGTAGCGCCACACCATCACCAGCGCGGCCAGCGCGAGCGGCAGATTGACCAAAAACACAGAGCGCCAACCCACGTGCTCGGTCAACCAGCCACCCAGCCAAGGCCCGACCGCAAGCGCAATGCCGTAGCCTGCGGACAGCAGAACCTGCCAGCGCACGCGCTGCACCGCATCCGGAAACAGGTCGGGTACGCAGGCCGAGGCAACGCCCAGCAGCATGCCCCCGGCCAGCCCCTGCAAGGCGCGCGCGCCGACGAGCTGCAACATGGTTTGCGAGGCTGCGCAGGCGATCGATGCCAGGGCAAACAAAACCACCGCCGCCAGCACAAAGGGCTTTCGCCCGTGCAGGTCGCCAAGCCGACCGGTAATGGGAATCATCACGGCGTTACCGACCAAGAAGGCCGACGCCGCCCATTGGTACAGGTCATAACCACTCAGGTCCGCCACGATGCGGGGCATGGCCGTACCGACCACCGAGGTGTTCAGGGCAATCAGCATGAAGGCCAGCGCGATACCCACCATGGCGGCCAAAGAGGCGAAAAAACTGCGGTCGGATTGCAGCGAAACGGCGTTGGGTGGGATCACATCAGGTCGGGAAAAAGAAAAAAATGGGCCACTCTTGCAGCGCGCACTGTTTTAGCACGCCAAACGAGGGCACAAGCCACCAACGCCACAGGCGGGGCCTTGGGCGTGCAATTTCTGTCCTTTTAACCAAGCCGTGAGCGACATCACCAGGATGGAGAAAACTTGGGACACACTATTTGCTGCGGTTGTATCAGCAGGGGCTTGGCATTCGCCAACGTCCCGCGGTTGCCACTGGCGCGTGCGGTTTCACACCGCCGGCCACTCCAAACACCACACCAGGAACTATCGCAATGCCCTTGGGAAAACTTGTTCGCAACACCCTGTTTTGTTACACCGTGTTCGCATGCGCCAGTGGGAGCCAGGCGGCCAGCGTCACCACCACTTTTGGAGTGAGCACCACGATTTCGGGCGTTTGCGTGGCGTCCACCGCGTCTACGGGCCTGAGCTTTGACGCCTACGATCCGACCTCAAGCAGCGACACCTTGGGCGCCACCACCTTCAAGGTGCAATGCAGCTCGGGACTGGCCTACACCATCGGCCTGAGTGCGGGGGGCAGCGGTTCAGACACCGCCCGCACCATGGGCAATGGTGGCGCGACCGCGCTGAACTACCACCTGTACTCCAATAGCGAACGCACCACCAACTGGGGGGCGAGTGCCGGTGCGTTGACCGGCACCGGCTCAGGCGTCGGTGGTTTGGCTACCGGCCGAAAACGCCAATCCGGCCGAAGTACCCAGTGCTGCCAACAGCACGGTATTGCGAAACAAAGCGATAGATTTCATAGCATTTTTCCTTTTGAATTACCGATGGGATGGAAGGCCCGGACCACGCCCTCAGGGTGGCCCACGCCAATGCGCCGATGCCCGCGAATGCTTTGCAGACCCGCTTCGACCAGCACCCCGTCAGTGTTTCCGGAATTGCGCCTGCGGAAATGACGCGCATCAGTTCTCGCGAGCGTCTTCGAACCAACGCGGCAAAAACTGATCTTCAGCAGAAGTTTGAGGGGACCGCCACACGCAGTGGCGCCGGTGGCTGGCGGCTTAAGGCTGCCACAGCGCAGCCATGGCCTGCGCAAAGGCACCACAGAGTGCCGAATCAACCCGATGTTCTACCGCTCTGCCGGCCACGAACACGGCTTGGGGTGCCGCATCTGGGCTGGAGAACACCTGCGCATCCAGCACATGGTGTGCGGGTACGCCCAGCAACGCCGGGGCTTGGCTGTCCAGGACCAGAAAGTCCGCCCGGTGACCGATCTCAATACCACCCAGCGGCAAGGCTGTGGCGGCCTGCCCGCCAGCCACCGCCGCATTCAGCAGATTGGCCGCGCTGCTGGTGCTGGGGCCGCAATGGGCTGCGACATTGCGCTTTTTCTGTACCAGTCGCTGGCCGTACTCCAGCAATCGCAGCTCTTCGCTCCATCGGCGCGTGACGTGGCTGTCCGAGCCCACCGACCATCGCCCCTGCAGCGCGCAATAGCCACCAAAATCAAACACGCCATCGCCCAAATTGGCCTCTGTGCTCGGACAGATGACGACGCTGGCGCCACTCTGGGCGATACCTGCGAGCTCTTGTGGGTTGGTGTGGGTCGCGTGCACGAGGTTCCAAGCGGCATGAACCGGCAGGTTGTCCAGCAGCCACTGCACCGGGCGTTGGCCGGTGTGGGCGATGCAGTCGGCGATTTCCTGTTGCTGCTCGGCAATATGAATGTGCACCGGCAGGCTGCGCTGGTCGGCAAACTGCGCCAGCTCGGCCACCGAGGCACCGTCCGCCGCGCGCAAAGAATGCACCGCCACGCCCACATTGACATGCGCCATGCCCTGGGTCTGGGCCTGCACATCGTCCACCAGTCGGCACACCGATGCGGGGGTGGACGCAAAGCGTTGCTGGTCGGCACGCAAGCCGTGGGCGCCAAAGCCCGAGCGCAGGTACAGCGTAGGCAAGAGCGTGATCCCCATGCCCACCCGCTGGGCGGCGCGTACCAGCGCCATGGACATGTCCAAGGCCGGAGCCGCGGGCGCGCCCAGGGCGGCGTTGTGCAGGTAATGGAATTCGCAGACCTGGGTGTAGCCCCCCGCCAGCAATTCGGTGTAGAGCAAGGCGGCAATGTGTTCGAGCTGGTCAGGGGAAATCCGCAAGGCCACCGCGTACATGCGCTGGCGCCAGCTCCAGAAGTCATCTTGGCTTGCGGCGGTGGCCACACTGCGCTGCTCTGTGAGGCCCGCCATGGCGCGCTGAAAGGCGTGGCTGTGGGCATTCACCACGCCGGGCAATACCGGCCCGGTCAAGACCTGCGCCCGGGTGCGCTCGGACGGTGGGGCGCCGGGCGCAATGCCGCACCAGTGGCCGGTAGCATCCACCGACAGCAGCACGTCATCGGCCCAAGCGCCGTTCACCCAGGCCTGGGGGGCAAAAAACCGGGTTTCAGCGGGATGCATACAAGTCCTTGCAGGCCTTCAAGGCAGCGACTAGCATGGCCTGCAGCAGTGGTTGAATCTGTTGCGCCAGCGCAGGCGCGTAGTCAAAAGGAACCGTCTCTTGCATGTAGAGGCTCTGGCACATTTCCAGCTGCACCGCATGCACGTGGCGCCCGGGCGCGCCGTAATGGCGGGTAATGAAGCCCCCCTTGAAACGGCCGTTCAGCACATGGCTGGTTTGCGGTGCACTGGCGTACACCGCCAGCAGCGCCTGCGCAATCGACGGATCGGCACTTTGACCACCAGCCGTACCGATATTCAGGTCAGGCAATACGCCCTCAAACAACCAGGGAATCTGGGAGCGGATGCTGTGCGCGTCCCACAACAAGGCGTAGCCATGGATGGCGGTAATGCGGTCCAACTCGGCTTGCAGCGCCTGGTGATAGGGCTCCCAGTACCGACTGCGACGGCGCGCGCGCTCCGTCGCATCGGGGGTACAGCCCTCGCGGTACAGCGGCTCGCCGGTAAAAAAGCGGGTCGGGCAGAGCTCGGTATTGGAAGTGCCGGGGTACATGGGCGCGTCATCCGGCGGTCGGTTCTGGTCAATCACATAGCGGCTCATGCGCGCACTGAGCACGCTGGCGCCCAAGTGCGGCGCAAAGTCATACAGGCGCTCCAAGTGCCAGTCGGTGTCTTCAAGTGCCAAGGCGCGAGGCACATAGTGCGCCTGCAACTCCGACGGAATCTCTAAGCCCACGTGCGGCATGCTCACCAAGAGCGGCGAGCTGCCTTGGCGCAAAAAATAAGTCGAAGGGTTTGCCGCATCGTTCATCGCACTTGGCCTTCAAAAATGGTCTGGATCAGAGGGTTGGCGCCGAGCGCATAGGCCAGTTGAGCCGGGTGCTGCACGTCCCACAGCACAAAATCGGCGCGCAAGCCGGGGGCCAGCACACCCCGATCTTTCAGACCCAGGGCCTGCGCTGCGTGGCGGGTGACGCCCGCCAACGCCTCCTCGGGCGTCAGGCGAAACAGCGTGCACGCCATATTCAGCATCAGCAGGAGCGACGTGCACGGCGAGGTGCCGGGGTTGCTGTCGGTGGACACCGCCATGGGCACGCCGTGGTGGCGCAACAAGTCCATGGGCGGCAGCTTGGTTTCGCGCAAAAAATAAAAGGCCCCGGGCAGCAGCACCGCCACGCTGCCCGCCTGCGCCATGGCGGACGCGCCTTCGTCGGACAACCACTCCAGATGGTCGCAGCTGAGCGCGCCATAACCGGCCGCCAGTTGCGCCCCACCGCTGTCGCTCAGCTGTTCGGCATGCAGCTTGACCGGCAGACCCAGGGCGCGTGCTGCCTCAAACAGGCGCGCGGTCTGCGCGGGGCTAAAAGCAATGCGCTCACAAAACGCATCCACCGCGTCCACCAGACCTTCGGCGTGCAATCGGGGCAGCATGCGCAACACCTCGTCTAGGTAGGCATCACTCTGGCCGGCAAATTCGGGGGGCAAGGCGTGGGCGCCCAAAAAGGTGGCGCGAACCGACACCGCATGGTCGGTCGCCAGGGACCGCGCCACTTGCAGGCATTTGCGCTCGTGCTCCAGCGCCAGCCCGTAGCCCGATTTGATCTCGACGGTGGTCACGCCTTCAGATAACAGGTCGCGCAGACGCCGGGCCGCGCTGGACCGGAGTTCTTCCGCGCTGGCGGCGCGTGTCGCACGCACGGTGGACGCGATGCCACCGCCCTGGCGGGCAATTTCCTCGTAGCCCACACCCTGCAAGCGCTGCTCAAATTCAGCCGCGCGGTCACCGGCATAGACCAGATGGGTGTGGCAATCGATCAAGCCAGGGGTGATCAGCGCACCGCCAGCGTCGTGCTGCGCGCTGCATTCCGCACGCAGTGCAGCGGGCAACTCCGCCAATGGACCGACCCATTTAAGCGTGCTGCCTTGCACCACCAGGGCGCCGTCGGGCACCAGCCCGTAGGGCTGCGCCGCGTCCGCTTGCAGGGTGGCCAGCGTGCAGTGGTGCCAAAGTGTCAAGGACATAGTTTGATCTCCATGAACAGAGCGTTGGTCGCCGCTATTTTCAAGGGTGAGGGGGAAGACAGTGCCTGCCAGGCCAGCGTGTGCGCGGACAAATGGAAGCATTCGTCCTCCAGCCAGAGCTCTGCACCTGCAGCACCCGCCCATACCGCCACGGTGCACGGCCCCGCGCCTGGCACGTGCAGGCTGCCGGTAACGCGCTGCAGCTGCGCGCGGGCCTGGTCGGCGCGCAGCATGAGATTGAAGTCTTGCGTTGCACCGTCGATCAGCGCGCAGTCCACCGGCAGCGCACCATCAAAACAAAACGGCGCGCTGGTGGGTGTGAGCGCATGGTCGTCGTAAGGCGCTGCTGCGCCCAAACGCAAGCGCACGCCAGCGCCCGAGAGCACCGCGAACCAGCGCTGCACCCCCTCGAACAATGAAAACGGACCATCGGCCTGCACCTCTGCCACCGACAGTCGAAACTGCCATGGCGCTGCGCTCGGCCAGGCCAGCAACTCGCGGGTGACACCCCCGCCATTTTTCCAGGGGCTGGGTGCCACATCGGCCAAGGCGATGGTCTGCCAACTCATAGCTGAAAGTTGCCGCGCAGGCTATAGCGCATGCCGGGATACACCAGACGGGCCTGGCTGGCCACGTGCGCACCGCTGACCGTGCAGCGGGTGATGACAAGGCAAGGTTCGGTGCGCCCGATGCCCAGGCTTTTGGCCTCGGCCGCACTGGGTTGCGCCGCTTCAATGGAGTAGCGCGCCTCGGTCAGCGGCGCGCTGGCAAAAAGGTATTGGGTCGGTGTGGTGGTCTGAAAATCAACGGTCAGATAGTCGGGCGCCACCGCAGGATTGACGTGGCGGTCTTCCAGCTGAATGGCCACGCCATCCTCTAGGTGCACGATGCGCGAATGGAACACCGGTGCCCCCAGCGGCACGCCCAGCGCCTGCACCAAAGCGCTGTCGGCGACCACCACTTCAAGGCGCAGCACCCGGCAACTGTGGGTGTGGCCCCGCTCGATCACCTCTTCGTGAATGTCCCTGACCGCCAGCATGCTGGAAATACGGTGCCACTGCGCCACGACCGTACCTGAGCCGCGCAGTCGGGTCACCAGACCCTCGGCGGCCAGCTCCTTGACCGCGCGGTTGACGGTCATGCGGCTCACCCCAAACTGCTGTTGCAAAGCCGACTCACTGGGCACGGTGTCTCCCGCCTGCCAAACCCCGCTGGTGATTTGCGCCTTGACGAAGGTTTTGACCTGCTCATAGGCGGGTAAATGGCTGACGGACATGGTTTATTTTTCGCTCAGGGTTTTCCCGCTATTGTAGAAGTTGTATAGACAACTACACTATCCTGACAAACCCTTAACCCCTGACAGATTTGCGCCCTTCTACGATGCCCTCCACCTCTGCCCCCTCCTCTTTTGCCAACGCCCAGGCCCGCCCGGTACGTGCCCCACGCGGCTCTGAATTGAGCTGCGCCAATTGGCAAATCGAAGCCGCCTACCGCATGTTGCAAAACAACCTGGACCCCGAGGTGGCAGAAAACCCGGACCAGCTGGTGGTCTACGGCGGCATTGGCAAAGCGGCACGCAACTGGGCCTGCTTTGACGGCATCATGGACAGCCTTCGCAAGCTCAAGCCCAATGAAACCCTGCTGGTGCAAAGCGGCAAACCGGTAGGCGTTTTTCGCACCCACACCGATGCGCCCCGGGTGCTGATCGCCAACTCCAACCTGGTGCCCAAATGGGCCACTTGGGAACACTTCAATGCGCTCGACCGTGCCGGGCTGATGATGTATGGGCAAATGACGGCAGGCAGCTGGATTTACATCGGCTCGCAAGGCATTGTGCAAGGCACGTACGAAACCTTTGTCGAGGCCGGACGCCAGCATTACAACGGCGACCTGAGCGGGCGCTGGGTGCTCACCGCCGGTCTGGGCGGCATGGGCGGCGCGCAACCCTTGGCGGCCACCTTTGCTGGGGCCTGCTCGCTGAACATCGAATGCCAGCAAAGCAGTATCGATTTTCGCCTGCGTACCCGCTACCTCGACAAGCAGGCCGCCACCATGGACGAAGCGCTGGAGCTTGTCGCCCACCACACCGCGCGCAAAGAGGCGGTGTCGATCGGCCTGTGCGGCAATGCCGCCGACCTGTTGCCTGAACTGGTGCGCCGCGCCAAAGCCGGCGGGCTGCGACCCGACATCGTGACCGACCAGACCTCGGCGCACGACATCATCAACGGCTACCTGCCCAGCGGCTGGAGCGTGGCGCGGTGGCGCGCCGCCCAGGCGGACCCAGCCCAGCATGCCGAACTCACTCAGGCCGCGGGCGAGTCCTGCGCGGTACACGTACAGGCACTGCTGGACTTTCATGCCATGGGCATTCCCACGGTGGACTACGGCAACAACCTGCGCCAGGTGGCCAAGGATTACGGCGTAGCCAACGCGTTTGATTACCCGGGCTTTGTGCCGGCCTATGTGCGCCCCCTGTTTTGCAAGGGCATCGGGCCCTTCCGCTGGGTGGCCCTGAGCGGTGACCCCGAAGACATTCGCAAAACCGACGCCAAGATGAAACAACTGTTCCCCCACAACGCCGGACTGCTGCGCTGGCTGGACATGGCGGGTGAACGCATCGCCTTCCAGGGACTCCCCGCGCGGATCTGCTGGATTGGCCTGGGCGAGCGGCATGTGGCTGGGTTGGCATTCAACGAGATGGTGCGCACCGGTGAGCTCAAAGGCCCCATCGTGATTGGCCGCGACCACTTGGACAGCGGCTCCGTGGCCTCGCCCAACCGCGAGACCGAGGCCATGCAAGACGGATCGGATGCGGTGTCGGACTGGCCGCTGCTCAACGCCTTGCTCAACACCGCCAGTGGTGCCACCTGGGTCAGCCTGCACCACGGCGGCGGCGTGGGCATGGGCTACAGCCAGCATTCGGGCGTGGTGATCGTGGCCGACGGTACGCCCGAGGCCGCTGAGCGGCTGGAACGGGTGCTTTGGAATGACCCGGGCACAGGCGTCATGCGCCACGCCGATGCGGGTTACGCCATTGCCGAGCAATGTGCCCGCGAGCAAGGGCTGAACCTGCCCATGAAAGCCGCTTGAGATGCGCGCGTCACTCACCATCACACCCGGGCAACTGACACTTGAACAGCTGATGGACATTCACGCCGGGTACGTGCAGCTGCAATTGCCCGATGCCAGCCGCGCGGCGATCCGCGCCAGCCAGCAAGTGGTGCAAGACGCGGCCGATGGCGATGCGCCGGTCTACGGCGTAAACACCGGCTTTGGCAAACTGGCCAACCAGCGCATCAGCAAGTCGCAGCTGGCAACGCTGCAGCTCAACCTGATCCGCTCGCACTGCGTAGGCGTAGGCGAGCCACTGCAACCCGCCGTCATGCGCCTGATGCTGGCGCTCAAAGCAGCAAGTCTGGCGCGGGCCTATTCGGGTGTGCGCGAAGTGGTGATTGACACCCTGATCGCCGTTTACAACGCCGGTCTGGTGCCCTGGGTGCCGTCCAAAGGGTCGGTGGGCGCCTCGGGCGACCTGGCACCGTTGGCGCACATGACCTTGGCGCTGATGGGCGAAGGCTTCATGCTGGTGGACGGTGCGCCGGTTCCCGCGCTGCCAGCCCTGCAGGCGGCTGGCATTGCGCCGCTGACCTTGGGGCCCAAAGAGGGCTTGGCGCTGATCAATGGCACGCAGACATCGACCGCGCTGGCACTGCACGCGCTGCTGGTGTTTGAGCCGGTGCTGGAAGCGGCGCTGGTGATCGGTGCGCTCACCATCGACGCCGCCCGCGGCAGCGACGGCCCGTTTGACCCGCGCATTCACCAACTGCGCGGGCAGCCCGGTCAGATCGACGTCGCCCAGGTGTACCGTGCACTTCTTTTGGGCAGCGAAATCCGGAACTCGCACCTGCATGGGGACGACCGGGTGCAAGATCCGTATTGCTTGCGCTGCCAACCCCAAGTCGTGGGCGCCTGCCTGGACCAACTTCGCCACGCAGCGCGGGTGCTCCTGATCGAGGCCAACGCCGTCACCGACAACCCGCTGGTGTTTGCCGAAGACCAGGCCATGCTCTCGGGCGGCAACTTCCACGCCGAACCCGTGGCGCTGGCCGCCGATGGCATGGCGCTGGCGATTGCCGAAGTGGGCGCGATTGCCGAGCGGCGCATCGCCATGCTGATCGACAGCTCGGTCTCACGCCTGCCGCCGTTCCTGACCGACGACGCCGGACTCAACAGCGGCTTCATGATTGCGCATGTGACGGCGGCGGCGCTGGCCTCGGAGAACAAGTCGCTGGCCCACCCCGCCAGCGTGGACAGCCTACCCACCAGCGCCAACCAGGAAGACCATGTTTCCATGGCGACGTTTGCGGCGCGCCGCCTGCAGACCATGGTCAGCAATACCGCCCACATCCTTGGCATCGAACTGCTGGCGGCCGCCCAGGGCATTGATTTTTTGCGGCCCCTGCAGAGCTCACATGCACTCGAGGCGGTGCACGGACTGCTGCGCACGCACGTCCCCAAAATGGAACAAGACCGGTATCTGGCGCCCGATATTGCACACGCCACGACGCTGGTGGCAAGCGGCGCGTTGGCCCGGATATTGCGAACACTGCCCGCAGTGCCTGCGCTGTGGGTTGCCGCCTGAAACCCGTACAAACCCGCATACCCCGAACCGTATACTTTGAAAGGATGCCGCATCGACACCCCATCAAAGACTACGCCTCCAAGCCCCCACAAGGTGGTGGCTGCGCCAACGCAGCTCTGCCCTCGCCTTGATCCTTTGTAAATCATTTTTTGACCGGAGACCACCATGAGCAAACGACTTGTACTCAAAACCCTTCTTGGCGCCACACTGGTGCTCGGCGTCACCTTCAGTGCCCAGGCGCAAGACGCGCTGGCCCGCACCAAAGCGGCGGGTGTTTTAAAGATAGGCACCGAAACAGCGTTCGCCCCCTTTGACTTTATCGACGCTGGCAAGCACGTGGGCCTGAACTCGGATCTGATGGGCGAGGTTGCCAAGGAAATGGGCGTCAAAATCGAGTGGACCACCTTGCCTTGGGAAGGCGTATTGCCAGGCCTGGAAGCCAAGAAATTCGACATGGTGACCGGCCCGGTGACCATCACGAAAGCCCGCATGGAGCGCTACCGCTTTACGCCCCCGATTGCCGAGGCCACCGTGGCCCTGCTCAAGCGCAAGGGCGACAAAACGGTGATGAAGCCTGAAGACATCGCCGGCAAGCCGGTGGGTGGCGGCAAGGCTTCGGCCCAGCTCGCACAGCTCAAAACCTTTGCAGAGAGTCTGGGCAAAGCCGATGTGCGCGAGTACCCTGGCAACAACGAAGCCTATGCCGACTTGGCTGCCGGACGCATTGTGGCGGTGGGCAATTCGTTGCCCAATATTTCCTACGTAGCGTCACAGCGTTCGGACACCTTTGAAGTGGTCAAGCCTGCGTTTGGCCTGAAAACCTACTTTGGCTACGTGACGCGCAAGGACGACGACTCTGCATCGCTCATGGCCGCTATCACGGCAGCCATGCTCAAGGTCAAAGCCGACGGACGTCTGACCAGTATCCAGAAGAAATGGTTTGGCGATTCGTTTGACACGCCCGATTCCGTGCCCAACCCCGCCCTGTAATCTAGGCGCCTGATCCGGGAACCGCGCCACACCGGCGCGGTTCCCGGTGCATCCCAAATTTCCCCGGAGCCCGATTTGTCCTGGAAACTATTCGCACTCCTCGTTCAAGCCTGCGGCTTGACCATCGCCATCAGTGCGGTCTCCATCGTTTTTGGTTTGTTGATCGGCATTGGCGTGTCTGGCGCCATGCTCTCGCGCAATCGCGCAGTGTCGTGGTGCGGACGCACTTTTGTTAGCTTTTTTCGCGGCTCGCCTCTGTTGGTGCAGCTGCTCCTGATTTACAACTTGCTGCCCGTGTTGGGCCTCAATGTGCCCAGCCTGGTGGCTGCGGTGGTGGGCTTGTCCTTGTGCGACGCCGCCTACCAGGCAGAGAACATGCGCGGCGGCCTGACCAGCGTACCGCGCGGCCTGCTGGAAGCGGCAGACATGCTCGGCCTGAACCAACGACAACAATTTTGGCGCATCAAAGTACCCATCGCCTTGCGCCTGACCCTGCCCGCATTGACGAGCGAAGCCATCATGATTGTCAAGGCCTCGTCGCTGGTGTCGGTGGTGGGCGTGGTGGAACTCACGCGCATGGCGCAGGACCTGTCGGCCAGCACCTTCCGGCCCCTGGAACTGTTTGCCGCAGCGGGCTTGCTGTACCTGGTCACCAACTGGACCCTGGCCCGACTGGGTCGGCGCCTGGAACGCTCCTTTAGCTGGGGTATTCGATGATCATCGACTTTACCCACATCATTGAGCAACTCCCGGAGTTGGTGCGCTCCATTGGCGTGACCTGCATGATCTGGCTGGTGGGCACGGCGGGCGCGGTGGTGCTGGGATTTTTTGTGACCCTGGGCCTGCGCTTCGGACCTTGGGGGCTGCGATGGTTTCTCGGTGCCTATGTCGAGCTCATCCGGGGCACGCCCTTTTTGATCCAGCTTTTTTTGCTGTACTACGGCGGACCCTTCATCGGTATCGCACTGGATCCCATGCCGGCCGGTTTGCTGGGTGTGACGGTCTACGGCGCAGCCTACTTCAGCGAAATATTTCGCGCCGGCTTTGAAGCCGTGCCCGGGGGCCATGTGGAGGCGGCCCAGTGTTTGGGGCTGACGCGCTCGCAAATCATCTGGCGTATCCAGGTGCCCGAGATGACCATGCTGGTCCTGCCCCCCGCCATCAATATGACGGTCATTTTGCTCAAGGAAACGGCGGTACTGTCCATCATCACCGTGCCCGAACTGACCTTCCTGATGCAGGCGATTGGCTCGCAGCAGTACGCGTTTGTGGAAGCGATGGCCGTGCTGGCCTGCTTTTACTGGGCCATGGTTTCGCTGGCCGGACGCATCGGCAACTTTGCTGAAAAAAGACTTTCCAAATACACGTTTTCAAACCCATGAGTTCTGTCACCTCTTCTCCCGATTGCGCCATTTCGGTACGCGCCGTCAGCAAACGCTTCGGCCAAACCGAAGTCTTGCATGACATTGACCTGGACATTCCACAGGGGCAGGTCACGTGCGTGATCGGGCCTTCGGGTTCGGGCAAAAGTACCCTGTTGCGCTGCATGGCTTTTTTGGAAGAAGCCACGGCGGGCACGATTCTGATCAATGGCGAGCCCCTGGGTTTTGCCCAGGAAAACGGGGGTCAGCGCGTACGCCTTTCACCCCAGCGCATCCGCGAGGTGCGCTCACACATCGGCATGTGCTTTCAGCAGTTCAACCTGTGGCCCCATATGACGGCGCTGGGCAATGTGAGCGAGGCGCTCAAAACCGCGCGCGGCGTGCCCAAGGCGCAGGCCGAAGAACGGGCGATGGCCCAACTGCGCAAGGTGGGCCTGGAAGACCGTGCCGGCCACTACCCCTCGCAACTTTCGGGCGGGCAGCAGCAGCGCGTGGCCATTGCGCGCGCGTTGGCTTGCGAGCCCAAAATCATGTTGTTTGACGAGCCTACCTCCTCGCTCGATCCCGAGCTGACTGGTGAAGTGCTCAAAGTCATGCGCGACCTGGCTGCCGACGGCATGACCATGGTGGTGGTGTCGCACGAGATTGGTTTTGCGGCATCGGTCGCACACCGCATCACCTTTTTGGACCAGGGCCGTTTGCTGCTGCAGGGCACGCCGGGTGAGGTCTTCGGTAAACCGCGCCACCCCCGGCTGGACCAATTTTTGGACACCTACCTGGACCGGGGCGCAGCCATGCTGGTGTAAGGGGCGCTCCGCCCTCGGCTGGCCCGCTCTAGTCCAAAAACACCTTGCCCGGATTCAGCAGCCCCTGCGGATCCAACAGCCGTTTTACTTGCGCCATGACCGCCAGTTTGACGCCATCGGTGGTGTCATTCATGGCACCAATGCGTTTGGAACCTACACCGTGTTCGGCCGAGAATGATCCGCCAAACGCACGCAGATGGCGGTACAAAATGTGTTCGACCGCGTGGGCACGCGCCTCGGGTAGCGGTCCGGTCTTGTTCAGGATGATGTGCAGGTTACCGTCCGCCAGATGGCCAAACATATAGGGCTGCAGGGTCGGATCCAGTGCAGCCAAGTCCGCCTGCGCCTGGGCCGCATACGCCGGTATGCGCGACAAGGGAACCGACACGTCATACGAGGGCGCAGCGGGATGGGCGCGGTAGACGATGTCGGTGTCTTCCCGCAGATGCCAGAGCTCGGTTTCCTGGCGCTGCGAACTGGCGATGATGCCGGTGCTGCTGGGGTAGCGCGCCAGCGTCTCTTCAAACAACTGCTCAAAGGCCGCTTGCAAGCCTGCCTCCTCTGCGCCGCCGAGCTTCAGCAGCAGGTACATGGGCTGGTCCAGCGCAAATCCCTCCTGGGACCAATGCAGGGCCTGGGCATTGAGGGCCATGAAGCGCTGCCACAGGGCCTCGGCCGCGCGCAAATGTCCGGCTTTGGCTTGCAGCGCCATGCCGATGACAGCAAGTGTGGCCTCCACGGAGGGCAGTCCGAACAAAGCGGTCGCGGTCGCTTGCGGCAGCGGATCCAGCTTGACAACCACCCGGGTCACCACGCCTAGCGTGCCTTCGGCGCCAATCAACAGATGCTTGAGATCGTAACCGGCTGAATTCTTGACCACCCGTGTCAGGTCCTGGAATACGCTGCCGTCGGGCAGCACCGCTTCCAAGCCCAGCACGCGGTGGCGCATGACCCCATTTCGAAACGCCATGACGCCCCCGGCATTGGTCGACACCATGCCGCCCAGAGTGGCCGAGCCGCGCGCCGCCAGATCGATGCCCGGCTCCAACTGGTAGACCGCCGCCGCCTCCTGCAGCGCCTGCAGCGTGCAGCCCGCACCCACCAGCGCCACGCGCTCGGTCGGGTCAATCGCCTCAATCTGGTTCAGGCGCAAGAGCGACAGCACGATTTGGCCTGGGGCAGAGGTACTGCCACCCACCAAGCCGGTGCGCCCTGCTTGCGGCACCAGCGATACGCCGTGCTGCGCACACAGCCGCACCACGGCCGCTACCTCTTGCGTGGTGGCGGGTGAGACCACGATACCCGCGTCCAAGTTGTGCGGGTTCCATCCCACGTCGAGCAGCGTTACCGCCTCACCTGTGGCGACGTGGTCCGCTCCTACCGCAGCGCGCAAGGCGGTGATCAAATCAGCGGACACAGTGGACATTGCGGAATCCTTCAAACCGGGTTGAGCACTGCGAGTGCGGCCAGCAGGCGGTCGTTGTCTTGGGAGCTGCCAATGGTGGCACGCATGAAACGCTCGTAGCCGGCCTCGCGCCAAGCTTTGACGATGATGCCCTGGCCCAAAAGCGCAGCCGCCTGTTCGGCGCTGTCGCTGCGGCACTCGAAAAACAAAAAATTGGTTTGGGAATCGGCCACGCGCAGGCCCAGGGCCCCAAGGGCGGCCGCCACCCGTTTGCGCTCGGTGCGCAAGCGCTCGACCGACGCGCGCATCCAGGCCTCATCCTCGAGTGCGGCGATGGCGGCCAGTTGGGCTGCGGCATTCACGTTGAAGGGCGTTTTTGCCGACGCCATCACGCGGGCGATTTCGGGGTCGGAACACACGGCATACCCCACGCGCAAGCCGGCCAAGCCATAGGCCTTGGAAAACGTGCGCAACACGACATAGGGCAAGCCGCTGGACTTGAGGGCCTCCAAACCGTCGACACTTCCGGGGTCGGCATATTCAAAATAGGCCTCGTCCAGCACCAACAGACTGCCGGGTTGCACCGCGCGCAGCACGCGCTGCAAATCGGCGGCACTCAAGGCTGGGCCTACCGGGTTCCAGGGGGAAGACAAAAACACGATGCGCGGCGCGCTGGCCATGGCACGTTCCAGGGCAGGCAAATCAAAGCCGCAGTCCGCCGTCATGGGCAGTTTGGTCACGCGAGCACCCAGGGCCAGCGGCTCGATTTCATGCAGGCCAAAACTCGGCACCACCGTCAACACCTGGCTGCCCTGCACCAGCAAGGCGCGCGATACGGCGGCGATCATTTCCTCCGACCCGTTGCCAACCACAATGTGCGCCGCGTCCACGCCCAGACGCGCCGCCAACGCGCCGCGCAAAGCGGTGCAGGCCGGGTCCGCATAACGCCAGGGCTCAAATGCCGCGGAGGCCAAGGCCTGCATCACTTTGGGCGAGCAGCCTTCGGGGTTTTCGTTGCTGGCGAGGCGGGCAATGTCCTCGCGACCCGATGCCGCACGTGCAATGGCCACATTGGTGCCCGCGTTGTAGGGTGGCAGCGCCGCCACATGGGGATTGAAGGTCAGGCCGTTAGGAGATGCGCTCAAGATACGGACTCCGCGTGAATGGGGATGCTGCGCGCTGGCGCAGGCAAGCCGGACTGTTCTTCGGTAATCTTTTGCGCCATGGCGCGGCGAAAGCGCGTGGGACCCAGATCAATCTTCAGGCCGATGGGGGGCACCACCGCCCGGTCTATGCCTTTTTGAACGGCTTCCAGAATCACCTTGTCCTCCGCGAAAGCAAAGCGCACCGATTCGGTGAACTGGCGCGAAATCTCGGCATCCCCGGGGGCAAAGTTGCGCATCTGGAACCAGTAGTAGCGGGTATGGTTTTCGTCCACCGGCGTCATGAAGTTGTAGCTGTCCATGATGAAGCCGTCCGGGTGCAGGGGCTTGTCGTCCCCGCCTGTGCCGGCCGGGACAAAAACGGCCTTGATGTAGGCATGGCTGGGAAATCGCACTTCGTACTGCTGCTTGCGGTCGCAAGAGCCCTTGAACTTCAGAAAAGGCACATAAAACGGTGCGGGTTCGACGTTGCGCATCCAGCGCGACACGGTCACGCCGTTGTCGGCCACTGTGGTGTCCAACGGTGTGTCTTCGCAGGCCGCGCCCGCAAACGAAGTCTGGTGCACCCACGAGACATGGGACGGGTCCAGCAGGTTGTCGGTGATGTGCAGGTAGTTGCAGGCCATGTCGATCGCCTCGCCCTGGTTGCAGCCCCAGGTCGGGTCGTCCCAATGGGCAATCTGGTGAATGGTTGCCGGGTCGGCCCGCTCGGCCTCACCCATCCAAATCCATAGCAGGCCATAGCGCTCATGCAGCGGGTACGAGCGCACGCGCGCGCCTGGCGGCGTGCGGTCCATGCCTGGGACCTTGACGCAGGCTCCGCTGCAGTCAAAAGTCAGGCCGTGGTAACCGCATTCGAGGTGGTCTCCCTGAATCCGCCCCAGCGAGAGCGGCAGTTTGCGGTGCGGGCAGGCGTCCTCGAGGGCAGCGGCGCTGCCGTCCGACTTTCGGTAGAGCACGATGTCGTCACCCAGCACGCGCACCGCCAGAGGTTTGTCGCCCAGTTCGCGGTTCCAGGCGGCGATGTACCAGGTATTGCGCAAAAACATGTCTTTTTCTCCTACGAAGAGCCCCCGAGGCCCAGTGCCCGATGGTACAAATGCGCAAAGGGATTCACGCCTTTAACCCAAAGTATAGTTGTCTATACAACTTCAAATTTAACG
The DNA here is from genome assembly GCA_029866205.1 of Rhodoferax sp. Lineage (GTDB taxonomy): Bacteria > Pseudomonadota > Gammaproteobacteria > Burkholderiales > Burkholderiaceae_C > Allorhodoferax. Next base: position 59,379 of record JARWZT010000017.1, read on the forward strand.
GGAAAACCCTGATGGGAAAACCCCAAGGCGAGTTTTATAGTTGTCTATACAACTTCACACCACGGCGTAGCCCCCAAGGGCTGTACGCCACTCAAGGAGCACCCATGCTTGACTCAAAAACTCTGGCAGATTACCAAAAAGACGGCGCAGTGCCGCTGCGCGGCGTGATCAGCAACGAATGGATTGCCCGCCTGCGCGAGGGTGTCGAAGAAAACTTGAACCAGCCCGGCCCGTATGCCAAGCACTACACGCCAGAGGGGAACCCCGGCATGTTTTTTGGCGACTACTGCAACTGGCAGCGCATCGGGCCCTACCGTGACTTCTTTTTCGAATCCAACGCCAAAGATCTGGCGGGCCAGTTGATGGGCTCGGCCAAGGTCAACCTGTACCACGAGCACGTGCTAGTGAAAGAGCCAGGCACCAAAGAGCGCACACCCTGGCACCACGACCAGCCCTACTACCCGATTGACGGCCAAGACATCGTCAGCCTCTGGATTCCGCTCGATCCCGTAGAAAAAGACACCTCGATTGAATTCATTGCAGGCTCGCACGCCTGGGGCCGCTGGTTTACGCCTGCGCGCTTTGTGGATCAGAAGACGCACGCCAACGCGCAGGACAGCCGTTTTGAAACCCCACCCGACTTTGAAGCGGAGCGCGCCCAGCACCAGGTGCTGCAATGGGCACTGGACGTAGGCGACTGTGTCGCCTTCCATGGTCTGACAGTGCACGGTTCGCCTGCGAATGCCAGCGCACATCGCAGGCGCGCTTTTTCAGCGCGATTTACCGGCAAAGACGCACGCTTTGTGCTGCGAAGCGGTTTTATGTCGCCACCACCCCCGCAAAGTGGCGGCCCGGACAATGGCGCTGCCATGGACTCAGAGAGTTTTCCGGTGCTGCGGGCAGCCTGACGCGCGGCACCCGCCTTGTGCAGGTCAGCTGACCTGCACGCCCTTCCAAAAGGCCACGTAGCCCTTGATGTTGGCGGCAGCCTCTTTGGGGTCAGCGTAGGTCCAGGCTGCATCCGGATTCAGGTCACCGTTCACGATAAGCGAGTAGTAGCTCGCCTGGCCCTTCCAGGGGCAACTCGTCTTGTGGTTGCTAAAGCTGATGAATTGGCGGTTGACCGAGGACTCGGGGAAATAGTGGTTGCCTTCGACCATGACCGTGGCATCGCTCTCGGCGATCACGGTGTCTTTCCATATTGCTTTCATGCGGATGCTCCTTGCGGCCCTGCGCGCCGGGTTGGCGCCGGGTTGACGCCGGGTTGACGCCGAATTGGCGTTGGGGCGCATGCTAGCGTGCTTTGACAGCGCAGAGCACGTGTCAGGCCACTAAAGGTGGCCGCGGCTTGCCCACGGTCTGTGCCAACAAGACCTGCTGGTCGCTGCCCAGTCCCAAGGCCTGCTCCAGCGCCGATCGGTCAAACCAAGCCCGTATCACCGCGCCCAGCCCGGCGCTTGCGCAGTACAAAGCAACGTTCTGCGCCATGGCACCGGCCACCGCAAAGGCATAGGCCTCGCGCCGGCTGGCGGGCACCAGCTTCATACGCGCATGGTCGGCCACAAACACGAGGTCCATGGGGGCCGTGTCCACAAAATCCTGGTAACCCGTCACGCGGCGTACGTCGACCGGAGTGATGAGATGCAGGCTGTGGCTCGGTGGGTCGTAGCGGAAGAGCCCATCCGGCAGAGCGGCATAGACGTCCACCTCCTGACCATTCATGGCGCTGGGCACGGTCCGGCCACCCAAGGTGGGTCGGTTGACCCCGGCCGCCACCCACAGCAAATCGGACAGGGTTTGGTCGGATAGCGCGGCCGGGTCAAACTCGCGCACGGAATGCCGCTGCGCCAGTGCCTGCATCAGCGGCAGGCCGCCCGTCGGGTTGACTGCCGGCAAACGCGTGGTGTGGGTGCTGTCCGCGATGGCCGCAACCGGTTTGTATTGGCCGATCAGTCCCTGCGCCAATTTGGTCAACATGTTCATGGGAGCACTCCTGAAAAATGGTTGGGAACGGGCACAGACCAGACTGCGCAGGGTTACCCAGACCTCAACGCGCTCCGCAACCGCCCGAAAGGTTCATTTTTCAACGGGACCTAACGCACCCGTTTGATGCAGGTCACTCGGCGTTCGCGCTGGCAGCATTGAGCATGGCCGCCAACCGCGCGCCCGCCAGTGCCAGGCGCTGCCGCATGACCGGCGAAAAGCGCTCAAAGTAGGCATCGCTCACGCCCTCAGTGGGATAGAAGCCTGCCAATGCCACCAGGCGGCAAGATTCTTGCGCCATCTGAACGACATCCAGATCCAGTCGTTTGTTTGAGAAAGGTAATGCTTGCAATACGGCGACCAGCGCCGCGTTGTCGAGCGCCTGATGCCGCAACAGGCCACTGTCCCACAGCGCGTGCAAATTGCTGGCGCGCATAAAGGCGCGCAACTGGAATCGATTCCCACCCCGGTCGTCCTGGTAGCCCGCATGCAAGGGCTGGTGCACGTCGCCGACCAAGTGCACCAGGTATTTCAGGGCCTTCAGTCTTGTCGCATCACTGGCATTCGATGCCCACAGGGCCCGCTGGCGCTCAATAGCGGCCACCACGCACTTGCCTTCGGGACAGTCACGCTGAGGCTCATAACGGCAGGTTCCCCGGGGGAAGTTGACGTAATGCCAAACCCCGGTAGACGCGCTTCGGTGCTCATCAGCCCAGGTGGCAATGGACTCCAGCGTCTGCCCCGGCTCCAAGGCCAACACGCGGGCCACCTCCTGACGGGCCTTGGGTTGCAAACCCTGCCACGCGAGGCTGGCGATCACCTCATGGCCTTGTGCGCCCCAGGCAAAAGCACGCACCGCCATCAGACCACCAATGCAAAGGAGGAGCAGGGCTCGCCAGGGAAAATATTGGCAGCACGAATGGGATGGCATCGACGCGTGGATAACCGAAATATTCTATTATGTTGATTTTTACCTTTTATTTTTGAATATTTTGATTTTTCGGAAGCCGCCAATAGATGCTCCCCAACCGCAGGCAACTTAACTCCGAACCACTTGGAAATAGAAAATCCTAGATCAGGCCCTTTAATGCCTTCGATGGCAACAAGTCCATCGCCAGCGTCTCTGTACTTTGGAGCGCTATCGCAACGTGTGGCGACACAGCTCCCGCCATGGTCGCGTGTCCCAATACGGGTTGGCCATAAGCATCAAACTGATGCATGACGTTGGCCAGAGCACCGACAGAGCCCTTGACTTCGGTACTAAAACACTCCACCGTTTGTGATTTCCCACGCAACAATGAAAGTTCATTGATCAAAGCATTTGTATTCTCGGATTGGTGTTTTTTCATAGCGTCCACCAACTTACTGACTTGAACTCCAAGATTTCCCCGTTGGACTACCGTGGTCTCAGGGTAGGAGGCATCGAAAGTCTGAAACCAGACATCCGCTGCTGCATGCACATTACCGTCTGCAGTTTGGTAATTGCCAGTCAACCCAATCGTATTTCCGTGGTCGACAATAGCGGTCTGCTGTACAGAAAGACTGATGCTCACGATCCCCATTGAATCTATTGATTTCAGTTCTCCGTTTGAGGTCAAACCGTCAGAGTTGGCATCTACCCACACCTTTAGGTCGGCAAAGTGTGTGTCTGAGTTACTGATGAACCCGTCCTGATTGCTATCAAGTGCAGCCAGCGCCACGTAGCCATCGACTGCTTTGCTGCCGTCGGTCAAGAGCGTGGATGAGCCAAAAAGCTCCGAGCCATCGTTGATTTGACCGTCTTGGTTGCGATCCATTGCAAGCAAGCCGTCGGTGGTGCTAACCCAACCAGTGTGCTCGGGCGATCCGTCAGCCCCCAAATCGAACTGGACCCCGGCAGCAATGCTCAAGGTACTGATTCCATCGCCATTCAGGTCCAATACGATTGGCGTTTTGGACTCTATGAGCGCGGTCTTCGCAGTGCTCAGGACAGACACCTGAAGGGTGGTCAAAGCGCAAACCTGATTACTTGTCAGAGCTGCGAGTTGGCGGGTGGTCATCGCAAACATATGACCAACGGTCAGCGCCGCGATGGCAGAAGTGCTTAGCACAGCAAGATCTTGAGTCTCCATCGCTGCCAATTGCGTAGCCTTTAAGCCCAAGCTAATCTGGGAAGTAGTCAATGCGTAGACCTGAGACGTTGTCAAGGCCACGACTTGGGCAGTGCTTAAAGCTGCGATCCCAGCCGTGGTGAGCGCTTTGATCTGATCACTGCTCAATACAGCCAGGTCAGCCGACTCCAGGGAGACGATTTGTTTTGCGCTTAGAACTGCAATTTGCGCTGTGCTCAATGCCGCAAACTGCTGAGTGGTCAGTGCATTTAAGTTCCGCGTGCTCATTCCCGAGAGCTGGGCAGTGGTCAGAGCTGCAACTTGTAATATAGTCAAGGACGCAACCTGGGCAGTGGTCAAAGCACGGAATTGGGCTGTGTTTAAAGCGCCAATAGAGTCAACGCTAAGACTCGAGAAGTCCGCTGTCTCCATTGCTACGATCTGTTTTGTACTCAGTCCACTGCTGACCTGTCCGCTTGTCAAAGCGTAAGCCTGCTCCTCGCTCAGCGCCACAATTTGTGCCGTGCTCAGTGCGCTGATCCCCGCCGTGGTGATCGCCTTGATCTGGGCTGCGCTTAGCGCAGCAAAGTCCGCAGACTCCAGGGCCAGGAGTTGCGCTGTGCTCAGCGCTGCGATGGCGCTCGTGCTGATGGCTCCCCACTGCGCTGCAGTCAGCCCAGCACTGATTTGCGTTGTCGTCAACGCCCGAACGACGGCATCACTCAGGCTGCCTATTTGCTCAACACTGAGCGCTAAGAGTTGGGCCGTGCCCAGGCCCTGGACCGCTTGTGCCGTAGTCAGTGCCGCGATGGCGGAGGTGCTCAATGCAGCCAGGTCTGCGGTCTGCATCGCTGCCAGTTGCGCAGTACGCAGGCCCTGGCTGACCTGTGCGCTTGTCAAAGCGTAAGCCTGCTCCTCGCTCAGCGCCGCAATTTGTGCCGTACTCAGTGCGCTGATCCCCGCCGTGGTGATCGCCTTGATCTGGACTGCGCTTAGCGCAGCCAAGTCTGCAGACTCCAGGGCCAGGAGTTGCGCCGTGCTCAGCGCTGCGATGGCGCTCGTGCTGATGGCGGCAAACTGCTCCGTGCCCAGTGCGTTGAGGCCGGCGGTGCTCAGCCCCAAGAGTTGCGTGCTGCTGAGCGCGCGGACTTGGGCTGTCGTCAATGCGGCGAGCTGGGCTGTGCTCAGCGCACGCACTTGGGCTGTGCTCAATGCGCCAATGGACCCAGTGCTCAGGCTCACCAGGTCTTCTGTCTCCAGTGCAGCGATTTGTTTTGTGCTCAGTCCGCTGCTGATTTGTGTGCTGCTCAAGGCGTAGACCTGTTGCGTGTTCAGCGCCGCAATTTGTGCCGTGCTCAGTGCGCTGATCCCCGCCGTGGTGATCGCCTTGATCTGGGCTGCGCTTAGCGTAAGGAATTGCGCTTCATTCAAAGACGCCAGTTGATCACTAGTCAAACTCGCAATTTGCGCAGTCGTTAGTCCTGCGACCTCCGCTGTGGACAGGGCAGATGTGTCAGTGGTACTTGTGAGTATCGTCATTTGGGTCTACCTTAAGCCTGCCTTGAGCGGAGCATTCCATTTTTACAACGTATCGCCGAAAATTCAATAGAAACAGAAAAAGCCCAAAATTGCTAGAAAAATCAAAAAATCATTATCGTGGTTTATCAGTAACTACAACTCCTGTCCCGGCCCCCGGCCCATAAGCGCCGCGACCGCCTGCTCTGGCCGCAATCGACCATCAAGCAAGTCAACCACGGCCTGGGCAATGGGCATCTCCAGCCCCAGATCAACCGCCCGCTGCACCACGGTACGCGCGCTGTACACACCTTCGGCTACGTGGCCGAGCTCGGCAATCGCCTGCGCCAGAGTTTTCCCCTGGGCCAGCGCCAACCCCACGCGTCGGTTGCGCGACAGGTCACCCGTGGCGGTCAGCACCAAGTCGCCCAAACCACTCAAACCCATAAAAGTCTCTGCGCGTGCACCCAGAGCCATGCCCAGGCGGGTCATCTCGGCCAGTCCCCGGGTGATCAGGGCGGCGCGGGCGTTCAGGCCCAAGTGCAGGCCATCGCACAGGCCAGTAGCAATGGCCAACACGTTTTTCACCGCCCCACCGACTTCCACGCCCACCACATCTTCACTGGCATACACCCGAAGCGACGGGCTATGAAACCCATCGACCAGCGCCTGACGAACGACACCATGGGCGCTGGCGGCGACCAGCGCGGTGGGCTGACCCTGTGCCACTTCTTGGGCAAAACTAGGACCGCTCAGCACGCCCGCCTGCAGGTGCGGCGCCACCAGGGCTTGGATTTCATGACCCATGAGTCCAGGTGCGCCGTCAGACTGCGCCAGCTCGAAGCCTTTACACAACCAGGCCACGGGAACGGTCAGTCCGGCCAAGTCGCCCAGCATGCCGCGCAGACCGGCCATGGGCGTGGCCACAATCACCAGGTCTTGGTGTGGGAGTTGGGTTTGCAGGGCACGCGCATCACCCTGCAAGACCGAGAGTGCGTCCGGAAAAGAAAACCCGGGCAAGTAGCGCAGGTTTTCACGCTGACTTTGCAAGAGCCGCTGGTGGTCCGGCTTGCGCGACCACAGACTGACGTGGTGGCCGCGCGGATTTTGACTGGCGCCGATCGCAAGCGCAGTCCCCCAAGCCCCCGCCCCGAGCACCAAGATTTTCATCATTGCTTGCGTCTGTTCGCCGCCAGGCACGCCGGGGCCGCGCTGCGCTTACTGGGGCAGCGTGGCAGGGCCGCTGGTTTGCGCCGCTTGGACTTGCTGCTGCTCGTACATCGCCTGGAAATTGATTTCGGACAGGTGGACGGGCGGAAAACCACCGCGCTGAATGAGATCGGCCACATTGCCGCGCAGGTAGGGATAGACGATTTGCGGGCACGCAATGCCCATGATTTGTCCCATTTGCTCTTGGGCAAGGTTGCGAATTTCAAAGATACCGGCTTGCTTGACCTCAACCAAAAATACCGTTTTTTCATTAATTTTGGTTTGCACGGTCGCGGTCACACAGACTTCAAAAATGCCGTCGGCCACCGGATTGGCCTCCACACCCAGCTGAATGTCCACCGAAGGCTGCTCTTGCTCCAGCAAGATGGCGGGGGAGTTGGGCTGCTCCAGAGACGCCTCCTTGAGGTAAACGCGTTGGATCTGGAATACGGGTTCTTGGTCTGCCATGGTGAATTCTTTCGGGTTAAAACAAAGCCCACCTGCACTTCGCCGGTGGGCTGGGAAGAGTTGCTGGCGCTTCGTATCAGCGCCTTGCAGCCTGAATTATGTCAGCACCGCTCCCCACCGAGGGGCCGCGGTGCGAGGGCACTCAAGCGGCCATTAGCAAGGGCAAAAGTCCGCCTTGGCTGTCCAGCGCCACCAGGTCGTCACAACCGCCCACATGGGTGGAACCCACAAAAATCTGGGGAACGGTTCGCCGACCGGTCATTTCCATCATCGTGGCGCGCTCTTGAGGATTGGTGTCAATCCGAATTTCTTCAATCTGCTCCACACCTTTGGATTTGAGCAGGCGCTTGGCCTGCACGCAGTAGGGACAGACGGCGGTGGTATACATCTTGACGGCTTGCATTGGGGACCTCTTGAGGGGTTAAACGGACAGCGGGAGCATTGCCACGCTTCAGGATTTCTCGACCGGAAGGTTCGCCGCGCGCCAGGCGCCCAAACCACCACCCAAAGAGTGCACGGCCTCAAAGCCGAGCGCCTTGGCTGTGGCCACGGCCCGTGCCGAGCGCGCACCCGATTGGCACACCAAAATCAAGGGCAGCTTTTTGTTTTTGACCGCTCCGGCCAACTTGCCCTGCAAATCGCCCAGCGGGATATTTTTGGCCCCCACCACATGGCCTGCGGCAAATTCGGCGGGCTCACAGACATCGATCACCACCGCTTTTTCACGGTTGATCAGTTGCACCGCGTCGTTGGCGCCCAGGCCGGTAGCCACCGCGCCTTGAAGTATGGGTGCCAACAAGAGCGCGCCCGAGATCACGGCCAAGGCGATCAACATCCAGTTATCGATAATAAATTTCACTAAGTTTCCTTGACGGTTTGAATGACTGAGCCCTGCATTTTAGAATGCACGGCTGTCACCGCGGGCCCCGAGCGGGTTTATCCCGGTGTGGCGCCCCTGTTTCTTTTCATTCATTTATTGCGCATGTACAAACTTGTTTTGCTCCGCCACGGCGAATCCACGTGGAACCTTGAAAACCGATTCACCGGGTGGACCGATGTCGACCTCACCCCCTTGGGCGTGGAACAGGCCAAAACGGCCGGTCAATTGCTGAAGGACGCCGGCTATGAGTTCGACGTCACCTACACCAGCATGCTCAAGCGCGCCACCCACACGCTGTGGCATTGCCTCGACGCCATGGACCGCACCTGGTTGCCGGTCGTGCATTCGTGGCGCCTGAACGAGCGCCATTACGGCGCATTGCAAGGCCTGAACAAGGCCGAACTGGCCAAAAAATACGGCGACGCACAGGTGCTGGCTTGGCGGCGCAGCTACGACACGCCGCCGCCCACGCTGGAGGTGACCGATCCGCGCTGCGAACGCGCCGACCTGCGCTATGCCAAATTGCAGCCCGCGCAGATTCCACTGACCGAATGCCTGAAAGACACCGTGGAGCGGGTCCTGCCCTTTTGGAACGAATCGCTGGCGCCGGGGCTGCGGGCGGGCAAACGCCTGCTGGTGGCAGCGCACGGCAACTCCATCCGCGCACTGGTGAAATACCTGGACGACATCTCGGACGATGACATCGTGGGCGTGAACATACCCAACGGCATTCCGCTGGTTTATGAGCTCGACGCACAGCTCAAGCCGATTGCGCACTACTATCTGGGAGACGCAGAGGCTGCGGCGCGGGCCGCACAAGCGGTGGCGGCCCAAGGGAAAATGGCCTAAGGCCCGCAGCGCGCAACGTTTTAACGGAAAAAGTATGGGTCAAAAACTGAAAATTGCTGGTTGGATTTCGCTCGGTGTCGTGGCCGGGGCACTGAGTACGGTGTCCTTGCAAACCGTCGCGCGTGGCGCCCTGGCGCCCATGCCGCTCGAAGAGCTGCAACAACTTTCAACTGTTTTTGGCCTGATCAAGAGTGACTACGTGGAGCCCGTGGACGAGAAAAAGCTCATCACGGACGCCATCTCCGGCATGGTCTCCAGCCTGGACCCGCACTCGGTGTACTTTGACAAAAAGGCGTTTAAGGAGTTTCGTGAAGGAACAGCCGGCAAATTTGTTGGCGTTGGCATCGAAATCACGCAGGAAGACGGCCTGGTCAAGGTCATAACCCCGATTGAGGGCTCGCCCGCATTTCGGGCAGGCATCAAAACCAACGACCTGATTACCAAAGTCGATGACACCGCCGTCAAGGGCTTGACCCTGAACGAAGCGGTCAAACGGATGCGGGGAGAACCGGCCACCAAAGTCATACTCACCATCTACCGCAAAGAGGAAAACCGAACCTTTCCGGTGACGATCATCCGCGAAGAGATCAAACAGCAATCGGTGCGCGGCAAGCTGATTGAACCTGGCTATGGCTGGGTGCGCGTCAGCAATTTCCAGGAACGGACGGTGGAAGATTTCGTCAAGAAAATCAATGAGATCTACAAGCAGGACCCAAAAATCAAGGGCATGGTGCTAGACCTGCGCAACGATCCGGGCGGTCTGCTCAATGCGGCGGTAGCGATCTCTGCGGCGTTCTTGCCAGAAAACGTCACCGTGGTGTCGACCAATGGCCAAACTGCCGACAGCAAGCAGACCCTGCGCGCCGCGGCCGCAGACTACCAGGGCCGCTCGGGCCAGGACCCCCTGAAAAATCTGCCTGCTGGGCTGAAAAAAGTCGACTTGGTGGTGCTGGTCAATGAAGGATCCGCCTCGGCCAGCGAAATTGTGGCGGGTGCCCTGCAAGACCACAAACGCGCCACCATCATGGGCAGCCAGACGTTTGGCAAAGGCTCGGTGCAAACCTTCCGCTCATTGGGTGCCGAAACCGGCATCAAAATCACCACCTCGCGCTACTACACGCCAAGCGGAAAGTCGATTCAGGCCAAAGGTATCGTCCCCAATGTGATGGTGGACGAAACCGAAGAAGGCAGCCCTTATGCGGCCTTGCGCACCCGCGAAGCCGATCTGGAAAAGCACTTGGCCAGTGGTCAGGGTGCCGAAGTCAAGGATGAGGCGCGTGAAAAAGCGCGCGAAGAAGCCCTCAAGCGGCTGGAAGAGGAATCGCGAAAGCCCGTGGCCGACCGCAAGGCCCCCGAATTTGGCAGCGACAAAGACTTCCAGTTGGCCCAGGCCCTGAAACAGCTCAAAGGCCAGCCCGTCAAAGTCAGCAAGACGCTGACCGAGCGCAAGGCCGAGACCAAGGAAGACTGAGCGCGCCATGAGCCGGCGCAGCCTATGAACGGGCGCAATTTGCAGGACGGGGAACTGCTGCGCTATTCGCGCCATATCCTGCTCGACGACATCGGGTTTGAAGGCCAAACCCGCTTTCTGCAGAGCCACGCACTGGTCATTGGGGCAGGAGGCCTGGGTTCCCCGGCCGCCATGTACCTGGCCTGCGCAGGTGTGGGCCAGATCACACTGGTCGACCACGACCAGGTGGATCTGACCAATCTTCAACGCCAAATTGCGCACACTACGGCGCGGGTGGGTATGTCCAAAGTGGAGTCGGCGCAGGCCACCCTGCAAGCCCTGAATCCCCACTGCAACGTCACTGCCCTGCCCTTGCGGGCAGATGCTGCACTATTGGACACGCTGGTGGCGCAAGCCGATGTAGTGCTCGACTGCTGCGACAACTTTTCGACCCGCCAGGCCGTCAATGCGGCTTGTGTGCGGCACGGCAAACCCCTGGTTTCGGGCTCGGCAATCCAGATGGACGGTCAGATCACCGTCTACGACCTGCGCGATGCGGCTTCGCCTTGCTATGCCTGCGTTTTCTCTCCCAGCGTGCCACCCGCTGAAACGCGTTGCGCCACCATGGGCGTGTTTGCCCCGCTGGTCGGCATTGTGGGTGCCATGCAGGCGGCCGAGGCACTCAAGCTGATCGCAGGCATCGGCCAGCCACTGGCGGGACGGATGCTGATGCTGGACGGCCGCCGCATGGAATGGACGCAGGTGCGCATGAAGCGAAAAGTCGGATGCGCCGTGTGCGACGAGCGCCCCCCCCCCGCCGTCCGCTGATCAGCCCGCCAGCCCAACGTAGACGTTTTGCACGTCGTCATTGGCGTCAATGGCGGCCAAAAATGCCTCCACTTCTTCGAGCTGCTCGGCACTTAGATTGACCGGGTCGACCGGGTTTTTGGGCTTGTAACCCAGTTTGGCCGACAACACGGTAAATCCCTGTGCCGGCAGAGCCCGGCTGACCAGGTCGAGGTCGGCAGGATCGGTCACAAAAACGCAGACTCCGGCCTCGTCGGCGGGTTCAAAATCCTGGGCACCCGCCTCGATTGCGGCGACTTCTGCGTCTGCGCCTTTGATGGCGGCTTCGGCCTCAATCATGCCGACGTGGTCAAAATCCCAGGCCACTGAGCCCGAGGTGCCCAGCTGTCCTTTGCGAAACAGCACACGCATCTCGGGTGCCGTGCGGTTGACGTTGTCGGTCAGGCATTCCACCATCAGCGGGACCTGGTGGGGGGCAAAACCCTCGTAAATCACGTGCTCAAAGCTCACCGATTCACCGGTCAGGCCTGCGCCTTTTTTGATGGCGCGGTCGAGCGTGTCTTTGGGCATGGAGATCTTACGGGCCTGCTCGACCACCAGTCGCAAGCGGGCGTTGGATGCCGGATCGGCCCCATTGCGGGCTGCCAGCATGATGTCTTTGGCCAATTTGCCGAAAGCTCGGCCTTTTGCGTTTGCGGCAAGTTCCTTGCCCTTTGCTTTCCATTGCGCGCCCATGGCTCTTCCTTGTTGATGTTGCACCCCGCAGAGTGCGAACGAATGTTGGTCGTTGGTGTGTGATGAATCGGGGAGGGTTATACACCCCTCAGGCGCCCACGATCCAACCCTCCAGCGGGTCGGTATCGGTGGGCAAGCCGTAACGTGGGTCGCCAGCGGCATGGTGATGCTGCGCCCACGCGGCCTGTACAAGGCACAGCACGGCGTCCAGCGCATCGCCTGATGCATCGGCGACCAGGGCATCACGTTGCGCATGGCTGAGTTGCAAGCGCATTTGCCAGCACGATTGCCAGCGAGATTGGCCCAGCTCCAAGGCGTTGACCAGGTCTTTGCGCGCAATCAGGCGCTCTGGGGTCTGCTTGGCACGGTCATCGCTTTTGTAGCTGCGGGCACCCAAAATTTCGCGCGCCAACATACCCGGATAGGCTTCCAGCGCGACCCGCGGGGCCTGCAACTGCGGCGCCTGCAGGCCGGGAAAATGAGCGCCTGCGGCCTGAATCAGCGGCACGCCCGCGTGCAACATGTAAGCCACCGGCGGATTAACCCATTTCATGGATGGGCTTGACCCGGCCGGAATGTCAGTCGCGCGGTGGGCAAACTTGCCGCCCACCGGGCGCGCATCACAAAAAGCGGCAAATTGCGCCCGAATGTCGGCGCGCGACAGCGAGGTGTAGTGGCCGATGCACGCCTGCCAGTCCAGTGGCCAGTCCAATGCCTGAACCAGCGCACGCGGCAAACCAAAAGGCAAATCAAAGCCGCCCACCCAGTTCGGGGTGGCTTGCAACGCGGTCAGAAAGTCAGGCAGGCTGGTGATGCTTTGCAGCTGCGAAAGGCGCAGTCGCTTGCCGTCACACTGGCCCCAGGCCAGCATGATTTGCTTTCGCCGGCTCGGGGCACTGGAGAAATCACAGCCAAGCAATGGGCCTAGGCCGCTGCTTGCGGCAGATTCAGCGCGGGTGGAAATTTAGGCGCGTCCGATGATGGAGGCGGTAGCCATCAGTTCTTCGAGCAGTGCCAAAGACACTTTGCCTGACACGCTGTAGGGGTCGAGCTCAGGTTTTTCAGCGTATTTGAGCAAGATGCTGGCGTTGATCTTGGACATGTTGACCTGTCCCATGGTCCATCCACTGAAGCGCCGCTCGGAGATTTCTTCGTAGTGCAGCAACACCACGTCCTTGTGGCGTGCATCGCGCTGGATGTGGCCATACAACTCGCTGACTGCACTGCGGCCGCCTTCAATGGCTTGCAAAAAGATGCCACCGCCGTAGCACAAGATTCCCGTGATTCCGGAGCTGGGGTTGCCTTGGCGCGACTTGGCCAGGATTTCGTCAATCGCCACCGCGGCGGGGTCCACGGCGCGGCTGGCATAGAGCAAACGTACGAGCATGGGTCAGCCTTTCTTGGGGAGAAGCGCGAGAAACTCTCGGCGCAAATTAGGGTCTTTGAGGAACACTCCGCGCATGACGGAGTTGATCATCTTGCTGTCCATGTCCTTCACGCCGCGCCAGGACATGCAGTAGTGGCTGGCCTCCATGACGATGGCCAAGCCATCCGGTTGGGTTTTTTCCTGAATCAGGTCGGCCAGTTGCACCACGGCTTCTTCCTGAATCTGGGGTCGGCCCATCACCCACTCGGCCAGCCGGGCGTACTTGCTCAGGCCAATGACGTTGGTGTGTTCGTTAGGCAACACGCCAATCCAGATCTGGCCGATCACCGGGCAAAAATGGTGGCTGCAGGCGCTGCGCACGGTAATCGGGCCGACGATCATCAACTCGTTCAAATGCTCGGCGTTGGGGAATTCGGTGATGGTGGGTGCATGAACGTAGCGACCGCGAAACACCTCGTTGAGGTACATCTTGGCTACACGGCGTGCCGTATTGCCGGTGTTATGGTCGTTTTGGGTGTCAATGACCAGGCTGTCGAGCACGCCTTGCATCTTGGTTTCGACTTCGTCGAGGAGCGCGGCGAGTTCGCCAGGATGGACAAAATCTGCGATGTTGTCATTGGCGTTAAAACGCTTGCGCGAAGCAACAATTCGCTCGCGAATTTTGACGGAAACCGGGGTTCCAACATCGTCGTCGGGTGGAGTCATGGCAATGGTCATTTGGATGGCAAGAGACCATGTTACCAGCCTTTGAATAGGCCTACGGACCACCAAAAAGCCGGAGACGCCCGGTCTTTTTGCATCCATATTTCAGGCACAAATCAGTGAAGCTGGAGGGTCAGTAAGCCCGGCCAATCAAAAACAAAACCACCCGCATCACACCCAAGGCCAGCAAATCCAGGCTGCGCTGCCAGCGCCCCCTTTGTGCATAGGTCGTGGCATCGATACGCACCGAATGCCGCTGTAGCGCACTCAGCAGGCGCTGTCGCAACAACAGGGCAAACGGGCCGTCGCGGACCAGCACATTCGCTTCGCGCGCCAGCAGCAGGCTCAAGGGGTCCAGGTTGGACGAACCCACCGTAGCCCAGCGTCGGTCTACCACCGCCACTTTGGCGTGCAAAAAACCGCCGGTGTATTCATAAATTTCGACCCCGGCGTCCAACAGCACGCCGTACACAGTGCGCGCGCCGTGGTACTGCATAAAGTACTCATAGCGCCCCTGAAGCAACACCCTGACCCGTACCCCACGCTGCGCCGCATGGACCAGCGCATGGCGCAGTTTGCGCCCAGGGACGAAATAGGCGCTGGCAATCAGCACCTCGCTGCGCGCATCGGCAATCGCCTTGCGGTAGGCCTGCTCAATGCGACTGCGGTGCAGCACGTTGTCCCGCAGGACCAGCGCCGCCCACACCCCATCACGCGGCAAGGGTACGAGGGACGCAGGCTCTGCAGACGCCGGGTGCGGCGCGGCTTGGGCCAGCAGGCGGCGTGCCTGCTTCCATTGGAGATGCTCCACTTGACGCGCGAGGTCCAGACGCGCCCAAAACTGCTCCATCGCCTGTTGCACCTCCATGGCCAGTGCGCCACGCACCTGTACGGCAAAGTCCAGGCGCGGCGTTTGCAAGACGCCGTAATGCGGATCCACCAGGTCATCCAACACATTGATGCCCCCGCAAAAGGCCACGGCCGCATCGATAACGCAGAGCTTGCGGTGCAACCGGCGCCAACGGCCGGGCCGAAAGACACCGAAAATTCCCAAGGGCGAAAACCGGTGCCACTGCACGCCCGCGGCATCGAAGCGTTGCACCCAAGACGGTGGCAGCGCCGGCGTGCCAATTCCATCCACGACCAGGTACACCGCCACACCCCGCTCGGCAGCGCGCACCAGCGCCTGCGCCAAGCTTTCACCCTGGGTGTCAAAATTGAAAATATACGTTTCCAGCCGTACCTCGCTGCGACTGGCCTCCACTTCCGCAATCACCGCAGCAAACAATTCACTGGCCCCCTGCAGCAGGCGCACTTGTTGGTGGTGATTGAAGTGGGTGGAGCGCATGCTCAGGCGGCCACTGCATCCATCGCTTGCGTCTCCGGCGACTGGGGCTGAAGCTCAAACTCCGCAATCAAGGGCAAATGGTCCGACAACTTGGGCCATTGCCCCCCGCGCGGCACCTCCAGTCGGACCGGGCGCAGCCCCCGGGCATAGACGTGGTCCAACTGCAGGAGCGGCAGGCGTGAGGGAAATGTGGCACAGCCGGCCTGGTGACAACAGGACAAACCGGCCTGGCCCAGCTCCCGCCCCAGCAAGGGCCCCCACTCATTGAAATCGCCCGCCACCAGCAGCGGCGCCTGCGGCGCGATTTCCCGGGCAATGTACCGGCACAACTGCTGCAACTGGCGCTGCCGGCTGGCACGCACCAAACCCAAATGCACCACCAAGACGTGCACACTTTGCCCGTGCACGGTCATCTCGGCATGCAAAAGCCCGCGTTGCTCAAAACGGTGATCCGACATGTCTTCATGCTGGTGGGTGACGACCGGCCAGCGGGACAACAAGGCGTTGCCGTGTTCTCCATGGCGCGTTACCGCATTGGTGCGGTACACCGCCGTGTAGCCTTCCGGCGCCAAAAAATCGGCCTGCGGCACGCTGGGCCAATGGGCAAAAAACTTTTCCTCGCGGCGGTGAAGCTTGCGCACCTCCTGCAGACACACCAAGTCGGCCGCAAAACGGGAAATTGCGTGACCAATGTTGTGGATCTCAAGGGTGCGCCCCGGCCCCAGACCCCGAACACCCTTGTGAATGTTGTAGGTCACCACCCGCAGTAGCTGGGTCATACCTGCCACTCCTGGGCGACAAAGCGCGGCAAAAGGGCGCAGGCCTCGGCGTTTGAGGGCGAAAAACACAGATGTGCGGCGTCTTGGTAGGGCAGCCATTGAAAGTGCGTGTGTTCGCGCGGGTCCAGCTGAACCGGCGTGCTGGCGGGTACTTGCAGGCCGAAAAGCCGCTCCGTATTGAACAGCACGCCGGGCGCATAGCGGTGCAGCCACCGTGGGTAGATGGCATAGACGTTTTCAAGATGCCAATCTTGCAACTGGGCTGCCAATGGGCTGCCGGGGCGGCAGTCAATGCCGGTTTCTTCCAGCACCTCACGGGCGGCCGCAAGTGCCCAGGGCTCACCGGGCGTGTCTTTGCTGCCGGTGACCGACTGCCAAAAGACCGGCGCTTGCGGATCGGGCTCGGTTCGACGGATCATCAGCACATCCAGCGCTGGCGTGTAGATGACCACCAACACGGATTCTGGAATTTTGTAGGCTTGCGGCATGGAAAAAATGAAGTTTTGACCATTGTGCATGGTGCACGCCGACTGGAAAAGGCGTTTTCGCAGCCTGCGTTACGATACGCTGCGATGCCCCAACCTGCTCCTTCACCTCCCACACGCACGCCGCTTACCAGCGCCCAATCGGTGCGTTTTTCCTATGGGGCGACACCGGTTTTTGAGAACCTGGACCTTGCCATCCCGACTGGGCTGACCCTCTTGCATGGTGGCGAAAGCTGCGGAAAATCGACGCTGCTTCGCCTGCTTGCAGGGGCTTTGCGGGCCGAAAAAGGTCGTATTGAATGGCATTGGATTGATCCAGCGCAGTCTGGCCAGGCATTGCCCCCGGGAGATATCTACTGGATGGACCCCCGCGACGAACAATATGACCAAGTTTCTGCGCAGTCTTATTTCGACCGGCTGCAGGCGCGCCACACCGGGTTCTCACGTTCGTCTCTGCAGACGCTCACCCAAGAACTGGGCTTGTCCGAGCATGTGGACAAGCCGCTTTACATGCTGTCCACGGGCAGTAAGCGCAAGGTCTGGCTGACTGGCGCTTTTGCCAGCCAATGCCGCCTGATCCTGCTGGATGAACCCTTTGCGGCACTCGACCAGCGTTCGGTTGTCTGCGTCAGGAACTGGCTGAACCGCGTAGCCGGTGACACCGACCGCGCATGGGTGGTGGCCGATTACGAAGCGCCACCGGGCGTGGCCTTCAGTCACCGCCTGGCACTGGATGCCATCGGCATCCGGGCATGAAAGTGCCGTCCCTTCCCGCCCTGAAATGCCTTCCCCTATGACTGTTGTTGTCTTTTTCGCCGTGTTGGCCTTCAGTGTGCAAATGCGCAATGCGTTTGAGCAGCGCAGGCGCATTGCGCTGCTGGGACGTTTTTTGAGCAGTTACCAGATCGAATCCTTAATGGAGACACTGACCCAGGGCTACTTGCGCGCCATGGGTGAGAGCGACCCCGAACGGCGCAACAGCATCTGGCAGGTGATGAGCCAGCACGAAGAACGGTTGAGCGGGCAGTTGCAACAATTGCAACAGGAACTGACCAATGAGCCGGGGAGCGCCTGGCGCGCCAGCACCTTGCCCCTGAGTCTGCCGCTCGCGGTTCACTGGCTGCCACGCGCGTCTTTTGACCTGCGGGCTTTGGTTCGGATCCATGCCCAAGCGGTCGCTCGCGGCATTGCCAACGCCGACCAGCTGTCCCCGCGCGACAGGGCGTTTCGCCTGAGCGCCGAATTGCTCTTGCTGCAGCACAGCTGCCACTGGTTTTGTCGCTCCAAGGTGGTGGCCTCGGCACGGATGTTTGCCCGCCACCAGACGCATTACCTGCAGCTTCTGGCGGCAGTGGCACCAGACACACGGTCGGCCTATCTGCAGGCCCTGAACGGGCACTAAACCAACACCCACCCGCCTCCATCAGCACAGGCAGCCACAAAAAAGCCACCCGAAGGTGGCTTTTCAAACTGGACGCTTAAACCCTGCGCTCAAGCCGCCTTGGGGGCTTCCACTGTGCGCAGACGAATGTGCAATTCGCGCAACTGCTTCTCATCCACCGGGCTGGGGGCTTGGGTAAGCAAGCACTGGGCACGCTGGGTTTTGGGAAAGGCAATCACGTCGCGGATCGACTCGGCGCCGGTCATGAGCGTCACCACGCGGTCCAGGCCAAAGGCCAGTCCACCGTGGGGAGGCGCGCCATACTGAAGCGCATCCAGCAGGAATCCAAATTTGAGCTGCGCCTCTTCTGGAGTGATCTTGAGCGCATCAAAGACTTTTTGCTGCACGTCGGCGCGGTGAATACGCACTGAGCCGCCGCCCATTTCCCAGCCATTGAGCACCATGTCGTAGCCCTTGGAGATGCATTTCTCTGGAGCGGTGACCATCCAATCTTCATGGCCGTCTTTGGGCGCGGTAAAAGGATGGTGCGTGGCGGTGTAGCGCTGCGCTTCCTCGTCGTACTCGAACATGGGAAAGTCCACCACCCACAGTGGGCGCCAGCCGGTCTCAAACAGACCGTTCTTTTTGCCAAACTCGCTGTACCCGATCTTGATACGCAGGGCGCCAATGGCGTCGTTGACGACTTTTTCCTTGTCCGCGCCAAAGAAAATCAGGTCGCCGTCTTGGGCGCCGGTACGTGCGAGCACTTCGGCAATCGCCTTGTCGTGGATGTTTTTGACAATCGGGCTTTGCAGGCCGTCGCGGCCCTTGGCGACTTCGTTAACACGGATATAGGCCAGTCCCTTGGCGCCATAAATCTTGACAAATTCGGTGTAGGCATCGATTTCGCCGCGGCTGATGCCCCCGCCTTCCACCGAACCGCCAGGAACGCGCAGGGCCACCACGCGGCCGCCCTTCATGTTGGCAGCGCCCGAGAACACCTTGAAGTCCACGTCAGCCATGACATCGGTCAGTTCGGTGAACTGCAGCTTGACGCGCAAATCGGGCTTATCGGATCCGTACAAATGCATGGCGTCCGCGTAACTCATGACCGGGAATTCGCCCAGATCCACGCCGATCGTGTTCTTGAAAACCGTGGTGATCATGCCCTGGAACATGTCGCGGATTTCTTCTTCGCCCAAGAAGGAGGTTTCGATATCAATCTGGGTGAATTCAGGCTGGCGGTCAGCACGCAAGTCTTCGTCCCGGAAACACTTGGTGATCTGGTAATAACGGTCAAAGCCCGCCACCATCAGCAGCTGCTTGAAAAGCTGGGGCGATTGAGGGAGTGCGAAAAACTGGCCGTCATGCACTCGGCTGGGTACCAGGTAGTCCCGGGCACCTTCGGGAGTGCTCTTGGTCAGCATGGGCGTCTCAATGTCGACAAAGCCGTTGGCATCGAGAAATTTACGCACTTCCATCGACACGCGGTAACGCAACATCAGGTTGTTTTGCATGTACGGGCGACGCAGATCGAGCACCCTGTGGGTCAGGCGCGTGGTCTCGGACAGATTGTCGTCGTCAATCTGGAAGGGCGGAGTCACTGAGGGGTTCAGCACCACGAGCTCATGGCACAGCACTTCAATCTTGCCGCTTTTCAGATTTTCGTTGGCCGTGCCTTCAGGGCGGGCACGCACCAGCCCCTTGATCTGAACGCAGAACTCGTTGCGCAGGCCTTCCGCCGCCTTGAACATCTCAGCGCGGTCGGGGTCGCAGACGACTTGCACATAGCCTTCGCGGTCGCGCAAATCGACAAAAATCACACCACCATGGTCGCGACGGCGGTTAACCCAGCCGCAGAGGGAAACGGTTTGGCCCAACAGGGCATCGGTCACAAGACCGCAGTAGTGGGAGCGCATGGCCATAACGTGCTTTCGGTGCCCAATCGGGCAGTAAGGGAGTAAAAATCAGGGTTTTGGGACGGCAGGCGCCACCGATGCCGGGTGCACCGTAGGAGAAACCGATCCCATGGAAATGACATACGTCAACGCCTCATCAACGCTCATCTGCAGTTCAATCACGTCAGAACGCGGCAAGAGCAAAAAGTAACCGCCCGTGGGGTTGGGTGTCGTCGGGACATACACGCTGATCATGTCCCCTGGCAGGTGCTTTGCCACCTCGCCGTCAGGCACGCCGGTCTGAAATGCGATCGTCCAGCTGCCCGGGCGAGGAAACTGCACCAGCAAAGCGGTGCGAAAAGCATTGCCATTGCTGGAAAACAAGGTGTCGGACACCTTCTTGACACTGTTGTAAATCGATTTGACAACCGGGATGTGGGTAAACATCCGATCCCATTGTTTGAGCCACCAGCGCCCGGCCACGTTGGAAACCAGTGCACCTGTCACCAGCATAAAACCCAGCACCAGCACCACGCCCAAGCCCGGAATATGGCGCAAACGCTCCAGGGAGATGCCCACCGACTCCGAACTCACGGCCGACAGCGCCATCAGGAAATTGCCAAACAGACCATCAAGCACACTGGTCATCCAGAGCAGGACCCAGATAGTGATGGCAAGAGGGAGCCAGACCATCAGGCCGGTGAGCAGGTATTTCTTAAACGGCACGGAAGTCCTATCAGTAGCAGAGGGCAAAAGGAACGCTTGAAGTACGCTTAAGTCGCTGCCGGCGCGGCGCTAGCGCCGCCACTGGCTGTCGGCGTGGTCGAAGCCGCTGGTGCGGCAGGCGCTGCGGCGGGGCTCGCGGCAGCAGAAGGCGATGCGGCGTCCGCTGAAGAGGATTCAGCGCCCCCCCCGGTGGCGGGTGGTACGCCCGTCGCAGGTGCGTTCTTGTCACCGCGGAAGTCGGTCACATACCAGCCAGAGCCCTTGAGTTGGAAGCCCGCCGCCGTGACCTGCTTTTTGAATTCAGCTTTGCCACAACTTGGACAGTCGGTGAGCGCGTCGTCGGACATCTTCTGGAGCACGTCCTTGGCAAATCCGCAGGAGTCGCATTTGTAGGCGTAAATCGGCATGGCGTGGGGGCCTCTAACGGTCGGGTGACAAAGCCTTTGATTATAGGTTGCCGTCCGTCAGAGGTGCAGTCGCCAGATCAGCTGCATTCCCAGTGCCCCCAAGGCAAAACCGCCCAGAATAAAAGCCAAGGCCTGAATCAGCCGGTAGGTGCGCCTTTGCTCGGACAGCATTTGCGCGAGCAAGTGGTGGGCCGTGGGATCTGCCTTGCCGCGCTGCAAATAGGATTGCAGCAGCAGCGGCAACTCAGGCAGTATCTTGGCGTAGCGCGGCGCCTGGGCCTGCAGCTCAGCCCAAAGCCGCTGGGGCCCGACCTGCTTGAGCATCCACTGCTCCAAAAAGGGCTTGGCCGTGGCCCACAAGTCAAGATCGGGGTCCAGATCGCGTCCCAGCCCTTCGACATTGAGCAGGGTTTTTTGCAGCAAAACCAGCTGCGGTTGAATCTCAACATGAAAGCGCCGCGAAGTCTGAAACAGGCGCATCAGCACCAATCCCAGCGAAATTTCCTTGAGCGGGCGATCAAAGTAGGGCTCGCAAACGGCGCGCACCGCCGCCTCGAGTTCGTCCACCCGGGTGGCTGCGGGTACCCAGCCTGACTCAATGTGCAACTCGGCCACACGCTTGTAGTCGCGCCGGAAAAAAGCGACAAAGTTCTGCGCCAGGTATTCTTTGTCCACCTCGGTAAGCGTGCCAACAATGCCAAAGTCCAGCGAGATATAGCGGCCAAAGGTCTCTGGGGCCAGACTGACCTGGATGTTGCCGGGGTGCATGTCCGCATGGAAAAATCCGTCCCGAAACACCTGGGTAAAAAACAACTCCACGCCATCGCGTGCCAGCTTTTGGATGTCCACCCCCGCCTCACGCAGACGGTCCACCTGGCTGATCGGCACACCGTGCATGCGCTCCATAACCAGAACATCGGTGGTGCAATGGTCCCAGAGCATTTCTGGAATCAACACCAGGTTCAGTCCCTCCATATTGCGGCGCAACTGCGCCGCGCTCGACGCCTCGCGCACCAGGTCAAGCTCGTCGTGCAGGTATTTGTCAAACTCGGCCACCACTTCGCGGGGTTTGAGGCGCCTGCCATCCGCCGACAGACTGCCCACGATATCGGCCATCAGGCGCATCAAGCCCAGGTCTTTTTCGATGGCGCCGAGCATGCCGGGGCGCAGCACTTTGACTGCCACCTCGCGTTCGCGCCCTGCGCGGTCGCGCAGCACCGCAAAATGCACCTGCGCGATTGACGCGCTGGCCACCGGCGTTTGATCAAAAGACAGAAAAATTTCAGCCAACGGTTTGCCCAAGGCCTGTTCGATGGCGGCAACGGCCACTTCTGAGGAAAAGGGCGGCACGCGGTCCTGCAATTTGGCGAGTTCCAGCGCGATGTCGGGGGCCAGCAGATCACGCCGCGTCGACAGCACCTGCCCGAGTTTGACGAAGATAGGTCCGAGGTCTTCCAGCGCCTGGCGCAGGCGCTGGCCGCGTGGCGCGTCCAAGCGGCGACCCAAGGCCAGCAAACGCCCCAAGCGCTGCAGCCCCGGCTGAGGCAAGCTTTGCAACAAGAGCACGTCCAGACCGTAGCGCAGCACCACCCGCAGGATGGCCCAACCGCGCAATAGCCGGCTCATGGCGCGCTTTCGGTCGGGGACGGCGATGCCGGGGCGGTTCTGGGATGCTCGGCGGCAGATTTTTTGCCCCGTGTCGCAAACTGTTGCAATGCCGCCAGCAGTTTTCGGCCGTTGGACACCAGCAGATGCGCGGGAACGTCTCCCAAGATACGGGCCAGGTCGGCCTCAAGGTCCCATCGCACGTGGTCGGTAATCCAGTTCACGTCGGCAGCCAGCTGCACGTCGCCTTCCACACGAACCGCAGGCTTGCCCCCCTGCGCCAAGCCTTGGACCAAAGCCAATGGGGAGGGGTCGGTCAAGGTCAAGACCAAATCGGAGGCCGCGCCAGCGGGTGCCAAATCAAGCAGCCCAGCGGGCGTAATCTCAACTTTGAAACTCAAGGCCTGCCACTGAACCAGGACCGTACGGTGTTTTTGCCGTGCGAGGCGCGATGTCGCCTGCGGCTCCTGCATCAGCACGTGATTCAAAAGCAACACCAAACGTCGCTGGGTCTCTTCCACAGCCCAATCGGGCGGCGTGAACGGAAGCTTGAAATCCTGCAAAAACGAATCAAGCATAGAAAAAGGGGACTGTGTTGCCATAGTCCCCCATTATTCCTGATCCCACCATGGTTACCCGCAATAAGGGTAACCGCAGTGGTGCTGCGCGGCCTATTGCAAGGCTTGTACGCCTGCCACAAGCCAGCCGCCGCCGTTCTTGCTCTTGGTCATGTTCCAGACTTCGCGGAATGGGCTGGGCGAAGACGCCGCGTCTTCGCGAATCATGCCGGTGTATTCCACGCTGGCCATGTATTCGTCGGCCAGCTCTTCGATACCCAAGAGGCGCGCTTCCAGCGCCTGCACGTCGGTGTGGTTGGGCTGGGCGCCAGTGTGGGATTCGCGTTCGCTGAGTTGGGTTTTAATTTCCAGCAGCATGCCGTCGGTCATCATGGCGCGCAGGCTGCTGATGTCCGATTTGTCCCACGCCGCTTGCAGGGTGACGAAGTTGGCCTTGGCGGCTTTGATAAATCCTTCAGAGTCAAAACCGGCCGGCACACCCCAGGTTTGCGAACCCAAAAGTGCCGATCCGATCATGGAGCCCGAAGCGCCGCCGGTTGCGGGTGTGCTGTCGTATTGCGCCGTGTTTTGCTCCCATGGACGGGCCGATGCGTCGTTGCCCACGTTCTCAGGACGGTAAGGGTGTGATTCCACGCCACCCATATTGCCTGCGCCCTGAAAGGCCAGAGGGCTGGATGCCGCTTGGCGCTTGCGCATGAAATAACCAACAGCCATCATCACGCCAAACGCGAGCAAGGCGAACATCAGGATCTGGCCCATGCCCTCACCCATGCCCAAGGAATGCGCCAACCAGGCCAAGCCCAGGCCAGCGGCCAGGCCACCGAGCATGGCGCCCCAGGGGCGGCGCGGGGCGGCTGGAGCAGCAGCAGGGGCTGGACGTGCAGCCGTGTTACCCGCGCTCTGTGCTGGAGCCGCTTCGCGTTGGGTCACATTGCCCGATTGTTTGCCCATGGATTTGCCACCGCCCATGCGAGCAGCCTCAGCGTTGACACCGGCAAAAAGCAAAAATGCCGTTAAAACCAGACTTAACCATTTCATATATCAGTTCCTCAAAATATGCGGTACACCCACGCAGCCTAGCAGACAGGGCCGGTTGGCACCGCCGCAGCAGCGAAAATCACTGCTAGGACTTGATTCCAACATGCAAAGCAGCAATGCCGCCAGTCAGGTTGTGGAAGTCCACATGGCCGAAACCCCCTTTATGCAACAGGGCCTTTAGCTCTTTTTGCCCGGGATGCATACGGATTGATTCCGCCAAGTAACGATAGCTGGCATCGTCCCCCGCCACCCATTTGCCCAATTGGGGCAAGACCTTGAAGGAATACCAGTCGTACAGCTTTTCCAGGGGAGGCGCTACTTTGGAGAATTCCAGCACCAGCAATTTGCCGCCGGGTTTGAGCACGCGGCACATTTCCGCCAGCGCCACGTCCTTGTGGGTCATATTGCGCAGGCCGAAGGCCACGCTGACCAGGTCAAAGTAGCCATCCGGGAAAGGCAGCTTCTCGGCATCGCACACCACCGTGGGCAGCAGCACGCCCAGGTCAATCAGGCGGTTGCGGCCGGTGCTGAGCATGGCCTCATTGATATCGGTGTGCACCACTTGCCCGGTTTTCCCGACTTTTTTGGAGAAAGCCAGCGCCAGGTCGCCGGTACCGCCGGCGATGTCCAGCGCCTTTTGGCCTTCTTGCAAATTCGCCACCATCAGGGTGTAGGCCTTCCAGACACGGTGCAGGCCGCCGGACATCAGGTCGTTCATCAGGTCGTACTTGGGCGCGACCGAATCGAACACGCCGCGCACATGGCGGGCTTTTTCGGTCTCATCGACCGACTGGAAACCGAAGTGGGTTTTGGACATTGTTTGCGACTGAAAAAAAGTGGCTTAACGCTTAGTGGCTGGCACAACCGTGGCCTGCGGGCGCCGGCATAGGGCCGTCGCGGTCGCGCCCGGCCGCTTGCAAGCGCTGTTCGTACTGTTGCCACAGACTGGCCTCTTGCGAGCCCAAGAAATACAGGTAATCCCAGGAAAAAATACCGCTGTCGTGGCCGTCCGAAAACGAAGGCTGCACCGCGTAATTGCCAATCGGCTCCAGGCCAGTGAGTTCGACCAGTCGCTTGCCAGTTTGCAGCACTTCCTGGCCCTCGCCGTGGCCCTGAACTTCAGCGGACGGGGAATACACCCGCATCAGCTCAAACGGAATACGAAAATTTGCCCCATCGGAAAAGCTGATTTCCAGCACGCGGGACTGGCTGTGGGCGGTGATCGCCTGCGGGGTGGGAGAGTCTTTTTTCAGTCCGGCCATAGTTTTTTGGGGGTTAGTGGGGTTGTGAATCGGATTGTGCACCGCTGGCTTGGCCGGCGCCAGCCTTAAACCAGCACCCGCTCAATGCCGCCGGCGTTGGCAATTTGCACGTACTCCGGTAGCCATTCCTTGCCCAAAATCTGGTTGGCCATTTCGACCACGATGTAGTCGGCCTCCAGCAAGCCATTGTTCAGGTCGTTGCCATAGCGGCTCAGGCCTTGCAGGCAGCTCGGGCAGCTGGTCAGAATTTTGGTCACCACAGGCGCGCCGGGGGCAGCGCCGGTCAGCACCGCCAGATCAGCCTCGCCCTGGCGCAGTTCCTCTTCCTTGCGAAAGCGGATTTGGGTGGAAATATCCGGCCGGGTCACGCCCAGCGTGCCCGATTCTCCGCAGCAGCGTTCGTTTTTGAGCACTGCGTCACCCACCAGTGCCTTGACAGTCTTCATGGGCTCTTGCAACTTCATGGGGCTGTGGCAAGGGTCGTGGTACAAATAACCTGCGCCCACGCCGCCCTGGGGCACCAGCGTAATGCCCTTCTCAAGCAAGTACTCGTGGATATCAATGATGCGACATCCGGGGAATATCTTGTCGAACTCGTAGCCTTGCAACTGGTCATAGCAGGTGCCGCAGCTCACCACTACGGTCTTGATGTCCAAATAGTTCAGCGTATTGGCCACGCGGTGGAACAGCACCCGGTTGTCGGTGATGATTTTTTCCGCCTTGTCGGCCTGGCCGCTGCCGCGTTGCGGGTAGCCGCAGCACAAATAGCCCGGCGGCAAAACGGTTTGGACACCTGCGTGCCACAGCATGGCCTGCGTGGCCAGGCCCACCTGGCTGAACAGCCGCTCCGAGCCGCAGCCCGGAAAGTAGAACACCGCCTCGGTCTCGGAAGTGGTGGTTTGCGGGTTGCGGATGATGGGGACGTAGTCGGCGTCTTCAATGTCCAAGAGGGCACGGGCGGTCTTTTTGGGCAGGCCGCCGGGCATCTTCTTGTTAATGAAGTGGATGATTTGCTCTTTGAGCGGCGGCGCGCCCACCGAAGCCGGGGGCTTGGCGGTCTGCGCCTTGGCAAACACCCGCAACACGTCATTGGCCAGGCGCTGCGCCTTGAAGCCCACGCCTACCATGGCGGCGCGGGCAACCTTGATGGTTTCAGGGTTGGTGGCGTTCAAGAAGAACATGGCCGCGGCGTTACCGGGGCGAAAGCTCTTTTGTCCCATTTTGCGCAGCAGGTTGCGCATGTTCATGGTCACGTCGCCAAAGTCGATCTTCACCGGGCAGGGGCTTTCGCACTTGTGGCACACGGTGCAGTGGTCGGCTACGTCTTCGAACTCTTCCCAGTGGCGGATGCTGATGCCGCGGCGCGTCTGCTCTTCGTACAAAAAGGCCTCGACCAGGAGTGAGGTGGCCAAAATCTTGTTGCGCGGGCTGTAGAGCAAATTGGCGCGCGGCACGTGGGTGGCGCACACCGGTTTGCACTTGCCGCAGCGCAGGCAGTCCTTGATGGAATCTGCAATGGCGCCAATGTCGCTCTGTTGCATGATGATGGACTCGTGGCCCATCAGACCAAACGACGGCGTGTAGGCGTTGGTTAAATCAGCATGAATGTGGCCCCCACGCTCGGCGCCGACGTGTCCCCGCTGCCCCCCAAGGGGGCGTGTTTCACCTTGGGCGATGAAACCATGCGCGGGCTGGCGCAGCAGCTTGCCCTTATTGAAGCGTCCTTCCGGGTCAACACGCGCCTTGTAATCGGTAAACGGCTTCAGCTCGGCGTCGCTCAAAAACTCCAGCTTGGTGATGCCGATGCCGTGTTCTCCCGAAATCACGCCATCCAGCGAACGGGCCAGCGCCATGATGCGTTTGACCGCGCCGTGGGCGGCTTGCAGCATGTCGTAGTCGTCGCTGTTGACCGGAATATTGGTGTGCACATTGCCATCCCCGGCGTGCATGTGCAGCGCCACCCAGACGCGGCCCTTGAGCACGCGTTTGTGGAGGGCCGTACATTCCGCCAAGATGGCGGCAAAGGCTCCGCCGGTAAAAATGCCTTGCAGGGGTTCACGCAACTGGGTCTTCCAGCTTGCGCGCAGGCTGTGGTCTTGCAGCTGGGCAAACAAGGTGTCCACGTTGTCCAGCCACCCTTGCCATTGGGCGCGCACGTCGGCCACCAGCGCCACCGCCTGGGCTACGCGCTCTTGCAGCAGTTCGGCAGACGGAATGTCCGTCGAGTCATCGGCCTTGCCCATGGGCAGATTGCCCTGGGTCAAAAACTCCTGCAGTGCGTCGCACAGGGCCAGCTTGTTTTGCAGGCTCAGCTCAATATTGATGTGCTCAATGCCATCGGTGTACTGCGCCATGCGCGGCAGCGGGATCACCACGTCTTCGTTGATCTTGAAGGCGTTGGTGTGCTTGCTGATGGCAGCGGTCTTTTTGCGGTCCAGCCAGAACTTTTTGCGCGCCTCGGGACTGATGGCGATAAAGCCTTCGCCGCTGCGCGAATTGGCGATGCGCACCACCTCAGACGTAGCGCGCGCCACGGCGTCAGCGTCGTCGCCGGCAATGTCGCCAAACAGCGCCATTTTGGGCAATCCGCCGCGCTTGGATTTGGTGGCGTAGCCCACCGCTTTCAGGTAGCGGTCGTCCAAATGCTCCAGGCCGGCCAGCACGACGCCGGAGCGCTTTTGCTCGGCGAACATGAAGTCCTTGATCTCCACAATGCTGGGCACCGCATCGCGCGCATGACCAAAAAACTCCAGCACCACGGTGCGGGTGTGCGCTGGCATCCGGTGCAGCACCCAGCGCGCGCTGGTAATCAGGCCATCGCAGCCTTCTTTTTGAATGCCAGGCAGGCCGCTCAAGAACTTGTCGGTCACATCCTTGCCCAGGCCTTCTTTGCGGAAGGTCTTGCCGGGAATGTCCAGGCGTTCGGTGCGCAGCTTGGTTTTGCCGTCGGCCTTGAAATACTGCAGCTCAAAGCTGGCAACTTCGGCGTCGTGGATCTTGCCCATGTTGTGGTTGACGCGGGTCACTTCAAGCCACTCGGCCTGGGGGGTCACCATGCGCCAGCTCGCCAGATTGTCCAGCGCCGTCCCCCAAAGCACGGCTTTTTTGCCCCCAGCGTTCATGGCGATATTGCCGCCTACGCAGCTGGCCTCTGCCGATGTGGGGTCCACCGCAAACACGTAACCGCCGCGTTCAGCCGCATCGGCCACCCGCTGCGTAACCACACCGGCCTCAGACCAGACGGTGGCCACGTCAGCGTCCACCCCCGGTAAGCGCCGCATCTCGACTTCGGTCATGGATTCGAGCTTTTCGGTGTTGATCACCGCGCTCTTCCAGGTCAGGGGAATGGCGCCGCCGGTGTAGCCGGTGCCGCCGCCGCGCGGAATGATGGTCAGGCCCAGGTCAATACAGCCCTTGACCAGGCCAGCCATTTCTTCCTCAGAGTCGGGCGTCAGCACCACAAACGGGTATTCGACACGCCAGTCGGTGGCGTCGGTCACGTGGCTCACGCGCGAGAGGCCATCAAATTTGACGTTGTCCTTGGCCGTGAGCTTGTTCAGCAGTTTTTGCGATTTTTTGCGCAGGGCGGCCACTTCTTCAAACGCGGCGCCAAAAGCCTGTACCGCATTGCGCGCGGCCACCAGCAGCTCGGCCACTATGGCATCACGCTCAACGTCGGCATCGGGCATGCGGCGTTTTTCGACCTCAGCCAGGCGGTGGTTCAACGCGTCGACCAGTTGGCCGCGGCGCTTGGGGTTGTCCAACAAGTCGTCTTGCAGGTAGGGGTTGCGCTGCACCACCCAGATGTCGCCCAGCACCTCGTACAACATACGTGCAGAGCGGCCGGTGCGACGCTCTTCGCGCAGGGCATTCAAGGTTTCCCAGGCCTCTTGGCCCAGCAGACGGATCACGATCTCGCGGTCGGAGAACGAGGTGTAGTTGTACGGAATTTCGCGAATGCGCTCGTTGGCCGGGGGGGCAGATTCAGACGCAGGCAAGAGCTGGGCGAGGGAAGTGGGAGCGTTCATCAGGCGGTTTGGGAGCGGCGCGTCCGTTGGGTGGGTGCCACAGGGGCGACTTCGAATGGTACCGCAGTGCAGCATTCACGGGCTCCGGGTGGGGCGAAGCAGCTTGGAACGCCCGCCCTGACTTGCGGTTAAATTCAGCCGCATGCGCTCTATCGCCCCCCCCATCACCCCTGCCCCTTGGCCCTACCCGCGCTGGATCGCCCATCGGGGTGCGGGCACGCTGACCCCTGAGAACACCTTGGCCGCCTTTCGCCTGGGCGCCTCCCACGGCTACCGCATGTTTGAGTGCGATGTCAAACTCAGCAGCGACGGCGTCCCCTTTTTGCTGCACGACGATACGCTGGAGCGCACCACTGACCGGTCTAGGCTGCCGGATGGTGCCCACCCGGTGGCGGGCCAGCACCTCTGGCACGCGCTGTCGCAGTTGGACGCCGGAGGCTGGCACAGCCCTGTCTATGCCGGCGAGCCGCTCCCAACACTGGAAGCAGTGGCCCGTTTTTGCATCGCCAACGGCTATTTCCTCAATATAGAGATCAAACCGACCGTGGGCACCGAGCGCCACACCGGCGAGGTGGTAGCGCAGCACGCGGCGCGGCTGTGGCGCGGTGTGGCGGTACCACCCCTGCTGACGTCGTTTGACATTGCCGCACTCGAAGGTGCCTTGGCAACCCAGCCCGAAATGCCGCGCGGCCTGCTGATTCATGCACTGGAAGGCGGCACCTGGGCCCCGTGGCTGGGCCACGCCACGCGCCTGGGCTGCCAAGCCGTCGTCTGCAACCACGAACTTTGGAGCGCAGAGTCCGTTGCCCTGGCCAAAGCGGCCGGTTTTCGTTTGCTGAGCTATACCGTGAATGAAGATATCGAGGCCCAGCGCCTGCTGGACTTGGGTACCGATGGGCTGATTACGGACCGGGTGGACCACTTTCAGCCGCAAAGCTAAAGCGGCACACGGTGGTGCGCCCCGACCCGTGCGGGCGGCGCCAAGACTCGGCAAAAGTGTCAATTTCCACAAAGCCCGCGCGGCGCATCATGCCGGCCGAGGCCCGGTTTTCTTCGTGCCGGTCGATAAACACCGCTTGCGCCCCCATCTGCCGCAGTGCCGACAGCGTCTCGCGCAGTAGCCGCGTGCCCAAGCCTTTGCCCGCCTGATCGCGCCGCACCACCGCTTCACAGACATAGCCTTGAGGCATGCCGCGCAGTGGTGGCTGCAGATAGCGGTCAAAGTCCGTGTTCAGGCAAAAAGTCACCGCGCCCACTATTTGTCCGTCCTGCAGCGCCAGCACGCCGTGGGCGCGGCCCTCGGCGACATCCGTAAGGTGCTGGCGGATACCGTCTTCGGGCAGATAGTTCCAGATATTGGTGCCGTGGTCAAAAATCAGCGCTTGCAGGGCAGGTAAATACTCGGCACGCAGCGGCACCAGAGCTTGCACCGTCTTATCTGGGCCGCTCATCGGCGGGCGGGCTGCATCAGCCAAAGCTGGCTGCCTGCGCTAACCAGCATCAGCGCCAGGTAGCTGGCCATCTTGCCGTCATTGCCAAAAAACCAGAGCCCCGCCACCAAGGCGCCAAGGCCGCACAGGGAATTTGCCAGCACACAGATGGCCAGAGAGCGTCGACCGGTGGGGCCGCGCAGCACCTTGGGGGCCACCAGCGCCAGGAAAAACCCCACAAAAACAGCGGGCGCCACAAAGTTGAGCAGGTGGTTAATCAGGTCGAGCGGGCCCATGAATGCTTTCCGAATGCTTTCGAAGTAACAACGATTTTATAATCCCGCCGATATATGGCAGTCTGGGCACTCGGAATCAACCACACCACCGCACCGCTGGACCTGCGTGGCCGGTTTGCGTTCGCCCTGGACATGATTGAGCCCCACCTTCAAGGGCTGCGTGGCTCCATGCCGCAGGCACCCGAAGCCGCCATTGTTTCCACCTGCAACCGTACCGAGATTTACTGCGCGGGCGACGAATCCCACTTGGAGCACACGCTGGCATGGCTGGCACAGTCGGGTGGGGTGTCGGTGCAGTCGCTGCGCTCACACACCTACAGCCTGACCGACAGCCAAGCCGCGCGCCACGCTTTTCGGGTGGCCAGCGGGCTCGATTCCATGGTGTTGGGCGAGCCGCAGATTTTGGGCCAACTCAAAGACGCGGTGCGCGCAGCCGATGCCGCAGGGGCCCTGGGGAGCACGCTTTCGCAGCTGTTCCAGCGCTCGTTTGCCGTGGCCAAAGAGGTACGCAGCTCGACTGAGATTGGCGCCCACTCCATCAGTATGGCCGCTGCTGCAGTGCGGCTGGCGGGGCAGTTGTTTGAAGATCTGGCCCAGGTAAAAGTGCTGTTTGTGGGCGCAGGCGAAATGATTGACCTGTGCGCCACCCACTTTGCCGCCAAAACCCCCAAGTCCATGACGATTGCCAACCGCACGCTGGAACGCGGCGAAAAGCTGGCCGGGCGCTTTGGCGCTGAAGTCATGCACTTGGCCGACCTGCCCGAGCGCCTGCACGAGTTTGACGCCGTCATCAGTTGCACCGCCAGTACCTTGCCGATTATTGGCCTGGGTGCGGTGGAGAGGGCCCTTAAAAAACGCAAGCACCGGCCCATGTTCATGGTCGACCTGGCGGTACCCAGGGACATTGAACCCGAGGTCAAACGCCTGGGCGACGTGTATCTGTACACCGTCGATGACTTGGCCGGCGTGGTGCAAACCGCGCAGGCCAGCCGGCAGGCCGCCGTATCCCAGGCCGAAGCGATCGTGGATGCCGGAGTGCAGAGCTTTATGCACTGGGTCGACCAGCGCAACAGCGTGCCGCTGATCCAGCAGCTCAACGCGCAGGCGGACGCATGGCGGGCGGCCGAACTGGCGCGCGCGCGCAAAGCGCTGGCCAAAGGGGATGACGTCGACGCGGTGTTGGAAGCGCTGTCCAAAGGACTGACGCAAAAAATGCTGCACGGCGCCTTTGCCGAACTCCATGGCGCAGACCCCAGCGGACGCCAGCGTGCCAGCCACGCCATTGAGCACTTTTTCCTGCGCAAAGAGCGTTAGCGGCGCTCATCCGCCAAGCGGCCCCGTGCCGCTTTTGCCGCCCTGCCCGCGCACTGTCTGCGTCGGCGCTTTTTCGGTTATCGGCCCCAGGTCACCCCCATTGCAGTACCCCAAATGAAACCTTTTCTCCGCCAACAACTGGCCCGCTACGCCGACCGGCTCGGTGAGCTGGAGTTTTTGCTCTCGCGCGAAGACATCATGAAAGACATGGCGCAATTTCTGATTCTGTCGCGCGAACACACCGAAGTCGCTGCGGTGGCCGACCGTTGGGAGCGCTACCAGCGCCGAGAATCCGACCTGGCGGCGGGCACCGAGATGCTCAAAACCGCGGAGGGCGACGCCGAGATGATGGAAATGGCGCAAGAAGAGATCGACAGCGCCAGCGCGGAACTGGCGCAGCTCGAAACCGAGCTGCAGCGCATGCTGCTGCCCAAAGACCCAGACGACGCGCGCAACGCTTTTATCGAAATACGGGCGGGCACCGGCGGCGACGAATCCACCTTGTTCGCCGGTGACTTGGCCCGCATGTACACCCGCTACTGCGACACCCAAGGCTGGAAAACCGAAATCATGAGCGAGTCTGGCAGCGAGCTGGGCGGCTACAAAGAAGTGGTGCTGCGGGTGGAAGGCCACAACGTCTATGGCGCGCTCAAGTTTGAGTCCGGCGGCCACCGCGTTCAGCGCGTGCCCGTCACCGAAACCCAAGGCCGCATCCACACCAGCGCCTGCACGGTGGCGGTGTTGGCCGAGCCGGATGAACAAGAGGCCATCAAGATCAATCCGGCCGATTTGCGCATTGATACCTACCGCGCCAGTGGCGCCGGAGGCCAGCACATCAACAAAACCGACTCTGCGGTGCGGATTACCCACTTGCCCACCGGCATCGTGGCCGAATGCCAGGACGGGCGCAGCCAGCACAGCAACAAGGCCCAGGCCCTGAAAGTGCTGACTGCCCGTATCCATGAAAAAGACCGCTCCGAGCGCGCCGCCAAAGACGCGGCCGAGCGCAAAGGTCTGATCGGCACCGGCGACCGCAGCGACCGTATCCGCACCTACAACTTTCCGCAGGGCCGCCTGACTGACCACCGCATCAATCTGACGCTCTACAAGCTGCTATCGATCATGGAGGGCGACCTCGGTGACGTGGTGGAGGCCTTGCAGGCCTACGAGGCGGCCCAGCAAATGGCGGCGCTGGAAGTGGGTCTGTCTTGACCCAGAGTGCGCCCGACCGTCCCACGCTGGCTGGCGCCTTGCGCCACGCCACCGGCTTGGGTCTGGCGCGGCTGGACGTCCACATGCTGCTGCTTCACGCGTTGGGCCGCAGCCCGCACGACCGGGCCTGGCTGCTGGCCCACGAGGGCGACGCGTTGGACGACGCCACACAAACGGGGTTTGAAACCGCGCTGCAACGCCGCCTGCGTGGCGAGCCGCTGGCCTACATCACCGGGCACCAGGAGTTTTATGGGCTGGTTCTGCAGGTAGACCGCCGCGTGCTGTGCCCGCGCGCCGATACCGAAACCCTGGTGGACTGGGCGCTGGATCTGTTGCCCCCGGCCGCCCGCGTGCTGGACCTGGGTACTGGCAGCGGTGCCATTGCGCTGGCCATCAAACACCAGCGACCCGATGTGCAGATGCACGCACGCGACTTCAGTGCCGACGCTCTGGCTGTAGCCCAGGCCAATGCGCAGCAATTGGGGTTGGACGTGGAATTTTCACAAGGATCATGGCTTGCGGGGCTGAGCGGCCTGTTTGACACCATCGTCTCCAACCCACCCTACATTGCCGCCGCCGACCCGCACCTGGCGGCGCTGACCCATGAACCCCTGCAAGCCCTGGCCAGTGGCGCTGACGGCTTGGACGACTTGCGCATCATCATTCGTCAAGCGTCCGCCTGCCTGAAACATGGCGGCTGGCTGCTGCTGGAACATGGTTATGACCAGGCGCAGGCGGTGTGTGATTTGCTGCGAGGCGCCGGGTTTACGGCAGTGCAATCGCGGCCCGACTTGGCCGGCATTGCACGCTGCAGCGGCGGGCGTTGGCCGGGTCGCGGGCTGACTGAAACCGCCACTTGACCCCGCTTGCACCACCACCCGGCACCTGAATTGCCCCTTTTTCACCTTTCCCCGGACACCCCATGCCCCACGCCCTGCCCGCTTGCCCCCAATGCACTTTAGAAAATACCTACGCCGACGGGGACAACCTGGTCTGCGCCGATTGCGGCTTTGAGTGGCCCGCCCTGGCCGCTGCTGCGCTCGAAGAAGCCGACACTGTGGTCAAAGACGCCAACGGACAGGTGCTTCAAGACGGCGACGCGGTGGTACTGATCAAGGACCTGAAGGTCAAAGGCTCGTCCACCGTGCTGAAAATGGGCACCAAGGTCAAAAGCATCCGACTGGTGGGCGGCGACCACGAAGTGGACTGCAAGATGGATGGCGGCAGCTTTATGCTGAAGGCCTGCTTTTTGAAGAAGGCTTGAGGCAACCGCCTCATCAAGCCAACGCCGCTTCCTGCCCAGCCTTCGCCACTGCCGCCCCCTGCGGCACCAAGCCCAGCCGGTTCACTCCACTCACCAACGCCTTGATGGACGCAGTGACGATGTTGTGGTCTAGGCCGACGCCGAATCGGTCGGGGGAATCGGAGGCCTCAGCGCTGAGTTCCATGAAGGCGCAGGCCTGGGCGTCGCCGCCATGGGCGCTGCCTTTGGTGGAGCGTTCTTCAAAGCTGCGCACCTGCAGGTCCAGACCCAGGGTTTGCAGGGCGTGTACTGCGGCGTCGATGGGGCCGTTGCCATAGCCTTGCAGGGTGTGACGCATACCGGCGGCGTCCACCGTAAGGCGGATACCCTGTCCGGTGGCCTCGTGCGGGTGATCCGTCAACTGGTAGCCGACGTAGCGCAGGGGCACCGCGCTGTCCAGGTACGTGCTGGAGAACAGCGCCCAGATGTCTTGGGCGCTCATTTCGCCACCGTGCTGGTCGGTGTAGTTTTGCACCTCCCCCGAAAACTCGACCTGCAGGCGCCGGGGCATGACCACGCCGAACTCGGCCTCCAGCAAATACGCCACACCGCCTTTGCCCGACTGGCTGTTGACACGGATGATGGAGTCGTAGGTGCGGCCCAGATCAGCCGGGTCGATGGGCAGGTAGGGCACGTTCCACAGGCCGTTTTTGTCGAGCGCGGAAAAGCCTTTTTTGATGGCGTCCTGGTGCGAGCCACTGAACGCGGTAAACACCAAATCGCCCACATAGGGGTGGCGCGGGTGAATGGGCAGCTGGTTGCAGTGCTCCACGGTGCGCGCCACGGCGTTGATGTCCGAAAAGTTGAGGCCGGGGTGCACGCCCTGGGTGTAAAGATTGAGCGCCAGGGTGACGATGTCCACGTTACCGGTGCGCTCCCCATTGCCAAACAGGCAGCCTTCCACCCGGTCGGCACCCGCCATGATGCCGAGTTCGGCAGCGGCCACGGCCGTGCCACGGTCGTTGTGCGGGTGCAGGCTCAAGATGATGCTGTCCCGGCGCGCCAGGTTACGGTGCATCCATTCGACCTGGTCGGCGTAGATATTGGGAGTGGCCACCTCCACAGTAGCGGGCAAATTCAGAATCACCTTGTTGGTGGGCGTGGCGCCCCACACGGCAGTGACGGCGTCGCACACTTCCTTGGCAAATTCCAACTCGGTGCTTGTGAACAGCTCGGGGCTGTATTGCAGCACCCATTCGGTCTCAGGATGCGCGGCGGCCAACTGCTGGATCAGGGTGACGGCCTCCACCGCCATCTGCACCACCTCAGGCTTGCTCATGTTGAACACCACGTCGCGAAACAGAGGCGCCGTGGCGTTGTACACGTGCACGATGACGCGTCGGGCGCCCACCACCGACTCAAAGGTGCGGCGAATCAGGTGCTCGCGCGCCTGGGTCAGCACCTCAATCGTCACGTCGGCAGGCACATGGCCCTCGTCCACCAAGGCGCGCACAAAGTCAAAGTCAGTTTGCGAGGCACTGGGGAAACCCACTTCGATTTCTTTGAAGCCCACCGCGCAGGCGGTGCGAAACATGCGCATCTTGCGCTCCAGGTTCATAGGCTCAAACAGGCTCTGGTTGCCATCGCGCAGGTCCGTGCTCATCCAGATAGGGGGCGTGGTGATGGTGCGGCTGGGCCACTGGCGGTCGGGCAAATGGATTGCGGGGAACGCCTGGTATTTGGTAGCGGGTTGCGAGAGCATGAAAACCTTTGGGTCGAAATAGCGGGATCAACACCAATCTTACGCAAAACCGCAGGACAGAAGATTGCGAAGTTTCCAAGCTTTGGCCAAATCACGCAATTAAATGGCTCAATATTCCCGTCAGGCGCAAAAAAGCATGGATCAGACGCCCTGGGGCGCAAGCCCCTCAAATCTCAACCAATCACCGACCACCCCGCATGCCGGTTCACCTTGTTGTTCTCGTACTCCCACACAGTGCCACAGCGTTCGCAGGTGTATTTGGTAATGGTCACCGAGCCATGGCGGTGCGCAACTGTTCGGTGGGTGCCCTGAATGAGCTCGGGGTGGCCCTTGGCGCGACGCCAATTTTGTTGGACCCCAGCGCAAGATTCGCACAGGGTGGAGGGCGTGGCCGTGGGCTGGGGCATCGTGTTTTCAGTCATGGAGAGCGCTTTGCGGGAAGTGTTTGGCCCCATTGGAACACGTGGAACACGTGATCTCGCTACCCCCTCTTGGTCGCCTGCCGGTCAGTGGTGGTGGCCGTGCGCGCCGTGCACGTGGCCATGGGCCACTTCTTCTTCCGACGCAGCGCGCACTTCCAATACATGCACGTTAAAGCGCAGGGCTTGCCCCGCCAGCGGGTGGTTGCCGTCGAGCATCACCTGGTCGCCCTTGATCTTGAGCACGGTAAACGGCCGGGTGTGGCCTTGGGAGTCCTGGCCCTCAATCTGACCGCCCACCTTCACGCCGGGGGGAAACTGGCTTTTGGGGATGGTTTGCAGCAAGCCCTCATCGCGCGGGCCAAAAGCATCTTCCACAGACAATTCAACCATCGCCTTGAAGCCAACGTCCTGGCCTTCGAGGGCTTCTTCCACCTT
The DNA here is from genome assembly GCA_029866205.1 of Rhodoferax sp. GTDB lineage: Bacteria > Pseudomonadota > Gammaproteobacteria > Burkholderiales > Burkholderiaceae_C > Allorhodoferax. The sequence goes on from JARWZT010000017.1 coordinate 97,103, forward strand.
GGGAAACACATTGCCATAGCCGCCGTGCAAATAGGCCATGGGTTCTTTGCTTTCTTCAAGCACTTTGCCTTGGCTGTTGGCGACCTTGTAGTGCAAGGTGACGGCGCTGTCTTTGGTGATTTTCATAGGGGTTTCCGGTGGATGGGTGAAATAGCGAAGTCCCGCATTATCTGAAAAAACCCTGCTGCCTTTGCCAGATGTTGCCCGAGGCAGGCGACCGTCCACCTGAAAGTGAAATAATCCAAGCTGTTTTGAATTTACCCAACAAAGGACTTCCCGATGAGCGACGCACAACAACGCATTGACACCTTGGTCAAAACCAACGAAGTGGTCTTGTTCATGAAGGGCAATGCCAGCTTTCCCCAATGCGGCTTTTCAGGCCGGGCTATTCAGATTCTCAAGGCTTGTGGCATGGACACCAAGGCCGTGAAAACCGTCAACGTGCTCGAAGATGACGGAATCCGCCAGGGCATCAAGGAATACAGCAACTGGCCCACTATTCCACAGCTCTACGTCAAAGGCGAGTTCATCGGCGGCTCCGACATCATGATGGAAATGTACGAATCTGGTGAACTGGTGCAAGCTTTGGGAACCAAGCCTGCCGCCTGACCCTGGCGAATGCGTCCGCCGCTCAAGCGGCGTTCTGCCAATTGCGCTGCGCAGCCAGCACGGCGGCGGGGTAGGGTCTCAACCCGCGTGAGCCGTTGTAGCGGCCCAACGCCATGAACACGTCACCTTTTTCACGGTCCAGGTAGTGCCGCAAAATCACGCAACCAAAGCGCAAATTGGGCTGGAGGCGAAACAGCACGCTGTCATCTCCTGACCCAATCACCCGCGTCCAAAATGGCATGACTTGCATGTAACCACGGGCGCCCGCGCTGCTCACCGCGTGTTTCCTGAAATTGCTCTCGACCTGGATCAGCCCCATAACAAGCGATACGTCCAGCCCCGCACGCTTGCTCTCGTACCAGACGGTTTGCAAAAAATCCTGCCAGTCGTCGACCTCGGGGCGACGCCCCTTGAGCCGACCTTGTGTACTTTGCAACCAGTTCTGGTAGCGCATTTGGGCCTGCGCATGGGGAAATTCGGGCACGGGCGGCGCGGCATTGCGCACCGCTGCGCTCAAGGCCGAGCGCACCGAGTCGATCAGCGGCTCTTCCAACTGCCCACCGGCATGCGCCGCGCCCGCGCAAAAAAACAAAATGGGCGAGGCCAGCAGCGCCGGGGCGGCCGACACGCCGCGCAGAAAAGCGCGCCGCGTGGAGCCTGCGCCGGCCTGCACCTTTTCCCCTAGACGCGGATGCGCGAGCGCACCAAAGCGGCGATCTCGCCCAGCGGCACACTGGTAGCTGCAGCATCGCGGCGGTGCTGGTATTCAACCATTCCGTCTTTCAGGCCCCGGTCGCCCAAGGTAACGCGGTGCGGCACGCCAATAAGCTCCCAGTCGGCGAACATGGCGCCCGGGCGCTCGTTGCGATCGTCCAGGATCACGTCCACACCGGCGGCCAGCAGGTCGGCGTAAAGCGCCTCGGCTGCCGCCTTCACTTCGGGAAAACGGTCTGGGCTGATCGGGCACAGGGCCACGGTGAAGGGCGCTAATGCATCGGGCCAGATAATTCCGCGCGCGTCGTGGTTTTGCTCAATGGCAGCCGCCGGCAAGCGGGTAATACCAATGCCGTAACAGCCCATTTCCATGGGTTGGGGCTTGCCGTTGACGTCCAAAAAGGTGGCGTTCATGGCCTGGCTGTACTTGGTGCCCAGGTAAAAAATATGGCCTACCTCGATACCCCGCTCAATGGCCAGCACGCCGGCACCATCGGGCGATGCATCGCCAGCTACGACGTTGCGGATATCCGCCACAACATCAGGCTCGGGCAGATCGCGGCCCCAGTTCACACCGGCAATGTGAAAGTCGGGCACGTTTGCCCCACAAATCCAGTCGCTCATCAGCGCGACTTCGCGGTCGGCCACGACGCGCAAGGGCTTTTTCAGTCCGACCGGGCCCAAATATCCAGGCTCACAGCCAAAGTGGGCGTCAATCTCGGCCAGCGTGGCAAATCGGAAGTCTGACAGCCCTGGAATTTTGCCGACCTTGACCTCGTTCATGCTGCGATCACCGCGAATCAGCAAAAGCCAGACCTGGGACTTGACAATTGCACCGGCGGCATCCCGCTCGTCGGTGGCAACCACCAACGACTTGAGCGAACTCTCCAAGGGCAGACCCAGATACTCGGCCACGTCAACACAGGTGCTTTTGCCCGGGGTGGCGACTTGGGACATTGGCGCTGCAGGCGCGGCGCGCGGACCGGTCTGCGCCAGCGCTTCGGCTTTTTCCATATTGGCCGCGTACTCACTCCCAGTGGAATAAACGATGGCGTCCTCGCCGGTGGCGGCAATCACCTGGAACTCTTCGCTCAAATCGCCACCGATGGCGCCACTGTCGGCGGCCACAGCGCGATACGTCAGCCCAAAACGATCAAATATCCGGCGATACGCCAATGCCATCACCTGATAGCTGGCCTTGGCGGACGCTACGTCGCGGTCGAAGCTATAGGCATCCTTCATGGTGAACTCGCGCCCCCGAAGCAAGCCAAAACGCGGGCGGCGTTCGTCTCGGAACTTGGTCTGAATCTGGTAAAAATTCTTGGGCAATTGCTTGTAGCTTTTGATTTCCTGGCGGGCAATGTCGGTGACCACCTCTTCGCTGGTGGGCTGTACCACGTAGTCACGGTCGTGCCGATCTTTGATCCGCAGGAGCTCCGGGCCCATCTTGTCAAAGCGGCCGGTTTCTTGCCACAGTTCGGCGGGCTGCACCACCGGCATGCTCAGTTCAATGGCGCCGGCTCGGTTCATTTCCTCGCGCACGATGGCCTCCACCTTGCGGATCACCCGCAGGCCCATGGGCATGTAACTGTAGATACCTGCGCCTAACTTTTTGACCATCCCAGCGCGCATCATCAGCTGGTGGCTAGGCACTTCCGCATCGGCGGGTGCCTCTTTGAGCGTGGAGATCAGAAATTGGGAAGCTTTCATGCGGGTACTCGTAAAACAGCGCAAATGGCGGTGTGAGGGGCCTTAGACGCGGCGGCGGCTTGCCGTGCATAATGGCCCAAGTTTAAAAATTTGGGGTTTGATTATGCTTGACCGGGACGGCTTTCGGCCCAACGTCGGCATCGTCCTGCTCAACCAGAAAAATCAGGTTTTTTGGGGCAAACGCATACGTACCCACTCGTGGCAGTTCCCGCAAGGTGGCATTGACCGGGGCGAAACCCCCGAGCAAGCCATGTTCCGCGAGCTGCACGAAGAAGTGGGGCTCCAGCCGGAGCACGTTGCCATCGTTGCCCGAACCCGAGACTGGTTGCGGTACGAGGTGCCGGACCGCTACATCCGCCGCGATGCGCGCGGACACTACAAAGGACAAAAACAGATTTGGTTTTTGCTCCAACTCACCGGTTTTGACTGGCACCTGAACCTGCGCGCCACCGAGCACCCGGAGTTTGACGCTTGGCGTTGGAACGACTATTGGGTGCCGCTGGAATCGGTCGTCGATTTCAAACGTGGCGTGTATGAAATGGCGCTGACCGAACTGTCACGCTATTTGCCGCGACCCGATCTGCGCGTGCGCTCGTCGCAGGCGGATCTGCGTGGATCGGCCAGCGGTGACCAAGTACCTGCGCAGGCTGAAACACCCGAACCAGGACCCGATCCAACGCAGTAATACCTGCAGGGTGAGGCTGCGCCCAGCCTGGCGTGCGCTCCCGAAGACCGTCTTACCGCATCAACACGAGGTTGTCGCGGTGCAGCATCTCCGGCTCTGCCGCGTAGCCCAGCAAAGTCTCAAATTCGGATGAGGGCTTGCGGCAGAGCAAGCGCGCTTCCGCACTGGAGTAGTTGGCCAGACCGCGGGCAATTTCAAGTCCGGAAGGGTCGCGCACACCAATCACATCACCGCGCGAAAAATCGCCCTCCACCTGCACCATGCCAATGGGCAGAAGGCTTTTTCCTTCGTCTCGCACTTTGGCAGCCGCACCCGCGTCGACCACCACGGCGCCGCGCATTTGCAAATGATCGGCCATCCATTGCTTGCGTGCCTGGGTTTTTTGGGTCGGTGCCACCAGCAAGGTGCCAATGGCTTCGCCCCGACTCAGGCGGATCAATGCATCGGGCTCGCGGCCCCAGGCGATGACGGTAGAGGCGCCAGAACCCGCCGCGCGTTTGGCCGCCAGTATCTTGGTGATCATGCCGCCGCGACCCAGGCTGCTGCCCGCCCCCCCCGCCATGACTTCGAGTGCCGGGTCGCCGGCCTGCGCCTGGTCGACAAAGCGCGCAGACGCGTCTTTGCGGGGATCAGCGGTAAACAGGCCTTTTTGGTCCGTCAGAATGACCAAAGCGTCCGCCTCGACCAAGTTCGCTACAAGCGCGCCGAGCGTGTCGTTGTCACCAAACTTGATCTCGTCATTGACCACGGTGTCGTTCTCGTTGATCACTGGCACCACACCGAGCTTGAGCAGCGTAAGTAAGGTGGATCGGGCGTTCAGGTAGCGTTCGCGGTCGGCCAGATCGGCGTGCGTAAGCAGCACCTGCGCACTGCCCAGGCCGCTTTCGCGCAGCTTGGTCTCATACATCTGCGCCAAGCCCATTTGACCCACGGCAGCCGCCGCCTGCAGCTCATGGATCGCGCTGGGTCGGTTGGTCCAGCCCAGACGTTTCATGCCTTCGGCAATGGCACCGCTGGAAACCATGATGATTTCAGTACCGGCCCGCACCAACTGGGCCATCTGCCGGCACCATTCACCAATCGCCGCCTCGTCCAGGCCCCGGCCCTCGTTCGTCACAAGGCTGGAGCCCACTTTGACGACAACACGCTTGGCGTCGCGCAGCACGGTAGAAGATGGGGTGTACGTCATACGGCGAAAGGTCTGTTGGGTTCATCGGCCCCGCAGGAAACGGTTGCCGACACGCTTGCTATTTGGAATCGCTGTTGTCGGAAGGAGCGTGCGCCGGTGCGTTCAAAAAGCGAGGATCCACCTCAACATAGGGCTGTTCGGCCGCCTGTTGGGCTTTGACGTGCTTGTAAATTTCTTTAACCAAAGGCTCGCATCCCTCGCGGGTGAGCGCCGAGATTTCAAAGACGGGACCCTTGAATTTGAAGCGCTTGACAAAGTCCTTGATCAGCGCAGCACGGTCTTCGGAGGCCACCATGTCCAGCTTGTTCAGCACCAGCCAGCGCGGCTTTTTGTACAGGCCGTCATCGTATTTTTTAAGCTCGTTGACAATCGCTTTGGCTTGGGCCACGGTGTCAATGCCCTCATCAAACGGCGCGACATCAACAATGTGCAAAAGCAATCGGGTGCGCTGCAAATGGCGCAAAAACAAATGCCCCAGACCGGCACCCTCTGAGGCGCCTTCGATCAAACCGGGCAAATCAGCCACCACAAAGCTCTGCTCCGGCCCCACACGCACCACGCCCAAATTGGGGTGCAAAGTGGTAAACGGGTAATCCGCGATGCGTGGACGGGCGTTGGAAATTGCGGTGATGAAGGTCGACTTGCCTGCATTGGGCATGCCCAGAAGGCCTACGTCCGCCAGAACCTTGAGTTCAAGCTTGAGATTTCTCTTTTCGCCAGGCCAACCAGGGGTTTTTTGACGGGGCGCGCGATTGATAGCGCTCTTGAAGCGCAAATTGCCAAAACCGCCGTCACCACCCTTGGCAATCGTGATCACCTCACCGGGGACCAACAACTCAAAAAGCACTTCGCCCGTCTCGGCATCGCTGATGATGGTGCCGACCGGCATCTTCAAGGTGATGTCATCGCCTGCCGCGCCGAACATGTCAGAGCCCATGCCATGCTCACCACGCCGCGCGTCGTGGCGGCGTGAAAAGCGGTAATCGACCAGCGTGTTCAGGTTGGAGTCGGCAACCGCGTAGACATGACCCCCGCGGCCACCATCGCCACCGTTGGGGCCCCCAAATTCTTTGTATTTTTCGTGCCGAAACGATACGCAGCCAGCGCCACCGTCCCCGGCGGAGATGTCAATGTAGGCTTCGTCAACGAACTTCATGGTTTTCTCGATCTATAAATAAAAAACCCCGCGCTGGTTCGGCGCAGGGTTTTGCGGGAGCCGCGCTGCAGTTTACGCCGCAGCGGTCACGCTCACCGTTTGCTTGTTCAATGCGCCCTTGGTGGCGAACGACACGTGGCCGTCGACCAAAGCGAACAAGGTGTGGTCTTTGCCAATGCCGACATTGGTTCCGGGGTGGAACTTGGTGCCGCGCTGGCGAACGATGATTGCGCCGGCTGTGATCAACTCACCGCCAAACGACTTCACACCGAGCATTTTGGGCTTGGAATCGCGCCCGTTTCGCGTAGAGCCGCCGCCTTTTTTCTGTGCCATGACCTGTGTCCTTTAAGCGACAATCGCGCCGATTTGCAGTTCGGTGAACTGCTGACGGTGCCCTTGGCGTTTTTGGTAATGCTTGCGACGGCGCATTTTGAAAATGCGCACTTTGTCGTGCTTGCCGTGTGACAAGACCGTCACTGTAACTGTTGCACCGGACACCAAGGGTGTGCCAACTTTCAGTTCTGCGCCGTTTCCGACCGCCAAAACTTCGTTGAACACAATCTCTTGGCCTACATCCGCAGCAATCTGTTCTACTTTAATTTTTTCGCCAGCCGCAACCCGATATTGCTTGCCGCCGGTTTTTATGACCGCGTACATAATGACCTCTTCGATTTTCAATCCTGCGAACGAATTTCCGCAGAGCCCGCGAGTATAGCAGCCATCAGCGTGGGAGCGATTGGGCCACTCCGGCGGCGCATTCAAACCGGGGCGCTGCTCCCTATAATCCGCCAAAGGCCGGATGCGAATGGAACTGCAGAAAAACACCCCAACACTCCCCAACGGAACCGCTTTCGTCGAACACGAACTCAGCGCGGTGGACGCCGTCATCAAGGAGCGGCTGTCGTCTGGCGTGCCATTGGTGGGCGATGTTGCGCAGCACATTATTGCGGCGGGAGGCAAGCGGCTTCGCCCCACGCTTTTGCTTTTGTGCTGCGGCGCGCTGGGATTTGAAGGCCCGCAACGCCTGAGCATGGCCGCCGTGGTGGAGTTCATCCACACCGCTACGCTGCTGCACGACGACGTGGTGGACGAATCCACCCTGCGCCGTGGCCTGCCGACGGCCAACGCCAAGTTTGGCAATCCGGCCAGCGTCTTGATCGGCGACTTTTTGTATTCGCGTGCATTTCAGATGATGGTTGAAGTGCAAGACATGCGCATCATGAAAGTGCTGGCAGATGCCACGAATGTGATCGCCGAAGGCGAAGTCATGCAGCTCATGAACATGCACAACGCCGACCTGAGCGAGGAAGGCTATTTGCAGGTGATCCGCTCCAAAACCTCGAAGCTCTTTGAAGCCAGCGCACAGGTGGGCGCCATCTTGTCCGGGGCATCCCCGGTAATGGAAACGGCTTGCGCCGAGTTCGGCCAAGCGCTGGGCACTGCGTTTCAGGTCATCGACGACGTGCTGGATTACACCGGCGATGCCAGCGTGATGGGGAAAAATCTGGGGGACGACTTGCGCGAAGGCAAAGCCACCCTGCCGCTGATTTTGGCGATGCAGCACGGAACGCCAGAGGAAAGCCAAACGGTGCGACGCGCCATTGAAAAAGGCGACACCAGCATGCTGGACACGGTCGCCCGAATTGTGCGGCGCAGCGGTGGGCTGGAACGTGCCATGCAATCGGCTACACGGGAAATCGAGCGTGCACTGCGGCACGCGACACTGCTGCCGCCGGGTGCACACACTGACGCACTGGTGCAGCTGGCCACGGGATCTTTGGCGCGCAGCAAATAAAGGGCGCCGGCGTTGAACCGGCAGCTTGAATACTGGACACCGCCGTAAACCCTGCCCGTGCGGGCTCTTGCACACGATCAGACCATCCCGATGAATGGGCGATGGGAGATTCGCTAACAAACGCGCGCGCAAGACTCCTGCGCATGCTTCTTGCTTAGATATTTCATTCCATTTGAAATAGTTTTTCTCTCCAACTACCACTTCACAAAATGAGCTCACTAAACTTCATCGGCGGCGAAAAAGGCGGAGTCGGAAAATCGGTTGTCGCACGCGTATTGGCCCAATACTTCATCGACAACCAACATCCGTTTACTGGCTTCGACACCGACCGATCACACACCACCTTCACGCGCTTCTACCAAAGCTACGCCTCCCCTGTCATCGTGGACAGCTTTGAGAGCCTGGATGCCATAGCCCAAGCCCTGGACGATGCACCAGTAGACGGCAAGCCACACATCATTGTGGACCTGGCCGCGCAAACTGCAGCACCGTTGGCACAGTGGATTCAGGAATCGGACCTGTTCGCGGTGATGGCCGACATGGGCGTGCGCGTCAACTTTTGGCACGTGGCGGATGCTGGCAAAGATTCCGTCGACTTGTTGGACCGCCTGATTGAAACGTATGGTGCCGGACCAAATTACGTGATCGTAAAAAATAGGGGCCGCGGTACGGATTTTTCTCAGCTTGAGGGATCAACCGCCCTGAAAAAAGCGCTCGACATTGGTGCGCAGGTGGTGAGCCTCGGCCCATTGCAGGAAAGCAGCATGCGCAAGATCGACCGCAAAGACGCCAGCTTCTGGGCCGCCGTCAATCAGACTTCAGGCCCCGACTCCCTGGGCTTACTCGAGCGCCAGCGAGCAAAGCACTGGCTCCATAAAACCTACGAGACCCTGCGCTCATTGCCACTCTGACCCAAGCGATTATTGACGCCCGGCAGTCTGCGGTTTCAAAAATACGGCACGAACCGCCCCGAGGCGATTCAGCTTTAACCACGGGCCACCGAAACGTCTGACCCGGCGACATCCAAGGCAGCCAAGACAGCCAAGTCAGCGCAACAGCGCTTGCTTACAACCAAGATTCCGCACGGGTCAAGCCAACCGCTCGTCAAGCTTTGGTGATCGGCGGCGGGCCTGAACCACCTTATCGCCGCTTAAGCTCATCAACGCTCACTACCGACAGGCCTTACCCAACCCACTCCTCCGCCGCTGCCCAATGGCGCATAACTGTCGGGTAATTCAACATGAGGGGCATATGCGCCCCCATGCTGAAACGCTTTAATTTGGAATCATCACCTTGCCGATCACGTGAATAACACCATTACTGGCGCGTACGTCGGTTGCCAGAATATTCGCTGGAGACGCTGTGGTGTCGGTGATGGTTAGGTTGCTGTTTATGGTGATGGTTTGTGCTGCCACCGTGGCACCACCTAGCGTCAAAGTGTCAAGGGTTGGTACGGGCGTGCCAAACGGAATCGCGGTGGACAGTACTTGCCCAGACAGTACGTGGTACGTCAGAACCGACCGCAGCTGCGCCGTACTAAGCCCTGAAGGCGCTGCTGTAAAAGCGTCGTTGATGGGAGCAAATACAGTGAACGGCCCTGTGCCAGTGAGCGTTGATACGAGATCGGTTGCAACCACCGCACTAACCAAAGAGCTGAATGCACCGGGGTTCGCCTGAGCCATCTGGACCAAATTAAGTACGCCTGGTGGTATGAGTACTTTGTCCACGACGTGAATAACACCGTTGTTTGCCCGCACATCGGCATTGGTCACATTGGAAGTGGCCAGCACCGAGTCGGTAATTGAGACGCCACTGCTGGTGTTGAGCGCAAACGTGGTGGGTGATCCTTCGAAGCTGTAGGCTGTCGATTGGGTAGCAGCACCGGCTTTCAGATCAGCCGCGTACCGGGTGCCCGGTACGACGTGATAGGTAAGTATCTTGGTCAGATCAGCCGCAGAAAGCGCAGCCACCATCGCACCCGCATCGGAGAATCCAAGTTGATTGGCAAGTGCGCCAAATGCAGCGTCAGTCGGCGCAAAGACCGTTAGATTGGCATCGGGGTCGGTCAAAGTCGTGGTCAGGCCAGCTTTATCAACCGCTGCACCCAAAGCCGAAAATCCGTTTGCCTGCGCTACCTCCGCGGGATTGCCATGGTTTGTGCCACCACCACACGCCGCTAAAAAGCCTGCAAGGCTCAGCGTGCTAATCCACTTGAGCAAAGTTTTCATCAGTGATTCTCCAGATTGTGTTCGCGTCAGACAGGGATATGCCCAACCCAACGCACTCTAGAGGCAGTTTTCCGTACAGTGATGGCAGTAACAGCCCTTGTGTGAGCTACATCAGCAGGTTTGGCGCTTGATGAATCAGTGATGAGGTAAATCATCCGACCTGGCGCAGAAAATTTCACCGACCCTGGGGTTTACTGAAGCGCCATCGGCCCAAGTATTGGCGCAATAAAACCTATGAAACGCCGCGCACATCGCCACTCCAAACCCGGCGTATTTTCGGGTTCGGAGGGTGGATGCGCCCAAAAAAGGCCTGCGCGATTGGTAGAATTTCGGACCAGAACAGCAAGTCGCTAACAGCCGCTTGCTCGCACACCGCGGGGTGTAGCTTAGTCAGGTAAAGCGCTACGTTCGGGACGTAGAGACCGGAGGTTCGAATCCTCTCACCCCGACCAGTCTCCCATTCGGTGCGCTATGCCCGCGCGTCGCCCCAACGCAGTTGGGTATGGTCATCGCCCCGGTACATGGTTTCACCGTGGCGGTCCACGCAGTAGTGACGCGAGACGATCATCTCAACAAAGTTCATGTCGGCAGCGATGCGGGTGTATTCAAACAAGATACTGCGGGTGATGCGTGCACCCGACCGGATGACGCTGCCGTTGCCTATCCAGGCTGGGCCGGTGATGGTGGCACCAGCCTCCACGCGGCAGCTTGATCCAATGTAGACCGGTCCTTCGATCTTGACTCGGTCCCAGTCAATCGCAGTGTTTAAACCCACCCAAACGCCAGGGCGTACTTGCTTGCCGGGCATCTTCATTTCAGGTACTTCGCCCTTGAGCACGCGCTGAAGCACCGACCAATAGTCACTCACCCGGCCAATATCAATCCAATGGAAGGGGCGGTTCTGCACAAAAAAGGGCAGGTTTTGAGCGACGAGTTGCGGGAACAGCTCTGCACCAATGTCGTAAACCCGACCGGGAGGCACCAGATCAAGCACCGCAGGCTCAAAAATATAGACGCCAGTGCTGGCCAGCGTGGACTTGGCTTCCTGGGGGGACGGCTTCTCCTGGAATGATTCAATTCGCCCGTCCGCGCTGGCCAAGACCACGCCATAAGAGCTGACCTCTTCCCTTGGAACGTCCAGTGCCACCAGGCTTGCCACGGCACCCTTGGCATGGTGCTCCGCGATTGCGGCCGTTATGTCCAGATCAATCAGTGCATCGCCACACAGTACCAAAGTGGTTTGATCGAAAAATCCGCTGAAATCCTGGATGCGGCGCATGCCTCCGGCCGAGCCCATCGGCCGAGGGACAACATCACCATGGTCCCGCACGCCTTCGTAGGAGTATCCAATTTCAACACCCCAGCGACTTCCATCACCAAAGTATTCTTCGATTTTTTGGTGGTGGTAGGCGACATTGACCATGATCTCGGTAATGCCGTGACGCGCAAGATGCTCAATCAGGTATTCCATGACCGGCTTGCCCAAAATGGGAACCATGGGCTTGGGAAGATCACGGGTGAGCGGTCGCACACGGGTACCCTGCCCTGCCGCCAGAATCATGCCTTTTGCCATTGCTATCTCCGCCTGGAAAGTTGCGCTGTCGATCGCAACTTGTGGTGTCGCACGACCCGTCTGACTGGCAATTTACCAGACCAGTATGACTGGCCTGTGAGAATCGGGGTCAGTTGGCAGGAATCTGCGCAGCGCCCGATGCGGGTGCCGCAGGTGCGCTTGCCGTCGCCGCGGGGGCCACTGCAGCAGCGCCTTCCAGCACACTGCCTGAGCCGCCAGTGCGCAAATTACCAAAATACGCCAGCGCCAAAGTGCAAACGAAGAACACGGTGGCCAACATGGCCGTGGTGCGCGATAGAAAATTGGCACTGCCGCTGGCACCAAACAGGCTGCCCGAGCCGCCGCTGCCAAAGGCCGCGCCCATGTCGGCGCCCTTGCCGTGTTGTACCAAGATCAGGCCAATCATGGCAATCGCCGAAATCATCTGGACCGTCAAAATAATCGTAACCACGTAGCTCATCTGTTCACTCCTAAATTCAAAAACCGGCGGCGCGTCTTACTGGGCCACCGCAACTATGGACAAAAAGGCCGCTGCCTGCAGCGCAGCACCGCCAATCAGGCCGCCGTCAATATCTGGCTGGGCCAGCAAGGCTTGCGCGTTGCTGGCGTTCATGCTGCCGCCATACAGAATGCGCACCCGGTCGGCGTGCTGGCTAGCGGCTTGCAACTGTGCGCGCAATACGTGGTGGACATGCTGCGCCTGCTCGGGGCTGGCGGTCTTGCCTGTGCCAATCGCCCACACGGGCTCGTAGGCCAGCACGATTTCGCTGATGCAATGGCCGTTGGTATGCACGACTGCGGCGAGTTGGCGTTTGACGACTTCTTCCGTCTGTCCCGCCTCGCGCTGCGCCAATGTCTCGCCCACGCACACGATAGGGGTCATTCCTGCGGCTAAGGCGCGCTGCGCCTTGAGTGCCACCGTGGCGTCGCTTTCTTGGTGGTATTGGCGGCGTTCCGAATGGCCAACGATACAGTAGCGCACACCAAACTCCTTGAGCATGGCAGCCGACACCTCACCAGTAAAAGCGCCACTTTCTTGGGCTGACAGGTCTTGCGCCCCCAGGTCCAGCCTACTTCCCTTCAACAAAGCCTGTAACTGCGGCAAGTAGGGCGCCGGCGCACAGACGGCCACATCACACGTCCAAGGGTGAGGGTCTTGCAAAATCGCACCAACCAAGGCCGCGTTGGCGTCGAGCGAGCCGTTCATTTTCCAGTTGCCTGCGATCAACTTCTTCATGGTGTGGTCCAGTCCAGAACGATTTTTCCCACGTGGTCGCTGGCTTCCATCATGGCGTGCGCCTGTGCCGCGTTACCGGCCGCAAACACCGCATGCACGACCGGCTTGATACGGCCACTGGCGAGTAGCGGCCACACATTGCGCTGCAGTGCCCGAGCAATCGCCGCCTTGAAAGCCACAGGGCGCACGCGCAGGGTCGAACCAGTCACCGTCAGACGCTTACGCATCACCAATCCGGCGTTCACCTCGGCCTGCAAACCACCCTGCACCGCGATGATGACCAAGCGGCCGTCTTCGGCCAGGCAATTGATTTCTTTGGCTACATAAGCCCCGGCCACCATGTCCAGCACCACGTCCACGCCACGGCCTTGGGTCAGGCGCAGCGCCTCAACCTCAAAGTCTTGTGTCTTGTAGTTGATGGCATGGTTGGCACCCAGCGCCAGGCAGGCGGCGCATTTGTCGTCGCTACCGGCGGTGACGATCACGGTCGCGCCCATGGCTTTGGCCATTTGAAGGGCCGTCACGCCGATACCGCTGGAGCCGCCTTGAATCAGCAAGGTCTCGCCCGATTGCAGGCGCCCGCGGTCATACACATTGCTCCAGACGGTGAAATAGGTCTCTGGCAGGCCAGCGGCCTCCAGATCGGTCAAACCGTGGGGAATGGGCAAACACTGCGCGGCAGGTGCCACGCAAAGTTCGGCATAGCCACCGCCCGTCACCAAGGCGCATACGCGGTCGCCCACTTTGAGCTGTACCGCCGCCATGGCCTGGGCGTCGCCCGAGACGATGACGCCCGCCACTTCGAGCCCCGGAATATCCGACGCACCGGGAGGCGCGGGGTAATTCCCCAGGCGCTGCAGCACGTCGGGCCGGTTGATGCCGCTGGCGTTGACCTGAATCAGCACCTCGCCCGCGCCGGGCACGGGCGCTGGCCGTTCGGCCAGACGCAGTACCTCGGGCGCGCCGAAGGAGGAGATTTCAATGGCTTTCATAGTCTTGCAAGTCAAAACGCACGCTCTTGCATTGCGCCAGCGTGCGTCTTTTCCCCGTGGCTCGCGTTATTTACGCGTGGTCGCCGTGACCGTTGCCGCCGTGCGAAGGACGGTCCAACAGCGCCTTCATGGACAGCTTGATACGGCCCTTTTCGTCGGTTTCCAGCACTTTGACACGAACGATCTGCCCTTCGGACAAATAATCAGTCACCTTTTCCACGCGGTCATGGGAGATTTGGCTGATGTGCAGCAAGCCATCTTTGCCGGGCATCAAATTCACCAGCGCGCCGAAGTCCAGAATCTTGGTGATAGGACCTTCATAGGTCTTGCCGATTTCCACTTCGGCCGTGATTTGCTCGATGCGGCGCTTGGCTTCTTCGGCCTTGGCTGGATCGCTAGAAGCGATGGTGATGGTGCCGTCTTCCTCGATGTTGATCTGTGTTCCGGTCTCTTCGGTCAGGGCGCGAATCACAGCGCCGCCTTTGCCGATGACGTCGCGGATCTTCTCAGGGTTGATCTTCATCGTGAACAGGCGAGGTGCGAAATTGGAGACTTCGGTCTTTGCCTCAGCCATCGCTTCTTGCATCTTGCCCAGAATGTGCATGCGCGCTTCCTTGGCCTGCGCCAATGCGACTTGCATGATTTCCTTGGTAATGCCCTGGATTTTGATGTCCATTTGCAGCGCGGTAATACCGTTGGTGGTTCCGGCCACTTTGAAGTCCATGTCACCCAGGTGGTCTTCGTCACCCAGAATGTCGGTCAGCACCGCAAAGCGGTTGTCTTCCTTGATCAGGCCCATGGCGATACCTGCCACGTGCGCTTTCATGGGAACACCGGCGTCCATCAGCGACAAGCAGCCACCGCAGACCGAAGCCATCGACGAGGAGCCGTTGGATTCAGTGATTTCCGACACCACACGCATGGTGTAAGGGAAATCTTCTTTGGAAGGCAAGCAAGCCACCAAAGCGCGCTTGGCCAAACGACCGTGGCCGATTTCGCGGCGCTTGGGCGTACCCACACGTCCGGTTTCGCCAGTGGCAAAAGGAGGCATGTTGTAGTGCAGCATGAAACGGTCTTCGTAGTCACCACTCAGGGCGTCAATACGCTGCGCGTCACGCTCGGTGCCCAGGGTCGTCACGACCAATGCCTGCGTTTCACCACGGGTAAACAGGGCAGAGCCGTGGGTACGGGGCAGCACGCCGTTGCGGATTTCAATGGCGCGCACAGTACGGGTGTCACGGCCGTCGATACGGGGCTCGCCTGCCAAAATTTGGCTGCGCACGATTTTGGCTTCGATTTCAAACAACAGGCCTTCGACGGCCACGCTGTCGAACGCGGCACCTTCGGCCTTGAGCGCCGACATCACGTCCGAGTAGGCGCTGCGGCAAGCCTGGGTACGGGCTTGCTTGTTGCGGATCTGATAGGCAGCGACCAGCTTGTCCTTGGCCAGACCATCAATCTTGGAGATCAAGGCTTCGTCCTTGGCGGGCGCTTTCCAGTCCCACAGCGGCTTGCCTGCGTCACGCACCAAGTCATGGATGGCGTTCACAGCGATGTTGCCTTGCTCGTGGCCGAACACAACGGCGCCCAGCATGATCTCTTCGGACAGCTGCTGCGCCTCGGACTCCACCATCAGCACGGCCGCTTCGGTGCCCGCCACCACCAGGTCAAGGATGGAATCCTTGCGCTGGGTCTGGCCGGGGTTCAAGACGTAGGCGCCGTTGACATAGCCCACGCGGGCCGCGCCGATGGGGCCGTTGAAAGGCACGCCACTGATTGACAAGGCGGCACTCACCGCGATCAGCGCGGCGATATCGGCGTCGACTTCAGGATTCAGGGATACGGTGTGCACCACGACGTGCACTTCATTGAAGAAGCCTTCAGGGAACAAGGGGCGAATGGGGCGGTCAATCAGGCGACTGGTCAGCGTTTCAAACTCGCTAGGCCGGCCTTCGCGCTTGAAGAAGCTGCCGGGGATCTTGCCCGCGGCGTAGGTTTTCTCAAGGTAGTCAACGGTCAGGGGGAAGAAGTCTTGGCCAGCCTTGCCTTCGGTTTTTGCAACGACGGTGGCCAAAACCACGGTTCCGTCCATGTCCAACAGCACGGCGCCGGTGGATTGACGGGCGATCTCGCCGGTTTCCATGGTGACCGTGTGCTGGCCCCATTGGAAGGTTTTGCTAACTTTTTTGAACATTGTCATGGTGTGTCTCGGTTTTCGGTGCGGGCCCACAAAGGCCCATCAGGAGTCAATGGGAGGTGCAGGCCACCTCGCCCAAGCCCGGTTTCAACTTCACAGTCCACGATGCCATTCCAGAGTGATTTGGCAAAAATTTCTCTGGAATGACACAGCTTCGTACTGTTTTGGCCGTCTCCGAAGTAAAAAACGCCTGAGCTAGTGACCTAACTCAGGCGCTTGTTCTGATCTTGTCGCTTATTTGCGCAAGCCCAATTTGGCAATCAGTGCGGTGTAACGGTCTGCATCTTTGCCCTTGAGGTAGTCGAGCAATTTGCGACGACGACTCACCATGCGCAACAGACCACGGCGACCATGGTGGTCTTTGGCGTGGGTCTTGAAGTGAGGGGTGAGTTCGTTGATGCGGGCAGTCAGCAGTGCGACTTGCACTTCTGGGCTACCGGTATCACCGGCTTGGCGGGCGTTGTCTTTGACAACTGCAGCTTTGATGCTGGATGCGATCATTTTTCTATTTCCTATTGAATAATTTGAACTTGCGATTGCGGCTGGAACTGCTGCAAACGTGCGCATTACCTATAAACAGCCGGCAGCAGAAGCTAAAAGCTTCAGCGTCCATCAGTTTTAAGTAAGCCCACAATTCTATACCAGCAGCCAGACCCCAAAAGACGGTGGGTATTCAGCCGACCGCCTCGGTGCTTGTGTCGCCGGCACCATCACTGGCGCCGCGACGGCTACGGCCACCCCGCCCGCGCGCCAGGTTGGCACCCGGAGCGGCGCCGCCCAAGCGGCTTTGTTCGCCTCCCCACTGCGCACGCGCACCAGTGGACACGTCCCCCAACGTGCTGACAATCGCCTCCAGGCTGGGGCTGGCGCCTTTGGCGTGCGCGTCCAGCGCTTCGCGCATGGCGCGCAGGTGCCGGGCCGAGGTGCCGCAACAGCCGCCGATGATGCGTGCACCCGCATCCAGCGCCATGCGGGCATAGTTGGCCATGATCTCGGGCGTGCCGTTGTAGCAAATGGCGCCATCCACATACTGCGGAATGCCACAGTTTCCCTTGGCCACCAGTACCACGTCTGGCCCCATGGCCTCCGCCAGGTTGTGGATACACGCCACGACTTCAGAGGCGCCCACTCCACAATTGGTGCCGCAGGCGGCGAGGCGGGGGCTAAGCGTCTTCTCAATGCCAGAGAAGTCGCTGGGCGAGATGCCCATCATGGTGCGGCCATTGGTGTCAAAACTCAGTGTGCAGACGATGGGCAGCTTGGCCACAGCGGCTCCGGCCACCGCCGCTTCGACCTCCTCACGCGAAGACATAGTCTCAATCCACAAAACATCGGCACCACCCGCAGCCAATGCCAGCGCCTGCTCGGCAAAAGCGGCCTTGGCCTGCTCGAAGGTCAGCGGGCCAATAGGTTCCATGATTTCACCCGTCGGCCCCATGCTGCCGGCCACGGCCACCGTGCGACCGGAGGCATCTGCCACTTTGCGGGCGATCTGGGCTGCGCAGGTATTGAGTTCGGCCATGCGGCCCTGGGCGTTATGCAGCTTAAGGCGGTACACGGTACCGCCAAAGCTGTTGGTCAAAATAATATCGGCGCCCGCATCGACGAAATCCTGGTGCAGCTTGGCGATGCGATCAGGGTGCTCGGTATTCCACAACTCGGGGGCATCGCCGGACATCAGTCCGACGTCAAACAGATTGCTGCCGGTGGCACCATCGGCCAGCAGCCAAGGGCGAGTCGCCAACAAATGGGTAAAACGGTTGGTCGAGGCGTCTTGGGACGGCACTGAAACTAAGGTGGTCATGGCTCACTCATCTGATAAGGGGTGGCCACGCAGCGGGACGTTGAAAAACTTGCATTCACCGCACCAGTTGCGTGGGTGAGCGCCGTTACATCTGACGGGGATCGCGCCCGTCGCCCCGAGCCTCGTTCATCAACATGAACTGCAACGCTCCTCGGAAGCGCTAGATTTTAGCGCAGGGGCGAAAAAATCACCCACTGCCTCTAGCGTTGCTGTGTTTCCCAGTGCGGATGCACGAAATACGGCGCATCCGACGCGGGCAGCGGAGTGCGGCCGCGAATCAGGTCGGCGATCTTTTCAGCCATCATGATGGTGGGCACGTTCAGATTGCCACTGACGACCAGCGGCATGATGGACGCATCCACCACACGCAGACCGCGCACCCCGTGTACCCGGCCTTGCGGGTCGGTCACCGCCATTGCATCGGTGCCCATGCGGCAGGTCCCGCTCGGGTGGTACGCAGTCTCCGCGCTGTTACGGATGTGTTCGTCAATTTCGGCGTCGGTCTGTACCTGCGGGCCGGGTGAGAGTTCTTCGCCCCTGAATTCGTCAAAGGCGTGCTGGGCGAAAATTTCGCGCGTCAGGCGTATGCCGGCACGCATTTCCCGGCGATCTTGCTCGGTACCCATGTAATTAAACAGAATGCGCGGCGCCTGCAGCGGGTCGGTGCTCTTCAGTTTGACATGGCCGCGGCTGGTGGGGCGCATGGGGCCCACATGGGCCTGGAAACCATGACAAGTCGCGGGCGAGTTGCCGTCATAACGCACGGCCATGGGCAAAAAGTGGTACTGCAGGTCAGGATGTTTGACACCGGCCTCACTTCGGATAAAGCCACCCGACTCAAAGTGGTTGGTCGCGCCCAGACCGCTGCCAAACAAGATCCATTCGATGCCAATCTTGAGTTTGGCCAGCGGATTCATGGCCGAGTACAGGGTAATGGGCTTGGTGCAGGCGTATTGCACATAGGTTTCCAAATGGTCTTGCAGGTTTTCACCGACGCCGCGCAGCGGCGAGACCACCTCCAGCCCCAGGGCCTGCAACTCCGCCGGGTTGCCAATGCCCGAAAGCTGCAAGAGCTGCGGCGAGTTGATGGCGCCGCCCGACAAGATCACTTCGCGCCGGGCACGAAATTTCTGCACCTGTCCGTCTTGCAACAGTTCGACACCCACTGCGCGCGGGTTGCCGGAAGGGCCCTCCATCAGGATGCGGGTGACAAAACTGTTTTTTTGGAGCGTCAAATTTTTGCGCTTGAGGGCGGGACGCAAATAGGCCATGGCGGTGCTCCAGCGCCGACCTTTGTGCGTGGTCATGTCCATCGGTCCCAAGCCTTCTTGCTGGTAGCCGTTCATGTCGCTGGTCACGGGGTAGCCCGCCTGCTTGCCCGCATCAATAAATGCAGCGTAAAGGGGGTTGCGACCTGCACCCGTGCTGACGTTCAAAGGACCCGAGTCGCCGCGGTAGGCATCACCACCTTTGCCGCGGGTTTCGGCTTTTTTGAAATAAGGCAGGCAATGGGCATAAGACCAGTCTTGCATGCCGTTTTGCAGGGCCCAGCCCTCATAGTCGAGCGCGTTGCCACGGATGTAGACCATGCCGTTGATAGACGAAGATCCGCCGATCACCTTGCCACGTGGGCAGTGGATGCGTCGGTTGTTCATGTACGGCTCTGGCTCAGACTCGTACATCCAGGTGTATTTCTCGTTCGCCATGGGATACGACAGGGCCGAGGGCATATGGATAAAGATGCTGTGGTCATTGCCACCTGCCTCAATAAGGAGCACCTGCACATCAGAGTCTTCCGACAGCCGATTGGCCAATACGCAGCCAGCTGATCCGGCCCCCACGATGATGTAGTCAAATTCCTGTGTCATCTTGTTGTGCCTTTAGCGGTAACCGGTCCAGACTTCGCCGAGCTCGACATAGACCGTCTTGAGCTGTGTGTAGTGGTCCAAGGCTGTCATGCTGTTCTCGGAGCCGATCCCGGACTCTCCCACGCCGCCAAAAGGCATTTCGATGGGCGTAATGTTGTAGTTGTTGATCCAGCAAATGCCCGCCTTGAGCTTGCCGGCGACCCGGTGGCCTTTTTGCATGTTTGAGGTAAACACCCCAGCCGCCAGACCAAAGCGCGACTGGTTGGCACGCCCAATGGCCTCCTCTTCGGTGTCAAAGGTCAGCATCGAGAGAACCGGGCCGAAAATTTCTTCTCGCACGATACGCATGGTATCGGTGCAATCGGCAAAGATGGTGGGCGCAACAAAGTTTCCGCCCAAGCCATTGACAGCAACCTGCTCTCCACCGCAGACCAAGGTTGCGCCCTCGGACACTCCGCTGGCGATGTAGTCCATGACCTTGGCCGTGTGGGCCTCAGAGATCAGCGCACCCACTTCGGTCTCGGGGTCCAGAGGGTTGCCCACACGCAGCAGCAGCGTACGTTCTTTCAGTCGCGTCAAAAATTTGTCCGCAATACCGCGTTGCACAAAGACGCGGGTGCAGTTGGTACAAACCTCACCCTGGGTGTAAAAGTTGCCCATCATGGCGGCAGCCACTGCCTGTTCCAGATCCGCATCCTCAAAAATCACCAAGGGCGATTTGCCACCGAGCTCCATGGTCACGCGCTTCAGGGTGCCTGCGGCGGTTTGCATCACCTTTTTGCCCGTGGGCACCGAGCCGGTGACCGACACCTTGGCCACACCTTCATGGGCCGCCAGCAGCGCGCCCGTGGGGCCTCGGCCTTGCAGCACGTTGAATACGCCCGCCGGCACACCAGCCTCAAGGTAGATTTCGGCCAGCTTGACTGCAGTGGCCGGGGTCAGCTCGGAGGGCTTGAAAATCATCGCGTTGCCCGCTGCCAGCGCCGGCGCAGACTTCCAGCAGGCAATTTGCAACGGGTAGTTCCAGGCACCAATGCCTACGCAGACACCCAAGGGCTCCTTGCGGGTGTAGGCAAACGCATTTTTCAAGGGATATTGCTGGCCCGTCAGGGTGGCAGCGGCGCCGGCAAAGTATTCAATGCAATCGGCCCCGCTCATCACATCGACCACCAGCGCTTCCTGAATCGGCTTGCCGCAGTCTTGCACCTCCAGGATCGCCAGTTCTTCGTTGCGGGCGCGCAAAAGGTCTGCGGCGCGACGCAGAATGCGTCCGCGTTCTGTACCGGTCATGGCCGACCAGACTTCAAAGCCACGCTGCGCGGAAGCGACCGCCTGGTCCACATCCGCAGCGTCCGCGTCACGAAGCTGCGCCAAGACCTGGCCAGTGGCAGGATTCAAAGACACAAAGGCCTCGCCTCCACCCTGCAGAGGCTTGCCGTCCACAAAACTGCTGATCGTCGCGTTGCTCATATCCGTCCGCCCTGTTCATTTCCGTTGTACCAAAAAAACAACCCCGACCCAAGCCATGCTGAGTCGGAGTTGCTTTGGAGACCCTTTCTACCGAGGGTCTCGCCACCGCTTGCGCGCCTGAGGCCCGAGACCGCAGGCTGCCGGTGGCACCAAATGAAGACTGCTTAGATCTTCAAAGCCGCCTTGACTGCGGGCAATCCGTCTTTGCCGTCAAAGGTTTTGACTCCGGTGAGCCACTTGTCCAACACTGCCGGGTTGGCCTTGATGAAGTCGGCTGCGGCCTTGTTGGGCTTGACCTTTTTCAAAATCGGGCCCATGACCTGATTTTCCATGTCGGTGGAGAACTGCAGATTCTTCAGGAATGCGCCCACGTTGGGGCAACGCGCCTCGTAGGACGAAGGAACGGCCGTGTAGACCTTGGCCTCGCCCAAATTGGGGCCGAAAACGTCATCGCCGCCAGCGAGATAGCTCATCTTCATTTGAACGTTCATGGGGTGGGGTTCCCAGCCCAGAAAAACGATGGCTTTCTCATTTTTGATGGCGCGCTGCGCTTCCACCAGCATGCCCGCCTCAGACGACTCGACCATCTTGAAGCTCTTCAGGCCAAACTTGTTTTCCTTGATCATGCCGGCGATCAATGCGTTGCCGTCGTTCCCGGGCTCAATGCCGTGAATCTTGCCGCCCAGGTCTTTTTCAAACTTGGCAATGTCGGCAAAGGTTTTCAGGCCCTTGTCATACAAATAAGTCGGCACCGCCAGGGTGTATTTGGCACCCACCAGATTGGGCGTGTCCAACACCTTGATGTCGCCCGACTTGACGAAGGGCTCGATCTGCGGCGTCATGGACGGGTTCCAATAGCCCAAAAATACATCGATCTGCTTTTTCTTCATGCCGGCAAAAGCAATTGGGATCGAGGCCATCGTCACGGTGGGCTTGTAGCCCAGACCTTCGAGGACCACAGAGGCCATGCCCGTGGTGGCGGCGATATCGCTCCAGCCCACGTCGGCAAAACGAACGGTTTTGCAGCTGGCGTCTTCCGCCAGAGCGACCTGCGAACCCATGGCCAAGACAGCGGCAACTGTTGCGACCCGTTTGAACATCTTCATATGAACTCCTAATAATTGATTGATCCCACCGCACACATCACGGCCCTTGCGGGCTGCGTCTTTATAGCGGGTTTGCCACCCATTTCTCAGGGAAAAGTGACTGCCCCCCCCACAATTTAGCTTCAAATACTCGTTTTAGCTCGCCTCTTCAGGTGCCCGCGTACGGGGACCACGCCGGCTTCGCGCATTTTGCTCATTGTTGATGGCGACCCGCTCAGGCAAGGTCACCACATTGCGCAACTCGACGAACGGGTCGGTGAGGTGGGGCAGCGCCATGGCTTCCACAAAAAACTCCTGGAATCGGGGCTCCACCGCTGTCTCGATTTTCTCGACACGGCGCACCAAAGCCTCAATGTCTCCCCGTGAACGCTGGTCAAGCAAGGCGATGCGCGCCCCGGTTCCTGCGGCATTGCCTGCCGAACTCACCTCGCTGAGCACGCAGTCAGGAATCATGCCCAGCACCATCGCGTATTTCACGTCAATGTGACTTCCAAAGGCGCCAGCCAAGCGGATGCGGTCGACGGTTTGTACGCCCATGCGCTCCATCAGAAGGCGCACACCGGCGTACAGGGCCGCCTTGCCCAACTGAATCGCACGCACGTCGTTTTGCATGACCTTGAGCGGCGGCGCATCGGCTGTGGCGCGGTAAAGCTCGTAGGAGTAGGTACGGCCGTCAGGCTGAATACGGGGATTGCGCGCAGACAGGTCGCCATTGATGACGCCATCATGGCGAATGATGCCGGCCAGGTACATCTCAGCCAGCGCCTCGATGATGCCTGAGCCGCAAACGCCGGTCACGCCAGTGGCCGCCACGGCGGCGTCAAATCCAGGGTCGTCAGACCACAGGTCGGAGCCGATCACCTTGAATCGCGGCTCCAAGGTGACCGGGTCAATGCGTACCCGCTCAATGGCGCCCGGAGCGGCGCGCTGACCACAGCTGATTTGAGCCCCTTCGAAGGCGGGTCCAGTCGGGCTGGAGCAGGCCAACAGGCGCTGGTTATTACCCAGCACAATTTCAGCGTTCGTACCCACGTCCACCAGCAGGGTGATCTTGTCGGTCAAATCAGGGCGTTCTGCCAATATCACGCCTGCGGTGTCCGCACCCACATGGCCTGCAATACAGGGCAATACGTAAATGCGGGCATTGCGGTGGATGGCAAAGTCGATTTCCACCGCCCACAAAGTAATCGCCCTGTCGGTTGCCAGCGCAAAAGGTGCGCCACCGAGTTCGACCGGATTGATACCCAGCAGCAAGTGGTGCATGATTGGATTGCCAACAAAGGTGGCTTCCAAAATGTCTTTGGGCGAAATACCTGCCTGCGAGGCCACATCCACCGCGAGTTCGTTGAGCGCAGCGCGCACGGCAGCCGTCATTTCCACCTCGCCGCCGGGGTTCATCATGACGTAGGAGACGCGGCTCATGAGGTCTTCGCCAAAGCGAATCTGGGGATTCATCACCCCCGCCGACGCCACGACCTCTCCTGAAGCCAAGTTACACAGGTGCGCCGCAATGGTGGTGGAACCCACATCAACTGCGAGCCCGTACACATGCTCCTTGAAACCAGGCCAGACCGCGATGATTTGCTTGCCCGCGTGCACGGCGACCGTCACTTTCCAATGGCCCTCGCGCAGCGCCACCTGCAACTGCTGCAACACCAGCACATCGCAGGACAGATCGGACAGTTGCCACTCAAATTCAAGCGCATCTTCGAGGCGACGCAAATCACCGGAGGGGTCGTGCATATCGGGCTCTTGCACTTCCACATAGTGCAGTCGCACTAAGGGATCCAGCTCGATGTCCAACGCCTCTGCCGCCTTGCGAACCACCTGCTTGTGCACCTGGCTGCTGGACGGCACATCAATCACCAAATCGCCCAGAACCTGGGCCGAGCACGACAGGCGTCGGCCAGGCTCCATCGGCTGGGTGGCGCAGTATTCCTGCTCGACGGCAGAAACCGCCGAAAGGTTGTCCACACAGGAGGTGACACCATGCTTGGAAAACTCGCCTTCGGCCACCAGCACCTGGCAGCGACCGCAAATGCCCCGGCCACCGCACACTGAGTCAATGTCCACACCCAAAGAGCGCGCCGCCTGCAACAAGGACGATCCCAGCGGAAAACGGCCACGCCGCCCCGAAGGCGTGAAAACTACCAAGGCATCTGGACCACTCACAAATAAGCTCCCTGCTGTTAAAGGCTTTTCGAAGGCGTTAAGACGTTGCGTGGATCAGGTCGCGCGGCGACGGCTACCGCCTTCGCGCCGACCCCGGCCCATTTCGCCGTCTGCGCCCATGGTGGGCGCTTCGCGGAATTTACGGATCCAGCGCATGCAATCCGGATCGTGGCCCATCATCACGTCGGCACCCATGATGGCCTTGACCACCTCAGCGTGCATCGGGTTGGTGATGGCACTGGTCATGCCAGCGGCAATCGCCATGGTCAAGAACGCGGAATTGACCCCGTTGCGCTCAGGCAAGCCAAAGCTCACGTTGGAGGCGCCGCAGGTGGTGTTGACCTTGAGTTCTGTGCGCAGGCGGTGCACCAAGCGCATGACCTGAACGCCAGCCTGGTTGATGGCGCCAATGGGCATGACCAGCGGGTCCACCACAATGTCGCAGGCGGGAATGCCGTAGTCTGCGGCGCGCTCCACAATCTTCTTGGCAACAGCAAAGCGCACGTCAGGGTCTTGGGAGATACCGGTCTCGTCGTTGGAAATGGCCACCACGGCAGCACCGTATTTCTTGACCAGGGGCAACACGGTTTCGAGCCGGTCTTCTTCGCCCGTCACCGAATTTACGAGAGCCTTGCCTTTGTAAACCGCCAAGCCCGCTTCAAGCGCCGCCACGATAGAGGAATCAATGCTGATCGGAACGTCTGTGACGCCCTGCACCAGCTGAATGGCTTTTGCCAACATGCCCGGCTCATCGGCCAGCGGGATGCCAGCATTCACATCGAGCATGTGCGCGCCCGCCTCCACTTGCGCCAGCGCATCGGCAATGACGCGGCTGTAATCACCCGCCATCATCTCCGCGGCCATGATCTTGCGGCCCGTGGGATTGATACGCTCGCCAATGATGACGAAGGGGCGGTCAAAGCCGATGATGACTTCTTTGGTCGCTGAGCTGATGATGGTGTCGGTCACGCTAAATCCTTGTGATTGAAACAATAAAAGTGGGCTTACAAGAGGCCCTCAGGCCGATTGGAGTGCCGCAGGCAGGGCGGGTGCAGGCGTGTAGTGCAGTTCGGCATCAGGGCCATCACGCCCGGGGAACCACGGTACCCGGCCCTGCAGAACGCCAGAATTTTGCACCATCTCAGGCACGGCGTCCTCTTGGCGGTAGGCCATGATGTGCACTCCGGCAACGCCCTTGATTTCTTTGACCTCTTGCATGATTTCGGTGCAAATCTTGCGGCCTTCGGCGGCGGGCTTTTCGGCGCCCGCCATGCGCTTGATGATCGAATCAGGAATATGGACGCCAGGCACGTTTGTGCGCATCCAGTCCGCTACTTTTGCTGAGCGCATAGGACCAACGCCGACCAGGATGAACACCTTGTCCAGCAAGCCCAAATCCTCAACCTCTTGCATATAGGTGCGCAAACGGGGGATGTCATAGCAATACTGGGTCTGGATGAACTGGGCACCGGCGGCGACCTTCTTGGCCAAACGCTGGGCGCGCCAATCAAAGGGCTGAACGAAGGGGTTGGCAGCCGCACCCAAGAAGACCCGTGGCGCAAAGGTAACCTTGCGGCCGCTTTGGAAGCGGTGTTCATCACGCATACCCCGGCCAATTTCCAACAAGGACATGCAGTCCAAATCAAACACCGGTTTGGCCTGCGGATGGTCGCCGGTTTGTACGCCGTCGCCACTCAGGCACAGCATATTGCACACGCCCATGGCCGCTCCGCCCAAAATATCCCCCTGAATGGCAATGCGGTTTTTATCCCGGCAAGAAATCTGCATCACCGGGGCATAGCCCACGCGTGTCAAAAGGGCACAAACTGCCAGGCTTGACATATGACAATTGGCGCCACTGCCATCCGTGGCATTGATGGCATCCACGTAGCCGTCAAAGACGCGGGCTCGGCGGTATACGTCTTCCGGATTTGCAGAGTCAGGCGGCTCCAGCTCGGCCGTGATGGCAAAAGCGCCACTGCGCAATACCCGCTCCAGGCGCCCCGGCGAGGTATGGCCCGGCAAGATCGGCAAGGGATAGCCCGGGACGGGTTCGTCGTCAAATTTCATGCGTTTTTCTCCCGTGCCACCTTGAGCCACGAAGACTTGCCCTTGAGCCGGCCATCGACGGCAAACTGAACCACTTTGATCGCCTCTTTGCCGGCCACCATGCGCTGGCTACCGGCATAGGCCTCGACCCAGACGCAAGGCATTTCTGGCTTGACTTCGCAATGACCATCGGCCCGCACACCGCCACAGGGTCCGTTGCGCAAGGTCTTGGGGCAATTCATGGAACAGGACATGCCGGTCGAGCTCAGGGCGCATTGGCCGCACATTTGGCAATCGAACAGCAAGCCCTTGACCGCTTTTTCCACGACTGCGACGGGTTTTTCAAGTCGTTCATAGCCAATCGCCTTCCAAAGCGGGTGCAAGGCCACGAAAACCCGTTCAAAACCTTGGTAAAACAATTCCAGGCCGCGCGCATGGCGCACAGACCAACGACGCACCGAGTACATCAGGCGCCTCCTTGCGCTTCGGGCACGCTCACCTCATCTGGCGGCACCACCGTGGGCGCGGCCAGCGTACTGTCCACTCCATGGGCGCGAATGATGCGCAGCAGGTCGTCATCCGAGTACTGCGCCTCCAGGCGCTCGGCGCAGGCATTGGCCTCGGCCTGTATGTCGTCTGAGCAGTCCACTGGGTCACTGCGCTTCCAGTCAGCGAGGTAGTCACCGGAGCTGGCTTTGCCAGCGCGCATCGCGGCGCGGTCTACCGCCTCCTGAAACCGGTGTGAGAGTTGCACCTTGCCGGTCTCGCGACCGCGCTTGACAACCACTTGCGCCGGAATGTCGCGCCATGAAATCACAATCAGTTTTGCCATTGGATCACTTTCTCGTTAACTCTCTGCAAGCTGCTGTCGAGCTCGCCATAGCCGGTGACACGGTACTCAAACGCCAGACCCAATCGGTCCGCCGCGTCCTGACCCAGGGCGCGACCTTCGCCGCTTTCCCGCTGCGCCAGATACACCAGTTTTTTGTAATTGCCGAAATACATAGGCATCAGCTCAGGGTGCTTGTCAATGCCGAGACCGTGAATGATCAGTCGATCAAAATGCCGCAGCAGAAAATCCGTCAGGTAAAACGTACCGATTTCCTGCTCCGAGAGTTGCTCGAAAACCTGCGCACCCGCATAGAACTCATAACAATGCGCGCCGGCGATCCGCTCCACGCCCGCTTCGCCCAACACGGCGTCCAACAAGCCGCCGGTACCGCAGTCCGCATAGGCCACAAACAAATGCGTGTATCGGCTGCGAAACCGCAGAATCTTGTCGCGCACTGCCGCCGGAATTTTTTCAGGGCGGTTGTGCAGCTCCGCAGGCAGGCAGCTCACATCCATGTGGGACCAGCCGTTGGCCTGCTTCAACGCCACAATCTCTTTGGCCAATGCACCACAGGCAATCACCAAAGTGCTTGCCGGTAAGTCCATGGCTCGACGACCGCGTGGCGCTTAGGCCGCCGCTGCGCGCCGGGCGGCAATCAGGGTCTTGGCCGTTTCAACCGCAATACCTGCGTCGCGGCAATACGCGTCAGCACCGACTGCTTTACCAAACTCTTCATTCAGTGGGGCGCCGCCGACAAGCACGATGAAATCGTCGCGCAGTCCTTTTTCCTTCAGGGTGTCAATCACCACCTTCATGTAAGGCATGGTGGTGGTCAGCAAAGCGGACAGGCCCAAAATATCGGGCTTGTGCTCTTCCAGAGCGGCCAAGTACTTTTCGACCGGATTGTTGATGCCGAGGTCGATCACCTCAAAGCCTGCGCCTTCCATCATCATTCCGACCAGGTTTTTACCGATGTCGTGAATGTCGCCCTTCACGGTCCCGATCACCATCTTGCCGATGGGTTCGACTCCGGTTTCGGCCAGCAGAGGACGCAAAATTTCCATGCCGCCTTTCATGGCGTTGGCTGCAAGCAGCACTTCGGGCACAAACAGAATGCCATCGCGAAAGTCAACGCCAACGATGCGCATGCCTTCGACCAATGCGTCATCCAGCACACGGCTGGCAGACCATCCGCGCTCCAGCAAGATGTTGGTGGCTTCAATCACCTCGTCACGCAAACCGTTGTACAAGTCGTCATGCACCTGCTCGGTCAATTCTTCGTCATTGAGCGTGCTCAGGTCCAAGTCGTCAAATTCTTCTGCCACGGCTAACTCCTTCGGTTTGGTTTGGCGCTCACCCCACGGGCGCAGCACCTGGATGGATGCAATGTACGAGTCGCAAGACTGAACGGCTGACAGTTTAGCGACTTGCGATTGTCGCCATACGACATGCAATGCGGGGGTGAATGCAATGCAAACAATTGCCGTCATGGCGTCTTGGGCCGTCGCTCAAGGGAAGATTGCCGTCGCGCGCAGATAACATCGGCCTATTGGAATCCATAGACTCCAGCCACATCAAATGCCCGGGTCAAAGGGCACGTTCACAGACATCTTTTGGAGTATTTCCCCATGACAGTCGCACTCGAAGGCAAACCGCACTACATATTGAACGCCAGTTGCGCAAGCCGCTTGGGCACCGTAGCGGCGGTTTCGGGGTTTTTGGCGTCACGGCGCTGCTACATCACGGACATGCAGCAGTTTGACGACATCCTGAGTGAGCGCTTTTTCGTGCGCGTCACTTTTTATGGCGACCCCACCGAGACTCCGGCACTGGACGCCTTGCGCGACCAGTTTGAAGAAGTGGCCGCCAAAGAAGAGATGGAGTGGTCGATTTACGATGGCGCCAAAAAGCCCCGGGTACTGATCATGGTGTCCAAATTCGACCATTGTCTGGTCGATTTGCTCTACCGCCAGCGCACAGGCGAGCTCAATATGGAGATCACGACGGTGGTGTCCAACCACCCCGACCTGAAATCATTGGTCGAATCCCATGGCATTCCGTACATTCATCTTTCTGTGACACCGGAGACCAAGGCGACCCAAGAAGCGCGACTCCTTGAAATTGTCAGGGAGACCCAAAGTGAGTTGGTCATTCTGGCCCGCTACATGCAGGTACTGTCCGACGAGCTGTGCCGCAGCCTGCGCGGCCGGGCCATGAATATTCACCACTCCTTCCTCCCTGGCTTCAAGGGTGCGAAGCCCTACCACCAAGCCCACACCCGCGGCGTGAAGCTCACGGGCGCCACCGCGCATTACGTCACGGCAGATCTGGACGAAGGTCCGATCATCGAGCAATTTGTGGAGCGGGTGGACCATACCTATACCCCCGAAAAGCTGGCCGCTGCAGGTCGTGACTCCGAATGTCGCGCTCTGGCAACCGCTGTGCGCTTCCATATTGAACGCCGCGTGTTTTTGAACGGCACCCGCACGGTCGTGTTTCGCTAAGGCAGGCTCTGCGCCGCTGCCGGATCGGCTCCGGGTTCAGCGGCAGCACCCCAGGCTTCAGGCTAGGGGCGTATCGCCCGGCGCCAACAGGGCCAGACGGCTGTTGCGGCGCTCGGCGCTCGGCGTATGGCCAAACAGATCCCGGTAACACTTGGAGAAATGCGGTGGCGACTGGAACCCGCAGGCCACGGCGACTTCCATCACCGACATAGCGGTTTGCAGCAGAAGGCTGCGCGCCCGGCGCAAACGCATATCGAGGTAGTACTTGGTCGGCACTTCACCGACATAGCGCTTGAACAGGCGCTCAATCTGTCGGCGCGACACGCCCACCAGCGAAGCGATCTCATCCAATGACAAGGGCTCTTCGAGGTTGGCCTCCATCAGCGCGGCGGCTTCAATCAGATTTTCGTGGAACAGACCTACGCGCGCCATCAGTGGTACGTGCTGCCGATCTTGGTCGTTACGGATGCGGTCGAGGATAAATTGCTCGGAAATCATGGGGGCAATGTCGCGCCCCAGGTGACTTTGAATGATGTTGAGCATCAGATCGAGCGGCGCCACACCGCCAGAGCAGGTGTAACGGTCGCGGTCAATGGCAAACAGCTGGCGAGAAAAAACCACTTTCGGGAACTGCTCTTCGAGCGCCGTCATGTTCTCCCAATGCACCACGGCCTTGTACTTGTCCAGCAGACCCGCTTTGGCCAGCACATAGCCGCCGGTACAGAGTGCGCCCAGCGCCATCTGCCGTTGCGCCAATCGCCGCAGCGCGGCGATGACATCGCCGGTACATGCCGCCTCAATATCCACGCCGCCACAAACAAACACGATTTGCGCGGCACCCACGTCCGCCAGGGCCACTGTGGGCGCCATCGACAGGCCATTGCTTGCGGACACTGGCGCGCCATCCATACTCGCCAGCGTCCATTGGTAGACCTCTTTTTTGGCCACCCGGTTGGCCATGCGCAAGGCCTCGACAGCACTGGAGAGTGCAATCAATGAGTAATTGGGAAGCGTCAAAAAGGCAAAGCGGTGCACCGCAACGGCACCCAGTGCCCTGTCGCTGGACAAACCAGGTGCCATCGTCATTGCGGGTCGGAGCGGCTCACGGGCTCGGACAGGCCCAGCTTGGCACGCCAACTGCGCCGAGGTTGTGCGCTGCCAAAGGTCTCGGTAATGCGGTCCAACATGATGGCCAGCAACACTACGGCCAAGCCCGACTCAAAGCCCAGGCCAATATCCAGGCGCTGGATGCTCGCCAGCACGTCATTGCCCAAGCCACCAGCGCCCACCATGGACGCAATAATGACCATCGACAACGCCATCATGATGGTCTGGTTGATCCCCGCCATGATGGACGGCATGGCGCCCGGAATCTGCACCTTGAACAGCACTTGCAGCGGCGTGCAACCAAAGGTAACGCCCGCTTCGACCTGCTCCTTGTTGACCTGCCGGATACCCAGGCTGGTCAGGCGCACCACCGGTGGCATGGCAAAAATCACCGTAGCCAGTACGCCAGGCACCCTGCCCAAGCCAAACAGCATGGCGGCAGGAATCAGGTAGACAAACGCGGGCATGGTTTGCATAAAGTCGAGCGTCGGGCGCACCACGGCGGCCATCCGGCGACTCGCCGCGACCCCGATGCCCAGCGGCAGCCCCAGCAGCAAGCTGATAAATGTCGCGGCAAACACGAGTGCCAGCGTCACCATGGTCTGGGGCCAAAAGCCGGTGTCGTAAATCACAAAGCAACAGGCCAGACAAAATAGCGCGAACTGCCAGCCCACGCGCCACCAGGCTGTCAGCACCAGAACACCGACCACTAACGCCACCGGCAGCGCCTGCAAGCCGAGTTCCACGCTTTCAGTAAAACTGCCAATGCCCGAACCCAGCCTCTCGAGCGTACCGCCATCGTTGTCAATAACAAATTTCACACCCCGGTCCACCCATTCGCCCAAAGGCAGAAATTCACTCATTGCTGGCCTCCCCAGTGTCAATGTCTACCATTTTTTGCAGCAACACGGTTTGCGTTACCGCCCCTAAATAGCGCTGCTGCGCATCCACCACGGGCAGTGGCAATGGGTGGCGCACGATGCGCCCGATCAGCGCATTGAGGCTCAAAGCAGCCGGCACCGGACCCATGTCCTCCACATACAACCCGTCCAGGCGGGTGGCGCCCGACTCCAGGCCACGCAGCAGCGTGTCCAAAGACACCCCTCCTTGCAGGCGCCCGTCGCCCCCCACCACAAAGGCGTAATTTCGCCGGGACTTGCGCAATTGCTCTACGGCAAGGGTCATGTCAGCGCGGGCGTCCGCGCTGGGGCGAATCAGCAAAGTTTCGTCCATCCGGGCCACGTCCTGGGCCAACAGGTATTTCTTGACGTCCACGCCCTTGAAAAAGGCGCGCACGTAAGCGTCGCTGGGATTTCGCAAGATTTCGGCAGGCGTACCAATTTGCACGATGCGTCCGCCTTCCATAATGGCAATTCGGTTGCCAATATGAAACGCCTCGTCCAGGTCATGCGACACAAACACGATGGTGCGCTGCTGGTCTTTTTGCAACTGCAGGAGAAGCTCCTGCATTTCCGTACGTTTGAGTGGGTCGAGCGCCGAGAAGGCCTCATCCATCAACATCAGCGTGGGATCAACCGCCAGGGCGCGCGCCAGGCCTACGCGCTGCTGCATTCCGCCGGAGAGCGCCGCAGGCATCTGGTGGGCAAAAGTGCGCAGACCCACCTGATCGAGTACCTCCATGGCACGGCGCTCGCGGGATTTTCGGTCAACGCCCGCCACCTCGAGACCGAAGGCCGTGTTCTGCAAGACCGACAAATGCGGCAACAGCGCAAACGACTGGAACACCATGGCCAAATCTTTGCGGCGCAACGCGATCAACGCCTTCTTGCTCATGGCGGCTACGTCCTGACCACCCAGCAGAATTTGCCCGTGCGTGGGCTCCACCAAACGGTTGATCAGGCGGATCAAGGTGGACTTGCCCGACCCCGAGAGGCCCATCAGGACAAAAATCTCTCCTTCGTTCACGGTGAAGCTGGCATCGGTCACGCCTACGACCATGCCAGTTTGCTGAAAAATCTGGTCCTTGGACTGACCGGCGCGCAACAAGGCCATGGCGCGCCCGGGATCGGAACCGAAGACTTTATAAAGGTTTTTTACGACAACTTTTTCGGGCACTGCAGAGTCTCAATGGATGGGGAATTGCGGCAGATCAAGGGCGTCGAGCCTACCACCAGAATACCCCCGCAACGCAGGCTTGACCACTGGCTTGGCACAAGTACATGTATTGATCCAACGCACGAGGTAAACCGATCAATCCGAAAAAGCAAGCGATGCGCGGCTGAAGCGGTGCAAGATACGGCTAAGTGCGGTGTGCATTCATTTGAACGGTGACAAACCTCATGCGAAGTTCGGTACGAATTTTTCTGCTTTTTTGGGGCCCTTTGTTGGCGATGCAGTCGCAGGGCGAAACCTTGGGCGAAATGCAAACCCTGTACCGCGAAATGCAACCGCGTTTGGCTCACAGCGCATTCCAGCGAGAACTGGTTCTGGACTCCCACGAGACCTCCGATCGACTCAGTGGTGACATTTATGCTGCGATAGATGCGTCACTGGCCAGTTTGGAGCTCGTTAACCGCAACCCACAGCGCTGGTGCGAGATCCTGCTTCTGCTCAGCAACACCAAAAATTGTGTAGTGGAAAACCAATACGAGACGCCACACTTGCAAATGCGGATGGGCACCAAGGGGCCGCAAGAGTTGGCAAGCACCACGCCCATGCGTTTCCGATTCCAAACCTCTGCACCCAAAGCACCGGTGCTGGAAACCCAACTGAGCGCCAGCACGGGCCCCATGGGGACCAAGGACGGCATCCTGCGGGTGTACGCCATTGCGCTGGGCGAGAAAAAATCCTTTGTCCATCTTCATTACAGCTACCGGAGTAGCCTGGCCGGACGCCTTGCCACGGGCGTCTATCTGCAAACACTGGGGCGGGGGAAAGTAGGCTTTACCAAGGAACCAAGCGCGTCAGAAGAGCCCAACCGACCCGCAGATGCCCATTGGGTGGGCGGTGTTCGGGGCATCATTGAACGCAACACCATGCGCTACTTTATGGATCTGAGCTGCGCGTTGCAGTTTGCGGGCACCGACGCTCCAGCCCAGCGCTTTGCCCAGATGGCACCTTACTGGTACGACGAGACCGAACGCTACCCACAGCAGTTGCATGACATGCCACGAACAGACTATTTGGAAATGAAACGTGCGGAGTATGGGCGACTGCCCCCATTGCAAGAAAGCGGCGAACGCCCCTAATCGCTCCGGACTTGAAGAAGGGTACCGGCCATTGGCTCGGAGCTGTGGGCACACGATTCAGAAACCAGAAACGAAAAAGCCCTAGAACATTGCTGTTCTAGGGCTTTACGTTTGGTGCGGCTGGCAGGAATTGAACCCACGACCCCTTGGTTCGTAGCCAAGTACTCTATCCAACTGAGCTACAGCCGCGAAGCTGCGTAGTCTATCACAGGTTTAACAGGGCCCTGGCCTCCGAGGGGCTGGCAATGGCACGGCCGGCGCGCTGGGCGCAGCGTGCCAGTTCGGTAATGAGGGCGCCGTTGCCGCTGGCGCGCTCGCCGCTGGGCAGGTAAAAGGTGTCTTCCAAGCCTGTGCGCAGCATGCCGCCCATGTCGGCTGTTTTTTGATGGACGGGCCAAATTTCGGCGCGGCCGATCAGGGTGCTTTGCCAGATGCTATCTGCCGCCATATAGCGGGGCAGCAGCGCCAGCAACTCGGCGTCGCAAGGCATTCCCGAGGCGACACCCATGACCAGGTTGTATTCGGCGCGGCCCATGCCAGGCTTGAGCATGCCGGCCTTCAGGTACATGGTGACCGAACGCACGATACCCACATCAAAGCACTCAAACTCGGGGTGCGTGCCGCATTCGGCCATCACATCCAAAAACTGCTGCACCTTGGCCACCGGGTTATCGAACACCATGGGCGGCCAGGCCCACTGGCCGTTGTCCTTGATCTTGAGATAGTTCAGGCTTCCGGCGTTGCAGGCGGCGATTTCGGGTTTGATGCGGCGAATGCAGTCCAACGGGCCGCTGATGTCCTTGCCCACCACGCCGGTCGTCAGATTGATGATGACGCCGGGGCAAGCGTCGCGAATGGCGCCGACCACCGCTTCCATCACGTCAGGGTCCCAGGACGGCAAGTGCCCCAGGCCTGCGCCCTGTTGGCGCACATGCACGTGCATGACGCTGGCCCCGGCATTAAAGGCATCGCGCGCTTCGGCGGCCATTTGTGCGGGGGTGACTGGCACGGGGTGCTGGGCGGGGTCTGTCAGCACGCCGGTCAGCGCGCAGGTGAGTATGGCTTTGTCCATCGGCTGGGGCTTTCTTGAAAAAGGGGTTGAATTTATGGCGTGGAGGTGGCGTCGCTCACCGATATTTCAGTCAGTAACGCACCGGATTCGACCTGCTCGCCGGCTTGCACATGGACCGCGCTGACGGTGCCCGTTGCCTGGGCGCAAAGCCACATTTCCATCTTCATGGCCTCGACGCAGAGCAGTTGCTGGCCCAATACGACCGCATCGCCCGCCGCCACCATCACGCGAATGACCTTGCCAGCCACCGGGGCACGGGCGCGTCCAGGGTCTTGGGCACTGTTTGAGACTGGAAAGGCCGATGGCTCCTGCACGACAAAGCAGTCACCGTCCAGCGCCAAATGCACCTGCGCGCCCACCAGTAGCGCAACGGCGCTTTGCACCACGCCGTCCAACGCAAAGCGCAGTTGCCCCGCCTCAAAACTAAGCACGCGGGCCTGAACATGGACTCCAGATTCTGCGGGACTCGCGCCGGATGCCTTGGGCAAAAGTACCATGGCGACGCCACCGTGCCGGTCTGGGTGCAGGCGCAAGCGCCGGAGCTCGTCACCACATTGCAAGCCCATATCAAACGCCGCAACACTGTCGCTGCGCCAACCGGGGCCCTGCGCGGCCAGCAGCGCCAGCGCGGCCACCAACCAGACTTTCTCGCTGGGCTGGGGGGTCTGTAGTAGTGCTGCGCCCTGCTCCGCCCATTCGTCAATGCGCGTGGTCGTCATCTGCGCATGGACAAAGTCGGGGTGGGCCAGCAGGTCGGTCAAAAAGCGGCTGTTGTTACGCAGGCCTAGCAGCGGCGTTTGCCTGAGCGCTGCGCGCAGGCGGCGCTGGGCATCGGCCCGGTCGCGCCCATGCGCAATCACTTTGGCCACCATGGAGTCGTAATAGGGTGAAACGGTGTCGCCCTCCTGCAGGCCGTGGTCAATGCGCACGCCGGCCGGTAGCCCCGGGTGTCCGGGTGCGCGCGCGCTTGGTTCGGGTTCGGGCTTCCACCAAAGCACCTGCCCGGTTTGCGGCGCGAAGCCTGCATAAGGGTCTTCGGCATAAAGGCGCGCCTCAATGGCGTGCCCCCTGAATCGGATGTCGGCCTGCGCCAGCGGCAGCGGCTCGCCAGCGGCTACGCGCAGCTGCCACTCCACCAGATCCAGCCCGGTAATCAGCTCGGTAACCGGGTGTTCCACCTGCAGGCGGGTGTTCATTTCCAGGAAATAGTGGCGCCCTTGGGCGTCCACGATAAATTCCACGGTGCCCGCGCCCTGGTAGCCCACGGCCAGCGCGGCGGCTACGGCGTCGGCACCCATCGCTGCGCGCTGCGCGGGGCTGACGATGGGAGATGGTGCCTCTTCCAACACCTTTTGGCGCCGGCGCTGGGCAGTGCAGTCGCGTTCACCCAAATGGACGGCATTGCCGTGTTGGTCGGCAAAAACCTGAATCTCGATATGCCGGCCATGGTCAATCAAGCGCTCCAGCATCAGGGCGCCGTTGCCAAAAGCGCTCAGAGCCTCGCGTCGGGCGCCCTCAATAGCGGCGGGCAAATCTTGCAGTCCATCTGCACGGCGCATGCCCCGCCCACCGCCACCCGCCGTGGCCTTGACCAAGAGCGGAAAGCCCAACTCCAAGCCTTGGGCAATCAACAGGGCATCATCGTCCTCAGGCGCGGCCAGGTAGCCCGGGGCGCAGGGCACACCGGCGTCCTGCATGCGGCGCTTGGCCAAGGATTTGTCGCCCATGGCGCGCATGGCCAAGGGGGGAGGACCAATAAAAACCAGCCCGGCGTCCATACAGGCCTGGGCAAAGTCGGGGTTTTCACTCAAAAACCCATAGCCTGGGTGCACTGCGTCGGCCCCGCTGCGCCGGGCGGCGTGCAAAATGGCGTCCATCCGCAAATACGACTCTGCGGCGCTGGAGGGGCCAATGTGCACTGCGCTGTCGGCTTGGTGCACATGCAGCGCGGATCGGTCTGCGTCACTGAACACCGCAACGGTGGCATAACCCAAGGAGCGCGCGGTGCGGATCACGCGACAGGCGATTTCACCCCGGTTGGCGATAAGGATTTTGGAGAAAGTCATAGTGGTACTTGGGTGCGACGTGGGCTTCAGCGGGCCTACATGCGCGCCACACCAAAGGTGTTGGGGCGCAAGCTGCGTTGGTCGGCCTCAGCGGACAGCGTCAGGCACAGGCCCAGTACGCGGCGGGTATCGCGCGGGTCAATAATGCCGTCGTCCCACAGGCGGGCGGTGCCAAACAGCGCGGTTGACTCCTTGTCCAGGCGCATGCGCAAGCCATCGGACATGGCTTGCAAGGCCTCTTCGTTGGGCACTTCGCCGCTGCGCTCCATTTTGCTGCGATTGACAATGTCCATGACCTTGGCGGCCTGCGCACCCCCCATCACCGCCGTGCGCGCCGTGGGCCAGGCAAAAATAAAACGCGGGTCAAAGCCGCGCCCACACATGCCGTAGTTGCCCGCGCCAAACGAGCCCCCCAGCACAAAGGTGAACTTGGCCACCCTGGCGTTGGCCACGGCCTGGATCATTTTGGAACCATGCTTGATGGCCCCGGCGCGCTCGGCCACCGAGCCCACCATATAGCCAGTGGTGTTTTGCAAAAAAACCAGCGGCGTACCACTTTGGTCACACAACTGTATAAATTGCGCGGCCTTGGTCGAACCGGCCGGCTGAATCGGACCGTTGTTGCCCAAAATACCCACCAAGTGGCCTTGCACACGCGCATGACCACACATCATCTCCGGGGCATAAGCGGCCTTGAACTCCAAAAAGTCCGAGGCATCGACCAGCCGGGCGATCACCTCGCGCACGTCGTAAGGCTCGCGCTCGTCGGCCGGCACGATGCCCATCAGCTCTTGTTCGTCAAAAAGCGGCTCCTGCCAGGTTGCGGACGGTGCTGCCGTATCCCAGCGCAGCTTGTCGAGTACCTCGCGCGCCATGGCGATGGCGTGGGCGTCGTCCTCGCACAGGTATTCGCCCAGGCCGGTGATTTGGGCGTGGGTCTCGGCACCGCCTAATTCGTCTTCGGTGCAATCTTCGCCCACGGCCGCTTTGACCAGCGGCGGACCGGCTAAAAAGATATTGGAGCGACCGCGGACCAAAATCACGTAGTCCGACAAGCCCGGCAAATACGCGCCACCCGCCGTCGAAGACCCATGTACCACCGAAATTTGCGGCAACCCGGCCGCTGACATGCGTGCCTGGTTGGCAAAGGTGCGCCCACCGTCGACAAATATCTCGGCCTGGTAAAGCAAATTGGCACCCCCGCTTTCCACCAGGTTGATCATGGGCAACTTGTTTTCCAGCGCGATTTGCTGGGCCCGCAGCGCTTTGCGTAGCCCCATGGGCGCCACCGTTCCGCCTTTGACTGCGCTGTCGTTGACCGACACCAGGCAGCGCTTGCCCGCGACCACGCCAATACCCACAATCGAACCACCGCCCAGCACCGACTTCTTGCCGTCGTCGTCGTGCATCTTCAGGCCCGCCAGACGGCTCAACTCAAGAAACGACGTACCGCGGTCCAGCAAGCGCGCCAGACGCTCACGCGGCAGCAGTTGGTTGCGCTGCTCAAACTTGGCGCGTTTGGACTCCGATTCGGCAATCACCTGGGCTTGCAGGCGGTTAACCTCGTCCAGCAGCCCTTGCATGCGCTGGGCGTTGGCCGCAAAAGCAGGGCTGCGTGGATTGATTTGGGAGTGCAAGGCGTTGGGCCGGTGCCCAAAGTGTGGGGGGACGGGAGGCATGAACACAGATCCTTGTAGCCGCGGGGATGGCCCCAACCAGGCGATTGAATTGGACGACACCAATGCGCCAGCAGCGCATTCTGGGGGTATTGCCACTGGCAGAACGACACCACGGTGACAGGGCTGCCATGCCAATTGTTGGGTCTAATTACAATAAATGCTCCGCCACCGGTCAACCCAAGGAAACCCCTATGAGCCTCGAATCCATCACCCAATCCATTCGCACCAAAATGGGCGCTGACAGCGGCCTGGACGCGACCCTCAAATTTGACTGTGGCAGTGACGGCGTCATCGTGCTCGACGGCGCGTCCACCCCCAACACGGTCTCTAACACCGACCGCGAGACCGACTGCACGGTTACGGTCAGCCTGGAAAACCTGCAGGCCATGATGGATGGCGAACTCAATGCGGTGAGCGGCTTCATGAGCGGCAAGCTCAAAGTGGCAGGCGACATGAGCGTGGCCATGAAGCTGCAAAGCGTGGTTTAAAAAAACCGCCGGCAAAGCCAGCCTGGCCACAGCGCCAGGCTGATTGAATACAAAGCTTGGCTCCGTGAAGGAGCTGGGCTTTTTTATTGCTTCGAGGCG
Organism: Rhodoferax sp.; assembly: GCA_029866205.1. Classification (GTDB taxonomy): domain Bacteria; phylum Pseudomonadota; class Gammaproteobacteria; order Burkholderiales; family Burkholderiaceae_C; genus Allorhodoferax. The sequence goes on from JARWZT010000017.1 coordinate 136,713, forward strand.
CGCAGTGCCAGCAACCCGGCCACCACAATCACGGCCGCCCCTGCCACGGTGGTGACGCGGGGAACTTCGCTGAAGAACAAAAAGCCCCACAGCGGTGCCCACAGAATGCCGGTGTATTCAAACGGCGTCACCGTGCTGGCGCGCGCCACCCGGTACGCATTGGTCAGCAGCACGGTCCCCACCGCCGACACGACGCCGGCCACCGCCATCAGCAAGCCGTCGCCGGGCAGCACGGCGGCCCAGGGCCGCACAAGAAATGAGACGCTAGGGTGCGAAGACTGCTCTACGGCCAACCACTGAAACAGCAGCGCCGCTGCACCCGAACCCAGCAAAAAAAATGCGTTTTGAAAAAACGCCATGACCGCCGCCGACACGTTGGAGCCCACCTTGCGCGCTATCAGCATGGCCGATCCGTACAGCGCGGCGGACAGCAGCGACAAAAGTGCAGCCGGCTCAAACAGTCCGCTGCCCGGTTGCAGCATCACCATCACCCCGACAAAACCCAACAGCACCGCGACCCAGACGCGCCAGCCCGAACGCTCCCCCAAAAATGGCCCCGCCAGCGCCGTGACAAACAAGGGCACCGTGAAATAAAGCGCCACCGCGTCAGCCAGCGGCAGCGCCGGAAACGCCATGTAATACGCCGTGTAAGCCCCCAACATGATCAAGGCGCGAAGCGTGAGTGTCCCCAAACGCGTGGCAAAAATGGCCCGCCAACCCTGGTCACGCTGGACCAACCACAACAAAATCGGCACCGAGACGCAAGAGCGGATGAACACGACCTGGGTCAGCGGATAGGCGCCACTGACCTGTTTGACAATCGCGTCTTGCAGCGAGAACACCAACACACCCAAGCAAAGGTAGATGATGCCCCGGGCGGGGTTGTGGTTCATAAGAGAGTTAGGGGCCTTGGGAGCAGAGAAGCTTAGCGGGCTTTGATCCTAACCTCCGCGAAATGGCCAGCAAAAAGCCACTTTGCAGCGTCGCACAAAGTGGCTTAGGGTGTAGGAATGGTAGGGCGTGAGTGACTTGAACACTCGACCAAAGGATTATGAGTCCTCTGCTCTAACCAACTGAGCTAACGCCCCACACAAGCGGCCGATTGTAGTTGGAGCGAGGGCGCTCGCCAGCCAAAGGGCGTGTGTCTTGGCAAGCGATCAACCTGCCAGCGCAGTGACCTGGCGCAAGGCCGTTCAGGTGCGCCTGCAGACCATGGCCTGGCTAACTCGAACATCGCTTTTTGTCACCCTAGGGGCCCATGCCGTGAACACCAAACCAAGGTTTCCTCATTTTTTACCTCTTGGCAGCTTCCGGTCGTGGATATTTGTGTTGGCATGGGTCGTTGGCACACAGACGTGGGCAGACAACGATAAAAACAAGCCCAAGCCCCGTGGTGGCAAGAGTTGGCATGGCGACATCTCGCGCTTTCACGAGCAGGACTGGCCCCTGTGGCGCTCCGGGCACTGGACGCATCGCCGCCACGACGGTCGGATGGGCTGGTGGTGGGTAGTGGGTCCCCAGTGGTATTTCTACCCCACCCCGGTTGACCCCTACCCTAGCCCGTGGGAGCCGCCCGTAGTGATGCCGATGGCCCCAAGCGCCGGGCCACCACCGGCCCCTGCCGCGATTCATTGGTATTTTTGCCCGAATACCAACAATTACTACCCCTACATTTCCACCTGCCTAAGCGGCTGGGTCCAGGTGCCGGCCCAGCCGCGTTGAGGCAGGGATGCGCTTTGTTTTGGCGCTCAGCGGGTAGACGCGGTTGCAGGCGGATTGGCCTCGTCGTAAATGGTTCCGCCAAACTTGAGTGCGCTGCATTCACGCTCAGATTGGAATACCGGGTAAAACATTTGGCGCGACCAATGTTCCTGGCCAAACAACTGGTCGTCGCGCAAACCTACGGCAGCCGGGTATTGGCGCGTGATGTGGGCCGACCCAAATAGGATGTCCCACAGGAAAAGCAGGTTGCCAAAATTGCCTTTGTAATGACCCACGCCATCGGCGTTGGTGACTGCATGGTGAGCCCAGTGGGTGGCTGGGGTGGAGATGGTGCGCTCCAGCACCCACATCAGCGGACGCAATGCCCGAATGCGGTACAGGGGCTCGTCCCAGCGCCATGCGCAGTGGGCGCCCAAAATGACAGCCAGCTTCACCACGATATAGAAGGCATAGACCATGCCACCCACCCCCAGGTACAAAAGCGCGCCGGCAAACCACAGCCCCGGCATCATCAAATAGTAAAAAAAGTTGTTGCGGAAGGTGACCCGAATGCTCATGTACTGTGCCGAGTGGTGCGCACGATGCAATGGCCACAGCAGAGGTGAATGCGAGGCCCGGTGCCACCAGTATTGCGTCATGTCGTCAGCCACCAGCAAAAGGCCCACCATCCCCCACCACGGCAAGTCGGCCAGTGCGCCTCGCATGTCCGGTGCAAGCCAGGCGCCCAATTTTGCGGTGCTCAAAATGGCCAGCGGCTGGGTAATGGCCAGCAGGCTCAAGAACATCAGCAGTTCGAGCTTGGTGTCGTTGGGGGTGGCCGCGGTGCGCACCGTGCTTTGGTAGCGGCGGCTGGCGAATTCCATGAGGCCGAAACCAATAATCAGGCACAGCACCAGTCCATTTTGAACTTGGTTCGCATTCATTGATAAGTTCTCCAAGACATTGTGCAGGCAATGTAGCGCGTACCCCACGTTTCTGCCAGCGGGTTAGCCCTTACCCAGCTACCGTTCCATCACCAAGGTGACAGGGACGCCAACCCCGGCTAGCGATCCGCGAGAAACAGTTCCTGCAAATCGCTTAAAAAGTCAAAGCCACGCACCGTGGGCCGCACGCGCTGCAGGTCGCGTTCGATCAGGCCCTTGCGCTCGGCCGCATTCAGCGCCTCCGCAATCGCGGTGACCGGCAGGCCCGTGCGTTCGGAGAACTCACGCAGCCCAAACCCATGGCGCAGGCGCAGTGCGTTGAGCATGTATTCAAATGGCAAGTCCGCACGAGTTACTTCCTCGTTTTGTGCCAGCGCGTTGCCTGCCAACGCGCGTTCCTGGTAAAGCCGCGGCTCGCGCAGCCGGACCTGGCGCACCACCCGGTGGGCAAAACTCAGCTTGCTATGCGCGCCGGCACCAATGCCCAGGTAGTCGCCAAACTGCCAGTAGTTGAGGTTGTGCGCGCAGCGGTGGCCGTCTTTGGCATAAGCCGACACTTCATAACGCTGCAGCCCCGCGGCTTCGGTCAGCTCGGTGATGTGGTCGAGCATGGCGTAGGCGGTGTCGTCTTCAGGCACCACGGGCGGAAACTTGGCGAAGTAGGTGTTGGGCTCGATTGTCAGGTGATAGATCGAAATATGGGGCGGCGCAACATCCAAGGCCAAGCGGAGGTCCTGCCCCACCTGCTCCAGTGTCTGTCCCGGCAATGCGTACATGATGTCCAGGTTGAAGGTGGCAAATGAGCGTGCCGCCTCTTCGACCGCCGCCAGTGCCTGGGCGCGGTCGTGCACGCGGCCTAGCGCCTTCAGGTGCACGTCATTAAAGCTTTGCACGCCAATCGACAGACGCGTGACCCCCGCTTGGGCAAAAGCGGCAAAGCGGTCCTTCTCAAATGTGCCGGGGTTGGCCTCCAGGGTGATTTCACAGTTTGCCTCCAGGCGCAGGCGGGCACGCAGGTCGCTGATCAGGCGATCAATCGCCTCTGGCGAAAAGAGACTGGGCGTGCCTCCACCAATAAAGATGCTGTGGATGCCACGGCCCCAAATCAACGGCAACGCAGACTCAAGGTCGGCAATGACCGCGTCGATGTAGTGCCGTTCGGGCAGTGGCCCGGCAGGCTGCGCGTGGGAGTTGAAGTCGCAATAAGGGCATTTTTTGAGGCACCAGGGCAAATGCACATACAAAGACAAAGGCGGCAGCGATGCCAGCTGCAAAGTACCCGGGCGCATGTAGTGCTGAATATCGTGCTGCACCACGGCAGGGGCTTGGTCGTGGTCTTGGTCCTGCTCTTGTGCGGCGGCAGCGGCCACTATCGGGATCATGGGTGCGCCAGCCAACGCTCACGCATCAGTGCCACCATGGCTTGCGCTGCGCGACCCCGGTGGCTGTGGGCATTTTTTACGTCCACCGGCAATTGCGCAAAAGTTTTGCCAAATTCAGGAATCCACATGATCGGGTCAAAGCCAAAACCGTTGTCGCCCAGGGGCGCGCGCGCAATCTGACCTGCCACGCGGCCCACCGCAATCAGCGGCTCGGGGTCATCGGGCGAACGCACCGCCACCAGCGTACTGACCAAGGCGGCGCCCCGCGCTTCGACGCCTTGCATTTGCTCCAGCAATGCGCGCACATTGTTGTCGTCACCCTTGGGATAACCGAACTGGGTGGCGTAGTACGCCGTATCCACGCCCGGCAGACCACCAAAGGCGTCGACGCAAAGACCGGCATCGTCCGCCAGCGCGGGTAAGCCGGTGTGGCTGGCGGCATTTCGCGCCTTGGCCAGGGCGTTTTCCACAAAAGTGCGGTGGGGCTCGGGTGATTCGGGCACGCCAAGCTCGCTTTGGCGCACCAGCGCACAGCCCAGCGGCGCGAACATGGCTTGCAGTTCCGCCAGTTTGCCTGCGTTGTTGGAAGCCAAAACGATCCGCATGTCGCGTTTTCCTGCGCTCAATGGGCTGGCAAGGCTTGGGCCAGTGCCTGCTGCTGTAACAGCATCAATTGATCAATGCCCTGTTCGGCGAGCCCCAGCAGCGCATCCATCTCGGCGCGCGAAAAGGCGGCCCCCTCCGCGGTGCCCTGCACTTCCACAAAATTGCCGGCACCCGTCATGACCACGTTCATGTCGGTATCGCAGGCCGAGTCTTCGGTGTATTCCAAGTCCAACAGGGGCGTGCCCTGCACAATGCCGACAGAGATCGCAGCCACCGAGGCCGTGATGGGCGATTCCGAGATTTTTCCGTGAGCCAGCAGCCAGTTCACCGCATCCTGCGCCGCTACAAAGGCGCCAGTAATGGCGGCCGTGCGGGTGCCGCCATCCGCCTGGATCACATCGCAGTCAAGCGACAGGGTGCGCTCACCCAGTCGCTTGAGGTCAAAAACAGCGCGCAGCGAACGGCCGATCAAACGCTGAATCTCTTGGGTGCGTCCACTTTGCTTGCCACGTGCCGCCTCGCGGTCGCTTCGGGTGTGGGTGGCGCGTGGCAGCATGCCGTATTCGGCGGTAACCCAACCTTCGCCACTGCCCCGCTTGTGCGGCGGCACACGCTCTTCCACGGAGGCGGTGCAGAGAACCTTGGTGCCGCCAAACTCGATCAGAACCGAACCCTCGGCATGGCGGGTGTAACCCCGGGTGATGCGCACCGGGCGCAATGCGTTGGCGGCACGTGCGCCACTGCGGGTAAACATAGTCATGAAAAAATCCGACAAACGGGTTAAAAAAGCACTGCGCGACGCCCAGCAGAAAAATACCGGCCGGCCAGACCCACACTCAGGTGGGCGCCAGATTATCGGCCTTCTCCCAGCCCACTGCGATCAGCGTCACGTTGTCGCATTCGGCACCGCCGCGTTGCAGGGCCAAATCGGCCAGTTCCTGGGCGGCATCCGTGACTGAATGGTCATTGAGCGCGCGCACGATGTCGTCGACCTCCAGATTGCCCCACAAACCGTCGGAACACAAGAGCAACCGGTCACCCACCTCAAGTTGAATCCCGGGGCCCACTTCAATCACGGGCATCCGTGGCGCACCCAGGCAGCTGTAGAGCATGTGCTTGCCTGAAGGCACCCCTGCGTCCCCGCCGGCCTTGCCACTTTTCCACTCTGCGACGGAATGGTCCAAAGTGCGGCTCAGCACATTTGCGCCGCGCACCAGGTAGCGTCGTGAGTCGCCGCAGTGGGCCGTAAAGCATTGGTTGTCCTGCACGATGACGACGACTAGGGTACTGCTGGGCGTCTGATCCAAGCCGTGTGCAGTGGCATAACTGAGCAGTTGTTCATGGGCAGCGCGCATCGCCGCCTCAAGAAAAACCGGTACATCGTTCAATCTCGGGCTTGCCTGCTGGTGAAACAGGTTGGTCACCGTCTGCAAACAAATCTGGGCAGCAATATGGCCGTCCGGGTGCCCACCCAGCCCATCCGCGACCAAAAAAATCGCTGAGGCCTTTGTGTAGGAGTAGCCCATGCGATCTTCGTTTCGCTTGCGACCGCCAACCCGGCTCACCTGGAATACCGAGAACATCATGGCAATTTAATGCGCTTCGCTAGACAGTTTGGCGGCAGGGCGCACCCCATCGGCCGGATTTGGCGGCGGGCTGGACAAGATTTTCTGCACGGCCAGCACCGAGTGCGGTCGCGATTGCGGGTCCGCCTGCATGCACGCCAGCACCAGTTCGATCAATGAAGAAGAATACTTGCCGCGCAATTCAGAAACCAAGACTTCGAGCGTTGCCCGGCAGTCAGACTTGGACGCGTCGGGTGGGGGGCAGCCCTGCATACACGAAAAAATACACGCGCCTATGGCGTAAATGTCCGTCCAAGGACCGACCGGTTTGCCGCGTTTGTACATTTCAGGCGCTGAAAACCCCGGCGTAAACATCGGTTGCAAGAATTTCCCACCCGTACGCAACACATCGCGCGCGGCACCGAAGTCGATGAGCACCGCGCGGTCATCGTCGGTGACCAAAATATTGCCGGGCTTGATATCCAAGTGCAACATCTGGTGCTGGTGCACCACTCGCAGACCACGCAGCACTTCGTCAAAGAGCGAACGAATCGTGCTTTCCCGGAACACCTTCACGTGGTTGAGCGAAGCGGATGTCACGATGAACTGCTGCAACGACGAGCCCTGCAAATAGTCCATGACCAGATAGACGGTGTCGTTTTCCTGAAAAAAATTCAAGACACTGACCACATTGGGGTGCACGATTTGGGCCAGGGCGCGGCCTTCGTCCAAAAAGCTGCGAAATCCGATGCGATAGAGAGATCGTTTGCTCTTTTCGACCAATACAGGCGCCTCGCCATGGGCCCGGGTTGCCAACGCGGCGGGCAGATATTCCTTGAGGGCAACCTCTTGTCCCGTGGGGCTCACGGCGCGGTAGACGATACCAAAACCGCCCGCGCCAATTTTTTGGACGATACGGTACCCGCTCACCCATTGACCAGGTGCTAGGGGTGCGGGGAGAGACTTTGGTACAGCCTGGTTCATGCCATAGTGCAAGAGTTTTTGTGCCCGGCAATCTTCAACTCAAAAATCGGTCAAAGAAGCGGGTTATTCTCAGTGCAAGCCTCATCGTCAAGGAACTAATAATGTCAGTTTACAGTATGACTGGTTATGCCAGTGCCCAGCATGGCACCGCCAGTACGCCTGCGTCAGCCGAAAGCAAGGCCACGCCGATGGCCCAACTGGGGCTCGAAATCCGTTCGGTCAACAGCCGCTTCCTGGACTTGAGCTTCCGTCTGCCAGAGGACCTGCGCCAGTGGGAGCCTGCATTGCGCGAACTGCTGGTGGCACGCCTGAAGCGGGGCAAAGTAGAAGTACGCGCGTCCATCGAAGTGCAGCAGGGCAACATCAGCGACCCTTCGCCCAAATTGCTGCAGCGCCTCAACGGCCTCCAGGACAACATCAAGGTCTGGCTGCCAAACGCGGGAAGCCTGACGGTGGCCGACGTTTTGCGATTGGCGGCATCCGAGCAATCAGGGTTACGCGACTGGAGCGAAGAATTGCTTCCGCTGGCCCAAACCGCGCTGACCGCCCTGCTGGCCGCCCGTGCCCGCGAGGGTGCTCGACTCGGGTCCATGCTGCTGGAGCACATCAAACAGCTGCGCCTGCTGGCCGCGCAAGCCGGTCCGTTGGTGCCGCAACTGGTCGCACAGCAGCGCCAGCGCTTTATGGAGCGTTGGGCCGAAGCCATGGCGCTGGGGGATGGCAAAGCCATGGCTGAAGCCGCGCAAGACCGGGCCCTGAGCGAGGCGACCGCATTTGCCATACGAATCGATGTGGCCGAAGAATTAACCCGTCTGAACTCCCATCTCGACGAGTTGGAGCGCCTGATTACCAAGGGCGGCGAAATCGGCAAGCGCCTGGACTTCTTGATCCAGGAGCTCCACCGCGAAGCCAATACCATGGGCTCCAAATCCGCGGCATTGGCGCTGACCCATATTTCGGTTGACATGAAAGTCCTCATCGAGCAAATGCGGGAGCAGGTGCAGAACATAGAATAAGAGCCCGCATTTTTGGCCCTGATTCGCGCTATGGATTACCCCGGAAACCTTTTTGTCGTCGCAGCGCCCAGTGGGGCGGGCAAGTCCAGCTTGGTCAACGCCCTGCTGGAACTCGACTCCCATGTGCAGCCCTCGGTGTCGCACACCACGCGCGCGCCGCGAGGCCAGGAAAAGCACGGGCGCGAGTACTTTTTTGTCTCCGAGCAGGAATTTGACGCCATGGTGGCCGCAGATGCCTTCGTCGAGTGGGCCCACGTGCACAACCACCGCTATGGCACGTCAAAAAAAGCCATTGAGGACCGGATGGCGCAAGGCGCAGACGTGATTCTGGAAATTGACTTTCAGGGCGCGATTCAAATCAAACAGACTTTTTCCAATGCGGTGTGCATTTTCATCCTGCCACCCAGTTGGGAAGAACTGCGGGCGCGACTGGAGCGCCGGGGCGAAGATTCGCCCGAGACCATCGAACTGCGCATGAAAAACGCCGCTCTTGAGGTAGCACAGGCCCAAAAATTCGACTTCGTTATAATCAACGAGTTGTTTGACCGGGCGCTTTTTGACCTGAAAGCGATTGTTCACTCCCAGCGACTCAAGTTTGTGGCGCAGGCGCGCGCCAGAGCCGCAACGTTCCAGGCGCTCAACATCCCCTTGTAAATTCGGAGAATCCCATGGCCCGCATCACCGTCGAAGACTGCCTCGAGCAGATCCCCAACCGTTTTCAACTGGTGCTGGCCGCCACCTACCGTGCGCGCATGCTAAGCCAAGGCCACACTCCCAAAATCGAAAGCAAGAACAAGCCCGCCGTGACTGCACTGCGTGAAATCGCTGCGGGCAAGATTGGCATCGAGATGCTGAAAAAAGTGCCCCTGTAACTTGCACCGCATCGAGAACAAAAAAGGCCCTTAACGGGCCTTTTTTTGTGCCTGCAGCAGGCTTCAACCCCCGTCAGGAGACGATGTAAGCGGCTGCGCCAGTCGAAAACAAGGTGCCATCGGCACCCAAAAACTCCATACGGGTGCTGGCCACGCGAGACCCCAAGCGCAAAACATGGGCGTGCAGCTCGAAATACGGGCTGATCCCAGGGCGCAGGTAATCAATGCGCAAATCAATAGTGCCCAATTTGCCAAAGCGGTGCAGGCGCTGCGTCGGCGTCTCATCCATGTGACGCGCGCCAATGGCGGCCATCACGGCCAAGCCCCCCATGGCGTCGAGCCCGGCGCTGATCACCCCGCCGTGGACCCGGTTGAAAGCGAAGTGCCCGACCAATTCAGGGCGCATATCGATGCGTGCAAGCACACGGGTGGGCTCCAGACAAGTGATTTTCAAACCCAGCAGCTGATTGAAAACAATGCGTTCTTCGAAGATTTTTTTCAGTCCGCTGACAAATTCTTCTTCAAAGACCGGAAGGACGGTGGGAGCGGCGGGCACGGCTTCCACACCCGAGGTTGATTTTTTGGTCATGCCCTATTGTCACAACCCGAGTTGACGGGAAGCCAACTCTTTCATGATTTCTTCCGCACCACCACCAATCATCATGACCTTGACCTCGCGGTAGATGCGCTCACAGGCCGTGCCACGCATAAACCCCATGCCGCCCAGTATCTGAACGCCTTGGTCGGCGCAAAACTGCATGGTTTGGGTGGCATGGTTTTTCAGCAAACAGACTTGTGAAACCCATTCAGGCCCTTCATCGCCATCATCCACGCGCCGGGTGACGGCATCCACCCAGGCTCGGGTGGACTCGATGCGCATTTTCATGTCCATGAGCTTGTGGCGCACCACCTGGTGCTCCACCAAAGCACTGCCAAAGGTTTTTCGGGTGCGTGCCCAGTCCAGCGCCTCACGGTAGCAGCACTCCGCAAATCCCAGCGCCATGACGGCCATGGACAGGCGCTCGCCATTGAAGTTGCCCATGATCATCTTGAAACCGCTCCCCTCCTGTCCGATCAAAAAACGGGCGGGTACGCGCACATTGTCAAAACGCAGATGCGCAGTGTCCGAGCAGTGCCAGCCCATTTTCTGCAAGGGGCTGCGCGACAAACCGGTAGCGTCGCCGGGCACCACAAGCATCGAAATACCGCCTCGCCCCTTATTACCGGCATCGGTGCGCACCGCCACCGTCAAAAAATCAGCGCGCATACCGGAGGTGATGAACACTTTTTCGCCATTCACCACGTAGTGCTCGCCCTCTAATCGGGCTGTGGTGCGCAATGCCGCGACGTCGGTGCCACCACCAGGTTCGGTGATTGCCAAGGCAGCGACTTTTTCACCCCGCAGGACGGGCGGGATGACCTCGCGCTGGAGGCTGTCAGAGCCCCAGCGAAGTACCGGCGGCAGCCCAATATTATGGCTAAACAAGCTGGCCATCAGACCGCCACTGCCACTCTCCTGGGCCAGGGTTTCTGTCAGAGCGTTGCGAAGGGCGGTGGACGCCGGCGTGCCACCCAAATGCTCGGGATAGCCCAGGCCCAACCAACCCAGCGCGGCAGCGCGAGCATACAGGCTGCGTGGAAATTCCCCGGCCGTCTCCCACGCGGCCAACTGGTTGGCTACCTCCTGGCGCACAAAACGCTGGGCGCCGTCGCGCAGGGCGTTAATGTCTTCGTTACTGGCGGCGTTGTGCATCAGGGCTGTACCTTTGCCTAGCGCTGGGGCCGTTTGGCCACACCCATGGTCTTGGCAATAATGCCCAGCATGACCTCGTCGGCCCCGCCGCCTATGGAGGCCAGGCGGCCGTCGCGGAACATGCGCGAGACCTTGTTTTCCCAGGTGTAGCCCATGCCACCCCAAAATTGCAGGCAGCCGTCAGGGATGCTGCGGTTCAATCGCCCTGCCAGCAACTTGCCCATGGACGCCAGCTCCAATACATCTTGCCCGCCCACGTAAAGGTCGCAGGCTTGGTAGGTGAGCGCACGCAGTGCCTCGAGATCGGTTTTCATTTCGGCCAGCCGGAACTGCACCCATTGCTGGTCGGCCAATGTGGCCCCAAATAGCTTGCGTTCCTGTGCCCACTCCATGGTCCAGCCGATACAGTTGCTTAAGGATTGGAGGCAACTGGCGGCTGCCCACAGCCGCTCTTCCTGAAACTGCTGCATTTGGTAGATGAAGCCCTGGCCCTCCGCGCCAATGCGGTTGCGCTGGGGCACGCGAACCTCATCGAAGTACAGCAAACCGGTGTCACTGGCGTTCATGCCGATCTTGCGGATTTTTTTGGCCACCTCAATGCCCGGCAGCAGCTTGCCTTTGTCACGCAGCGGCACCATGACCAGGCTTTTGTTTTTGTGCGCCGGGCCCTCACTGGTGTTGACCAACATGCACATCCAATCCGCCTGAAGGCTGTTGGTGATCCACATCTTCTGACCGGTAATGACATAGTCGTCACCGTCCTTGCGTGCCACCGTTTTGATGCCAGACACGTCGCTGCCTGCGCCTGGCTCACTCACACCAATGCAACCGACCATGTCACCGGCGATCGCTGGCGCCAAAAATTCGCGTTGCAATTCTTCGCTGCCAAAGCGCGCAAGTGCCGGCGTACACATGTCGGTTTGAACGCCGATCGACATGGGAATTCCGCCACAGTGGATATGTCCCAGCGCCTCTGCCATGGCCAAGCCATAGCTGTAGTCGAGACCAGCCCCGCCGTGAGTCTCGGGCTTGGTCAGACCCAGCAGGCCCAGATTGCCGAGTTTTTTGAACACTTCATGGGCGGGGAATATCTCAGCCGCTTCCCATTCGTCAACATGGGGATTGATTTCCGCGTCAATAAAGCGCTTCAGCGTCTTTTGGATTTCGAGGTGTTCGTGGGTCCATTGCATTGCGTGTCTCCGGTGAGTTGGCTTATTTGGTTTCTTGGGATTGGGTGGCAAAGACTTGGGGCGTCGTCGCCCGGTGAAAGCCGTTGAACGGCGCAATGGACGGCCGCGATTGCACGCGAGCGCTCGCCACGGTCATTGGCCAGCCCATGCGCACCTGCGGACGGGCACCGTCAATGCGCAAGGTAGTTCCGCTGATAAAGGCTGCAGCCGGGCTCAGCAAGAAAACAATGCCCGCCGAGGTTTCGGCCTCGGTACCAAAACGACCGAGCGGCACGGTTTTGGCCATCGCGCGCAGCATGGGGCCAGCCTCTGGCGGGTAATGGTCCATGCCGCTGGAGGCGATATAGCCGGGTGCCACGGCGTTCACGCGTACGCCGGCGCAGGCCCACTCGGCAGCGGCTGTTTCGGTCAGGCTCACCATGCCCGCCCGGGCCGCGCCACTGTGGCCCATGCCCGGCATCGAACCCCACATGTCTGCCACGATATTCACAATGGCACCGCCGTTTTTGGCCATGGATTGGGTGTAGCACTCCCGGGCCATCAAAAAGCCACCCGTCAGGTTGGTGTTGACCACTGCCTCCCAGCCCTTGGCGCTGATGGATTCCAGAGGTGTCATGTATTGACCGCCCGCGTTGTTGACCAAGCCGTCGACTGCGCCCTGGCGTGCCACGATCTCGGCCACGGTCGTGCGCACCGCCTCTTCTTGCCGTATGTCACACACATGCATGCTGACGCTGCCCCCGCTGGCGGCGTTGTCGTGGGCGATTTCGTCTGCCACTTTTTGAAGCTTTTCTGGCTTGCGACCCAACAGTGCCACGTGCGCACCCAAAGCGGCAAGCTCATGCGCCACACAGCGCCCAATCCCCGAACCGCCTCCGGTGACGATGACGACTTTTCCCAGAAAAAGACCGGGTGCAAATGCGGATGCGTAACTCATGTAACCCTCAAGTCAAAAAATATTCACGCGCCGGCAAATCCATCGGCAGCGCGGGTGTCAATAAATAGCGCCAAAGCGGCCTCAACCAACTCGGCCACTCCCGCACTCCTGCTGGGATCAAACCACTGCACTGACCAGTTCAGCGCTCCCAAAATGAGCAAGCGCGACAAGGCCACGGGCGCTCGCAGCGCGCCGCTGGCGTGCAGGTCACTCAGCACAGGCGTCCACAAGGCCTCGTATTCACTTTGCAGTGCGGCCAGCTCCGCGCGCTGGGCGCTTTGGAGCGAGCGTGACTCGTACAGCATCACCGGAATGAAGTCACTGTCCGGACCCAACAGAACCTGAAAATGGGTTTGCACCAAACCGCGTAACTGCTCTGAAGGCGATTGGCCAATGCGGCTCTGCACGGTTTCGCGTTGGCGTTCCAGGGCGGCGTGCATGCCTTCTTGCATCACCGCAAACAGGAGCGCGTCCTTGCTTTTGAAATGATAAAAAGGTGAGCCGCTTTGCATGCCCACGGCGGCGGCAATATCACGCGTGGTCGTGGCGGCAAAACCCTGATTGCGAAACAATGCTGCGGCTGCACGCAACAAGTCGGCACGGCGATTGCCGTCATCGCGCTCCAGAAGCGTCTTGCGAGGCCGACCCCGCGGACGCGTCAGAACCAAGCGCGCATCTGGCGCAAATTTGCGTGCTGGAACGGTGGCGGCATGCGCTGGCATGGCGCAACCATACCAAACGCCGTTATTTTTAGCAAGCGCTTGCTTGGCAAAAATCCCAAACCATGTAGCGGCTTAACTCTTGGCGAAATCCGGCTTGCGCTTTTTCATGAACGCGGTGAAGGCTTCTTTGGCGTGGGGCGCCTGCAGCAGTCGGCCAAAACTCTCGGATTCCTCGGTAATTTGGGCCAGCACTTCGGCCATTTGGCCTTTTTTCATCAGTCGCTTGGTCTCGATCAGCGACGGAAGCGGCTTGGCGGCCAATTTACGGGCTTGACTTTGCGCCACGTTGTTGGCTTCGGTCGGCGGAACGATGCGGTTGACCAAGCCAACTTCGAGCGCAGCCTCCGCCATAAACGGGTCGCCCATGAGCAGAGCCTCCGCGGCCCGGTGGTAGCCCATCATGCGCGGCGCCAACAGACTGGAGCCCGCCTCTGCGCACAGACCCAGATTGACAAATGGCATCGAGAACGCCGCATTGTCACCCGCGTAAACCAAGTCACAATGAAAAAGCAGGGTGGTTCCGACGCCTACCGCCGGGCCACAGACCGAAGCGATCAAGGGCTTGGGGAACGTGGCGAGGCCCCGCAAAAAGCGGAACACCGGTACATCCGGACCGGTGGCACCTCGGCTCAAGAAGTCGCTGATGTCGTTGCCAGCGCTGAATATGGTGGCATGCCCCTGGATGACGACCACATGGACAGTAGCGTCATCCGCAGCCTGCAATAGTGCGTCGGCACAGGTGCTGTACATGGCCTGTGTAAAAGAATTCTTCTTCTCGATCCGGTTCAGGGTGAGTGTCATCACACCGTCTGCGCTGTCTATCAATACATCTTGCATGGGGGTCTCTCGGTGAAAGGGGTTTAAAAGCGCCAAGCCTAGTCTTTAAAGTAAACCAGCTGATGGGTGGTCGCGAGCGGCACTCCTGCTTCACTCCAAAGACAGGCGCTTTGATCAAAAAAGCCATTGCGAAACACCTGGCCACGGGCCTGCGCCAGCACAAAGCCCGTACCCACCTGGGCAAGTTGCGCACCGTCAGCGTGAAAATAAATGGTCATGGATACCGTTCCGGCAGGTGTCCACTTGGCTCTGCGCGCCCAGATGCGTGGGAAAAAGATATCCGACGTGGCCGAAAGCGCGGCAAAGTCCAGAGCGCGCCCGGCGCGATCACGAATCCAGAGCTGCGTCAGGCTGGCTTGCTCTGGCGGCAGGGAACTCTCGGCGCCGTCCCAAACCTGCGGCAATCCGCCCGAAACGGAGCGCATGTCATAACGCGAAAACCACTCGGTGATCTTGGGCGCGGGAACTTCGGCCAAGGTGTCTGGTGCAACCACCTGCGGCATGGGAAGATCGTTGCTACTCCAGGTTTCCCTTCGCTGCGCTGTCATGGCGGTGCCCGTCAGTACGCATTCCACGGCACCATCCGCGGCAGTTTGGGAAATGTCAAATACCCAGTGCTGTGTTGAGCGGTTGGTCCGCGCAATTCGCAATTGCAGGACGTACTCACCATCCGCAATGGCGGCCACATAATTGACCGTGAGGGATACCGGCGCACCCAGGCATTGGGCGTGGTCGACGATCGCCTGCACCACGGTGGCCGCGGTCACGCCGCCAAAGGGCCCCACCATATTGGCCCAAGCCGGATGGGTGGCTCCCCGGTAGCGCCCCTCGCCCAAGGGCTGCAATACCAACGCAGCGTCAAAGGGATGCTGGCTCACTCGGCCCGGACCCAAGTTTGGGTGCGGCCCAGCAAAGGGGTTCCCACGTAGCCGCGAACTTCAAGTTTTTTGCCACCGTCAATGGGGGTCAGGCGCAAGCGGTAATCGGTGCCGTTGTCCGGGTCAAGAATCTTGCCTTCTTCCCAGACGTCTTTGCCATCCACTTTCTTGCCGCCGCGAATGATTTCCATGCCGATTTTTGGCTTGCCTTTGCGGTCGTCGGTGCATTTGTCGCAATTGGGTTCTGTATTAGGCCTGGGATCCAGGGCCTTTTCGACGACGCCCGACAGGCCACCGCTGGCGTTGGCGCTGATGCGGATTAGCGCTTTGGGCTTTTGGGTCGCGTCATCAATACTGTTCCAAGCGCCCAAAGGGGTCATTTGGGCCTGGGCGAGGGCCGCGCTGCCCAACAAGCCCAGCGTAACAAAAATGTGCTTCATGAAAATCTCCTTCGTTATTGGATGGTGCGGTGACGAAACTCAGTGAATATCAGGCAAAAACGGCATCAGTATCCATCAGCACGGCGCTGCCAGCGCGGGCTGTTTGCATGAGGGTGGCGGTCTCGGGGAACAGTTTGGCAAAGTAAAAACGCGCGGTCTGCAACTTGGCTTGGTAGAACAGGTCAGTGTTGCCGGCGGCTACCTCACGCAAAGCCACTTGGGCCATGCGGGCCCAAAAATACCCGAACACCAAGTGGCCTGCAACGCGAAGGTAGTCGACCGCAGCCGCACCCACTTCATCGGGGTTTTGCATGCCTTTCATGCCAATCTCCAGAGTGAACTGGGTCATCTGCTCACCCAGGGCGGCAACGGGGACGACGAATTCTTTCATTCCGGCGTTGTCGGCTTCTTCTTTGGCAAGTTTGCCAATCAGCTTGCCAAACTTGCGCAAGGTCGCGCCTTGGTTTCCCAAGATCTTGCGGCCCAACAAGTCAAGCGACTGAATGGTGTTGGTTCCTTCGTAAATCATGTTGATGCGGGAGTCCCGCACAAACTGCTCCATGCCCCATTCCTTGATGAACCCATGGCCACCAAACACCTGCAGGCAACCCGAAGTGGCGGTCCATCCATTGTCGGTAATGAAGGCCTTGACAATGGGCGTGAGCATGGCCAGCAGTTCGCCGGCCTCTTTGCGCACTTCTTCGTCGGGGTGGCTGTGCTCCTGCTCCAGCAGCATGGCGCAATAGCCTTGCAGGGCACGACCGCCTTCGGCATAAGCCCGGGCGGTTAGCAGCATCTTGCGCACATCAGGGTGCACGATGATCGGGTCGGCCGCTTTGTCTTTGGCTTTGACGCCCGACAGCGAACGCATCTGAATGCGGTCTTTGGCATAAATCAGCGCGTTCTGATAGGCCACTTCGGTCAAGCCCAATGACTGGTTCCCCACCCCCAGGCGGGCGGCGTTCATCATGACGAACATGCCATTCATGCCCTTGTTGGGCGCGCCCACCAGGGTACCAACCGCGCCATCAAGCACCATTTGGCAGGTGGCGCTGGCCTTGATGCCCATCTTGTGCTCAATGCCGCCGCAATAAATGCCGTTGCGCTCCCCCAGGCTGCCATCCGCCTTGACCAAAAACTTGGGAACCACAAACAGGCTCACGCCCTTGATACCGGGAGGCGCATCACTCAAGCGCGCCAGTACCAAATGGACGATGTTTTCGCTCATGTCGTGCTCACCGGCACTGATGAAGATCTTGTTTCCGGTGATGCGGTAGGTGCCATCCGGCTGCAACTCCGCCTTGGTGCGCATCAGGCCGAGGTCGGTTCCACAGTGGGGCTCCGTCAGGCACATGGTGCCAGTCCACTGACCACTGGTCATCTTGTGCAGGTAGGTCGCCTTCTGGTCCTCGGTTCCGTGGGCCGCCAGCGAGGCATAGGCACCATGGGTCAGGCCTGGGTACATGGTCCAGGCTTGGTTGGCACTGTTGAGCATTTCATAAAACATCTGATTGACGATCAAGGGCAAGCCCTGACCACCAAACGCCGGGTCGCAACCCAGAGCGGCCCAGCCTCCCTCTATGTACTGGGCGTAGGCCTCTTTAAATCCTTTGGGCGTGGTGACCTGGTGGGTCTTGGGGTCCAGCACGCAACCTTCCGCATCTCCACTGATATTGAGCGGAAACAGCACTTCCGAGGCAAATTTTCCGCCCTCTTCGAGCACGGCATTGATCGTCTCGGCATCCATGTCCGCGTGCTTGGGGATGTTTTTCAGGTCGTCAACGATGTGCAGCAGCTCGTGCATCACAAACTGCATATCGCGCAAAGGCGGGGAATAGCTGGGCATGAGGAAGGCTCCTTGAAATTGGAAAAACAGTAAGAACTAGACAGAAATTTCAGCGGCGCCGGGCACACCGTAACGCGCCACGATATCGGCAAAACCACGATTGGCGCGCGCCAAGGAACCTGGGTTTTTCAGAAACCGGGCCTCGTAGTGCAAAGCAAGAATCAGGGCATGGATCTCAAACGCGACTTGCTGTTCATCCGCCTCCTGCGTCAGGTGGCCGCACTGTTTGGCCAGAACCACCGCACGGTACAAGGCCTGGAGCCAAGTTTGCACTGAACTGGCCAGCGCCTCGCGTACCGGGCCGGGCCGGTCATCAAACTCGACGGCACCGCTGATAAATATGCAGCCCGACTGGATTTCGACGGCTACACGCTTCATCCAGTTGTCAAACAGGGCGCGAACGCGCGGCAGGCCCTGCGGTGCCTTCATGGCCGGGTAAAAAACCTCTTGTTCAAAACTGGCGAAGTACTCCCGGATGACCGAGATTTGAAGCTCCTCACGGGAGCCAAAGTGCGCAAAAACACCCGACTTGCTCATGTGCATGAGTTCGGCCAAACTGCCAATGCTCAACCCTTCAAGGCCGACTTGGGTGCTTAAGGTCACCGCAGCTTGCACGATGGCTTGCTTGGTTTGCTGGCCTTTGTGCATGGAGCGGCTACTTGGGCGCTCGAGTTCCGTCACCGGAGTTGCATCATCGGAAAGCACAGGCAGGGACATGAGGACCAGAGTTGAAAATAGTACGACCGTGCTATTTTGCACCATTTGGCGCCTCGAAGTTGTAATCGGTGGCACCAGCGCGACCGCGCCAGCCCGGCTGAGCTTGGGTCTACGACGAGCGAATCATGGTGCCAAAGGCTTGGTCTGTGAGTATCTCAAGCAGCAAGACATGCGGAACGCGACCGTCCACGATGTGTACCGCCTTCACGCCGCTCTTGGCCGCATCCAGCGCGCCACTGATCTTGGGCAACATGCCGCCCGAAATGGTTCCGTCGGCAAACAGGGCATCAATCTGGCGCGCGCTTAACTCCGTCAGCAGTTCTCCGGCCTTGTTCAACACTCCACTGATATTGGTCAGCATCAGGAGCTTTTCGGCTTGAAGCACCGTCGCAAGTTTGGCCGCAACGACATCGGCGTTGATGTTGTAACTCTCGTTGTGCTCGCCAAATCCAATGGGGCTGATCACCGGAATAAAGGCGTCGTCCTGAAGCGCCTTGACCACACTGGGGTCAACGCTCACGATATCGCCGACCTGGCCCACATCGTGCTCAATGCGAGGGTCCACACTGTCCAGCATTTTGAGCTTTTGGGCACGGATCATGCCCCCATCGCGTCCGGTCAGACCCACGGCTTTGCCGCCCGCCTGGTTAATCAGGCCCACGATATCTTGCTGCACTTCGCCGCCCAACACCCACTCAACCACTTCCATGGTCTCGGCATCTGTCACCCGCATGCCCTGGATGAACTCGCCGGTTTTACCCAAGCGCTTAAGCGCGTTCTCAATTTGCGGCCCACCGCCATGCACCACCACCGGGTTAATACCCACAAGCTTGAGGAGTACGACGTCTTGGGCAAAAGCGGCTTGCAGGGCAGGATCGGTCATAGCGTTGCCGCCATACTTGATCACCATGGTTTTGCCATGAAACTTGCGGATGTAGGGCAGAGCCTGGGCCAGAATGTCGGCCTTATCGTGGGGGCTGAGTGAGGTCATAGTTTGGATAAGTAGGTGCGAATCAAACCAGTATTTTGATCGATTAATTTTTCACATGCCACTTGGAAACACTGTGGGAGCGGGGGCGGGGAAGCCCGACACACAATGCGACAGCACCGTCCGAATGGCAGGTTCGTCATTGACGGCGGCGGCTTGGCGCAGTGCCTGCAATTGCACCTCAAGTGCCGGCCAAGAAAAGCAGGACTCTTGCGCTTTCATGATGCGCGGATGGCCGGTTGGCTCCGGGTTGTCGCCAATCAACAATTCCTCAAATAGCTTTTCGCCCGGGCGCAAGCCGGTAATTTCGATACTGATGTCGCCGTCAGGTTGCGCCGCTTCACGCACTGACAGGCCCGACAACTGCACCATGCGCCGTGCCAACTCCATGATTTTGACTGGCTCACCCATATCCAGCACAAAGACATCGCCACCCTGCCCCATGGCGCCTGCCTGCACCACCAACTGCGCTGCCTCTGGAATGGTCATGAAGTAGCGTGTGACGTCGGGGTGGGTCACGGTGAGCGGGCCACCAGTCACCAACTGCTGGCGAAACAGGGGCACGACGCTGCCGCTGGACCCCAGCACGTTACCGAAGCGCACCATGGAAAAGCGGGTGTCGCCGGGCTGGTCCGCCAATGCCTGCAACACCATTTCGGCCATCCGCTTGCTTGCGCCCATCACATTGGTAGGACGCACCGCTTTGTCGGTGCTGATCAGCACGAAGCGCTGCGCGCCACAGGCCAGCGCTGCCTGCGCCATGTTGAGGGTGCCAAAAATATTGTTTACGACACCTTCCGCAACGTTCTCCTCCACCAGAGGAACGTGCTTATAGGCAGCCGCGTGGTAGATCGTGCTGGGTTGGTACTGCAGGCAGACGCTGCGCATACGGTCCGCATGGGTCACGCTGCCCAGCAGAGGCGTAAGCGTAACAACCAAGTTTTGCGCATGACACCACTGCGCAAGTTCCCGGTGGATTTGGTAAAGACCAAACTCATTGTGGTCCAGCAGCACCAACTGGCGGGGTCGCTGCAGCACAATGCTTCGGCACAACTCAGACCCAATACTGCCACCCGCCCCCGTCACCAAAACTACCTTGGAGGCCAAGTCACGCGCCATCAAGTCGGGCTGCGGTGCGACCGGATCGCGACCGAGCAAATCTTCAATGTCAAGTTCCCGAAAATCCTGAACTGTCACGCGACCACTGGCCAAATCAGCCATGCTGGGGAGGGTGCGCACATGCACCGGCAAAGAATTCAGCGACTGAATAATCGACAAGCGGCGTTGGCGGGAGGCGCTGGGCATCGCCAGCAAAATGTCAGTGATTTTTTCGTTCACCACCCGCTGCTTGAGATCGGCAGACCCAGTAACCATGACACCATTGATGCTGCGCCCCACCTTGAAAGGGTCGTCGTCGACAAAGCCGATTAATTTAAATTGACGCGATACGGCCATGGCCACCGCGGTCTGCACACCAGCCGTGCCGGCACCAAATATCAGCAGTCTCCTCAGACCGCCAATATCATTTGAAACGCCCGGACCCGCCAACCAAAATCGTGCGAACGCACGACTTCCGCCCACCAGTATCAAGAAAATGAGTGGCTGCAATACGCCAAGACTGCGGGGCACCATGTCCCATTGGGTCAAAAATAAACCAATGGAAAGCAGCACGCCATACGTTGCAACAGCCTTTGCGGTTGCAGTGAGCGCCGCTTGGCCGGTATACCGAAAGATGGCCCGGTACAAACCGAACCTTATGAACACAGGAATTACAACAAAAGGAATGAGCAAGTAGACGCGCAGTTGCACGAGGGTTGGAATATGCAATGTATCCAACCGCAAGGAAAAGGCGATCCACGTCGCCACAAACGACAACATAACATCCAGCGCGATGACTGCCAACCGCTTTTTGCTACGCGACCAAGCCAAGACTTCAAAATGCATGGGAAAAACAGCTCAAAACACGATCAGCGGCAAGGGGGGCGTTTCAGGGTGCGCCAGCAACCAATGGAGTGCAGTCGCATGAGAAACGCGGCGAGTAAACGCAAAACACTCCAAAAAAGAAAACCGCCTGCGTGCAAGAGATTGCACGTTCAGGCGGTCCGACCACAAAAAAATGTGGTGAACAGTATTACTCAGGCTTTACAGCGAAAGTTTCTTTGTTCTGACCTTGCGCCACCAGAGAAGCCAGCCACTTGGGCGTCAAACCGCGACCTGACCACGTTTCGCCATTGGGGCCGCGAAACTTCGCTGCCACCGGCATGCTGGATTTGCGTGCCGCCTTGGGTGCTTTAACCACACCCGATTTGGCCTTGGCAGGACGCCCTGCTTTTGCCAATTTGGCAGCCTTGGGTGACTGCAGGTCTTTAACAGTAATGCCGAAGGCCTGCATCTTGGTCAAAATTTCTTTGACAGTTGCATTGAAATCTTTAGCCTTGATCTCGTTCGCTTGCTTTTGCAGCTTTTCGATTTGAGACTGGATATCAATCAGGTTGCTCATTAAATAATCTCCAATAGAAATGACGACCCGATAATTTTAGACCTAAAAATATTAATGGGACACGTCATTGGTGTAGATGACACGTAAAAATGTCAACCAGAGTATGTAAAGATCAAGTCCGAAGGATCGATTTTGCAGGTAATGCTGATCCAAGGCCACTTTATGCGGCATGGAAAGACTATCTCTCCCATTCACTTGAGCCCATCCGGTAAGACCCGGAACCAGCCGGTCAACTCCAACGTCGGATCGCAGGGCGATCAAATCTCCCTGGTTGAACAAGGCAGGCCGAGGCCCGACAAAACTCATGTCTCCCTTCAAAATACTCCACAACTGCGGAATTTCATCCAGACTGCTCCTGCGCAGAAATGAGCCCATCGGTGTGAGTACGGCATCCGGATTGGAAAGCAAATGGGTGGCAACTGCAGGAGTACCCACACGCATCGTCCGGATTTTAGGCATCTTAAAGAGAATATTATTTTTTCCAACACGGTCGGACCAATAAAGCGCAGGTCCCTTGGAGGTAAGGCGCACCAATGCAAGCAAGCCCAACAAAGGCAGCAGAAGTGCGACTCCCACGAAGAGGGCGAGAAAAACATCGAAACCGCGCTTCATCATGCGCTGAACCCTTCAAATGCGCGGCGAAGGCCCTCATCCAGACCGACCGGTGGTGCCCACTGCAACAAATCGCGTGCCTTGGAAGTATCAAGCTGCAAATTGCCGCACAAGCGATCAACTGCGGTACGCTTGCCAAGCAGCGACGCAACCGTTGACAGCACGCCCACAGGCAATGAAACCAGGCGCGCTGGGCGATGGGCGGCTTGCGCCATGGCACGAATAAGGTTGGGCGTCGAGATATCGACGCCGTCACTGACCAAAAAGGTGTGATTGGCCGCTGTCGGATGGTGGGCACAGGTGATGACGAAATCCACCAGATTGTCCAGGCCCACCAGGCTTCGCAGGTTGTGCACCGCTCCCAATGGCAAGGGCACGCCACGCTGCACTGCCCGCATGAGCGATGCGAAATTGGCCTTGACGCCCGGGCCGTAGACCAAGGGGGGACGGATGATGACCACTTCCATGCCGGTGCTGGCCGCGATTTGATGCAGACCCTGCTCGGCCTCCCATTTGGATTGGGCGTAGGCGTCTTGGGGGGCTGCGGCGTCGCGCTCGGTAAAAGGCTGGCCGAGCGCCGTGGATTCGCCGTTGACTTTGACCGAACTGATAAATACAAAGCGGCGAACCCCCGCATCAGCCGCCCGGGAGGCGAGCACCAATGTGGCTTCGACATTAACCTCGCGGAATGCAGCCAAGGGGTCGGCGGCTGTGTCGTGCATCACGTGGACACGGGCAGCCAAGTGAATCACGGCATCAGGCGCCGGGCCCCGCTCAATGATTGGCGGCTTGCCACCCGGGAATGCAAGTCTTGGCGCGGGAATCACGTGACAGTCACCTCTCCGCAGTGATGAACACAAAGACTTACCAATAAAGCCCTCTGCACCGGTGACCAGCACTCGCATAGGGTATTTCAGGAAGAACCCAAGGGTGACCGGTTCATAAACCTGCGACGAGCGCTCTGCCAATGCACGCGCCAGCAAACCCCAGACAAAAAGAAGCGAAGCATGCTTCGCAAATGCCAGCGCATGTAATTGAATCTGCGCCGGCTACTTCGCTGGGCATGATGAACGACCACCGCATCAGGTGACAGGGCAACCTGTAATCCAACTAACCTCATACGCGCACAGATGTCAACATCTTCGTAATAAAGAAAATACCCCTGATCGAAACCTCGAAGTCTCGCAAAAACGGTCCGAGGGAACAACATGAACATCCCTGCGACCCAGTCCGGAAAAATAGGAGATTGGTGAATCGCATAACAACTCGCTTGACACCCCCCAAAAAACTTGCAAGCGATGGTGAGTGGTGTCGGGAAAGACCTTGCACTGTCCTCGACGACGCCCTCCGGGGACATCACTAAAGGGGCAACCAGCCCAACCGAAACATCTTGAAAAGGCAGCAAGAGTGGCGGAAACGGATTCGAATCAAGACGAATATCGGGATTCAAGACGCAAAAGTAATTTCCGGCAGAAAGTGAAAACGCGAAATTATGATTTTCTGAAAAACCCTTAGGCGCAGGGTTATTGATTAAGCGCAATGGAAATGAAAAGTCAGAACACTGAAATGGCAAATCCTCAGGAACATTCGAAACTAATAGTACTTCGATGTTTTCCACTAAACAAAACCGACTCAAATCCGCCAGCAATGCTACGACCATGTCACCCTGAGCATGACTAACAATGGATACAGATATCAAAGGCGGCATAAGATTTACGGGTGCGAGACTGTTTTTTTACCGGCGATATTTCGAACGCCATCGAATAAACCTCTAAGTATCATCTTGGTTCTGAGTAGTCTCTGAGGAGCCAAAACCACAAAATACAAAAATATTTGCATTAATCTTTTCAAGTGAAAAATTTTCCAATAGGATGGAACATAACTTAAATTAACCAGGAAAACAGTATTTCTAAACATATAGTAATGTCTAAGTGGACTGTGATGAGAAATTTGGCGAATCCGACCCCACCAGACTCTTGATACCTTATCACCCAAGCTATGTCCCAAATAGGCATCGGTAACAGCAATTATTTTCCAGCCATTCAATCGAGCTCGAAAGCACCACTCCGTATCAATATGATCAATGAACCATTCACCGCGCATTAATCCGACAGACGATAGAGCGCTCGTTCGCAGAAGTGTGCCTGATGCGATGAGGTGCGCAACATTCAAAGTTGCCACAGAGGCTTCATTCCCAGGATCAAATACCTTTATCACCGCGCCATCATCCATCAGAAAGCGACTCTTGTGCCCTGAACGCAAATCAATACTTCGCGGACCGGCGGCAGCGGCATCCGGATGAGATGCAAGAGCTTGTGAAAGCAGGCTAACCATCAAGGGGTAAGGAATGCTGTCTTGATCCATCAGCAAGATCTCTGTCGCACCCAGGCTCGCCGCATACTCGATACCTTGGTTCTGAGCATGGGCAAGTCCAATATTCGACTCAATTGGCAGAAATTCAACCGAATACTCAGTGCACAGATTTTCAAGACCAACAGGTGATGGTCCGTTATGTAGGAGCACCATGCTATCAATCTGCGGACGCAAACTCTGAAACTGTTTCTCCAACAGCTCTAGATCGGGAAGATATGCAACGGTAACAGCAAATTTCTTATTAATGCTCATGCCGGTTTAATCTGATCGTCTAGCAGTAATCGTAATAAACTCAGCACGGTTTGGGAATATCGCCTGAAAAAAAGCAAGAAAGTATATTAAAAAATTTAGAATCATGGTTCGCAATGGGATCCCAACATCTGATTTCCGCTTGGCTAAATCTAAACTAGATGAATATACGGGGATAGCCATCAATGTAGGCAGTCGATGAACGCAGATGTGAAGTCCAGAGGCATTCACCAGCATCCGCAAGCACTTTGGAGTGAATAAGCATAAGTGCCTCGGAGGATCAAGATCACGCCAGTTAACCCCAAAGATGGAGTGACCAATACTTTCAAGATTAGGCGTCTGCAACCACAGTCTGCCATTGGGTGCTAAGAGTACACGCATCTGGGACATTAATCGGGACGGGTTATGTACATGTTCAATGACGTGGCTGCAGGTAATGTATTCATAGCCTCCGGCATTGTCTTTCAGAACATCCAGATCGCCACATATGACCTGTACGCCGCGCAAACGGGCAGCTGCAACGGCTTTAGCGTCAAAGTCGATGCCGGTAACGTGCCAACCTGCTGCTTGCGCTGCTTCCAAGAATGCACCGTCCCCACAACCAACATCCAACAGCTTAGCACCCTGATACGGCGGCCGAGGTGGAATGCGGCGCATATGTGCAATCACCAAACTGCGCAAGGGTGGAATCATAGAAACAAAAAAATTGCCCCAAAAGATTGATGGATGCAATTTCATTCCCCAGCGCTTGTTACGAAAATCGTTGAACGCCGCCGCCACCGTGTTTTTCAACCGTTGAATCATCAAGCCTTGCCACCCGCTTCCCTTTGAGGGGGTAATATCACCGTGGGTAAAGTATCTTTCATAAGCACGACCGATACTTTGCATACTGGGTCGTGGATCGAGGTAGGCGAGCTCACATTGCTGGCAGGTATGCAATTGCCACTCGCCAGGCGCACATTGAAAAAGCCGATCCGTCATCGGATCATGCAATGGTAATCTCGCAGTACAAGCGCAGACCGGACATTGCCCCAAAAACTCCAGATCGGCCGTCGGCCAAATGTCACCGGATGCTTGCATGGCTTTCATATATTTCCACGTAAAGGCGTCGTCCATGGTAACTAATCCATGCCGCTAAAAACAGTGCTAACAAAAAAATGGCTTCGGGTACAAGGGTGTCCGATGGTGAGCGACTAAAAAAATCATCAAACCAAAAATGCAAAATGACGATCGACGTTAGCAATAACAGGGTATCTCGAATTAGATCTGCAAGGGTGGGAAACATTTTCCAAGCGCTTAAAAAAAGTGCGACCGTATCCACCATGACGCGGGCCGTCCAGGCAATTGCAGCACCCTTTATGCCATAAATTCCGAGCGCCCACCATAAGAAAATAAAATAGGGTACAAATTCAGCCAGATGAAATTTCGCTGTGATATCAGTACGTCCAGCACTTTGCAGCAATGCATATGGCACATGTGCAAAGCCATTCACCAACACACCTATTGCAATCCAGCTCCACACTTCAGCGGATACGGTCGCGATTTCGACACCAACCCACTGGGTTAAAAATTGTTCACTAAATAACCCCAAGATCAACATCAATGGAATCCATCCCACACAAAGCATACGAATAGATGCTCTGACCGTCTGAAGCAAATGCAATCTACTATTTTCCGGACGCACATGCAACTGCGCTAGCATAGGAAAAAAAACGCCCATCATCGCCAGCGGAATCGAAGGCAATCTAGACAGCACGTCAAAAGGAACGGTGTAATAGGTTACTGCGGTTATTGATATGACCACCCCAATTGCAATCCGGTCGAAGTAAGCCAGCATGGGACCAATAATATTTGTCACCGTGAGCCAACCGCCGAACTTCAAGATATCATTTGATGCAGGAGTTTCCGTAGCATTACTCTTTACATGGAAATAATTCCGACTTCGCCATGACAATGCGAGTGCGGCTGTCACACGTACCGACCACAGCCCTCCGATCACAGCAGCCAGATGCTGAGTGAAGTGAGCAATTACCCAGGGGACGAGAAATACGGCCAATCCCATCGGTACTCTGATGAAATTCACTGTTTGAAAGCGACTGTAGGCCTCAAGCACACCAATACTGCATGATGCCCACATCAACAGGGGCACCGAAATCGCAAGAATCAGCCAACCGAGAATCGCTTCGCTCTTGATTGCTGGTGCAATGTGCAGATTGGCTGCCGTCAGAAGTGGGGTTGCGATCAACATCAAGACCATCCACCCAAGACCGATAAGAATCATCCAACGACGTACTCGCCGCGCCACGATTGCGCGCTGATCGGCTTGCATCCCCAAACCAACTTGCTTTGCCAGGTATTGGGTCAAACCGCGCCCGAGCCCCAAGTCGAGTACCCCGAAATAGCCCACCAACATCCAACAAATGGACAGGATACCGAATCTCTCAGCGCCAAGCCTTTCAATCAGATCGGGAACGACAAGGAAACCGGCACCCATGGGGAGCATGATTCCAGCAATATTCAGCAAAATGTCCTGAATGCGCCGGCGACCAAGAACTCCGGTCATTTGCCGCGATCACTATCGCAAACCAAAGATTCCGCAGGCACTAAGCTGAACCGACCTATCGGACTCGATTCCATCGTCACGGCGCTAACTTTTCAAAGTCTCCATACGCCCTTGCGAGCCCTTCCTCCAACCCCACACGCGCCTGCCAGCCCAACCCATTCAGGCGGCTGCTATCCATCCACTTGCGGGGCGCGCCATCGGGTTTGTCGGTGTCATAGCGAATAGCGCCTTCAAATCCGACGGCAGCACACACCGCCTGCGCCAGCTCGGCAATCGTCACGTCGCTGCCAAAGCCGACGTTGATGTGGCTTTGCATCGGCAGGGTATGGGCCTGGTAAACCTCGGTGGGCAGTTGCATGACAAATACGCTGGCAGCGGCCATGTCGTCGACGTACAAAAACTCGCGCCTCGGTTGGCCAGTACCCCAAATCACCACTTCTTTTGCGCCGCTCACCTTGGCTTCATGAAAGCGGCGAATCAGGGCGGGGATGACGTGGCTGTTCTCGGGGTGGTAGTTGTCGCCCGGGCCGTAGAGGTTGGTGGGCATGACGCTGCGGTAATCGCGGCCATATTGCCGGTTGTAGCTCTCGCACAGCTTGATACCGGCAATCTTTGCTACCGCGTAGGGCTCGTTGGTGGGCTCGAGCGAACCCGTCAGCAATGCATTTTCGGCCATGGGTTGGGGTGCTTGCCGCGGGTAAATGCAGCTGCTTCCCAAAAACAGCAGCTTTTGCACTCCATGGGTGTGCGCCGCGTGCACCACATTGGCCTGAACCATCAGGTTGTCGTAGATAAATTCTGCGGGATAGGTATTGTTTGCGTGGATACCACCGACTTTGGCGGCTGCCAGGTAGACCTGGTTCGGACGCTCCTGCGAAAAAAAGGCGTTCACCGCAGCCTGGTTTCGCAAATCCAACTCGGTACTGCTGCGGGTAATGATTTGGTCACTCGCTACACCTCGGGCGAGCAAGGTCCGAACGATGGCGCTGCCCACCATGCCACGGTGGCCCGCGACGAAGATTTTGGGAGTGTCGACCATGGCCACTGCCCTACTCGGCGCCCACATTCACCGCATAGCCGTGCTTCTTGAGCAGCGCGTGCTTTTTGGCTTCGGCCAGATCGGCAGCCACCATTTCTGTGACCATTTCATCAAGAGTGATCTCTGGGACCCAGCCCAATTTTGCTTTGGCTTTGCTGGGGTCACCCAACAAGGTCTCGACTTCGGTGGGGCGAAAGTAACGCGGGTCAATGCGGACGACGGCTTTGCCATTGCCTGCACCGTCGCCCTCTGTACCCCAGTAGGCCACCTCGTCAACACCCACTCCGCGCCAGCTAAGCACCATGCCCAACGCCGCCGCGGTTTTTTCGATGAACTGGCGCACGCTGTATTGCACCCCCGTCGCGATCACGAAGTCTTCCGCTTGGTCTTGCTGCAGCATCATCCACTGCATGCGCACATAGTCTTTGGCATGACCCCAGTCGCGCAGGGCGTCGATATTGCCCATGTAGAGGCAGTCTTCCAGCCCCTGGCTGATGTTGGCCATACCGCGCGTGATTTTGCGGGTAACAAAAGTCTCGCCACGGCGCGGACTTTCGTGATTGAACAGGATGCCGTTGCAGGCGTAGATGCCATAGGCCTCCCGGTAGTTCACCGTGATCCAGTAGGCGTACATTTTTGCCACCGCGTAGGGACTGCGCGGGTAAAACGGAGTAGTTTCCTTTTGAGGCGTTTCCTGCACCAAGCCGTAGAGCTCACTGGTACTTGCCTGGTAAAAGCGGGTTTTCTTCTCCAGGCCCAGGATTCGAATCGCCTCCAGCAGACGCAGCGTACCCATACCGTCCACGTCTGCGGTGTACTCGGGGCTCTCAAAGCTGACGGCCACATGGCTTTGGGCGCCCAGGTTGTACACCTCGTCAGGCTGGGTTTCCTGCAGGATGCGCACCAGGTTGCTCGTGTCAGTCAGATCGCCATAGTGCAATTTGAAACGGGCATTTTCAATATGGGGGTCTTGATAAATGTGGTCCACCCGTTGGGTGTTAAAGGAACTGGCCCGACGCTTGATGCCGTGCACGATGTACCCTTTTTCCAGCAAAAACTCCGCCAGATAGGAGCCATCCTGACCGGTAATGCCGGTAATAAGTGCGACTTTGGGATTCATAAATAAAATTTTAGTTTCTGCCGTAGTTATCTTCAAACCGCACGATGTCGTCCTCTCCCAAGTAGGAGCCACTTTGAACTTCGATGATTTCAAGTGGAAGCTTGCCAGGATTGGCAAGACGATGGGTTTGCCCAAGGGGAATATAGGTACTCTGGTTTTCTGTGAGTATCAGCACTGATTCGCCATTGGTTACCTCGGCCGTTCCGCTCACCACAATCCAGTGCTCTGCGCGGTGATGGTGCATTTGCAGTGACAAACTGGCGCCGGGGTTGACGCCGATGCGTTTGACCTGATGGCGCGGGCCCACATCCACGCTGTCATACCAACCCCAGGGGCGGGCTACACGCCGATGTTGCAGTGCCTCCGAGGCATCCAAGGCTTCAAGCTTGGCCACGACCTCCTTGACGGCCTCGGCATGGCTGACATCGGCCACCAGGAGTGCGTCTGGAGTATCAATGATGAGCAAGTTGTGCGTCCCCAGTGCCACCACGGGGCGTTTGCCCGCAGCATGAATGTAGGTATTTTGGGTCTTGAGGTGGTGGGCATGGGCACTCTCACCGCCTGAACGGTTACCCAGCGCATCGGATATCGCCAGTTCGGCCACCGCATTCCAACTTCCAACGTCACTCCATGCGCCATCAAAAGGTACCACCGCAACATTCTTGTAATGCTCCATCACCGCGTAGTCAATGCTTTGAGAGCGACAGGCGTTAAAGAGTGTTGCCTCAGGGCGCAAGAAGCTTTGTCCCCCCACCTGATCTGCTTTAGCGCCCTCCCAGGCAGCGATACACGACTGAGAAATATCGGGTGCATGCAATCGCATCGCGCTGAGCAGTACCTGGGCCTGGCACAGAAAGATGCCCGCATTCCACAAAACATCGCCTGCCAACAACAATTGCTGGGCCACTTCGGCCTGGGGCTTTTCGATAAAACGCTGGACATCGCGTGCCCCATCGGGACGCGTTGACCCCTGTTGGATGTAACCGTAGGCCGTGCTGGGGAAACTGGGGACTACGCCAAAGGTGACGATTGCGCCACCATGGGCAGCCTCGCAGCCTTGCTGAACCATGGCGGCAAACCGAGTTGCGTCCGGAATGTGGTGATCGGCCGGACAAAAGAGGAGCAAATCGTCTGGCTGGGCCGCCAAGGCAGCCAGCGCCATCGCCGCAGCGGTGTTTCGGGCCGACGGCTCCAAAATGACGGTCCCGCTCAATTTGGCCTCGTGCAGGGTTTGTGCAACCAAAAATCGGTGCTCTTCTGCGGCAACGCACACCATTGACGGGTTGACCTGCGCCAGCCGCTCCACCGTCAGACGCAGCAGGCTTTTGTCACCGATCAGGGGCACAAATTGCTTGGGCAGGCTTTTTCGGCTTAGTGGCCACAGACGGGTGCCTGAGCCACCGCAAAGAATCACCGGAATAACGCGTGAGGCAGTCATGGTCATGGTCAAAAAACCTGAAATAGCGCGATTTGCAAGTGCATGATTATCGGCGACCTTGGCTACTGCCCGGGTTGAATTGGGTAGGAATTGACACTGACGGGGTGGTTCGTGGGAGCGTCCGCTAGGCGTTGCATCAGGTTTTGTAGCAACTCCGCCTCAATGCGGTCTTTGTAGGTACCCAGCAAAAACCCCAAAGTGACATCCAGCACGAAGCGCTCGGGGGTCACCTGCAGAACACCAGATGCGCCCACCCGCTTGAAATTCCACACCTCGGGCCCTGACGGATCCGCAGGGTCAGGCGCTTGGTGTACCTGCATCCCAAAATCATCTTTCGCACCCTGGGCCCAAGCCGCGGCAATTGCCTGCGCAGCAGCCAGTGGCAGACCGTGAGGCCGGTCAATATGAATCTGAGGCAAGGCAACACTCCAGTGGGGTCTGACAAAACGCGTATGCTGGCACCACCATGATTTACAAATTCAAATCCAAAGTGACCGGCGACCTGATTATGTTGCAGCCCAACGGCGAGTCCATTCTCAAAATCATCGGGAAAGGCGAACCGGCGCAGCTGAAACAGGGGATTTTGTTGCCTGAGGACATGGCGCAAGCCATTTCCGACTTGCAGCAGGCGGTAGCTCTTGAGGAGGAGCGCCGGGCTGAGCAGGTACAAATGGCCCAAGACAAGGGAGAAGCGCCTCCTCCCGCGCCGCTGGTGAGTCTGCGCCAGCGTAGCCTGCCGTTCATCCAGATGGCGCGACGCTGCCTGGATGCCAAAAAAGAAATCGTCTGGGGCGTGTAGCCCGAGACGATTTTTGGAGTGTGTCGGTGTAACACCGCCGCCATCAGGCAGACGGCGCCCGCCCATTAGTCAATATATTCCTTGGCTGCAGCGATGACGGGGCTCCACTTGGAGATTTCGGAGGCCACAAATTTTTTGTGCTCTGCCGGTTCCGTCCGTTTATCGGTCACAACGACTGCACCCAATGCTTCTTGCTTTTTGATGAACTCAGGATCCTTCAGGGCGATCTTGAGGGCGTTATTGATCTTGGTCACAACGTCAGCAGGCGTGCCCTTGGGAGCGTACAAACCGTGCCAGATAGACACATCAAAGCCTTTGAGGCCCGACTCCTGCAAGGTGGGTAAGTCCTTCAGGGCGGGGGTGGTCAAGCGCTTGGAGGTGGTCACGCCGAAGGCGAGCACCTTTTTGGCCTCGATTTGGCTGGTCGTGTTGGTGGTTTGGTCGCACATGAGGTCGATCTGGCCACCGATCAGATCCGTCATGGCCGGGGCTGTGCCCTTGTAGGGAATGGCCGTCATGTCAATCTGAAGCGCGTTCTGGAACATCAAACCGCACAGGTGCGATGCGGAGCCAATGCCAGCGTTGCCCAGGTTGATCTTGCCCTTGTTGGCGTTAAGCCAAGCGACGAATTCCTTGTAGTTTTTGGCAGGCAAGGAAGGCTTGGAAATCACGGTCATGGGCACATCGTTGATCATGCCGAGGTATTCAAAGTCAGATTCCACGTTGAAAGGCATTTTGCGCAGCAGATTGGGCATGCTGGCCATGGCAATGTGGTTCAACAAAAGCACGTAACCGTCGGGCGCTGCTTTTGCGACCTTGTTGGCACCAATGGAGCTGCCCGCGCCGGCCACGTTATCGACCACGATGCTGACATCTCCCAGTGGTTTGCGCATGGCTTCGGCCAAGTCGCGCGCGACACGGTCCGTGGGGCCGCCTGCAGCAAAAGGCACCACGATAGAGACGGTTTTGGACGGATAGTTGTCAGCGTGCGCGAATACCGCAGAAAGTGCAGCGACGAGGGCGACCCATTTTTTCATCAAAGGCTCCGAAAAATTAAAACCCCAGTCTAGCGTGCTTCTGGTGTATCGCTATCCGTATAACTACCCAGAGAATCCAGGGGAATAATTCAAAACTCCGGCAACCCTGTTCCTGGAGTCCCTCTTTATTGGTAGCTGCGGGCGTCTTCAATCACCTTGCCGTCGTTGGGCAAACTGCCCGGTGCGGCCAATTCCACCAATGCGCGCAGTTTGGTGACATCGCGCACCGCATCGGCCAGGCGGTCCGCCAAACCTTCGACGGCAGAGCCGCTTTCCACCCTGAGGGTCATCACGTCTTGCGCCATGGCGCCACTCACCACCAGTCGGGCACGAAGCACTTCGGGGAAACGCTTGGCGATCTGGTCCACCTGCTCCGGGTGAACAAACATGCCCCGAATTTTGGTCGTCTGGTCTGCCCGACCCATCCAGCCTTTGATCCGCAGGTTGCTGCGACCCGTGGGGCAACTGCCCGGCAAGACCGCCGACAGGTCACCGGTACCAAACCGGATCAAGGGATAGGCCGCGTTCAGGGTGGTGACCACCACCTCGCCCACTTCACCCTCGGCGACCGGATCACCGGTACCAGGGCGCACAATTTCCAAAATCACACCCTCGTCCACCACCAAACCCTGGCGGGCTGCCGTTTCGTAGGCAATCAACCCGACATCGGCCGTGGCGTAGCACTGGTAGGCGTCCACACCCTGCGCTGTCATCCAGTCGCGCAAAGAAGGGGGAAACGCCTCGCCCGAGACCAAGGCCTTGCGCAGACTTGGCAGAGTCACGCCCAACTCCCGCGCTTTTTCGAGAATGATTTTCAGAAAACTCGGCGTGCCAATATAGCCCGAAGCTTGCAACTCCGCCATTGCTCCGACCTGTTGTTCGGTCTGGCCGGTGCCACCAGCAAACACCGTGCAGCCCAGCGCATGCGCACCCGTCTCCATCATGGAACCGGCCGGCGTGAAGTGATAACTGAAGCAGTTGTGAATCAACTCTCCGCTGCGAAATCCGGCGGCATACATGGCGCGCGCCATGCGCCAATAGTCCTTAGACGTGCCCTCGGGCTCGTAGATCGTTCCAGGACTGGCAAATACACGGGGCATTGACGGACCAAAACCCAGCGCACTAAACCCTCCAAAAATATTGCCTCCTGCAGCACGCGCCGCCAATTGCTGCTGCAGCAAGGCATGCTTTCGAATCACGGGCAGGCCCGCAAGGGCTTCACGCGTCGTGATGGCGCCTGCGTCAATGTGCGCCAACGACTGCGCAAATGCGGGGGCCTGCGCCTTGGCATGGGCAATGTGGGCCGGCAAAGCGGCCATAAGTGTCGCTTCGCGCAGCTCGGTGGAGCGACATTCCAGCGCGTCGTAAGGGTCTGACATACAGTGTCCTCAGGGGTTTATGCCAACCAGCGCTTGCGCCGTTTGTAGCTCTTCACGTCTTTAAAACTCTTGCGTTCACCACCGCCCACGCCGAGGTAGAACTCCTTGACGTCCTCGTTGTTTGCCAAATCACTGGCCACGCCGTCCATCACCACGCGGCCGGATTCCATGATGTAGCCGTAGTCCGCGTAGCGAAGCGCCATATTGGTGTTTTGCTCTGCCAAAAGAAAGGTGACTTTTTCCTTGGCATTCAGGTCTTTTACGATTTCGAACACTTCTTCCACAATTTGTGGTGCCAGCCCCATCGAAGGCTCATCCAGCAAAACCATGCTGGGGTTGGTCATCAAAGCGCGACCAATGGCACACATTTGCTGCTCACCCCCAGAGGTGTAGGCTGCTTGGCTCGATCTCCGCGTTTTGAGCCGGGGGAAGTAGCTGTAGACCTTTTCCAGGTTTGCATCGACTTCGGCCTTGTTTTTGCGGGTGTAGCCTCCGGTCAACAGATTTTCTTCGATGGTCAGGTGGGCAAAGCAGTGGCGTCCCTCCATGACCTGGACCACCCCACGTTGAACCAAATCGGCGGGCGACAGGTTTTCGATCCGCTCTCCCCGCAACTCAATGCTGCCTTTGGTGACCGCACCGCGCTCACCCGCCAACAAATTGCTGACCGCTCGCAAGGTGGTGGTTTTGCCCGCTCCATTGCCACCCAAAATCGCCACAATCTTGCCCTGAGGCACTTGCAGCGAAACGCCTTTCAGCACCAGGATGACGTGGTTGTAAATGACCTCGATGCCGTTGACATTGAGAACGATGTTGTTGGTGTCCATAGATTTCTGTCCTTCACCCTCGCATAAGGCCATGCGCTTTGCATGGGCTGTTTTCCAATCGGCAGCGCTGCCCGCAAGGCTGCCGATTGGACTGCAGCGTCCGGCAAACATGCCGTCCGCTGCAGACACTCATCAAGACTGGCAGTCCGCAGGTGTGCGGGGTGTCAGCTTCTTGTCGGCGGCATACTTGGCCGCTGTGGCTTTAACCAAGGGCTTGAGAATCTGCTCATCCGCCTGCAGCCAGTCAGAGGAGAATTTCCACTCTTTGCCGTCCCAGGTGTGAACACGCGCCCAGTTGGAGCCCATGTGGTCCACGCAGGATGTGCTGATGGGGCGCATGACCCCGCCGAAGCCCAAGGCATCCAGTTTTTTCTGGTCGAGTGCCAGGTTTTCATAACCCCAACGCGCTTGCTCGCCCGTCATCCACTTGCCTTTGCCAAAACGCTCTTGTGCGCGGGCAACGCCCTCAACCGCCATCATGGCGCTCATGGCACCGCGCATGTACAGCACCTGACCCACTTCCTCTTTAGGACCGGTGCCTTGGCCTTTGGCGTGGACCATGGCCAGAATATCCTTCACCACCTTGGAGTTCGGTTCAGCACCATGCTGCATGGTGACGGCGTTGTAGCCCTTTGCACCCTCGCCGACGTCCTTGACATCAGGCTCGGCGCCCGACCACCAAACGCCATACATTTTTTCGCGGGGGTAGCCCGTGGCCTGGGCTTCTTTCAGCGAAGTGGAGTTCATCACACCCCAGCCCCACAGCAAGACGTAATCCGGCTTGGATTGACGCACCTGCAACCAAGTGGACTTTTGGTCTACGCCAGGTGCGGTGACAGGGAGTAACTGCAAGTTGAAACCATGCATGGCAGCGCGCTCTTGCAGCAGGGGAATGGGCTCCTTGCCATAAGGCGAGTCGTGGTAAACCAGCGCAATCTTCTTGCCTTTCAGGTTGTCCATTCCACCTTCTTTTTTGCCAACCGTTTGCACCAGCACGTCAGCAGCCAGCCAGTACGTTCCCGCCAAGGGGAAGTTCCACTTGAACACGGTGCCGTCCTGGCTCTCACTGCGGCCATAGCCCGCAGTGATCAAAGGAATCTTGTCGCCGGGTGCTTTTTCAGTCAGCGCAAAGGTGATCCCGGTGGACAAGGGCTGGAACACGGTGGCACCACCGTATTTGCCCTTCAGGCGCTCATAGCACTCAACACCGCGGGCCGTGTCGTAGCCCGTTTCACACTCTTCGTAGACGATTTTCACGCCGTTGATGCCACCCTTGGCGTTGACCAGTTTCAGATAGTCGGAGTAGCCATTGGCCCATGGCACGCCATTGGGTGCATACGGACCGGTTCGGTACGGCAGCCCAGGAAAAAACTGGTCGGGTTGCGCGCCCGCTTTAGCGGCAGCCGGCTTGGTTTGGGCAAGTGCGGCCGTGCCAAGGGCACTGACCAAAACTGCCAACACTGCGGTTTTCATTTTCATACGAGTCTCCTACGGGGTTTGCACGAGAGTGCGGTTGGTTTAAAGAAAGAACAACTTAATGCGGGAAGGGCCACAAGCGCATTTTTTGCTTGCCAATGGACCACAGCTTGGCCAAGCCGTGAGGTTCCACGATCAGGAACCACACGATCAGCGCGCCGAAAATGATCAACTCGGCATGGGAGATCCCTGAGGTTGAAATTTCAACCCCAAAGAGCGCGCCCAGCAAGGGCAAAAACTGATTCAGCGCAATCGGAAGCACCACGATAAAGGCCGCACCAAAAAAGCTGCCCATGATCGATCCCATGCCACCAATGATCACCATGAACAACAGGCGAAACGACATTTCCACCGAAAACGCGGCAGGCTCCCAAGCGCCCAGGTACACAAATCCCCAAAGAGCGCCGGCCACACCGATGATGAAGGAGCTCACGGCAAATGCCGTCAGCTTGGCATACATGGGACGAATACCTATCACGGCAGCGGCCACGTCCATGTCGCGGATGGCCATCCATTCACGACCGATCGCGCTGCGCACGAGGTTCTTGGCAAGCAAGCCGAGCACAACCAATATGGAAAGGCACAGCAGGTATTTGGCCACGGGTGTTTCCAACGGAATGCCCATGATTTGCAAACCGGACACGGAAACCGAGCCCGACGGGGAATCATTGGTAAACCACTTGATGCGCAAAAACATCCAGTCGCTGAAAAACTGTGCAGCCAGCGTGGCTACAGCGAGGTACAGGCCTTTCACCCGCAAGCTGGGCAAGCCAAACAGGATCCCAAAGGCCGAAGCACAAATTCCTCCCAGAATCAGCGACACCAGCAAAGGCAGCTCCGGGATACGGGCAAAAAAGTTGAAGCCAGCGTAGGCGCCCACCGCCATAAACGCGCCTGAACCCAAGGAAATCTGCCCACAGTAGCCCACCAGCACATTCACCCCCAGCGCGGCAAGCGACATGATCACGAAGGGAATAAGAATGGCGCGAAACATGTAGTCGCTGCCGAGCATGGGCACCAACAAGAACGCTGCAGCGATGATCAGCAGCACGCCCCAGCGGTCTTGCGCAATCGGAAAAATCTGCTGATCCGCCCGGTAGCTGGTTTTGAACTGGCCGTTTTCTCTGTAAATCATCTCAATCCTCTTTTTCGAAAGGGGCTGCGCCAGATTCGGCTGGGCCCCACGGAGTTGCTACTGGACTACACACGGTCGATAATTTTTTCGCCAAACAGGCCCTGGGGCCTGACCAGCAAGAACAGCAGCGCCAGCACGTAGGCAAACCAGATTTCGATGCCACCACCCACGTAGGGACCCAAAAATACTTCGGAAAGCTTTTCGCCGACACCAATAATCAGGCCACCAATAATGGCACCCGGGACCGAAGTAAGGCCACCGAGGATCACCACCGGCAAGGCCCGAAGTGCCACCGTGGTCAGTGAAAACTGCACCCCCAGTTTGCTTCCCCAAATCATGCCCGCGACCAAGGCTACAACCCCCGCAACGCTCCAAACGATCACCCAAATTCGGTTCAGGGGAATGCCGATACTCTGGGCCGCCTGATGGTCGTCGGCAACTGCGCGAAGCGCCCGGCCTGTGGCCGTTTTCTGGAAGAAGACACTCAACAAGGTGACCAGTACTGCGGCTATCAGCGCAGCGTAGAGGTCTTCTTTGTTGATCAGAATGCCGCCTTCAAACATTTGCTCCAAAACCAGGATGGGCTCTTTGGGCATCCCCACGTCAATTTTGTAAATATCACTGCCGAAGATGGTTTGGCCGATGCCATCCAGGAAGTAGCTGATGCCCAGGGTGGCCATCAAAAGGGTGGTTCCTTCCTGGTTTACCAGGTGGCGCAAGGCGAGCCGCTCTATGAGCCAGGCCACCAAAAACATGATGGCTGCGGCCACCACAAACGCCATAAAGGTGGTGAGCACCGGATTGGCAATGCCAGTCCACAGCGGAATCCACTCAGAAAACCGCGCCATGGCCAGCGCAGCAAACAACACCATTGCGCCTTGCGCAAAATTGAACACCCCTGAGGCCTTGTAGATCAAAACAAAGCCCAAGGCAACCAGCGAATACAGCATGCCGGCCATCAGGCCGCCCAGCAAAGTTTCAAGAAAAAATGCCATGGTCTATTTCCTCAGTGGCTGGTGCCAAGATAGGCGCTGATGACGTCAGGGTTGTTGCGTACCTCGTCTGGCGTGCCGTCGCCAATTTTTTTGCCGTAATCCAGCACCACAACGCGGTCCGAGATGTCCATCACCACACCCATATCGTGTTCAATCAGCACCACGGTGGTGCCAAACTCTTCATTCACGTCCAGCACAAAGCGGCACATGTCCTGCTTTTCCTCGACGTTCATTCCAGCCATGGGCTCATCCAGCAACAACACTTGTGGCTCCATGGCCAAGGCGCGGCCCAAATCAACACGCTTTTGCAGGCCATAGGGCAGTTGCCCGACGGGGGTCTTGCGGTAGGCCTGGATTTCCAGGAAGTCGATGATGTGTTCCACAAACTCCCGGTGCTGTTCTTCTTCGCGCTGGGCCGGGCCAATGCGCAGCGCTTGCATCAGCAGGTTGCTCTTGATGCGGAGGTTGCGGCCGGTCATGATGTTGTCAATCACACTCATGCCTTTGAAAAGCGCCAGGTTCTGGAAAGTCCGTCCAATACCCATCACCGCAACCTGGTGGCTGTCCATGTGGTCAAAGGTTTGGCCGCGAAAGGTAATCGAGCCCTGCTGTGGCGTGTAGACCCCGTTGATGCAGTTGAGCATCGAGCTCTTGCCCGCCCCATTCGGGCCAATAATGGCGCGCACTTCATGCTCACGCACGTTGAATGAAATGTCAGTTAGCGCCTTGACGCCACCAAAACTCAGGGAAATATTGCTGACGTCCAGAATGACATCGCCAATTTTCTTGTTCATGCTGCTACCTTTCGGGGCGCGAATACCTTCGCATCGTCTATCTTGAGCGTTGCACTTACGCTGCCACTGCGCCCATCCTCGAACTTGACCACCGTTTCAATGAACTGACTGGTGCGCCCTTCGTACAGCGCATCCACCAGCGCCAGGTATTTTTCTGCGATGAAGCCCCGGCGCACCTTGTTGGTACGGGTGAGCTCTCCGTCATCGGCATCGAGTTCTTTGTGCAGCACCAAAAAGCGGCTGACTTGCGAGCCCGCAAGCAAATCGTCCGCGCTGAGGTCGGCATTGACTTTTTCAACACACTCCTTGACGAGCTGGTAGACCTCGGGCTTTTGCGCCAGATCGGTGTAGCCGGCGTACGGCAGATTGCGACGCTCTGCCCAGTTACCGACCGCGTCAAAGTCAATGTTGATCATGACGCAAACTTTTTCCCGGCCATCGCCATAGGCCACGACTTCCTTGATTTGGGGAAAGAACTTGAGCTTGTTTTCCACGTATTTGGGGGCAAACATGGCACCGTCAAAGGCCCCGCCTTTGATGCGGCCCACGTCCTTGACGCGATCAATGATTTTCAAATGGCCATGGGCATCGATAAAACCCGCGTCACTGGTGTGGTACCAGCCGTCAGAAGTCAGCACTTCGGCCGTGGCTGCCGGATTTTTGAAGTATTCCCGCAACAAACCGGGCGACTTGACCAGGATTTCGCCGTTTTCAGCGACTTTGATCTCGACCCCCGCACACGGCACGCCCACCGTGTCCGCACGCGCTTCGTGGTCGGGCTGAAGGCAAACAAACACGGCCGTCTCGGTCGACCCATACAACTGCTTCAGATTGACACCGATGGAGCGGTAAAAACTGAACAAATCGGGACCGATGGCTTCACCCGCCGTGTAGGCCACGCGCACCCGGCTAAAACCCAGGTTGTTGCGCAAGGGTCCGTACACCAATATATTTCCCAGCGCATAGAGCACACGGTCCACCCAACCCACCGACTGTCCCGCCATGAGTGTCGGCCCGACGCGCTGCGCGACCGACATAAAGTAATGGAACATACGCCGCTTGAGCGCACCTGCGTCTTCCATTCGGATCATCACGCTGGTGAGCAGTCCCTCAAAAACCCGCGGCGGTGCAAAGTAATAGCTTGGACCAACTTCCTTCAGGTCGATGGTGACGGTGGCTGCCGATTCCGGGCAGTTCACCACATAGCCGCAGGCCAACCACTGCGCATAGCTAAAAATATTTTGCCCAATCCAGGCCACAGGCATGTAAGCGAGCACCTCTTCCTCATGGGTCAGGTGGTCAAAATCTGCGCCTGCACGGGCTCTGTTCAGCAAGGAGTCGTGGGTGTGTACAACGCCCTTGGGGTTGCCGGTGGTCCCCGAGGTGAAGAACATGGCGCCCACATCATCGGATTTGATTTGTGCCACCGCATTTTTCAGAAACCCGGGATGGGCGTTGGCGTGGACCTTGCCAGCCGCCAACAACTCGTCCAACGCCGCCAGGCCCGGCTCATCGTAGCTGCGCAAGCCCCGTGGATCGTCAAAATAAACATGCGCCAATTGGGGGCACTTGTCACGAATCTCGAGCAGCTTGTCGACCTGCTCCTGGTCTTCCGCAAAGGCAAAGCGCACTTCGGCGTTATTGATCGGAAACACACACTCCAAGGCGGCGGCATCTTGGTACAAGGGCACAGGAATGGCACCCAGTGACTGCACGGCCAGCATGGTGGCATACAAGCGGGGCCGGTTCGCCCCCACCACGACCATGTGCTCCCCTTGACGCAGTCCGGCCTGGTGAAGCCCGGCAGCCAAGTGCTCGACCATGGTGGCCAAATCGCTCCAACTCAGCGACTGCCAAATGCCATATTCCTTTTCACGCATGGCCGCCGCAGTGGGCCGCTCGCTTGCGTGTTGCAATAGTAGTTTCGGAAAAGTCGTTTGCATCCCAAATCCTTATGACCAGCTAAAACCCCGGTGTACGCGTTGGGGCTTTGATGGGCCGATGGTAGAACTGCATTTGACGTTAAGTTGTCATTCGAACGACAATTGCCCCGCCCATCCTCTAGGTGTTTTCCCTTCACTTTCTGAAAACTGACAGCAAAAACGGAAAAGCCCGGCGTTCCTGACTTCAGCTTGACAAACCAAGGCCCTCCAATGACCTCCGACACCAGCCTGCACCAGCGCCGCCGCCCCCTCACCCACGCCGAGATGGAAGCGATTCCCTGGATTCACCTGCTGAAACCCGATGAGCGCCAGCGCGCGGAGGAAGACCTGAAGGTCGCCGATGCCAGTCCGGGTGATACCTTGTGCCGCACCGGCCGCCCCGCCACCTACTGGTTTGGCGTGATTGACGGCCTGCTGAAAATGAGCACCGACGACGCCCAGGGCCAAACCATGACCTATACCGGAATCCCCCCAGGCGGCTGGTTTGGCGAGGGAACCGCCCTCAAGCGCGAGGCCTACCGTTACAACATCCAGGCGCTGCGGGCCAGTCGCGTGGCTGGCCTGCATGTGGATACCTTTCACTGGCTGCTGGACCACTCGATCGGCTTTAACCGCTTTGTGATGAACCAGCTCAATGAACGCCTAGCCCAGTTCATTGCCGCGCGCGAGATCGACCGCATGAACAACCCTGACGCCCGCGTGGCACGCAGCCTGGCGGCCCTGTTTAACCCGGTGCTCTACCCCGGTGTGGGCGAGGTTTTGCGCATTACCCAGCAAGAATTGGCCTACCTGATTGGACTCTCGCGCCAGCGGGTCAATGAGGCACTGACGACACTGGCAGCCCAAGGCTCAATTCGGGTGGAGTACGGCGGTCTCCGGGTATTGGACCTCGCGGCGCTTCGCTCCCAAGTCCAAGGTCGCTAAGAACGACAATACGCCACTTGCGCCACCACTTGGCGGCCTTGGCTTTAACCCGCTGCGCAAGCCCCATCCCACTTGTACTTCCATGTCTGAACACCTTCCTAAAAAACCCTTGCTGTCCGTGCCCGCCAAAACGTTCAAGCGCGCAACGCCACCGGTGGCCCCTGCCGCCCCCGCCCCAGTGCCCGCGCACTCGCCTGCGGCAGCACGCGTGGCGACCCGCAGCCGAGCGCCCATTCCTGCAGGCCAGACCAACACCGCCGCCATCGGCGCCAACGGCACGTTGCGACTGAACAAGCGGATGGCCGAATTGGGCTTGGCCTCCCGGCGAGAGGCAGATGACTGGATTGGCAAAGGCTGGGTCAAAGTGGATGGCCGCATCGCAGAAATGGGCATGCAAGTCGCACCTGATGTGAAGATTGAAATCGAC
The DNA here is from genome assembly GCA_029866205.1 of Rhodoferax sp. Taxonomy (GTDB): domain Bacteria; phylum Pseudomonadota; class Gammaproteobacteria; order Burkholderiales; family Burkholderiaceae_C; genus Allorhodoferax. Next base: position 179,721 of record JARWZT010000017.1, read on the forward strand.
AAACTCGCCAAGGGCCAGCAAGCCAATCTGGTCACCGTGCTGATTAACAAGCCACTGGGTCTGGTCAGCGGCCAGGCCGAAGACGGCCACGAGCCGGCCATTACGCTAGTACAGCCGCAAAACCGCTGGGCCGAAGACAACGCGCGCTTCTTTTTCCACGGCAGCCAGCTCAAGAGCCTGGTTCCCGCAGGGCGCCTGGACATCGATTCCACCGGCCTGCTCGTGCTCACCCAAGATGGCCGAGTCGCGCGCCAGCTTATTGGCGAAGACGCGGTGATGGAAAAGGAATACCTGGTACGCGTGGTCTACACCGGCGTGCTGAACACTGCGGCCGCCACGTCTGCGGCGGCCACCTACGGCGGAAAGATCCAGCAACTCAGCCGGATCGACGATGACGACCCGGTCAGCTCGGACGTGCAGTCGGTCTTTCCACCTGACAAATTGCAGTTGCTGCGCCACGGCCTGTCCTTGGACGGCCAGGCCCTCAAGCACGCCAAGGTGGAGTGGCAAAACCCGGAGCAGCTGCGCTTTGTGCTGCATGAGGGGAAAAAACGCCAGATTCGGCGCATGTGCGAGCAAGTCGGCCTCAAGGTGGTGGGGTTGAAGCGCGTGCGCATCGGCAATGTCATGCTGGGCAACCTGCCGGTGGGCCAATGGCGCTATCTGGCGCCCCATGAGCGTTTTTAGGCGATACACACCGGCGCTTCAACGCAGGCCTGGCAGCGCTGGCCTTGAAAAATCCGCCTGAATCCCCACCTCCGGTCACGCCCCCCGCGGCGCGAAATGTTTGACTTTTCCTTTGTTACCCTGAACTGATATGACCAAACAAACCCTCAATTTCCAGGCCGAAGTCGCGCAGTTGCTGCACCTCGTGACCCACTCGCTGTACTCCAACAAAGAGATTTTTTTACGCGAGCTGATTTCCAATGCCTCCGACGCCTGCGACAAACTGCGCTTTGAAGCGATCAACGCGCCCGATCTTTTTGAAGGCGACGCTGAACTCAAAATTCGCGTCACCTTTGACAAAGAGGCCAAGACCCTCACCATTACCGACAACGGCATTGGCCTGAGCCAGCAAGAGGCGATCGACAACCTGGGCACGATTGCCAAGAGCGGCACCAAAGATTTCGTCTCCAAACTCAGCGGCGACCAAAAAGCCGACTCCCAACTGATCGGCCAATTCGGCGTGGGCTTTTACTCTGGCTTTATCGTGGCCGACAAAATCACGGTGGAATCACGCCGCGCCGGTTTGCACGCTGCCGAGGGTGTGCGCTGGGTGAGCGACGGCGGCGCCAGTGGCGGCGGCGCGTTTGAGGTGGAAACCATCAACCGCGAGCACCGCGGCACCAGCGTCACCCTGCACCTGCGCGACGACGCGCAAGACTACGCCCAGGCGTGGAAGGTCAAAGGCATCATCAGCAAGTATTCCGACCACATCAGCCTGCCCATCCAGATGGAAAAGGAAGAGTGGAAAGACGGCGCGCTGATCGACCCCAACGACGAAAAAGGCGGACGCGAACCTGGCGCCATGGTCAAGACCGGCGAATGGGAAACCGTCAACAAAGCCAACGCCATCTGGGCGCGCGCCAAGAAGGACATCAGCCAAGAGCAGTACGACGACTTCTACAAGCAGATCAGCCACGACTTTGAAGCGCCGCTGGCCCACACCCACAACCGGGTGGAAGGCAGCACCGAATACACCCAGCTGCTGTACATCCCCGGCAAAGCGCCCATGGACCTGTACAACCGCGACCACAAGGCCGGCCTGAAGCTGTATGTGAAGCGCGTGTTCATCATGGACGACGCCGAGGCCCTGCTGCCGAGCTACCTGCGTTTTGTGAAGGGCGTGGTGGATTCCGCCGACCTGCCCCTGAACGTG
>JARWZT010000016.1 GCA_029866205.1 Rhodoferax sp.
CGCCTGTTCAAGCTGGTGCAACGCACCGCCCAATGGCTGGCCCAGGGCCGCGCCACCGAACTGGCCGCCCTGCGCCTGGTCGACTGGATGGAGGCGCTGCTGCGCCGCGAGAGCTATTTGTCCCTGCTTGACGAGCGGCCCCTGGTGCACGAGCGCCTCTTGCGCCTGCTGGGCGCGGCACGCTGGCCTGCGCGCTACTTGCAAACCCACCCTGGCGTGATTGACGAGCTGGCCAGCAGCGCCATGCTGACCGAGCGCTTTGACGCCCCTGCTTTTGAGGCCGAAATCAGCCACCGCCTGAACGCCCTGACTGCCAGCCGCGAAGACGATGAGGAAACCCTGCTCAACCTGCTGCGCCGCGCCCACCACGCCGAGGTGTTTCGCACCCTGGCGCGCGACGTAGAAGGCCAAATCAGCGTCGAACAAGTGGCCGATGACCTGAGCGCCCTGGCCGAAGCCGTTTTGCGCACTACCACCGCCTGGTGCTGGGCGCGCCTAAAGACCCGCCACCGCGAGACGCCGCAACTGGCCATCATTGCCTACGGCAAGCTCGGCGGCAAAGAGCTAGGCTATGGCAGCGACCTGGACCTGGTGTTTGTCTACGACGACGAAGACGAGCGCGCGGGCGAAATCTACGGCGCCTTGGTGCGCAAACTGATCAACTGGCTGACTGTGAAAACCAGCGAAGGCGACTTGTATGAGATCGACACCGCGCTGCGCCCCAACGGCAACGCCGGTCTGCTGGTCACCCCCTTGAGCGCCTACGCCAACTACCAGCAACAACGCGGTTCGAACACCGCCTGGACCTGGGAACACCAGGCCATCACCCGTGCCCGCTGCGTGCTGGGCAGCGCCGACCTGCAGGCACGCTTTGATGCGGTGCGTGAGGCCGTGATCGCCAGCCCCCGCGACAGCGCCGCGCTGCACGATGAAATCGCCGCCATGCGCGCCAAAGTGAGCACCGCCCACCGCGACAAAGCCGGGCTGTTTGACGTCAAACACAGCCCCGGCGGCATGGTGGACATTGAGTTTGCGGTGCAATTCTTGGTGCTGGCCCACGCTGCGGACCACCGGGAGCTGCGCGCCAACGTGGGCAACATCGCCCTGCTGCAATGTGCCCAGAGCTGCGGCCTGCTGCCCGCCCCGGTAGGCGCCGATGCCGCCCAGGCCTACCGCAGCCTGCGCCAGATCCAGCACCGTGCCCGCTTGAACGAAGAGCCCACCGCGTTGCCCGTGGAGGCCGTAGCGTTTGAGCGTGCCGCGGGGCTGGCGCTGTGGGCGGCCGTGTTTGGCCACCGACCCTGAGGGTGTGCTCGGTTTCCAAGCGAAAATCAGTCTATGAAATTTGCAAGCTACCAAGACGGCTCCCGCGACGGGCAGCTGGTCGTTGTCTCCCGTGACCTGAGCCAGGCGGTGTACCCCTCACACATCGCCAACCGCCTGCAGCAAGTGCTGGATGACTGGAACTACCTCAGCCCCCAGCTGCAGGACCTGTCAGACCAACTCAATGCCGGGCGGGCGCGCCATGCCTTTGCCTTCAATCCAGCGCAGTGCCTGGCACCGCTGCCGCGCGCTTACCAGTGGGTCCATGGCGGCGGCTTTGGCAGCCACGCTGAGGTGCTGCAACAGGCGCAGGCGGTGGACGCCCACAGCGCACTCTGCGCCATACCGCCGGAGGTTCAGGCCAGCAGTGACCACCTTTTGGGCGCGCAAGCGCCCGTGGTGTGCGCCAATGAAGCCTGGGAACTGGACTTTTCGGCCGAATTGGCCGTGGCCACCAGCGACATTCCGATGGGCTGCACGCCAGAGCGCGCTTTGGACGGCGTTCGCCTTTTGCTGCTGGCCAACAGCTTGCAACTGCGGGCGCACGGCAATGCCGATGCGGGCACCGCGTTTGCTCCGGTGGCCGTCACACCCGACGAACTGGGCGACGCCTGGCGCAAGGGGCGGGTCAATCTGGCACTGCAAACCAGCTGGAATGGCCGCAAAGTCGGCCTGTGCGACGCGGGCGCCGACATGACGCTGCATTTTGGCCAGCTGATTGCGCATTGGGCGCAGCACCGCCCGCTGCGCGCCGGGTCCTTGGTCGGCAGCGGCACGGTCAGTTGCCCTGCGCGCGTCAAGGACGGAAAAAAGACCGCCCAAGACCTGCCCGAATGGCCCAAAGGCTACCACTGCATCGCTGAAAAGCGCGCCATGGAAGTGCTGCAAAACGGCCAAACCACCACCGGCTATCTGCGCGTGGGCGATACGGTCGACATGGACGTCAAAGGCCGGGACGGCCACAGCCTGTTTGGTGCGATTGCCCAAGAGGTGGTGGCGCCAGGCGGCACTCTGTCGGCGTAACACCCGAGAGTAGCTGGAGCTGCGCTGCTCAGGCCTGGGCGGCGCGCAGTTCGTGCTCAATCACCCACAAACGGTCCTGGCCCCAGTGCCCGGGCCGTTGGTTGACCCGAAACGAGGGGACGCCCCAGAGATCCAGCGCCAGCAGGTCTTCGCGGTTGGCGGCGGCCTCCGCCTGCCAGCCCGCGTCTTGCAATGCGGCTTGCACCCAGGCGGCATCGAAACCCGCGCGTGCGGCAATGGCATTGAGGCCGGCATCGCTGCCCGCGTCCAGCCCATCGGCCCAGACGCCTTGCAAAAATGAGGCCGCAAACTCGACGCCCTTGCCCACCTGCAGGGCGCGGTGCAAGAGCGCGTAGCCGCGCTCCACTGGCTTGCCCACCGGGTCGACCGCATTGCCAAAGGCCATGCCCAGCCGCTGCGCCTCGCGCGCCACGTCGCTGACGATATACAGGCGCTTTTCCACCGGCACCGGCAGACCGCGCATGACCATGGGCAAGACAAAGCGCAAGCGCAACTGCGCGCCATAGTGCGCCGCCAGCGCGCGCGCACGCGGCAGCGCCAGGTAGGTGTAAGGGCTGCGAAAAGACAGAAAGTAATCCAGGGTGGCTCCGCTCGCGCTCTCGCCCGGGCTGTGCCGCGGCGCCAGCGCCACCTCATGCACCGGCGCGATCAGGGGTGCGGTTGGCAAATGGCACAAGCCCTCATCGCGCAGGCGCTCTTCCAAAAAATGCAGCCGGTCAAGACCCCAGTACCACTCGCCTGCGTAGTAAAAAGTGCCGCCCAGGTAATGTCCGGCACGCTTGCGCAGTGCGTCACCCTGGGCCTTGCACGCGGCGACGCGCTGGGGCGTGGCAATGCCCTGCGGCGCGATGTTGAAGCCCGGTTGCCACAGGCCCGCGCTGATGCTTGCGGCCTGCGCCACAAACGTACCGGCGTGCAACGCATCGGCGAGCGCGGCCTCGGTGGCCTGTACCGCAGACGCATCGGGCAAGCCGTCATGTGCGGCCTCAGGTGCCTGCAGGCCAAAGGCCTGCGCCAGTGTGGCCGCGTCCCGCAACGACCAGTGCGCCAAGCGCGCGCGCTCAGGCGCAGCCGAGTCGTGTGGCGGACTCACCAGGTGGGGCACCAGCGTGATCTGGTAATCGCCGGCCAAACGCGCCAGCACCTGCGCGCACAGGTGGCTGTAGGGGTCGTCGGCCTGGTGAAAATAGTGCACCTGCGCAGGCGCGCTGGTGAGCCTGCGCCACAGCGTGGCGCGGGCACGGCGCAGCTGGCGCAAACCGGGGTGGGTGTAGAGCCGCACAAAGGTGCGGGCGATATGGGTTTTGAGGGCGCTCATGGCGGGCAATCTCCGGGCTCAGTGCTGCATGATCTGCTGGGCAAAGGTTTTGGCACCGCGCAGCATCATTTCGATGGCCACCGACACCAGCACCAGGCCCATCAGCCGCTCCACGGCCACCACCAGGCGGCTGCCAATCAGGCGTTGGATACGTTCGGCCGACACCAGCACCACGGCGCTGATCACCATGGTGACGCACAACGCGGCAATCCAGTCCAGCCGGCGCTCGGGCTGCTGCGACACCAGCAACAACACCGTGGCCAGCGCCGACGGCCCGGCAATCGCCGGCACGGCCAGGGGCACGATCAGGGGCTCCTCAAATATCTCGGGCTCCAGCGCAACGGGCGGTGGAAACACCATCCGCAAGGCGATCAAAAACAGAATCACGCCGCCACCAATTTGCAAGGAGAGCTCGCTCAGGTTCATGACGCGCAAAAAGCCTTCGCCCACAAACATGAAGGTCAGCAGCAAAAAGAAGGCAATCAGGATCTCGCGCAAGATCACCCGCGCGCGCCGCTCGGGCGCCACGTGCTTGAGCGCGTTGGCAAAGACCGGAATATTGCCCACCGGGTCGGTAATCAGCACCAGCAAAATAGTGGCCGAAGCAAAGGTGTAGTTCATCATGGCGCGTACACCGTCTCCAGGCTGGCAAAGCCCTTGACTTCGATCGGGTTGCCCGAGGGGTCCAGAAAAAACATGGTCCACTGCTCACCACTTTCGCCGGCAAAACGGATCTGCGGCTCCATCACAAACTCCGTCGCGGCGGCCTGCAGCCGCCGGGCCAGCGCCTGCCACTCTGGCAGCGCCAGCACCAGGCCAAAGTGCGGCATGGGCACCATCGCATCGCCGACACGACCGGTGCGGGTGGTCGCAAAAGGCGCGCCGAGATGCAGCGACAACTGGTGACCAAAAAAATCAAAGTCGACCCAACTGTCCGTGCTGCGCCCCTCGGTACAACCCAGCACACCGCCGTAAAACTGGCGCGCTGCCTGCAGGTCGTGGACGTGAATGGCAAGGTGAAACAGGCTTTGCATGGGGCGCAGGATAGCAGCCCCCTGCTGCCATAATCGCGCTCCATGTCGCCCCTGCACACCCTTCGTTCCACCCGCTCGCTGGCGCGCGCCGTGCTGCTGTGGTGGTGCCTGGCGCTGGGGCTGGCCACGGCCGCCCCGCTGGCGCAAGCCCAGGGCAGCCGCATGGTGTGTTCGGCCGCAGGCATGGTCATGCTGGTGGACGCAGAAACCGGCACACCGGCCAAGCTGGGACCGCACACGCTGGATTGCGTGTTGTGCCTCTTAACCGGCGCACCGCCTCCCTCGGCCCCAGCAAACCGGATAGCCGCCACACCTTCGCAAACCGGCGCGGGGCAGGCAAGCCCGAGCGCACTGGCTTGGCGCAGCGCAGCGCCACCCCCTGGGCGCGGGCCACCTTCCTTAACCTGAAAGCGCGTCCGCTCCCTTGGGGCGGGCCCAGCGCACGGATGGGCGCGGCCATTGCGTCAGTCGGTGGCCAACGCCTTCCCGGTTCATCCCCTTTGATTGCACCCTGAGTCCTGCCATGCAGCCTCGGGGAGACCCGAATGCCTTTGCGGCCTGTGCGCCGCTTGTTTGTTGAAGACCCCTATGAAATCCTCCCGTATTGCCCCTTTCGCCGCTGCCTTTGCCTTGTGCCTGGGCGGCTCCAGCTTTGGCCATGTGGTGCTGCAAGACAGCGCCGCTGCCGCCAACAGCAGCTACCGTGCCGCCTTCAGGGTGGGCCACGGCTGCGACGGCCAAGCCACCACGGCCATGCGCATCACTGTTCCCGCCGGCTTTAATGGCGCCCAGCCCATGCCCAAAGCCGGCTGGACGCTCAGCACAAAAATCGGCCCCTTGCCGGTACCCTATGAGAGCCACGGCAAAAAGTACACCGAAGGCGTGCTCGAAATCAGCTGGACCGCCAATGGTCCGGAAAACGCCTTGCCCGCTGCTTATTACGATGAGTTTGTGGTGCGCGGAACCACTCCGGTCAAGGCCGGACCGCTGTGGTTCAAGGTGCTGCAAAGCTGCGCCAAAGGCGCCAACGACTGGGCCGAAGTGCCCGCCAGTGGCACCTCCACCAAAGGCCTGAAGTCGCCCGCCGCGTTGCTGGAGGTGCTGGATGTACAGGCCACCGGCGGCCACGCGCACTGACCCGACACCGTGATTTTTTTCCAACCCCTGTTATTTGGAGTTCTTATGAAAAACAAACTGTCTGCCGCTGTTATTGTGGCTGCCGCCTTGTGGTCGGGCCATGCACTGGCCCAAAACGTGGAGGTAAAAAGCGCTTGGGCGCGTGCCACCGTGCAAGGCCAAAAGGCCAGCGGCGCTTTCATGACGCTCACAGCCAAAGCGGATGCCACGCTGGTGGGTGTGGCCAGCAGCGTGGCGGGCATCGCCGAAATACATGAAATGAGAATGGAAGGCGACGTCATGAAAATGCGCGCCCTGCCCAAAGGCCTGGAACTGCCGGCGGGTAAAGCCGTGGCGCTCAAGCCTGGCAGCTTTCACCTGATGCTGATGGACCTGAAAGTGCCTTTGCTAAAAGACACCACGATTCCGGTGACGCTGCGCTTCAGGGACGCCAAAGGGGTGGAAAGCACGCTCGACCTGAAAGTTCCGGTCAGCACCAGCACGCCGGGCGGTGACACGGGTGGGCACAAGCACGGCATGCACGACGCGCCGGCGAAACCCTAATCGCCTGGGCGCCCGCGCGAGGGTGTCAGGGCGCGCACGCGCGAGGGGTCAGCGGCACCCTTGCGCTAATCGCTTGCCAGATTCCAAGGGCTGTGGTCGAATTTTGCGGTGCGGTTTGGCCTTGTCCGAGGCCGCTGCCCAAGGGAAGAACAGCATGGCACTTTTTTCGGACTCCACTCGCATGGGGCCTGTTTTGGGGTTGGTGGTCTGGCTTTGCGTGCAAGGCGCCGCCGCGCAGGTGGTGGGACCACCGCCCAAAAATGTACTCAGCCTGAGCGCAGAGGCCAGCCAAGAGGTCATGCAAGACCTGCTCTCCGTCACCCTCTCCACCACCAAAGAAGGGGTGGATGCCAGCGGCGTGCAGAATCAGCTGCGCCAGGCGCTGGACGCCGCCTTGGCAGAGGCGCGCAAGGCGGCGCGGCCCAAGCTGCTCGAAGTGCGCACCGGTGCCTTCTCAATAGCGCCACGCTACGCCACCAAGCCCGGCAGCAGCGGCAACACCATCTCTGGATGGCAAGGCCACGCCGAGCTGGTGATAGAAGGCAGTGACACCGCGGCCATCAGCCAATTGGCCGGGCGCTTGGGTACTCTGACGGTAGCGCGGGTGGCCTTTGGCCTGTCGCGCGAGGCGCACGAACCGACCGAGGCCGAGGTGGCGGCGCAGGCGATTGCCCGCTTCAAGGGCCGGGCCGAATCGTATGCGCGGCAGTTTGGCTTTGGCGGCTACAGCCTGCGCGAAGTGGCCGTGGGCAGCGGCGACGTGGCCGCGGCCACGCCCAGCTACCGGGTGCGTGCGCTGGCCACAGGCGTGCCCGACGAATCACAGCCGATCGAGGCGGGCAAGTCCGTGGTCACCGTCAACGTCAGCGGCAGTATCGGACTCTCGCCGCGCTAACGCCAAAGTGCCACGCCCTTGCAGGGCGCGGCACCCTACGGGCGGGCGATACTGCGGCATTCACGCCAATTTGCGAAAACAGCCTCCCGCCACAAGGACCCGACCCATGCGCGTAAAAAACATTTTGTCCGACGTCACCCTGGTCATCGCCGACCTGGAAGTCCACCTGAACGGCGAGCTGCGCAACAGCCCCACCCTGTGTGCGCTGCTGCCCGCCACGGGCAGCCACGGCGCATGTGTGGTGCCACTGAACACGCCCGATGGGCGGCCGATTCTGATGAACATGGGCAACGCGATTGCCCTGGACGAGGCCCCGCTGCAGGCCTGAGGCCAACGCCCGCAGCGCGGGCTGGCTTACAGGCTGCCGTACATCACGTTGATGCGGGCCACGTATTTGGACACGCCACCGGTCACCCGGCAACCCTCGTGGACCACCGATTCAACGCCAAAACCGTGGCGGAAAAACAGCGCCGCGCCCTTGACCGGTTGCACATCCACCCGCTCGCCATTGCGCCCAAACAGTCGCGTGCTGCCCCCTTGCACGCCGTCGGCAGGCCCGTTGAGGTAGAGCAACATCGTCAGGCCCGAACGCAAATTCGGATGCCATTCCTGCATGCTGCTGCGGTCAGTGCTCAGGCCATAGCCCGGCCAATTGCCATCGGTGTGGCGGTTAAAAACATCGCTGTGGTCGTAGCGGTACATGTTCAGGCGGCGGCTGAAGGCCGGGAACAGGGGCGCGCCGTCCAGGGTTTGCGGCAGCAAGGGGGCAATTCGCGCAAACATCGGACCTGTCAGAGTCTCATCAGTCACCCAATGCACCGACTTGTTCATGCGCATGCCCGGGGGCGTGGCGATGCCAGGCGCCTCGTCGCGGTAGCCAAACTGTTCGGTCGCGGCAACGATGGCATCAGCCTCGTCAGGGGTCACGACATCGTCGATCACAAAGGCCAGCAAGCCCCCAAGATCAATGTCATGGCGCACCGGCGTCAAGGCCGATTCGGCGGCCAGCGCCAGTGCGGCTGGCGGGGTATCAAAAGCGTGCACCGGGGTCAGCGGAACCACACCGCCCATGGGCAAGGAGCCGGGCAAATGTGCCACGGCGTGGTGGCCGGGCCAGGCCCAATGCGGTGCTGCGGGAGCGCTCACCATGTGCCAATATTGGGCATGGAAACCCAGGGTTCGGCGGCGGGCAGCGGTGCGCCGCGCTGCAGCAGTTCAATGGAAATCTGGTCAGGCGAGCGCACAAAAGCCATGTAGCCATCCCGCGGCGGACGCACGATGACTACACCCTGTGACTGCAGGCGCTCGCAGGTGGCATAAATGTCGTCCACCGCATAGGCCAGATGGCCAAAGTTGCGGCCACCGGTGTAGTTTTCGGGGTCCCAGTTGTAGGTGAGTTCCACCTGCGCGCTGTGGTTGCCGGGCGCCGCCAAAAAAGCCAGGGTGAAACGGCCTTGCGGCACTTCGCGCACGCTCAAGACGTCCAAACCCAGTGCGTCGCGGTAAAAGCGCAGCGAAGCTTGCAGGTCCGTCACCCGGACCATAGTGTGTAAATACTGCATGCCGACCGTTTACTTCAGGTTGAGTACCCAGGCCGCCAGCTTCTTGGCGTCTGCCTCGGAGAGTTTGGGATGGGCCGGCATCGGAAGGTCGCCCCACTTACCCACGCTGCCGTTGCGGATGCTTTGCACCAGCAGGGCTTGCGCATCGGCTTGGCCCGCGTATTTGGCGGCGACCTCCTTGTACGAGGGCCCCACCAGCTTGGTGGCCACCGCATGGCAGCCCAGGCAGTCGTTCTTGCGGGCCAGCGCCTCGCTGGCCTGCGCCTGCGCGGCACAACCGACCGCAGCCATGACCATCGCCCATGGGATGAGCACACCAGCGCGTACAAAATGTGGCGTCGCCATGGCTTTAGCGTCCCAGATTTTTCAAACGCCCGGGCTCCACAATCTCGATCCAGTAGCCGTCGGGGTCTTTGACGAAAGCCACGTCCTTCATCTTGCCCTGGTCGGGGCGTTTGACAAAGGTGACCTGGTTTTGGTCAAACCAGGCCGTGGCCGCATCGAGGTCGGGCACCGAGAAACAGATATGGCCAAAGCCCTGGGGCTGCGTGTTGCCGTCGTGGTACTTGAACTCGGGGTCGGACTCGGTGCCCCAGTTGTGGGTCAGCTCCAGGATGCCGCGTTGGGCAAACGTCCAGGCGGTACGGTCGCCCTCTTCGACCGGTGCGCTGTCGTCGTCCGTGGCACGGTGCAAAAAGTAGAGCGAAAACTTCATCTCCGGGAAATCAAGTTTGCGCAGCACCCGCATGCCCATCACGCCGGTGTAGAAAGCCAGCGACACCGCCGGATCCTTGATGCGCAGCATCGAATGGTTGAACACAAAGCCGCGGGTCGCGTCAGGCACGCCCGGGCTGACGCCTGGGTGGCTTTCGGTAGAAAAGCTCATGAAAAAAAGTTCTTTCGCGTTGAAATAAGGGCTCAGGGAATCCACGTCCGCTGCGTGGGAGAGCAGCGGACGGGTTGCGATGGGAAAGAAAATTACCTGCCCACCGCCGCCACCGCCTTTGGGACGGCTTCATTCACCTGTGCGCGGTTGGGAATGCTGGTGACATTCGCCGCCGGAAGTGCCTGCATCTGCTGGCGTTCGACGTTGATCACGCAGCGGCGCAGGTAGCGCATGCTGGTGACCCGCAAGAACGATGCAAAGTTGGGCACCTCTCCCCGATGCGCCAGGATTTCGTCGTGGAACTTCGAAATCAGGGCGTTGGTGGTGCAGCCTTCCTCCTCGGCCATCTCGGCCAAGATGTCCCACACCATGTTTTCCAGCCGCAGGCTGGTGAGCACGTTGCGGATACGAACCGTGCGCGAGCGCTGCTCGTACTGAATCGGGTCGGCCTTGACGAAGTATTCACACATGGGGGGCTCCGGCAGCAAAAAATAACATCTTAAATCGCCCGCTCAGTCATTTGCTTGGCGATGTAGTCCGCCTGGCGAATGGCCAATGTGACGATGGTCAGCGTGGGGTTCTCGGCACCGCCCGTGGTGAACTGGCTGCCGTCGCTGATGAACAGGTTCGGTATGTCGTGCGTCTGACCCCATTTGTTGACCACACCGTCTTGGGGGCGGGCGCTCATGCGGCTGGTGCCCATGTTGTGGGTGGACGGATAGGGTGGCGTGCGGAAGGTTTTGATGGCACCGGCCGCCTGGTAAATCCGCTCGCCCTGGGTAAATGCGTGGTTGCGCATGGCGATGTCGTTGTCGTGGTCGTCGAAGTGCACATTGGGGATGTAGTTGCCCCATTGGTCTTTGACGTCGGTGTTGAGCGTGACGCGGTTGCCTTCGCGCGGCATGTCTTCACCCACCAGCCACATACCGGCCAGGTTGGTGTAGTGGTCCATCCACCAGGAGAAGTCAGAACCCCAGCCGCCCGGATTCAGGAACGCGGCCATAAAGGGCACGCCCAGGCTCAGGGTTTCCATTTCGTAGCCACCCACAAAACCGCGTCCGGGGTTGTGTGCGGCTTCGTCGCGCACGATACCGGCCATGGTGGTGCCGCGGTACATGTGGACCGGGTTCTTGAAGGCCGCGTAGACCGAGCCGGTCATGTGGCGCATGTAGTTGCGACCCACCTGGCCCGACGAGTTGGCCAGGCCGTCTTTGAACATGCTGGACGCCGACAGCAGCAACAGGCGCGGGGTTTCGATCGAGTTACCAGCGACGCAGACTATGCGGGCTTTCTGGCGTTGCTCTTTGCCGTCCTTGTCAAAGTAGACCACGCCCGTCACTTTGCCCGAGGCGTTGTGCTCAATACGTGTCACGTGCGACTGGGGGCGGATTTCGAAGTTGCCAGTGGCTTCGGCCTTGGGGATTTCGGTGTACAGGGTCGACCACTTTGCGCCGCTCTTGCAGCCCTGGAAGCAGAAGCCCAGTTGCATGCAGCGGCCGCGGCCGTCGCGCGGCTGGCTGTTGATGGCCATGTTGCCGGTGTGCACTTCTTTGTAGCCCAGCTTGGTGGCACCTGCGTGCATGACCTTGAAGTTGTTGTTGCCGGGCAGGCCGGGGATACCGTTGGTGCGGGTCACACCCATTTTGTATTCGGCCTTGGCGTAGTAGGGCTCCAGGTCTTTGAGGGTGATGGGCCAGTCGAGCAGGTTGGCGCCCTTGACTTCACCGTAGACCGACTTGGTGCGGAACTCGTGCTCCTGAAAACGCAACGAAGCGCCGGCCCAGTGGGTGGTGGTGCCGCCGACGGTTTTGCAAATCCAGGCAGGCAGACCCGCGAAGTCTTTGGCGACGCGCCATGAGCCCGAAGTGGTGCGCTTGTCCAGCCAGGCCAGCTGCACAAAGGACTTCCACTCGTCGTTGATGAAGGTCGCCTGCGACTGCATGGCACCCGCTTCAAGCACGACCACCTTGATGCCTTTTTGGCACAGTTCGTTGGCCAGGGTTCCGCCGCCTGCGCCGGAGCCGATGATGAGGACGACGGAGTCGTCGGAGTAATCAAATTTCGCCATGGTGTATCTCCAGATTTTTTATGAAACGACTTAGCCCATGTAAGGCTTGGGGCTGGCTTCCAGCGACGGATTGGGCAGCCACTTCAGGTCTTGGAATCCGCGGGTGATATAGCCGCCTTTTTCCCAGGCCGAGCCGGGGTAACCAAACACGGCGTAGGCCATGTCGTTGTCGTACAGCGAGGTAATGCACTGGCCGCGCACCGTGTTGAAAAACGCGGTGCCTTCCATGCCGCGCACGATTTCTTCGCGCTTCTTGGCGTTGGCTTTGGCAAAGCTGCCTCCGGCAGACTTGTTGAGCCAGGCGATGCCCTCGGACAGCATCTTGGCGGTGTCTGCGCTGCCTGCAGCGGCGCCGTCGAGGTCTTTGGCCAGCAAGGCGTAAACCGCATCAGGCAACTTCTCGTGCGGGTAGAGCGTGCGGCCCAGGGCTATCAGGACTTTACCGTCGTCGGCAGAGAGTTTTTTAAGCTCAAGCGCCCAGGCACTCGACGGGGCCAGACCCGCCAGCAAAGTGCCGGTGGTCAGGGTTCCAAACAACAGGCCAGAACCTTTAAGAAATTCGCGCCGGGCCAGCGGCAAGTTCACTTTGCGGACGATGCCGCTGTCTTCGTCACAGCCCGCTATTTCGGGGCTCTCTTGGGCGATGGAAATGACACGCATGTTTTTGTCTCCGGTGGGTTAGTCGTATCCGCGCAGCTTCGTGCAGTTGCGGGAACGAGTATCCAAGCGGAGCCCATGGCGTGGGTGATAGCAGACTACCTACAGGGAAAACCCTTGGAGCACCCGAGCCTGAATGCGTAAAGCCAACCGGTGAACGCGCGCGGCAGACCAACGCTGCCCAGCGCCCAACTCAAACAGCCTCAGGTGGAAGCAAAAACCGCATCCAACTCCGCCATCCACGCCGCTTTTTGCGCTGTGCTGGCAAAGCTGGCCTCGAAGCTGTTGCGTGCGAGTTGCCAGGCGTCTTGCACGGTGAGCGTAGGCAGTGCGGCAAAGGCGGCTTCAAAATTCGCCAGCAGGTAGCCGCCAAAGTAGGCCGGGTCGTCGGAATTGAGGGTGATGCACAGCCCAGCGTGCAAGAGTGTGGCCAGGTTGTGCTCGGCCATGGTGCCAAACACGCAGAGCTTGGTGTTGGACAGCGGGCACACCGTCAGCGGCATGCGACTGGCCGCCAGGCGCGCCACCAGCGCCGGGTCTTCACTGCAGCGCACGCCGTGGTCGATACGCTCTACCTGCAACACGTCCAGGGCGCTGGTGATGTAGGCCGGCGGCCCCTCTTCGCCCGCATGCGCCACCCCATGCAGGCCCAAGGCGCGGCATTGGGCAAACACGGTGGCAAACTTTTCGGGTGGGTTGCCACGCTCGCCCGAGTCCAGGCCCACGCCGATGAAGTGCTGGCGGTAGGGCAAAGCAGCTTGCAGCGTCTCGATAGCGGAGGCTTCGGACATATGGCGCAAGAAACACAAGATCAGGCTGGCGCTGATGCCAAATTGGGTGTGCGCATCGGCACACGCCCGCGCCAGTCCGCCAATCACCGCGCCCATCGGCACCCCGCGTTCGGTGTGGGTTTGCGGGTCAAAAAACAGCTCCGCGTGGACCACGCGGTCGGCATGCGCGCGGGCGAAGTAGGCCATGGCCATCGCGTAAAAATCGCTCTCGTCGATCAGCACCGAAGCCCCGGCGTAATACAGGTCCAAAAAGCTCTGCAGGTCGGTAAACGCATAGGCCGCACGCAGCGCCTCTACGCTCGGGTAGGCCAGCGCCACCCCGTTTTTACGCGCCAATTCAAAAATCAGCTCGGGCTCCAGCGAGCCTTCAATGTGAATGTGCAGCTCAGCCTTGGGCATGCGCGCGAGCAGTGCGGGGAGGTGGGCGCGGGTGAGGTGGGGGAATTGCATGGCGGCGATGGTGGTTGGTGGCGAGCGGTGGGTGGGCATAACTAGCGTCCATTGGCGACTCTGCGGTGCTGGGTCCGAACTTTAAGGTGGATAACCCGCAGGCTGTAGGAGCCTAAATTGTGGGTCACAAGTCGGGCTGGTACCGAAGCTCCATTGCTTCTCGAGACTCATACGGAACAGCGATGCCTGTCTGATCGCTGATCATCTGCCCGGCAGTAGGCATGACGCCACGGTCTACTTGCGCCTGAAGCGTCCACAGCTTTGATCGTAAAAATGCTTTAGCGCAGTGCAGATAGACCGATTGCGGAACGACTTTAATCACCGCCTTTGGCGCACGTCTCTCATCTCGACAAGCTTCGAGTTCAGCCACTTCAAAGGAAAGACTTGCCAAACCGTTGACACGTAAGGTCTCGTTAAATCCCGGAATGAAAAAGATCAAGCCTAGCTTTCCTGTCGAAAAAACGTTTTGAAGCGTATCTATCCGGTTGTTGCCAGGCGCCTCCGGAATGAGAATTTCGCCAGACTGATTGACCTTCACAAAACCTGGCGCTCCACCCCGCGGCGATGCGTCCATGTTGTGCTCGGAGTCAGCGCTTGCCAGAACCAGAAAAGGCGATAGGCGGATGAAGTCGATGCAGTGCTTGTCAAGGAATGAAATTTCCTTCTTGATTGCACGATCTTGCGGGCGTCCAAAATAGGACTGCAATGCTTTGATCGTTTCAAATTTCATACTTTCCCCAATCCGTTGATCTGACGCCTTGAATGCGACGTACCGCGACAAAACTTCAGTGCACACCGTGTACTGAGCGCACGCAGCGCCAAAGCCTGTGACCCCTCCTGCTATGGCGCTACCACTTGCAAATTTGGAGTGATATGGTCGATGGCGTCTAGGTTTTGATTGATCGCGAGCGCCTCATGCAGCAGACGGAGATTCGAGGCGAGCCTCAGGCACTACCACCAACGCGACTCGGCCGCGCGGTCGGTACTCTGCATACGTCAAGGCCCCGCCACGGTCCCCGCAGGTTTGGGCAGCCCGCCGGCGCCAATCTGCGCCACATGCACTTGCACCTCTCGCACTCCCGTCTTGTCCAGCTCCATGCGCAGCACCCAGCCGCGGTTGTTGACCGGGTCTGAGAAGCCGTCGAAAACAAAGTTGCCCAGGCTGTAAAAAATCGGTTTGCCGCGGTAGCGCTCGGCGTCTTGTACTTGGTGGGGGTGACCGCCGATGACGGCGTCGGCACCGGCGTCAATCATGGTGCGGGCGAGTTGGCGCTGGCGGGCGTTGGACACCGGGTCTTCCCAGCCCCAGTGCATGATGGGGATCACCACATCGGCCTTCCAACGGCTGCGTGCGGCTTTGATGTCGCGCACGACTTGCGCGTCTTCACTCCAGGCCACGCCAGGGCGGTCGGTGTCGGCCTCAAAGCTGCGGGGCTGAAACTCGTCGTAACCCAAGATGGCAATGCGCAAGCCCTTGCGCTCGACGATCCAGGGGGTGTGCGCCTCGGTCAGGTTCAGGCCGCCGCCATAGACACCCAGACCCTCTTTTTTCAGAAAACCCAGCATCTGCGCAAAGGCCTGCGGACCATAGTCGCCCGAATGGTTGTTGGCCAGGCCCACGGCGTCGAGGTGGCGCTTGACGTATTTGAGCGTGCTCGGCGGCACCCGAAACACATTGGGTTTGTCGTCTTCAGGGCTGCCAATGGTGGCCACCACGCACTCCAGGTTGCCGATGCGGATGTCGGCTTCTTTGAAGAGCTTGGCAAAGCCTGCAAACGGGTCTTGGCCGCGGCGCATGGCTTGGCTGGGTCCGTCCTCCAGCATGATGTCGCCCACCACCACCAGCGACACCGTGCCGGTGTTGGGCGCAGCGGGTGCCTCGGCTTTGGCCGCCAGCCCCAGCAGCGCCAGCCAGCCCGCGGCAATCAGATACCACACGGCCCTGCGGCGCGCGCTCATGGTGCCACCTCGGCCAGGGCGCAGTGGTATTGCAGCTCTTTGCCGAGCAGTGGTGAATACAGCGCCACGCGCCCGGTCAGTGCGTCGGGTGCCGGGTTGCGCAGGGCTACGGGTTGCAGGTATTGGACGTGTTGCATAACCATGGGCTGGCGCCGCGTGTTGTAGTAGACGTAAAGATTGACGCTCTCAACGCCAGAGGTGGCACCGCTCTGGGCGGAGGACAACACGATGGCCTTGAAACGAAAGCGGTTGCCAATGGGCACTGCCGCAACGGTATAGGGGTCGCTGGCCAGGTCGTGCTTCGTGTGGTGGGTCTCAGAGTTGACGTCAAACGTGCATTGCAGTTGGGGGCTGGCCAAGGCCAGCGTGGGCACGGCCAGCAGCGCCAGCGCGCCCAGCAATGCGGACCAAGATAAGCGGGGGGTCAAAGCATGGATCATGAAAGGCAGAGGGACAGGGCCCAAACAACGAGGGCCGCAGTGTATGCGCAGCCGCCAGCCTAGGTGCTAGCGTGCTGGGTCACCCAGTCCACCAGTCTCAGTCGCTGCACCTTGCCCGACGGGCCCCGTGGCAGGTCGGACACAAAGTGAAACACTTTGGGCGTTTTGTAACGCCCCAATGCGGTGCCGCAAAAGTCACGCAGCGCGGCTTCGTCGGCCACGGCACCCTCGCGAAGCACGATGCAGACCATGATGTCCTGCCCGTAGTGCGCATCGGCAATGCCCACGGCGGCGGCGTCCAGCACCGCGGGGTGGCGCAGCAGCGCCTCGTCAATCTCGCGCGGGGCAATGTTTTCGCCACCCTTGATGATGAGCTCTTTGATGCGCCCGGTGACAAAGAAAAAACCGTCGGCGTCGCGATGGCCCAGATCACCGGTACGTAACCAGCCGTCAGGCGTAAAGCTCTCACGGGTGGCGGCTTCGTTTTTGTAATAGCCACGCATGACCTGCGGGCCCCGAATGGCAATCTCGCCGGTCGTGCCGTCTGGCACGGACTGCAGCTCACCGTTGATAACCCGCGCCTCGCAGCCCGAGGCCATGCCCACGGCACCGAGCTTGCGCTGCCCCCGCTCCAGCGGATTGGAAAACGCGGGCGCCACGGTTTCGGTCAGGCCCATGGTCTCAATGATGCCGATGCCAAACCGGGACTCAAAGGCCTGCAAATGCGCTGGCGGCAGCGCGGCTGAGGCGCTGCGACAAAAGCGGATCGCCGACACGTCGGCCTGCGGGGCAGCACCCTCCAGCAAATACGAAATCATGGTGGGCACCACGTTGATCCAGGTGCATTGCGCCTGCGTGGCCTGCCGCCAAAAGCTGCCTGCAGAAAACCTGGGCGGCATGGCCAGACTGCCCCCATGTGCCAGCGGCGCGAGCATGGTCACGGCAAAGGCGTTGATGTGGTACAGCGGCAGCACGGCCAGCACCCGGTCACCCGGGCCCAGTGCATGCTCGGTGCTGATGGACAGCGCATTGGCAGCCAGGTTGGATTGCGTGAGCATCACGCCTTTGGGCACGCCGGTGGTGCCCGAGGTGTACATCAGCAGGGCCAGTGCATCGGGGCGGGGCGCAGGCATCTCTGTCGTCGCCTGGGGCAAAAAGTCGTGGGCAGGGTCCATGTCCGGGCTGCACACCAAGAGGGCAATGGGGCGTGCCAGCGTGGCCAGCACGGCGCGCACGCGCTCGGCCCAATCCGGGCTGGCAATCACCAGCTTGCAGTCACTGTGCTCCAGCACATAGGCCATTTGCGTGGCGCTGCTGAGCAAATTGACCGGGTTCACGCACCAACCGCCATGCAGCGCACCAAGCAGCAGCCGCAAGGTATTCAAGCCGTTGGGCATCACCAACGACACCGTATCGCCGGGCTGCAAGCCGTGGCTTAGCAAGAGCGTGGCCACCTGGCGGCAGCTGCGGGCAAGGTCCGAAAAACGCAAGCGCGTGGGCGCATCGCTGGCTGTGGCAGGCTCGGCGGCTACTGCCAGCGCGTACTCCGCTTCAGGCCGCACCAGCGCTTGGTGCTCCAGTAGCGCATGAACGGTACGCGTCATGGCGGGGGCACTCATGCGCGGCCAAACTTGGCAAAGTAGCTGCCAAAGATCGCTTCTTCGCTGGGCATGCGCTCGGCAATCGGGCGCGAAATGCGGGTGATGTTCAGGTAGTGCCGGTAGTTCATGTTCTCAGAAAAATTGTTTTTGCCCCAGGTGCCGCAACCCATGGACAGCGAAAACGGCAAGCCGTTGTCAAAGCTGCCACCCGTAGCAATGCAGTGCGCCTGGTCCACGATCACGCGGCTGACCGGTAGCTCCAGGCCCAGGCGCAAGGCACGCTCGGGCAGGGCACTGTGCAAGCCGACCGAATGGCCCGCACCCTGAAAGGTGTAAATACGCTCGACCAGCGCAATGGCGGCATCAAAGCTGGCGGCACCATACAGCGTGAGCACGGGGCACAGCTTTTCACCCGAGAAGGGGTGGTCTTCGCCGACGCCGTCTTCTTCGACCAGCAAGATGCGGGGCTGCAAAGCGGCCACGTCCAACAAGCCTGCGCGCTGGGCCACCACGGTGGCGTTTTGGCCAATCACGGCTTGCGAGAGTTTGCCGTCCGGCCACATCACGGCCTTCAGTTGCTGCTTTTGTGCGGCGGTGAGCAGCACCGCGCCGTGGGCTTGCAAGGCGGCAAGAGCGGGGGCACGCACCGCATCCAACAGCACCAGACTGTTCTCGGACGAACAGCTGGTGGCGTTGTCAAAGGTCTTGGAACGCAGAATACGCTCGGCCGCCAGCGCCAGATCGGCGGTCTCGTCGACGATGCCGGCCACATTGCCCGCGCCCACGCCAAAGGCCGGGGTGCCGCTGGCATAGGCGGCGCGCACATTGGCCTGCGAGCCGGTGGCCACCACCAGATCGCAAGCCGCCATCAGCGCATAGGTCGCGGCTTTGCTGATGGGTGCCGGCAGCAGCTGCACCAGATCGCGTGGTGCGCCAATGCGGTCAAATTCGGCGTGGATGTGTTCAAGCAAACGCGCGCTGGTGGCCCAGCCCTTGGGCGAAGGCGCGACAATCACGGCGTTTCGCCCCTTGAGGGCGTTAATTATTTTGTTGGCTGGTGTGGCCGCCGGGTTAGTGGACGGCGTAATGGCGCAGACCACGCCCACCGGGCGGGCGATCTCGGTAATGCCGGTGGCCGGGTCTTGCGCAATGACCCCGACCGATTTGGCACCCTGCAGGTCGCGCAACAGGCCAAAGGTCTTGCGGTAGTTTTTGCGCACCTTGTCTTCGACGTTGCCAATACCGGTGTCTGCCACGGCCAGTTCGGCCAGCGCACGGTTGCGTGTGGGCTCGATGATGGCCCAACCCGCGGCGGCGACCAGTTCGTCCACGCGTGCCTGGTCGTAGCCATTGGCTATGTGCTGCGCAGCGCGCGCGCGCGCCACCAACACCTGCACATCGGCCTGGGCCTGCAAGTCGCTTGGTTGGGTGTTCAGGCTGGGGCTATGCGTCATTTCAATCGGCCTTGATGTTGGCGTCTTTGGCCAGTTTGGCCCACTTGGGCAATTCGGCGGTGATGGTTTTGCCCAATGCCTCGGGCGTGCCGCCCACGGCTTCGGCACCCTGTTCCAACAACTGGGCCCGAATGGCTGGCTCGGCCAGCGCGGTGTTGAGCGCCTTGTTCAGCTTGTCGATGATGGCTTTGGGTGTTTTGGCGGGCACCAGCATGGCGTACCAGGAGTCGACTTCAAAGTCTGGCACACCGGCTTCTTGCATGGTGGGCACATCAGGAAAGGCCGCGCTGCGCTTGACGGTAGACACCGCCAGCGCCCGCAGCTTGCCCGCCTTGACATGCGCCGCCGCAGCGGGAATGGACACCCACAGGTAGGGCACCTGACCGCCGATCACGTCAGTTACCGCCGGGCCGCCGCCGCGGTACGGAATGTGGATCAGCGGCGCGCCGGTGCGAATCACCATCAGCTCACCCGCCAAGTGACCCGGCGAACCGTTGCCCACCGAAGCAAACGAAAACTTGTCGGGTGCGGCCTTGGCCTGAGCCACCACGTCGGCTACCGTGCGCACCGGCAAGGCGGGGTTGGCCACCAGGATTTGCGGCAAGGAGGCGACCAAGCCCACGGGCTCAAAGTCCTTTTGTGTATCAAACGGCAGTTTTGGAAAGATGGCCGGGTTGATGGTGTGCGAGCTCAGGGTGAACAGCACGGTGTAGCCATCAGGGGCGGACTTGGCCACCAGATCGGTCCCCAGTGAGCCTCCGGCACCGCCCTTGTTGTCAATCAGCACCGACTGGCCGAGCGCAGCCTGCAGACGCATTTGCACAATGCGCGCCACCACATCCGTGCCGCCACCGGGCGGATACGGCACGACAAACCGAATCGGTTTTTCGGGATAGGCGGCCTGGGCTTGCGCGGCCAATGGCAAGGCAAACGTGGCGACGGCAAGTGCCGCAGCGCCCAAGGCGGTACGCAGGGCCTGGCGGCGGTGGGTCGTTGGGTTCATCAAAGTCTCCTCAGGGTGGGTTTGTCAGGGTGAAAGCAGTTAAAAAGGGCAAGGGCGAAAAGGACTCAAGACGCCGGAAGGCGGTGCGATGCCAAGCCCAAACTGGCACTGGCCTGCGCCGCGCAATCGCGCAAGGGGAGCGCCAAAGCGCGGGCCTGGGCGGGGGTGCAACGAATGGCTGGCACGCTCATGCCAATAGCCGCCACCGGTTCGGCGCGGGCATTGAATACCGCCGCACCCAGGCCGCACACACCCAGACGCCATTCTTCAGAATTGTGGGCCCAGCCGGCGCTGCGGGCCGTGGCCAGATCGGCTTGCAGCGCGGCCACCGTGGTGAGCGTGTGGGGCGTATGCGCTGGCAGATCGTCGCCGGACAGGCCCAACTGCTCTCGCAAGGCCGAGTCGCTGGGTGAGCGTGCGGCCAGCAGCGCTTTGCCTGAGGCCACGCAATAGGCGGGCGCCCGCCCGCCGACGCGGGAGTACGCCGCCACCGGCAGCGGGCTGTCAAATTTGTCCAAATACACAATGTCGGGGCCGTCGAGCACGGCCAGGTGAATGGTCTCGCCCGTGGTCTGCGCCAGGGCGGCCAAAAAGGGATGCAAGCGGTTTTTCAGGTCGACCGCGCCGTCCACCAGCCCACCCAATTCAAACAACTTGAGGCTGGCGGTGTAACGGCTGCCGGTGCCGTCTTGCGCAGCCCAGCCGCATTGCACCAGGGTTTGCAAGGTCCGGTGGGCATTGCTGCGGCCCAGCCCAAGGGCCTGTGCCACGTCCGCCAGGCGCGCACCCTCGCCCTGGCGGGCCAGCCATTCCAATACCCCCAAGCCTTTGGCCAATGTACTGTCCATGCAGTGATGTTCTATTATTTGGAACTAATTTTTGTTTATTGGAATCATTATCTCCACAACAGCCAGTGCAAGCTTGGGGGTAAACCCGCGCCCAAGCGTCGGAAACGGGTGACCAGGCCGTGGCACGCCATTTGCTGCGGATGACTGCAAAGCCCCGCTTTCGCCACGGTTCGTCGAGTTCCTGACAGGCCTTGACCAATGTAGGCGCGGCTGCCCCGCCACCTGTTCCGGAGATTTCCATGCCCGCCTTGTTGTCCCTTGCCCCCGCGAGTGCTCGTCTTTTTGTGCCGCGCTTGGGGCCGATGCTGGGTGCCACAACCCTCGCTCTGGCTGCTTTGACGGCGTTGGCCGCTGCACCTGCGGGCGCGGCCAGCCTGCCCAGCGCGCCTTTTGCCGGGCTCAGCTCCAGCCACACCTACACCCCCACGGTGGGCGAAAGCGTGGTCCGGATCGTCGCCAAAACCCTGCCCAACAGCCCCCTGAGTGCCGATCTTTTGGCCCAGGCCTTTGTCAGCCTGAACCCCCAAGCCTTCAGCAGCGGCCCCAACGGCCGGACCCTGAGCGCAGCCACCCTCAAAGTCCCCAACCACAACCAGCTGGTGCAGCTGGTGTTGGCCAAGAACGAGGCCGCGCGCCCGGCGGTTTTGGCCGCCCTGGCTGCGCCCGAACCCAAAGCCACCCCTGTCGCCGCGCCGCGTGCGGCCGAAAAGCGCGAAAACTGGGTGCGCTATGCCGGTACGTCCATCAAAGCCGCGCTCAACTTTGACGGCAGCGCCGATGAACGCAAAAACTGGGTGCACTACCTGGGCGCTGCCGTGCAACGCATCGTGGGCGGCAGCGCCATGCGCGCCGAGACCCTGCAATGGGTGCAATACCCGCGCGTGGCGCCCGCTACCAGCGTTGCGGCCCACAGCACGCTGCCCGGTGCGCCAGAGTCGAGTGTCGACACCAGCACCTGGGTACGCTACTCCGCTGGGCGCAGCTACCCGACACAGCAATTTGCGCAGTTGTTTGACTGACGCAGGGGCTCCAACCCAAGGCCGCAATGCAGAGCTGCAGAGCGGCGGCGCTGCCCAAGCCTTAGCCGACGACGCCTAACAGCGCCAGCACCTCTGCCAGTACCTGGCGCGTGGTTTGCCCCGCCAGATCAAGCACCACGCTGTGCTGGTAATAGGCGCTCAAGTCCAAGCCCACACCCACGCCCCGCAGTTCAATCTGCCCTTGCGATTCCAACTGCGCCGCGGTGGCCTGCAAATGCCGGTCCAGGTAGTGGGGGTCGTTGGCCAACACGGTGGCGCTGTCCATCGGGCTCCCGTCACTCACCACCAACAAAATGCGCCGGCGCACATCTTGCGCCTGCAGGCGCGCACTGGCCCAGCGCAAAGCCTCGCCGTCCACGCACTCGCGAAACAACTCGGGCTTGAGCAGAGCCGCCAGGCTGTGTCTGGCGTTGCGGTAGGGGCTCGCAAAATCTTTGAACACCAGGTGACTGAGCTCGTTGAGCCGACCCGGCATGGACGGCTTGCCCGCGCGGCGCCAGTCGCGCAGCGCCCGCCCACCGTTCCAGGCACCCGTGGTGTAGCCCAGCAGTTCGGTCTGCACGCCAGCGCGCTCCAACGCGCGCAGCAGCACATCCAAGGCGGTGGCCAGCGCCAAGGCGTGCGTTTTCATGGAGCCAGAGCAATCCACCAGCACACCCAGGGCACAGTCGGTGCGGGCCGCCAGGTGTTCGGTGCGAAACAAGCGGCGCTCCTGCGGGCTGGCAATCAGCTGGCTCAGGCGGCTGCCGTCGATGCGACCGGCTTCCTGGCCACTGTCCCAGCCGTCCACCTCGGGCAGGGCCAAACGGGCCTGCAACTGGCGGGCCAATAAGCCAGGGCTGACGGCGGCCTGCGCCACCTGCGTGTCCAGCGTCGCGCGCAGGCTCACCAGTTGCTCAGCGCGAACCAGGCTGCCGGCGTCGGCCACCCGGTCATAGGCGGTGGTGAAAACGCGGTAGGTCTCGGGCACTCCCCCTGGCGCGTCGCGTGGGGACAGGGCACTGGCAAAGCCGGGTTCGCTATCGGCCTCAAAGTCCACCCATATTTCCAACCAGGCGTCAGCATCGGCGTCTTCCTCGCGTGCGCGGGCGCTGGGCTTGGCCGAGTCGCCCTGGGTGTCCACCAGCGCCGCCACCACGGCGCCAATCGACAAGGCATGCACCGCGTAATCGGCCTGGTTTTGGCGGCTGCGGCGCAAGTCCGCCAACGCATGACCGATGCGAGGTGCCAAACCAAAACGGGTGGCCTCCAACAGGTCTTGCAAGGCCTCGGGCACCGCGTCGCCGGTAACGCGGGCACGGCAGATGTTGGCCACAGTAAGCAACAAAATACCCTGGGCCGACTCGTGCAGGCGGGCACGCACAAAGGCCAGTGACCAGGCCTCAAAACGGTGGCGCATATTGGCGCGTACGCCGGGCCAGACGGCGGACACCAGCGACTCGGCGCGGTACTGCTCAAGCAAGTCAAACACCCGCCGCGCCATGGGCAGCGCGGGGCGAAGCTGCTGATGCAAAGCGGGATCGCTGTGCAACAAGCGCACCGCAACGCCATCGGCCGCCCCCCGAAAGGAGGCTTGGTCGGGGGCCGGTTCGGCCTGTGCATGAACGGCCGGCTGCGGATGCAAATGCGGTGCAAAACTGGGTAGCAGCGTCTGGCCCTGCCAGAGCTTGCGTCCCCGGTAGTGCAGGCCCGGCTGGCCGCTCAGTGCGCGCAACGTGGCCGCACACAGGGCGTCCAGTCGCTGCTGGGTGCGCACCTGCGCCTGCACGCTGGGCACCGCATCGGCGTTCGCCGCGATGTCAGGCATGGGCGCCGCTGCCGTCGGCTTGCAGCGGCTGGTCAAAGCAGCGCTGAAAGTACTCGGCCACGGTGGCGCGTTCGGCCTCATCGCACTTGTTGACAAAAGAAAGGCGCAGCGCGAGCGCCACGTCCTTGAAAATTTCGAGGTTTTCAGCCCAGCTGATGACCGTGCGGGGAGACATGACGGTGGACAGGTCGCCCAGCGCAAAGCCCTTGCGCGTCAGGTCGGCCAGGGCCACCATTTGCGCGAGCAGGGCATGGTGGTCGGGGCCTGCCAGCGCAGGCACGCGGGCGGCGACGATGGCGATTTCTTCTTCGGCACCCAAATAATTGAGTGCGGCCACCAGGTTCCAGCGGTCCAGCTGTGCATGATTCAGGCGCTGGGCGCCGTGGTACAGGCCGTTCAGGTTGCCCAGGCCCAAGGTGTTGCTGGTGGCAAACAGCCTGAACTGCGGATGCGCACGCAACACGGTGTTTTGGTCGAGCAGGGTGAACTGGCCCTCGCGCTCCAGCAGGCGCTGGATAACAAACATCACGTCGGGGCGACCTGCATCGTATTCATCAAATATCAGGGCCATCGGGCGTTGCAGCGCCCAGGGCACCATGCCCTGCTGGAACTCGGTGACTTGCTTGCCTTCGCGCAGCACCACCGCGTCGCGGCCCACTAGGTCCAGGCGGCTGATGTGGCCGTCCAGGTTGATGCGGACACAGGGCCAGTTCAGACGCGCGGCGACTTGTTCGATATGGGTCGATTTGCCGGTACCGTGCAGGCCTTGCACGAGCACGCGGCGGTTGTGCTCAAACCCAGCCAACAGCGCCAGCGTGACATCCGGGTTAAAGCGGTAGGCACTGTCGATTTCGGGCACGTGCTCGCCGGGCTCGGTAAAAGCCTGCACCTGCAACGCACTGTCAATGCCAAAAACGCTGCGCACCGAGACCCGGTGCTGGGGAATCGCCGCTGGCGCGCTCATGCGAGTGCCACCGCATCCACCGGCCCACCCGCGCCCAAGGCGGGCGTGGCATCGGTTTCGATCAGGCTCAGGGCCGCCGCGGCGCGCTGCAACGCGGGCAACAGGGCCAGCGCCTTGTCGGCCGTCAGTCGCATCAACGGGGCCTGCACCGCAACACACAAATTGGCCCGGCCGGCCGCCGACGGCACCGCCACGGCCACGCACAGCAGGCCGGGCAAAAACTCTTCGTTGTCCAAGGCAAAGCCCTGGCGACGCACATTGCGCACCTCGGACTCCAGCGCACCCAGGTCGGTCAGGGTCTTGGGCGTAAATGCCTCGAGCGGCGCATGTCCCAGCAAGCGCTGGCGCTGGCCCGGGGCCATCTGGCTCAAAAACACCTTGCCGCTGGCCGAGCAGTGCACCGGCACGCGCGAGCCCGGGTGCAAGTAAAAGCGCAAGGGTGCCGGTGTTTCAACCCGGTCAAGGTAAATCACCTCGCTGCCGCTGAGGGCCGTCAGGTTGCAGCTCTCACCCACTTCGGCCACCAGATTGCGCAAGACTGCGTGGCGCGCGCCGTGGGCCGTGTCGTTGAGCAACAGGTTTTCTGCCAGGCGGCGCAAGCGCACGCCCGTACCGTAGTGGCGGCCATCGGCGCTGCGCTCCAGCAGGTGGGCGCTTTCCAGCTGTTGCAGCATGCGGTGCAAGGTCGGCTTGGGCAAATCGGTCTCGTCGACCAGACTTTGCAGCGAAAAGTACTGGTCTTTGGAGGCGATGACCTCCAGCAGCGCAAACAGGCGCAGCGTGGGCGTGTCGCCATTGATTTCGACCAGATCGGATTTAGGAAGGGTGACAACAGCTTGCATGGCGCGGATGATAAACCAAACCCCTATTTTTCGCAAATAAATGGAACAATTTATCTCGAATACTGAAATATCTATTGCGTAGCGGGTATTTCGCCGATATAGTTTGACTCAATTCCGTTTTTCGGAACGCTTTGTTTCATTACCGATCGGTTTTGATGCGATGCAGCAATTTTGCGCAGCCGCCGCAGGTGGCCGCCTTCCGCACCTTTTTACTTTCAGGAGACCTCTTCCATGAGCCAAGCCCCCAAAGACACCCGCACCGTTGTGAGCGGCGTACAAAAAATGACGCCCTCCGAGGCCTTTGTCGAGACCCTGGTCGCCAACGGCGTGACCGACATCTTCGGCATCATGGGTTCGGCCTTTATGGATGCGATGGACATTTTTGCCCCGGCCGGTATCCGTTTGGTGCCGGTGGTGCATGAGCAGGGCGGCGCCCACATGGCCGACGGTTATGCCCGCGTCTCCGGTCGCCACGGCGTGGTGATTGGCCAAAACGGCCCCGGCATCAGCAACTGCGTGACCGCCATTGCCGCCGCCTACTGGGCGCACAGCCCGGTGGTGATGATTACCCCCGAGACCGGCACCATGGGCATGGGCCTGGGCGGTTTTCAAGAGGCCAACCAGCTGCCCATGTTCCAGGAGTTCACCAAGTACCAGGGCCACGTCAACAACCCCAAGCGCATGGCCGAGTACACGGGGCGCTGCTTTGACCGCGCCATGTCCGAGATGGCACCGACGCAGCTGAACATTCCACGCGACCATTTTTATGGCGAAATCACCTGCGAAATCCCCAAGCCCATGCGCGTCGAGCGCGGCTCGGGTGGCGAAAACAGCCTGGCTGCGGCGGTAGAACTGCTGGCCAACGCCAAGTTCCCGATCATCCTGTCCGGTGGTGGCGTGGTGATGGGCGACGCGGTGCCCGAGTGCATTGCGCTGGCCGAGCGCCTGGGCTCACCGGTGGCCAATGGTTACCTGCGCAACGACTCGTTCCCCGCCAGCCACCCGCTGTGGGCCGGCCCCTTGGGTTACCAAGGCTCCAAAGCGGCCATGAAACTCATGGCGCAGGCCGACGTGGTGATTGCCCTGGGTTCGCGCATGGGCCCGTTTGGCACGTTGCCCCAGCATGGCATGGACTACTGGCCCAAAGATGCCAAGATCATCCAGGTGGAAGCCGACCACACCAACCTCGGCCTGGTGAAAAAGATCACCGTGGGCATCCATGGCGACGCCAAAGCCGTGGCCAAAGAACTGCTCAAGCGCCTGGCCGACCGCACCCTGGCCTGTGACGCCAACAAGGCCGAACGCGCCGCCACGGTCAAGGCCGAAAAAGACGCCTGGGAAAAAGAACTCGACGCCTGGACCCACGAGCGCGACCCCTACAGCCTGGACATGATTGACGAGGCCAAGGGCGAACGCACGCCCACCGGCGGCACCTACCTGCACCCCCGCCAGGTGCTGCGCGAGCTGGAAAAAGCCATGCCCAAGCGCGTGATGGTGTCCACCGACATTGGCAACATCAACGCGGTGGCCAACAGCTACCTGCGCTTTGATGAGCCGCGCAGCTTTTTTGCGCCCATGAGCTTTGGCAACTGCGGCTATTCGCTGCCCACCATGATCGGCGCCAAAGCCGCCGCCATGGACCGCCCGGCCGTGGCCTACGCCGGTGACGGCGCCTGGGGCATGAGCATGTCCGAACTCATGACCGCCGTGCGCCACGACATTCCGGTCACCGCGGTGGTCTTTCACAACCGCCAGTGGGGCGCCGAGAAAAAGAACCAGGTCGACTTCTACAACCGCCGCTTTGTGGCGGGCGAACTCGAGAGCGAAAGCTTTGCCGGTATCGCCATTGCCATGGGTGCCGAGGGCATCGTGGTGGACAAGCTCGAAGACGTGGGCCCGGCCCTCAAGCGTGCCATCGACATGCAGATGAACGAAGGCAAAACCTGCGTCATCGAGATCATGTGCACCCGCGAGCTTGGCGACCCCTTCCGCCGCGACGCGCTGGCCAAACCCGTGCGCTTTTTGGACAAGTACAAGGACTACGTTTAAGCCCCGCGCCCGCCGTCCCGCCCATGAGCGCTACCGCCACGACACCGGCCAGCCATCCCCGTTTGGATCGTCTGGTGGCGCAAGCAATTGCGCGCGCCGGCAGCACGCCCGGCGCGCTGGCCATGGTCTACCCCTGCGACGCGTTGGCCGTGGACGCGGCCGCGCGCATTCTGGACAGCGGTATGGCGCGGCCGGTGCTCATCGGCCCCGCCGAGCTGATTGCCCAGGCCGCAGGCCAAGCGGGTGTGGACGTGCGCCGCTTTGAGGTGGTGGACACCGGCGCCCACGCGCCAGACGCCGCCTTGCGCGCCACCACCTTGGCACGCAGCGGCGAGGTCAGCGCGCTGATGAAAGGCTCGCTGCACACCGACGAGCTGATGAGCGCCGTGGTCAACAAGGAAACGGGCTTGCGCGGCACTGCGCGCATCAGCCACGCCTTTGTGTTTGACCTGCCGCGCTACCCCAAGCTGCTGGCGCTGGCCGACTGCGTGGTCAATATCGCGCCAGACCTGAAAACCAAAAAAGACATTCTGGGCAACGCCGTGGCGCTCTTGCAGACGCTGGGCATTGCGCACCCCAAAGTGGGCATCGTGACCGCGGTGGAAACCGTCAACCCCGCCATCCCCGCCACGCTGGACGCGCGCGACCTGGTGGCCCTGGCCCAGGCCGGTGCCTGGTCCGGCGCAATTGTGGAAGGCCCGCTGGGCTTTGACAACGCGATTTCGGCCGAGGCCGCGCGCATCAAAAAAATCCAGTCGCAAGTGGCGGGCGACGCCGACCTGCTGGTGGTGCCCGACCTGAACGCCGGCAACATGCTTTACAAAAGCTTCAACTACATCGGCGGGGGCGACTGCGCCGGGCTGGTGCTGGGTGCGACCGTGCCGGTTGTGCTGACCTCGCGCGCGGACAGCCTGCAATCACGCCTGGCGTCGGTAGCGCTAGCGGTGCTAAGCGCCCGCCCAGCGGCCAGTCATTAACCGCGGCCTGAACTTCCTCTGAACCAAGGATTTCCACGTGTTCAAATTTCTATCTTCCGAGCCCGTGCACCAACCGCTGCAGGCGCCCACACCCACCGCCGAGACCACCATCAAGTGCACCACTTGCTATATGTGTGCCTGCCGCTGCGGTATTCGGGTGCACTTGCGCGAAGGCGACAACGGCCCTGAGGTGCGCTACATCGACGGCAACCCCAATCACCCGCTCAACCAGGGTGTGATTTGCGCCAAGGGCTCCTCAGGCATCATGAAGCAGATCTCGCCCGCGCGGCTGACGCAGCCCCTGTTGCGCAAGCCCGGCAGCGAGCGTGGCGCGTCTGAGTTTGAGGCGATCAGCTGGGAAAAAGCCTACGAAATATTGACCGAGCGGCTGCAAAAAATCCGCGCTACCGACCCCAAAAAATTTGCGCTATTCACCGGGCGCGACCAGATGCAGGCGCTCACCGGCTTGTTTGCCCGCCAGTTCGGCACGCCCAATTACGCGGCACACGGCGGCTTTTGCTCGGTCAACATGGCGGCCGGCATGATCTACACCGTGGGTGGCAGTTTTTGGGAATTTGGCGGGCCCGATCTGGACCGCGCCAAGGTCTTTGTGATGCTGGGCACCGCCGAAGACCACCACAGCAACCCGATGAAGATTGCGCTGTCCAAGTTCAAGCGCAATGGCGGACGTTTCATTTCAATCAATCCGATTCGCACCGGCTACTCGGCCATTGCCGACGAGTGGATTCCGATCAAACCCGGCACCGACGGCGCGCTCCTGATGGCGCTGTTGCACGTGCTGATCAAGACCGATCAAATCGACCACGCGTTTCTCAAGCGCTTTACCAACGCGCCGCAGCTCGTGGTGCTCGACGCAGGCGCGCGCGAAGGCCTGTTTGCCTTTGACGCCAACCCCGAAAAAGGCCCGCCGGGCGACGGCCGCAATCCGCACAACAAGCTGATTTTTGACAAGGCCAGCGGCGCGGTATTGAACGCCTACCCCGAAGGCATTGCCGACGGTTGCGACCCGGCTTTAGAGGCGCCGCCCGAAGGATTCTTCACCCTGGCTGACGGCACGCGCGTGACCCCGGCGTTTCAGTTACTGCGCGACCGTGTGGCCGGTTGCACACCCGAATGGGCAGCGGCCATTACCGGCATCGACGCGACGCGCATCGCCCGGCTCGCCCACGAGATGGGCAACGCCGCGCTCACACAGGCCTTTGAGCTGCCGATCCCGTGGACCGATGCCTGGGGCAAGGTCCACCCCACCACGCAGGCGCGCCCCTTGGCGTTTCATGCCATGCGGGGCCTGGCCGCGCACTCCAACGGCTTTCAGACCGTGCGTGCGCTGGCGGTGCTGATGAGCGTGCTGGGCACGATTGATGCGCCCGGCGGCTTTCGGCACAAGGCGCCGTACCCGCGCCACATCGTGCCCAATTACCGGGCCTTTAATTCGCCCGAGATGATCCAGCCCAACACGCCGCTCAACGCTGCGCCGCTGGGTTTTCCGGCGCACCCGGACGAGCTGGCCATCAACCCCGACGGCTCGCCCATCCGCATTGACCATGCGTTCTCGTGGGAGCATCCGCTCTCGGCCCACGGCATGATGCACAACGTGATTACCAACGCGGCCAAGGGCGACCCCTACCGCATCGACACGCTGATGATCTTCATGGCCAATATGGCCTGGAACAGCTCCATGAACACCATGGGCGTGCGCGAAATGCTCAACCGCAAAGACGAAAAGGGCGAGCACATCATTCCGTTTCTGGTGGTCTGCGACGCCTTCCAGAGCGAGACGGTGGCGTTTGCCGATCTGGTGCTGCCCGACACGACTTACCTGGAGCGCCACGACGTGATGGGCATGCTGGACCGCCCGATCTCGGAGTTTGACGGGCCCGTGGACTCGGTGCGCATTCCGGTGGTGAAACCGCTGGGCGAGTGCCGGCCTTTCCAGGAGGTGCTGATTGAGCTGGCCGGACGCCTGAAGTTCCCAGCTTTCACCACGGCCGAGGGCACGCGCAAGTTCACCGGCTACCCGGACTTTGTGGTGAACTTTCAGCCCCAGCCCGGGATTGGATTTTTGATGGGCTGGCGCGGAAAAAATGGCGATGAGCATTTGCGTGGCGAGCCCAATCCCAAGCAGTGGGAAGCCTACGAGAAGAACGATTGCGTGTTCCAGTACCACATGCCCGAGACCATGCACTACATGCGCAACTGGAACCGCGAGTACCTGGACTTTGCCAAAGAAAAAGGCTGGCGCCAAAAGAACGACCCGGTGCAGCTGGCCATCTACTCAGACACCTTGCAGGCCTTCCGCCTCGCCGCCCAAGGCAAGACCGAAGGCCGCCAGCCGCCCGAGCACTTACGCGAACGCATCAACACGTATTTTGACCCGCTGCCCTTTTGGTACGCGCCGCTGGAAGAAGACGCCACCGACCTGGCGGCTTATCCGCTGAATGCCATTACCCAGCGGCCCATGGCGATGTACCACTCCTGGGACTCGCAAAACGCCTGGCTGCGCCAGATCCACAGCCACAACTACCTGCACGTCAATCCGCGCACCGCGCAGGCGGCCGGCATTGCCGACGGCGGCTGGGCGTGGGTAGAAAGCCAATGGGGCCAGGTGCGCTGCATGCTGCGCTACAGCGAGGCGGTGGAACCCGGTACCGTCTGGACCTGGAACGCCATTGGCAAGGCCGATGGCGCCTGGCAACTCGCCCCCGGCGCCGACGAAGCGCGCAAGGGCTTTTTGCTCAATCACCTGATTTCTGAAGAACTGCCGATGCAGGGCACCGCCAGTGGCCGCATCAGCAATTCGGACCCGATTACGGGCCAGGCCGGCTGGTACGACGTGCGCGTGCGTATCCGACCGGCCGAACCCGAAGAGCCGCAAGAGACCTTTCCGCAAATCGCCAGCATGCCAGCCGTACCCGGCGTGTTGGGCAAGGCAGCGCAGGTGCTGACCTACTTTGCAGGCAAGAAAAAGAACGCCGGAGGCACCCCATCATGATCCAATGGCTCAAGGATTTGCTGCAATCCAACCTGGTGGAACCCAGCCCGGGTGCGCGCAGCGCCATGCCCGTGCCGCCCACTCCACCCAAACGTGTGCGCGCTGAACAGGGCGAGACACTGGCCAAGCAACTTGCACTGGTGATTGACTTGAATGTGTGCGTGGGCTGCCACGCCTGCGTGACCTCGTGCAAGCAATGGAACACCTCAGGCAGCGCGGGCCCACTGGCCGACTTTGCGCCCTACGGTGCCAACCCCACCGGCACCTTTTTTAACCGGGTACAAACCTATGAGGCGGGTGAGTTTCCGGGCACCGACACCATCCACTTTCCCAAGAGCTGCCTGCACTGCGAAGAGCCGCCCTGCGTGCCGGTGTGCCCCACGGGCGCAAGCTACAAACGCGCAGAAGACGGCATCGTGCTGGTGGACTACGACAAGTGCATCGGCTGCAAGTACTGCGCCTGGGCCTGCCCCTACGGCGCACGCGAGATCGACGAAGAGCGCCAGGTGATGACCAAGTGCACCCTGTGTGTAGACCGCATTTACGACGAACAGCTGCCCCCGGAAGACCGCAAGCCCGCCTGCGTGAAGGCCTGCCCCACCAATGCGCGTTTGTTTGGCGATGTAAAAGACCCCCACTCCGAAGTCAGCATTGCGATTCGCGAACGGGGTGGCTACTCCCTGATGCCCGAGTGGGAGACCAGCCCGGCCAACCAGTATTTGCCACGCCAGATTACGCCAATGGCGCAGGCGGCAGCCAACATTACGCCTCCAGCCAGGCCAGCGGTGTTCCGCTCAAGCACCCAGGAGTGACCGACCATGCATCCCGCTTTTTCGATTTTGTTTTTCACCACCCTGGCGGGTGCGGCGCAGGGGTTGATCGTGGCACTGGCCTTGGCAAGGCTGGCCGGTGTCGCCATGGACGCCCCGTTTTTGCTGCAGGCGCTGGCCGTGGGCGAAGTGCTGCTGCTGGCCGGACTGGGCGCCTCGTTTTTGCACCTGGGCCACAAGATGCGCGCCTGGCGCGCGGTGCTGATGTGGCGCACCTCGTGGATGTCGCGCGAGGTGATTGTGCTGCCAGCCTACATAGGCTTGGTGGCCGCGTGGTGGCTCAGCCTGTGGATGGGTCTGACGGGCCCTTGGGCCCACGCCTTGCCGATGCTGGTGGTGGCGGGCGCCCTGCTGCTCTGGGTTTGCACCGCCATGATTTACGCCTGCCTGCGCTTTATTCAGGAATGGGCGCACTGGCTGACGGTGGTCAACTTCACCCTGATCGGCCTGTCTTCGGGCAGCATGCTGGCCTGCGCGCTGGCTGCACTGGCCCAGCAAGACGCATTCCTGCAGGCACTGGCCCCGTGGGTGACCGAGGTGACCCTGCTGGCCGGGCTGGCGCGCTGGGCCAGTCTGCGCCGCAATGCCGATCTGCGCGCCAAGTCGACGCTGCAGTCGGCCACCGGCATCCAGGCCCGCAAGCTGGTGCAAAAGTCCATGGGCATGTCGGCCGGGGCCTTTAACACCCGCGAGTTTTTCCACGGGGCCAGCCAGGCCATGCTGCGCAATCTGCGCTGGGCGTTTTCTTTGGGCCTGTTCGTGCTGCCGCTGGCACTGGCGTGGTGGGCGTTTTCCAGCGCCACGCCCTGGCCCTGGGTGCTGGCGTCCGTCTTGCAAGCCCCCTCACTCATCGCCGAGCGCTGGGTATTTTTTGCGCAAGCCAAGCATCCGCAAAATTTGTTTTACCAGACGGTGGGGTGAGTTGGGGGGGGTTATTTGAGGCGTTGGAACGCCAAAACATCGCAAACCTTGGGTGCCCAGTCGCCTACCAACAGACAAGGTTTCCAGTGACACATCTTTGTAATGTCCGCGCATTACTGTGTGCGGAGGTTTCTTCGTCTTCACTCGCTTAACTGGATCTATCTATGAACCTCAACCGTACCGTCATTGCTGTCGCCGGACTGTGCCTCGGCCTGGCCTCCACCGCGTTTGCCCAAGAAAAGACTTTTCGCTTGCTGACCTGGGCAGACTATGCACCCGCAGCCGTCATTGAGCAGTTTGAAAAAGAATCCGGCTACAAAGTGGAAGTGACTCTGTCGAACAATGAGGAGATGATTTCCAAGTTGCGTGCTACCGGCGGCGCGGGCTTTGACCTGGCCCAGCCCTCGCAAGACCGCATCACCGGACCGCAAAAGGAATTTGGCATTTACAAGCCCATGGACCTGAGCAAGATCAAGTCGGAGCTGTTCATCCCGTCAATGCTGGATGCCACGAAAAAGAATACCACCCAAGACGGCAAGGTTTACGGCATGCCCCACATCTGGGGTACCGAAGGCCTGGTGGTGAACACCAAGTTGACCAAAATGGCCGACTACACCGACCTGTGCCGTGCAGACGTCAAAGGAAAAGTGTCCATGCGTCTGAAGCGCCCGACCCTGATCTCGTTTGCCTTTGCCGCTGGCAAAGACCCGTTTGCCCTGTACAACGACCCCAAGGCCTACACCGCTTTGATGGAAGAAGTGGGCAAGACGCTGATCGCCTGCAAACCCAACGTCAAGTTCTACTGGGATAACAAAGACCAATTGCTGAACGGCATGCGCACCAATGAAATAGTGGCCGCACAGATGTGGGACACCGGCGGCTGGAAGCTCAACGGCGAGATCTCCGACATCCAGTACATTGCACCCAAGTCGGGCGCCACTGGCTGGATCGACACCTTTGCCATTCCTGCCAAAGGCAAAAACGATGCGGCAGCCTATGCCTGGATCAACTTCAATATGCGGCCTGAAATCGCGGCCAAGGTGGCAGGTTCTGCTGGCAACTTCACCGCATCCAAGGGTGCGGATGACCTGACCTCGGGCAAGCTCAAAGAGCAGTTCAAAGCCAGCTTCCCCGAAGCGGCTATCAAGAACATTAAATGGTACCCTGCGGTTCCTGCCGGCCTGGAAGAAATTGAAGGCCGCATCCTGGACCGCATCAAAGCGGCGCAATAAGACAATCAGTGGGCGCAGGCTGACTGGAAAGTGCCACACACTTTGCCATAGACTGTGCCCGTGTTGGCCCCGCCCGCCCGCAAGGGCGTCGCGGGGTTTTTTTATTGCGAAAGTCTGGAGCCACGCCATGAACGACGAAGAAAAATACATCGCCCGTACCGAACGCATGCTCACCCGGTGGTCTGGCCAGCGCCTGGCCGTAACACGCAAGCAGACGTCTGAGGGCGATGTCCTGCGCCACACGCCGCCTGCCGTGGGTGAGCTTGATGAGGGAAGTGGCCAATACATGGAGCCCGCCCGACCGCTGCCCATCCTGGCCCAGTGCGATGTGCTTGTAGTGGGCGCCGGGCCGGCGGGCCTGTCTGCGGCGCTTGCGGCCAAGCGCGCCGGGGCGGACACCATCCTGCTGGAGCGTTTTGGCTGTTTTGGCGGCGTGATCACAACCGTGGGCATGGAAACCCTGGCCTGGTACCGGTACGAGGGCACCGTTGAGGGCGAGGGCATCGGCATCGAGATGGAACGCATCGCTGCGCAAATGGGGGGCTCCATCAAATGGCCCTACAACGACAGCCAATGCCTGGACGCCGACTTCTTCAAGGTGGTCGCTGACCGGCTGATCACTGAGGCCGGCGTGCGCCCCATCCTGCACTGCATGGCGGTCGATGTCATCTTTGAAGAAGGCAGTAATCGACTCAAAGGAATCATCACCGAGAGCAAGTCGGGCCGCCAGGTGGTACTGGCGCAGCGCATCATCGACTGCACGGGCGACGCGGACATTGCGCACCTCGCGGGCGCAAGCTACCGCAAGACCTCCAAAGACAAAATGCTCGGGGTAACCACCGTGTTCAACGCCTCGGGCGTGGACAAGCAAAAGTTTTTGCAATACACCGAAGACCAGCCTGCCACCTATGCCGACTGGAGCCGCACCTGGGACCAGGAAACCACCGGCAAAGAAGACGCCTTGCGCAGCCCCTATCTGGACAAGGAATTTGACACCGCCCGCGAAATGGGCGTGATTCCAGCCAACACCACCAACCTGGGCGGTTCCTGGTCGGCGCTGACCGAGGCGGGCGAAGCCACGAACCTGAACCTGGCGCACATGAGCGGGTTTGATTGCACCGATGTGCTGGACCTCACCAAGGCCGAAATGCAGGGCCGCCAAGAAGCCCTGTACGCGCTGATGGCGCTGAAAAAAGTGGTCCCGGGTTTTGAGAATGCCAAGCTGCGCAACTTTGGCATGACGCTGGGCACGCGTGACTCGCGCAAGATCATCGGCCGCTACAACCTGACCAGCGACGACGTACGCAACCAGGCCAAGTTTGCTGACTCCATCGGCATCTTTCCCGAGTTCATTGACGGCTACAACGTACTGATCCTGCCCACCACTGGGCGCTACTTTGAGGTGCCTTACGGGTGCATGGTGCCCCTGGAAGTGGACAACCTGCTGGTCGCCGGGCGCTGCGTCGCAGGAGACATGGTCTCGCACGCAGCCATGCGCAACATGATGGCATGCACCGTGACCGGTCAGGGCGCCGGCGCGGCTGCAGCGGTGTCGCTACAGCAAGGCAAATCCACGGCAGATGTGGACCTGGCAGACGTGCAGGCGGAGTTGGAAAAGCAGGGTGTGCGCTTGCACTGAGAGCCGGAGTCCATGACTACTTCCCATGAAGCCGACCTCCAGGCGGTCGGTGTGTCCAAGCACTACGGTGCGTTTGCGGCGGTGGCCGACCTGACGTTCAGCGTAGCGCGCGGCAGTTTTTTTTCGATCCTCGGACCTTCGGGGTGCGGCAAAACTACCTTGCTGCGCATGATTGCCGGCTTCCAAAGCCCGGACCAGGGCGATATCCTGATCGGCGGTAAGTCGATGCAAAACGTG
This sequence comes from Rhodoferax sp., assembly GCA_029866205.1. Lineage (GTDB taxonomy): Bacteria > Pseudomonadota > Gammaproteobacteria > Burkholderiales > Burkholderiaceae_C > Allorhodoferax. The sequence continues at coordinate 36,565 of JARWZT010000016.1, forward strand.
TTGCCCAACAAGCGGCCGGTCAACATGGTGTTTCAGCATTTGGCGCTGTTTCCCATGATGTCTGTCGGCGAGAACGTGGGCTACGGCCTGGCGCGGCGCGGTGTGGCCGCATCCGAGATCAAGCGTCGGGTCGGCGAGATGCTGGAGCGGGTGAGCCTGCCAGGCGTTCAGGCCAAGCGCATCGACCAACTCTCGGGCGGCCAAAAACAGCGGGTGGCCATTGCGCGCAGCCTGGTACTGGAGCCGACACTGCTGCTGCTGGACGAACCGCTCGGCGCGCTGGACCTGAAACTGCGCGAGCACATGAAAATTGAGCTCAAACAGCTGCAAGCGGCCTTTGGCACCACCTTTGTCTACATCACGCACGACCAGTCTGAGGCGCTGGTCATGTCCGACCACGTAGCCGTCATGCACCAAGGCAAGTTTGAGCAGGTTGGCACACCGCAGCAGCTGTATTACCAACCCCAGACGCCCTTTGTGGCGAGCTTCGTTGGCGCCAACAACTGTCTGAAAGGCCGCGCGACGGCCGTCGACCCCAGTGGCATCACCCTGGTTACTGCTGGTGGGCTGGAAATGCGCGCCGCACCCATGGGAGCAGTCCGCGTGGGTGACGCGGTGGACGCATTTGTACGCCCTGAAGTGGCCCGCATCGCGCACCAGGCGCAGGCATTTACCGACCAAGGCCAGACCGCCTATGGCGCAAAGGTAGAAGGTATTCTGTTTGACGGTGCCAATTCAGCCGTCTTGCTGCGCGAAGAAAAGACCCATTTGGAGTTCCGCATTGCTCTGCCCCAAACCGGCCAGTTCCATGACCTGACCGTGGGCGAACAGGTGCACTTTGGCTTTGATCCGCAGCGCGCGGTCTGCTTTGCGTCCAGTGACAAGCGGACAGCCCATGGCCAGTGACGGGCGCATGATGGGCAAACACCAGGCGAGGCTGTTATTTGCGCTGCTGCTAGCGCCAGCGGTGGTCTGGCTGGCATTGCTGCTGGTCCTGCCCCATGTGGAGTTGGCCATTTTGTCGCTTCGTGTACGGGTGGCGCCGCGGGTCTACGAGCCCAGCCTGGCGCAGTTCGCCACCTTCTTCGGCGAGCCGTTGTACTGGCACACCTTTGTGCGCACCGCCGTCATGTCCTTGGTGTCCACGGCCATCACCCTGTTGGTGGCCTTTCCCATCGCCTGGACGATCGCCAAGATTGCGCGTGGGCGGGTGCAATCGGCGCTGTTTGTGCTGTGCCTGATTCCGTTTTGGGTGAGCGAAACCGTGCGTGCGCTGGGCTGGATGATTTTGCTGCGCGAATCCGGCGTCTTGCCGGGCGTTTTGGTTTCGTTGGGAATCACCAAACAGCCCGTAGAAATGCTGTACCACGACGCCACGATCTTGGTGGGCCTGGTCTACACCTCTATGCTGTTTATGGTGGTGCCACTGGTCAGCGCACTGGAGAGTTTGGACGACGCGCTGATTGAAGCCGCCTATGACCTGGGCGGCAACGGTTGGTCCATCTTGCGGCAGATCATCGTTCCACACGCCGCACCCGGCATTGTCTCTGGCTGCATCGTGGTGTTCATGCTCACGCTGGGCAACTACCTTACGCCCACGCTCTTGGGTGGCAAAAGCTCACAGTGGTTTACCGAGCAGATATACACCCAGTTCATCACCCGCTTCAACTGGGAGCAGGGTGCGGCCTTTGGCTTTTTGCTGCTGGGCTTAAGCACCGCCATCGTCTGGGTCGGGCTCAGGCTTTCGGGCCAAAAATTTGGCGAAGTCATGCGCAAATCATGATTCCTTCCTTACCACGCCCCGCTTGGCTGCGCCTTGGCACGATCGGCTATGTGCTGCTTTTTATGGGCTTCCTTTTCTTGCCATTGGCCATCGTGGCCACATTTGCCTTCAATGACGCGCCCTATCCGGCGCCGCCCTGGCGGGGACTGACCCTGGATTGGTTCCTGAGCAACGCCCAGGCCGGGCGCAATGGCCTGTTCGCCGACAAGGCCCTGCTGGGGAGCCTCTGGACCAGCGTGGTGGTGGCGAGCTGGGTCACGGTGTTGGCCGTGCTTATGGGCACAGCCAATGCGTTTTTGATAGAACGCACGCAGTTTCGGGGAAAGTCATTGGTATCGCTGATGATGCTTGCGCCGCTGGTGATTCCGGGCGTGATTCTGGGCATTTCGATTTTGGCGTTTGCCAGCCGCATCGCCAATCTGGCCGATGACCTGTGGGGGCTGGAACTGGAGTTTTTGCGACCGGGCCTGCCCTTGGTGGTGATGGGACAGCTCTCTTTCATCATCTCGGTGGCGACACTGACTATCAGCGCCCGACTCAAACGCTTTGACATCACCCTGGAAGAAGCCGCGTACAACCTGGGGGCCACGCGGGCGGCCGTGCTGCGCACCATCACCTTGCCGTATTTGCGGCCAGCGCTCGTAGGCTCCGCCGCCATTGCATTTCTGATGTCGTTTGAGAACTTTAATACCACGCTGATGCTGGTGGGATCGGACTCCCCGCTCACCGTGATGATGTATGGCCGCATGCGCGAAGGCGCCACGCCCGTGCTCAATGCGGTGAGCTTGTTCCTGATGCTGGCGTCGGCACTGCTGGCCCTCTCGCTACTGCGCAGGGACCGAACCACCCAATAGCGAGGGAAGCGCTGTGGACAGCTCCGGCAGCCACGCGATGAACAGGGTTCCCAGAAAAATAGCGGCCAAGGCTGGCATGACGGATGCCGCCACGGCGCGGATGGGTTTGCCGAACATGGCCGAGGCAAAGAAAATATTCAGGCCCGCAGGCGGGCACAAAAATCCCATCTCCATCGCCGCCAAGAAAATGATGCCGAAATGCACCGGGCCTATCCCATAACTTTGCGCCACGGGCAACAGTAAAGGAACAAGCACCACGATGGCGGCAAATATTTCCATCAGCGCTCCCGCCAACAACAAAAACACGGTCAGCGCCACAAGAAAGATCCAGCGGTTGGGGATCAGGCTTTGAACCGCCTCTATGGCCGCGTCCGGTATGCCCGCGTCAATCAGAAAATTGGTGAGCGCCAGCGCCATGCCCAGAATCAGCAGCACCCCACCAATAATCTGGGCCGATTCGCTCAAGCATTTCAGCAGCAGGCGCATGGGCAACTCGCGGTGCGCGAGGGCCTGGGTCAGCACGGCATAGCCTGCGGTTAATGCGGCGCTTTCCATGGGAGTGGCGACCCCACTGGCCAAGGAACCAATCGCCACAAAGGGCGCCAGTATTTCCCACTTGGCCTTCCAGGCGACATGGGCCAAGGAGGGTTGTACGAGGGGTTCTGTGGCCGGGCGTGGACCGCTGCCTGCCTTCAGAAACCCGCCAAAAAACAACAAGCACGCCACCATGACGAGCGCCGGAACCACGCCTGCGAGAAACATCGTGGCAATGGGCACACGGGCAATAATGGCGTACATGATCAAGGGGACCGAGGGCGCCAGCAGGACGCCGAGGGCACTGGCGCTGGTCACCAAGCCAATGCCCTTGTCCTCCGGGTATGCCGCGTTGCGCAATAGCGGCAACATCAGACCACCCAGCGCCAAAATGGTCACGCCACTGCCACCGGTAAAAGCTGTGAAAAACGAACAGAGCACGGCGACCGCCACGACCGTGCCGTGCACACCACCCCCCATCAGGACCACGAACAAATCGCCCAAGCGCCGTGCGGCACCGGTGCGCGCAAACAGGAGCCCGGCAAAAGTGAAAAGCGGCAAGGCGGGCAAAGATGGATTGACGGTTATTTGGTAATGCGACAAGGCGACCGATGCCAGCGGCATGCCTTCGCTCCAAAAGAGCGCCAAGGCCAAGCCCCCCAAGACCGCAAATATGGGAGCCCCGGCGACAAGCGCGATACCAACCAAAGCCAAAGCGGGCCACACGGTGACGGACATGCCGTCCAGCTGCCAGGCGATCAGAAATCCTGCCAGCGGCGCAAGCAGTGACAGCGCCAGGCTGGCAAAGACCGAAGTCCCGGCACGGCGTCCCAGTTTGAAGCCCAGCAAGGAAAAGCACAAAGGAAGGGCGCTTTGGACGGTCCACGTAGGCAATCCATAAGCCAGCAGGTGGGACGCCTCGCGTTCGCTTTGCACAAACCGAAAGCTGGCATAGGCCAGCACACCACACACCACCGCAGCCAGGCACTGGGCCGATCGCCAGGCCAGCGTGGGAGTGGCACCCGTGCCGCTGGATCCCAATGACGTGAGATGTCCGTGGCGCTCGGCCACCAAGGCGCCGAACATGGCGAGCAACAGGCCCAAGTGCTGCACGAGCACCGGGGCGTTTTCAATGCCGCTGCCCAAAAAGGGACGCATGAAGATTTCGATCAAAGGGATGACCATCATGAGTGCCAAAGCCAAGGACGCGACATGCGCGTCGAGGTTTGTCAGCTTGCGCACAGCGCTTAACCCCATGTCCATGTTCACTTGCCTTTGCCCGCGCGAAAGTCTTTCAGATGCGCCAGCACTTCGTCAAAGGTCTCAGCGGGAACCATGGTTCCGCGAATGCGCGGATACAGTTTTTCGGCCAATTCGTTCCACTCGCGCATTTGCTCGGGGGTGGGACGGTTCACGGTCAATCCCCGCTTTTTCATGGCGTCCACCGCCTCTTCTACTTCTTGTCGGGCCTTGGCGCGAATTTGCACGCCGGCTTTTTCGCTGGCAGCCCGCACGGCCACTTGGGTCGCCGGAGCCATGTCGTCCCATGCTTTTTTGGTCACCACCAGTGCGCCAACGATCGGCGCCCAGTTAATTTCAAGCATATGGGGCGCGGTGGCGTAGATTTGTGTTGCCAACGCGAAGTAGGGGGTCGACGGCACCACATTGATCATGCCGGTTTGAATGGCGGGAAGGATGTCCGAGGTCTCGAGTGGTACCGGCGTATACCCCAGACTTTTCATGATGGCTTGCTGGTCCGGCTCCGATCCCCAGGCAAAAAATTTCATTTTTTTGTAGTCGTCGGGTCTGACGGCGGCTTCCTTGGAGAAAAAGCGAACCCAACCCGCATCGCCCCAAGCCAACACGACAAAGCCCTTGTCCAAAAACTTCTTCTCCATGCCAGCGCGGGTTTTCTCACGGACGTAATCCACTTCCTCCCAACTCCTGAACAGCAACGGTATCACCTGCAAGGCCGCAATCGATGGCTCGATTTCCCGCAAGCCAACCACCGACAACAGCGCGCCTTGCAACTGTCCGATGCGCATGCGTCGCGCCATTTCCGCCTCGCCGCCTTGGCTGCCGTCGGGATAGACCAGGTATTTCGCGTTTTCGCCCTGCGCCGTGCGCCAGGCTTCGCCGATGTCCATGAGTTGGCGGTGGTAAAGCGAGTTTTTGGGTACCAATGAGCCAATGCGCAATTGCTTGTCCGCCGCCGTACCTGTTGTGTGCACGCCTAAAGCGGCAGCCAGAGCGATTGCAGACAACAAAAGTCGCCGAAGTGGTTTACCGAGGTTCATGGGAATGTTCGCTTCAAAATTGATCATCAGCGGTGCTGAGCAGCCATTGCGCCCGCTCGCGCATCACTTCATTGGCCAGGTCGCGGCGCAATTCGCTGGCTTCAACGGCTTTTCGCAGGAGCAGTTCGAACGCCTCGCGCTGTCCTTGGGCCAAGGCGATGCTTTCTGCCTTTGAAACGAAAGGGCCAGCGTTTTTGCCGCCGCCGATCTCGATGGCAGAGTCAAAATACTGCGCGGCACGGGTCAGTGAGCCCCCGGGCACGGCCGCTTCAAAACTTCCCATCAGGCTGGCCAGGCCGCCCTCGTCATGGCGCGGATCCAGCTTCCATGCCAGACCCGCCAGGCGATAGGCCAAGGGCAAGTCGGCAACGACGTCCGGTACATCTTTTGAGAGTGCGATGTAAGCACCCCAAGACGCAGCCGCCCAGTAGGCCAGGCCCACATGTTCTTTCGCCAGAACCGGCCAGCGCGCTGGTTGGGAATCTGCAAGCTTTGCCGCAAAACCGGGCGACGAGAGCTCCAGCGCCAACATCGCATGGCGGTGGGCGCGCAGGTAGAGGCGTTTTGCACGCTCATTGGTGCGATAGGCCGCGTTGGCATTGCTCGCGGCCAGCTTCTCCGCTTCAAAGGCGACGAAGGCAAACGCGTATTGGGTCAGACCAGCGGATACGGACTCTGCCAGCTTGAGGTTGCCAGGGGTCTCTTTTAAGAGCGATTCAGACAGCTTTAAATAGAAAGCACTGGCCTCTCGCGCCAGTCCAGCATCCTCCTCGACCGCCTGTCCTTGACTGGCCAGCTCATTGCCCAAGCTTTGAACGATCAGATACCGAGGAGAGCACGCCGTGAGAAGCGCAGCCACACACAAAGTACCCCAACGCTTGGTCCATCGGCCAAGGGTGTCATTGTTGTTGGAGAGGAAGGATGCAAAGGTGGTGGTCAATGTACTGCTGCCGCTGCGAAGCCAAGGGCCGCAATTTATTCCAGCTTCATGAATCTGACGTGACAACTGGGCGAAACGGGCGAACGGGCCTGACACCTAGAATAAATATTCAACCCCATGAAAGCAGCCCTGTAATGCAAACCGCCTCCCACCACCTTGACGATCTTGAATGGACTGCCTGGCCCCCCGATCAGGTGGCCATTCGAGGCAAGGCGCAATGGAAAGAGCTGCTCGGCAGTGGGTCCGGATGCCAAAACGACATGACCATGGGCGTGGTTCGGCTCAAGCAGGGTGAATCGCTCGAGCCCCATCGCCACGCACAGCCTGAAACTTATTTCACGCTGTCTGGCCGTGGTACCGTGACCATTGATGGGGTGGTACACCCCGTCGATCCTGGCAGGATGCTGTTTATTCCCGGTAACGCCCAGCACCAGATCAACAACGAGTTTGAAGAGGATCTGACGATCCTGTATGTGTTTGCCACCAGTGATTTCAGCAAGATTCAGTACCACTTCTAAACTGCACGCCAACCGAGAAACGCTCCATGGACACCCCTGCACAGCCCGCCCACGACCATGACCATGACCACGCCCCCACCGACTGGAAGCACGATGGCGTGCGCGTGGTTCCGGGAGACCAGCTTGATGGCAATGTGCCGTCCACACCAGGCATGGACCGCAAGGCGGCCATCAACTTTGCCCGCGTCGGTGCGCAAAAACTGTGGGCCGGAACGGTGCATATTCACCCCAATGCCAAGACCGGTGCGCACCACCACGGGCCGCTGGAGAGCGTGATTTATGTGGTCAAGGGCCGGGCGCGCATGCGCTGGGGCAACGCGCTGGAGTTCACAGCCGAGGCCGGTCCGGGCGACTTCATTTATGTACCGCCCTTTGTGCCGCATCAGGAGATCAACGCCAGCGCCGACGAGGCCTTGGAGTGCGTGCTGTGTCGCAGCGACGGCCAGGCGATTGCGGTCAACATGGACATCGAACCGGTAGAAAAGCCCGAAACCGTACTCTGGATTGACCCCACCCACCCGCAAGGCGGGGTCTGATTTGCGCGTGCCCAACAGTCCCGCACTGGCCAACTTCTTGTGCATGCTGTCCATGCTGGTCTGGGCTGTAGGCCTGCCTGCGGCCGACCTGCTGATTGGTACCGTACCCGCCTTGCCGCTCACCGCGGCGCGCATGGTGATGGCAGCGCTATGTTTGCTGCCGCTGTGGTGGTGGCTGGAGGGCACACAGGCACTGCGCGAAGCGCACTGGGGCAAAGGGGTGCTGGTGGGCGGGGCTGGCATTGGTGTGGGCGCCTTCATGTTGGTACTGGGGCAAGGTCGCACCAATGTGGTGACCGTAGCGGTGATTTCAGCAGCCATGCCTGTCGTGGGCATTGCCATTGAGGTGGCTTTGGACGGACGCAAGATGACCCTGGCGCTGGTCTTGGGGGTATTGCTGAGCTTGGGCGGCGGCGTGATGGCGCTGGGCGGTGCCGGCGATGGACTGGGCATGGGTCTGGGCGCTCTGCTGTGCTTTGGTTCGGTCGTGCTCTACACCTTGGGCTCGCGGATGACGGTCACTTCGTTTCCCACGCTGAGCCCCCTGGGCCGCACCACGGTGACCCTGAGCGGCGCGGCGCTGGCCACCACTTTGGTGGCCCTGGCCAATGCCCTGTTGGGGGGCGCGGGGCCCGACTGGAGCGTGCTGGGGCTGAAAGAACTGGGGGCGCTGGCAATATATGCAATTGGCGGCATGGCCATCAGCCAGGTGCTTTGGATCATGTCGATTGGCAGCCTGGGGATTGCCCTGTCTTCGCTGCATATCAACGCAACGCCGTTTTATGTGATGCTGATTTTGTTTGCGATGGGGGGTGCCTGGGACTGGATGCAGGCGCTGGCCGCCGCTTTGGTGGGGCTGGGGGTGCTGATAGCGCAAGGCATCGTTCCACTCGGGCGGCGCCAGGCGCTTATGCCCTGAGCCTTTTCCTGTGGACTTGCCTTCTGCCAGGCGTGCAAGGCAGTGAAGGTGCTGTAGGGTTAAGTTTGGGAGGTTTCGCCGGCTAGGTCCTGACACCGGAGCCCCGGCCCTGCCGCCCACGCGGCGGCGGCGGGGCAAGTCAGGTCGGGGCCGACAGTGCGGCCTCGCGCCGGTGTTCACGCCGTGCGATCCACACCGTAGACGCCAGGATCACCAGTGCGCCGAGAAAGGTGGTGTGACTGGGCACATCCGAAAACACCAGCCACCCCATCAGCGCGGCCCACACCAGCTCCAAAAAACGGAGCGACTGGGTCGCCGAGATGTCGGTGGCGCGAAAACCACGGGTCAGCAGGTAGTGGCCCAGTGCCCCGAGCACCCCCGCAACCACAAAACCCAGCCATTGCAAGGGCGTGGGTGTCGTCCAGTGCAACAGCCCCATGGGCAGGCTCAGGACCGTGACCGACATGGCCTGCCACAGCACAATGACGCCGGGCGACTCGGTCCGGGTGAGGCTTTTGGTCATGAGAAATGACGCGGCAAAAATCGGCGATGACGCCAGCATGATGAGCGGATACCAGCCCCCTTGGCCAGTGAGTTTGGGTGCAATCACCACCATCACCCCGGCAAAACCAAACAGTGCCGCCACCCAGCGGTCGGCGCGCATTTTTTCGCCCAAAAACCAGGCCGCGCCCAGCATGATGAAAATCGGTCCGGTAAAGCCAATCGCCGTCGTGTCGGCCAGCCCCAGATGCGGCAGCGCGGTAAACCAGAACATCAGCCCCAGCGTATGCATCGCACCGCGCCACAGCTGACCCGACATATTGACCGGCCGGTAACTGCGCCACCCTTCGCGCAGCAACAGCGGCAGCATGATGACCACGCTGAACAGGTAGCGCAAAAACTGGGATTCAAAGGGGTCGATGGTGAGCGTGAGTGCGCGCACCACGGTATTCAACAAGGTGAACACCATGCCACTGAGCGCCACCCAAAACATGCCGCGCCACACATCGGGCATCAGGTGACCCTGCATCCGGGCGTGGCGAATCCACAGCGCCAGACTGCGCGCCGCGCGCGGCTTGGCAGGGCGACTGGCGCTCATGGACAAAGGCCAAAGAAAAGTGGGAACACCGTGCGAGTATCCGGGGGCCCGCAGTCCGGGCCAGTCGCCCAACCGACACAGGCTGACGCAAACAGGGCAAAGCCGGGCCTGAATGCGAAGGCTTTGTGAGAAAAATCAAACGGACGGCGGCCAGTGGCCGCCGCGCGCTTACTCGCCGGCTCGGGTGTCTGAGCGGCCCAGCGTCCAGACCAGGCCCAGCCCGAGCGACGGGCTGCTGTTTTGGAGGTGCAAGGGGCTGGCAGTGTTGGCGCTCAGGCCGTAGTAGTCCATTCGCGCGTAGCCAAACACACGCACATCGGGCCCCAGGCTCTTGCTGGTGGAAAGACTGGCCCGTGCGCTCATCAGCCCGGACTGCGCTTCATACACCGGGCGAAGTCCGGTGGCGTAGGTCGGTGACACGCCGTAGAAATACTGGTTAATCTGTTGGTCGCCCCAGGTCAGGCCGGCCTTGGCCGTCAGGCTCCAGCCACCGCCCACATTGGCGGCGTCCAGCACGAGGGCCGGTTCAAACACCAGGCCCTGGCCACGTGCACCACCGCTGATTTCAAATACTTCGCGCAGCGGCAGGTCCAAACCCAACCGCAGACCGGCACCAGGACTCGGTAAGTCCACCTTCAGCCGCGGGCCAAATTCCAGCAGCGTACCCATGTCGGGCATGCCCTGGCGCACGCTGATGCCGTCCGACATCGCGGGAAAAGAGCCACTCACGCCCAGGTCCAGCTCATAGCCCGGTGCCAGTCGCAGGCGTGCGTCGATCCCGTCGCGGTCCACACTCAGGCGCTCACCCCGGTAAATAAAGTAGGGCGAGACCAGGTTGCGGTTGATGCGCTCCGTGGACGCCGGGTAAGCCGGACTGCTTAAAGTGCCCCCAAAAGCCCCGAATTCCCACAAGGGCAGACCCGCGGGTTGCGCCAGTGCAGGGTTGCCGTACTGGCTTAACAGCAGGGTCACCAGCGCCCAGAGCGGGCGCCGAAAAAAGAAAGCAGGAGCGTGCATGGCAAAGCCTTAGTCGAAAGAGCCGGGTAATTTGTGGCCTATTTTCACCGCGATTGCCTGCCTCGGGGTCACCTAACTGAACAATTGGCCCCGCGCGGCGTCGGTGATGGCGACCACGCAGGGGTGGGTAATGCGGCGCTCCACTGAAACCGCGAAAAACTCGTCGACCAACTCCTCACTTCGGCCCACGCATTGCACCCCATATTGGGCGATGGTTTCGGCCTCCATGACGCCGGGCACCACAAAAACACCCCGGCCTTGGCGGCCGAAGGCGGTCATCAAAGCGCCGTCATCAAACTCGCCCACGATGCGCGGGGCGATGCCATGGCGGGTGAACCAGGCTTCCAGTTGTTGGCGCACCGAGGCTTGGGCACCCGGAATCAGCATCGGCGAGCCGCTCAGGCACGCGGGAAACGTGCCCTGAAGTTGTGCGGCCAAGGCTGCTGTGGCAAAGAAGGCCATGCTGCTGCGTCCCAATGAATGGTTAAAGGCCCGCACGTTAATCCGCCGCGACATCGGCTCGTCGGCAATCACCAGGTCCAGGCGATTCAGCGCCAGTTGCGACAAAAGATCCGCAAACTTGCCCTCGCTGGCCACCATGCGCACCGGCACCTCCAAGCTCAAGGCAGGCTCCAGCAGCCGGTAGGCGACCGATTTGTTGACCGCATCGGCCACCCCGACCCGAAACTCCAGCACCGGCTGCCCCCCGTGCGCGTGGCGCACCGCGGTTTCCAGTTCACCGCCCAAAGAAAAAATTTGGTCGGCGTAACCCAGCGCCAGCCGTCCGGCCTCGGTCAGCTCCATCGAGCGGCCACTTTTTTTGAAGAGCTTGCGGCCGAGGTCTTCTTCCAGCAGGCGGATTTGACCGGACAGCGTTTGGGGCGTGGTGTGCAGCTGGGCGCCCGCCCGCATGACGCCGCCGGCCTTGGCGGTGACCCAAAAATAGTGCAAGTGCTTGAAGTTCATGGCGGTCAGTTCGGCTCAGGGGCGAGGTTCATGCAAACACTTCGGATTAATCGAAGTTAAATTGTAATAAATACGAATTTACGCGAAGAATAAACGCATTTACAGTCGAGCGTCTTGGGGCGTGCTGCACCTTGCGTCCCGCTTGGAACTGTTGGTGTTTATTTAAGGAGATTGGTATGCGACTGAGTACCCGGGGCCGTTTTGCGATCAACGCCATGATTGACTTGGCCCTGCGCCAACGCCACAGTCCGGTTCCTTTGAGTGAATTGGCGCTGCGCCATGGCATTTCGCTGTCTTACCTGGAACAGGTGTTTGCCAAACTGCGCCAGCATGGCCTGGTAGAGAGCACGCGCGGACCTGGAGGCGGCTACACGCTGGGCTTTCGGGGCGACACCATTTCAGTGGCCGATATCGTGACCGCTATTGAGGGCAGCAGCCCTGCGCTGCCCGAAGAGGACGCCTCTGGCACAGGCGGCCCGACCGACATGACTCAAGCACTATGGGAACAACTGCACACCGCACTGATGGCGCACATGCAAACCATCAGTTTGCGCAGTTTGGCGTTGGAACAACGCGCCAAAGGCTTCACGGTCGAAGAGCGAAAACCCAGCCACAAAGGCGTCTTGAAAAAACCGACCCAATCGCTGGATCGCCCCAGTGCACCCAATTCGGTGTTTGCGCTGGGCCAGTGGTTGCCAGGTCGGGCCTGAAACCGAGGATCGGACGGGGAATTTGACCCGCGCAGATCCTTGGGACAAGGGCCTCGTAAATGGGCAAATGCCGGCGAAACAAACGGTGCGTCTGTTCTCAAAACGGAGTGTGAATTTTTTTTGATTTTGAAGTGAAAAAATAGACGGTGAAGTTGGGCACTTCCACGGAAATTTAGGGGTTTACCCCATTCTTTGAGGCAGGTTGCGTCACTACATTGACGGAGGCCCAGGGCAAATTTTTGTCCTTGCTGAAGGCAAATCAACTCTGCTTTTAATCTTTTCAAAGAGGAACACCGTGAAAATCAACAGACTCACATCACTCGCGTTCGCCGTGGCAGCGCTCGGCGCCACGACGTCGTTTGCGCAGGACGCCAATTTGTCGACGCTCCAGCGTATGGGCAATACCGCGACCAACATGAACATCCCCGCCATCCCTCAAGAAGGCAAAAACGCGGATGCCATTCGGGCCAACCTGAAAAAAGTGAAATTGCCCGACGGCTTCAAGATCGACCTCTATGCGGTGGTCCCTGACGCACGCTACATGGCCGTAGCACCCTCGACCAACATGCTGTTTGTCGGCACCCGCAAGACCAGCGTGTATGCCGTGACCAACCGCAACAACGGCGACGCTGCAACCGAAGTCAAGGCATTTGCGCCTTCCATCAAGTTCAGCAACCCCAACGGCGTTTGCTTCACCAAAGACGGTTTCCTGGTGGTTGCCGAATCCAACCGCATTCTTCACTTCCCTGCAGCCGAGTACTTCTATGAAGGCCCGGACGTTGCGGTCGGCGTGATTGTTCCCGAGGGCAAATTGATTCCCGTCGAAGAGCAGTCCTTCAACCACACCGGTCGTGTTTGCAAAGTTGCGTCAGACGGAAAAATCTACGTGACCCTGGGTCAACCTTACAACGTGCAGCCCAAAGACAAAGTTGCCTTGTATGAAGACGTGGGTATCGGTGGCGTGGTCCGCTACAACGGTCTCGACGGTTCGGGCCGCATGGTTTATGCCAAAGGCATGCGCAACCCCGCAGGCCTGACGATCGGACCTAAGGGCGACATCTGGACCACCGACAACCAGGTCGACGGCTTGGGTGACGACATTCCACCCGGCGAGTTGAACAAGCTGTCCAAAGCTGGCGAGCACTTTGGCTTCCCGTACTACAACGGTCGCTTCAAAGTGGCAGGCTCTCCTGCCGCTGAAGACCTGAAGGACATGAAAGAGCCAGCGGGCCACATCTTCCCGCAAGTTGAGTTCCCTGCCCACCAAGCTCAGCTCGGCGTAGCCCACTACACCGGCAAGGCCTTCCCCGCGAAGTACCAAAACGGCTTGTTCGTGGCGTCACATGGTTCATGGAACCGCACCACACCCAGTGGCTACCTGATCAACTTCGTGCCAATCAAGGCCGACGGCAACGCAGGACCCTCTGAAGTGTTCGCCGATGGCTTCTTGGACAAAGTTACCGGACGTGCTTTGGCCCGCCCTGTCGACGTGGCCAACCTGCCTGACGGCTCGATCCTGGTATCAGACGACTACGCTGGCGCGATCTATCGCATCAGCTACACCGGAAACTGATCTGGGATAGGACCAAGGGACTTGCTCCCTTGGTTTGAGTGAACCGGGGCCCTTTCGGGGGCCCCACTTTTTTATACCGTCAATCCATGAAGAAAATTCTTTGCACTTTGCTGGCCAGTGCTGCCTTATGCGCCAGCGCTAGCGCCAATGACGTGGCACTAGGACGTGCCAAGGCCGATATTGCCTGCGCCCTTTGCCATGGCGCCAATGGCCAGGCATCGCTTCCCAATGCTCCGAATCTTGCCGGCCAGCAGGCGATCTACGTCAGCGAGCAGCTCAAGAACTACCGCAGCGGCAAGCGGCAAAACGAGGTCATGGGCGTGATCGCAAAACCACTGACCGACACTGAGATTGCGCAACTCGCCGCGTGGTACAGCGCCATCAAGGTCACCGTCGAAGCCCCCTGATTGAAATCACTTTCCGTTGACAGTGCGGTCAAAATTTTTAGGTAAACGTATGTCCCCGATATCCAAGCTCACGCCCATAGCGATCGCCCTCGTCTCTTTGGCCGCCGGCCTGAGCGCACCGGCCCAGGCCCAAACCCTGGACGAAGTGGTGGTCAGCGCGTCGCGTGCTGAGGCCCGCAGCTTTGACGCGCCCGCAGCCATCCAAACGGTGGGTCGCGAAGCCATCCAAAACGGCGGCCCGCAAGTCAATTTGTCCGAGTCCCTGGTACGCGTGCCCGGCCTGACTATCCTGGACCGCAGCAACTACGCGCAGGACTTGCAGGTCTCCATCCGCGGCTTTGGCGCGCGAGCGGCCTTTGGCATTCGCGGTATCCGGCTGCTGATTGACGGCATCCCCGCCTCCACGCCCGACGGCCAGGGCCAAGGCTCTTCGGTCAGCCTGACCTCCATGGACCGCATCGAAGTATTGCGTGGGCCACTGGCACAACTCTACGGAAACGCATCGGGCGGCGTGATCCAGGCCTTTACCAAACCCGCCTCCAAGCTGCCCCAAGTCGACTACCAGTACTACGTAGGCGACTTTGGGTTGCACCGCGCGGATTACCAGTTCTCGGACACCGTAGGGGACTATGGCATCGTGGCTGACTACGCCACCTTCAGCATTGACGGCTACCGCGACAACAGCCGCACCGAGCGAAAACAATTCAACGGCAAGCTTGACTTCAACACCAACGACCAGACGCGCGTGAACCTGGTGTTCAACCAGTTTGATATGCCACTGGCGCAGGATCCGCTGGGGTTGAAAGAGGGTTATATCAACCCCACAGCGGCTGGTACAAATGCAGTCGCTAATTTGACGCGAAAAATCGTCTCGCAAAACCAATTGGGTGGTTCAGCTACTTACACTTTGAACCAAGGCCAGTCCATCACAACCCGCGCCTACTACGGCACTCGAGAAAACCTGCAATACCAAAGTTCAGCGCTGTGGACCGGTTTGAACCGAGCCTATTACGGTGTTGGAATCCAGTACAACGCAAAGACTACTTGGTCAGATATTCCAGTGGACTGGGCCGCGGGCTATGAGTTTGATCGTTCCATCGAACGTCGACAAGCGGGGTATTCACCCAAAGGGGTCAAAGGCAAGGATCCTTCCAAGGATCCTTCGATCGCTAAGGAACTTTCGCGTGATGAAGACAATCAGGCCGAAAACAGCGATGTTTTTTTTCAAGCTACGGCCCATGTTTCAGACCAGGTTGATGTGGTTGGGGGACTGCGCGCCAGCTCGGTCCGATTTGTCAGCACCGACTATTGGATCAACGCTGGTAGTCCAGACGGGTCTGGCAGCGCCAGTTTCAGCGCAGCAAACCCGATCATAGGCTTGACTTATTTTGCCAAAGAAAATTTAAATTTCTATGCCAACTACGGCCAAGGATTTGAAACACCGACACTGGCTGAAACGGCGTACCAAGGTGATCCAGTAACAGCCCAATTCAATCCGAACTTGAATGCTTCGGCCAGCCGGCACTATGAAGTGGGCGCAAAGTGGGCACCCAATCGCGATTCGCGGGTTGACCTGTCTGCCTTCCAAATTGATTCGACCAACGAAATCGTTGTATTAGCAGGAGGCAGCGGGCCAACGTCCTACCAGAATACCCCTGGTACCTCACGCGTTGGGTGGGAACTTTCTGCATCCACGCTTCTGAATCCACATTGGTCTGCCAGTTTGGCCGCATCAATGATTGATGCAACTTACTCCAAAGAATTTGTACCTCCGACCGGGAAAGTAGCAGCTGGTAACAAAATCCCAGGCATCCCACAGACTTCTGTTTTCTCGGAGCTGGCTTGGACTAGCGAACCCGCCCAATCCGGCGCCAAAAAGCCACTCTTAGGAACACGCCTAAGCGCCGAACTTGTGCAGGCAGGGCGCATCTACGCCAATGACAAAAATGATTTTTCTGCCAATGGACATACGATCATCAACTTAAGCGCTAGCCAACGATGGGCCATGGACAAAGCCGCGGTCACTCTTTATGCGCGCTTGAACAATGCCAATGATGAGCGCTACGATGGCTCCGTCATCGTGAACCAAACAAGCGCTGGCTATTTTGAACCCGGCCTGCCCCGCAACTGGGTGCTCGGCGTCTCCATCTCTGCGCCGCTGTAAGTGCCAGCGTGGGTGGGTGGGTGGGTGGGGTTTACTCCACCACCACCGGTACCCGCTGGGCGAGCGCGCACATGAGTTCGTAGCCCAGGGTTTGCGCGCAGGCGGCGACCTCATCGATGCACAGGACTTGCCCGGTCGAGGCGGCGCCCCAAAGCGTCACCTCGCTGCCCAAGGTGGCGCTGGGCAAATCTGTCAAATCGACCGCCAGCATGTCCATGCTGACCCGGCCCACGGTGTGGCTGCGCATGCCATTGACCAGCACTGGCGTGCCGGTCGGGCAGATGCGGGGGTAGCCGTCGGCATAACCACAAGCCACCACGCCAATGCGCATTGCGCGCTCCGCCACAAAGGCCGACCCGTAGCCCACGGTGTCACCGGGCGCCAGGTCTTGGGTGGCAATGATCTGGGCGCGCAGGCTCATGGTGGGCTGCAGGCCCCAGTGTGCGGCGGGGTGTTCGGGGTGATCGGGGGCGCTGCCGTACAGGGCGATGCCGATGCGCACCCAGTCGTTGGCGCAGTGCGCGTGGCGCAGGGTGGCCGCGCTGTTGCTGATGCAGCGCTCACCCGGCAAGTCGGCGCTGGCCGCGTCAAACGTCGCCAGTTGCCGGGCCACGCCAATCGCGCCGTCGGCGTCGCTGAAATGCGTCATGAGCGAGATTTCGTCCACCTGCGGCAGCGCATTCAGTCGGGTCCAGGCGGCGCGGTACTGTTCGGGGCGAAAGCCCAGGCGGTTCATGCCACTGTTCATTTTCAGAAACACGCGCTGCGGCACATTGGTTTTGTGGGCGGCCAGCATGTCGATTTGCGCCTCGTTGTGTACGGTGTGCCACAGATCCAGGCGCGAACACCACTCCAGGTCGCGCAGCTCAAAAGCACCCTCCAGCAACAAAATGGGCCCGCGCCAGCCGAGGGCGCGCAGGCGTTGGGCCTCGTCCAGGTCCAGCAGTGCAAAGCCGTCCGCTCCGCGCAGTCCCTCAAAGGCGCGCTCAATGCCGTGGCCATAGGCATTGGCCTTGACCACCGCCCAGGCGCGGGCATCGGGCGCGCGGGCGCGCGCGGTTTGCAGGTTGTGGCGCAAGGCCTGGGTATGGACGGTGGCTTGGATGGGGCGCGGCATGGCGCAACTGTAGCCGCGTCGGGCCAAGGGCTAAGACGCTCCCGCTACGACTGCGTGCTATAACCCTCGGACTTTGCCAATTGACCCGCCTCACACCACCGCCATTCCCCTCTAGCGATTTGCACCTTTTTTGATGAAACGCGGTTTTTTCACCATCATGGCAGCGCAGTTTTTCAGCTCGCTGGCCGACAACGCCTTGTTCGTGGGGGCAGTGCAATTGCTCCGGAGCGCCCAAGCGCCCGAATGGCAGCAAGCGGCTTTGGTCCCGATGTTTGCGCTCTTTTATGTGGTGCTGGCGCCTTTTGTGGGAGCCTATGCCGATGCCTTCCCCAAGGGGCGGGTGATGTTGGTCAGCAACAGCATCAAGATCGCGGGCTGCCTGCTGATGCTGTTTGGCAGCCACCCGCTCATGGCCTACGCAGTGGTGGGCCTGGGCGCAGCTGCTTATTCGCCAGCCAAATACGGCATCCTGACCGAGCTGTTGCCGGCCTCCCAATTGGTCAAAGCCAACGGCTGGATTGAGGGGCTGACGATTGCCTCCATCATCTTGGGCGTCCTCCTGGGCGGCCAACTGGTCGGACCACAGATTGCGCCCTATTTGCTGGGCTTGGATATTCCCTGGGTGGACACGGGCATTGACACCGCACCCGAGGCGGCCATCAGCCTGCTGATTGGGGTGTATCTGGTTGCGGCCTGGTTTAACACCCGCATTCCCCTGACCGGCGTTGAAATGCGCCCGCTGCCGCACCGGATCATCAGCCTGCTGCCTGATTTCTGGTCGTGCAATACGCGCCTTTGGGGTGACAAGCTGGGGCAGATCTCGCTGGCAACCACCACCTTGTTTTGGGGCGTGAGCGGCAATTTGCGCTACATCGTGCTGGCGTGGGCCGCCATGGCGCTGGGCTATTCGGTGACCCAGGCTTCGTCGCTGGTGGGTGTGGTGGCGGTGGGCACGGCCGTCGGGGCGGTAGTGGCCTCATTGCGCATGCGGCTGGAATTTGCCACCCGTGTCATGCCGCTGGGCGTGGCTATGGGGGTGCTGGTGATCATGCTGATTTTTATCTCCAACGTCTGGGTCGCCGCGCCTTTCCTGATTCTGCTGGGCGGTTTGGGGGGCTTTTTGGTCGTGCCCATGAACGCCTTGCTGCAACACCGCGGCCACAACCTGATGGGCGCCGGCCGCTCCATCGCAGTGCAAAACTTCAATGAACAAACCTGTATCTTGGTG
This sequence comes from Rhodoferax sp., assembly GCA_029866205.1. GTDB lineage: Bacteria > Pseudomonadota > Gammaproteobacteria > Burkholderiales > Burkholderiaceae_C > Allorhodoferax. Next base: position 55,227 of record JARWZT010000016.1, read on the forward strand.
CTGGGCGGCTTGTACAGCCTGTCGGCGGGTATGGGTGTGTCAGCGTTCGCGGCGATCAGTGCCTTTGGCATTTTGGTGGCGGGTTGCATGTGGATCATCAAGCGCTGGCACGACCGCAACTGCCGCGAACATGGTGAAGAAGTTCAGCGCCTGCTCGAGATCGCACGCAACGACAACCTGCACGGATGACCCGCCGCCTGACAGCGCTGGCGGCTTCTGCGCTGCTCCTCAATGCGCTGTGCTATGGCCTGATGTGGCTGCCGTTTCACCAGTTGGCCGCACTGGGTCTGCACCCGCTGTGGGCCACCGTGCTGGTGGACCTGCTGGTGCTGGCGGCGATCCTGGTGGTTCGAGCGGGCGTCTTGCGGCCCCTGGGGCAGTCCGGCTGGCTGTGGCTGCTCATGCTGGCAGGCGGCATGACCAACGTGGGGTTCAACTGGGCCGTGACCGTGGGCGATGTGGTGCGCGTGGTACTGCTTTTTTATCTGATGCCGGCGTGGGTGGTGATTCTTGCCTGGCCCTTGTTGGGAGAACGACCGACCCGCGCGTCACTTCTGCGGGTGGCCTTGGCAGTGGGCGGCGTGGTGCTGGTGCTCAAGACGCCGGACTCCCCGTGGCCCTGGCCCCAAGACTTGGCCGATGGCCTTGCGCTCTTGGGGGGCCTGAGTTTTGCGCTGACCAATATCTTGCTGCGTAAATTGCGGGCCTTTCCTGCGTTGACCCTGACCAGCGCCATGCTGGCGGGTGGCGCCCTGATGTGTTCGATCGCAGCAGTGATCGGCTTGGCGACTGGGGTCGTGAATCTGCCACCGGCAGTGGCCTGGTCTTGGGGCGGTGTGGTGATGGTGCTGGCACTGATGGTGGGCGTGGCCAGTGCGGCGCTTCAGTACGGTGCAGCCCGCCTGAGCGCCAACGCCACTTCTTTGATCATGCTGTGCGAGGTCGTGTTTGCCAGTGGATCTGCGGTGCTGCTGGGGGCCGCCACGATGGCGTGGGCCACCGCCTTGGGCGGTGCGCTGATCATGCTGGCAGCGCTCTTGTCTGCGTTATCCTCGGGCGCGCCTGCGCTGGCTGTGGAGCCGGCATAGGCGTCTGGTGCCCGCCGCTTGGGGCAGCGGTTCCACCCACTCTGTTACCGGAAGTAGCCATGACAACAGCCTTTGACTTTGATGCCCTTGCCATTGATGGCAAGCCCCTTGCGCTCAGCAGCCTCGCAGGCAAAGCCCTGCTGGTCGTGAACACGGCCAGCGCCTGCGGGTTTACGCCGCAGTTTGCCGGCCTGGAGGCACTGCACCAAAAATACAGTTCCCAAGGCTTGGTGGTGCTGGGATTTCCCTGCAACCAATTTGGCGCGCAAGACAAGGGCAGCAACAGCGAGATTGCCAATTTTTGCCAGAAGAATTACGGCGTGAGTTTTGCCATGATGTCCAAGGTGGACGTGAACGGCGCCAACGCCCATCCGCTGTTCCAGTGGCTGCGCCAGCAGGCGCCAGGCATTTTGGGCACGGAGTCCATCAAGTGGAACTTCACCAAGTTTTTGGTAGGACCCGACGGCTTGGTCCGCAAACGCTTTGCGCCCACCGACAAGCCGGCCCAATTAGCGCAGGAAATTGAGGCAGTGCTGCCACGGGCCTAAAGCGTTTCCCACCATGGCTTCGTCCAAGCAATCTCTGGTCTTCGGCTTTGTGGTGGTGCCGAATTTTTCGCTGATTGCACTGAGTGCCTGCGTCGATCCGCTGCGCATTGCCAACAACGTGCTGGGCCGCGCCACCTACCGCTCCGTGCTGCTGTCGGTAGATGGCGGACTCGTGTCCTCAAGCGACGGCATTCAGCTCATGACGCAGCACAGCCTGGCCGAGGCGCCCCCCTTGGATGTGGTTTTTGTGATTGGCCCGAACCCGATTCCCAGCCGTGGCTTGCGGGCGCTCACGCTGTGGCTGAAAAAGATGGCCCACCAGGGCCTGCCGCTGGGTGGCATTGATACCGGCGCCTATTTGATGGCGCAAGCCGGATTGCTGGATGGCTACCGAAGCACCATTCACTGGGAAGACCACGAAGCGCTGGCCGAACAGTTTCCACAGGTAATCGTGACCCAGCACTTTTTTGAAGTCGACCGGGACCGCTACACCTGCAGCGGCGGTGTGGCGCCGCTGGACCTGATGACCTACCTTTTGACGATGGCGCCGGGCAACCGCCAGTTGGCCAACGAAGTGGCCAATCTGCTGGTGGTGGAGCGGCGCAGCCTGACCGATGTGCAGACCGTGTCCATCATCCACCAGGAGCGTGTCACCCACCCGGCCGCAGTGGAGGCGCTGCGCTTGATGGAGGCCAATGTGAGTGAGCCGCTGACCATTGCGGAAATCGCACAATTTGCCGGCATGCCGCTGCGCAGTTTGCAACGGCTTTTTCGCCAACAGTTTGCCAAGTCGGCGGAGCGCATCTATTTGGACATCCGGCTCTCACATGCGCGCATTTTGGTGCAGCGCAGCGACAAAAGCATCCGCGATATTGCATCCGAGACCGGATTCGCATCCCCATCGCACCTGACGGCGCGCTACACGCCCCGTTTTGGAGCGCCCCCTCAAAAGGACCGCGCAAGCCGGCAACAAGGCCTGGCATTTAAAGAAAGACTGTTGGCGTAATTCGGCATTCTACGTCGCGGTTTTGCCTTAATACTCGGGGTCGATTAGCAGCAACCTCCGGAGAACTACCATGACCATGCCCAACCTGATAACCATCGACAACGGCGAGCGCGTCCGCCACAGCTTTTCGGACGCCGAATACGCCAACCGCATCCGCAAACTGCGCGCCATGATGGCGCAGCGTTCGGTTGATACGGTAATTTTCACCAGCTACCACAACATCAATTACTACAGCGATTTCCTGTACTGCTCGTTTGGCCGCTTCTACAGCCTGGTGGTCACGCAGGACAAAGCCGTCATCATTGCCGCCAACATTGACGGTGGCCAACCCTGGCGCAAAGGCGTGTGCGACCGCGCCGTGATCTACACCGACTGGCAAAGCGGCAACTACTTCCGCGCGATTGCGCAAGAAGTACCCAACCATGGCCGTGTGGGCCTGGAATACGACCACCTGCCGCTGGAGCGCATGGACAAGATCAAGTCGGTGCTCACACACGTGGAGTTCACCAACATCGCCGCCGACTGCATGAAGCTGCGCATGGTCAAATCCGCAGAGGAAATCGAGTTCATCAAAAACGGCGCACAGGTCTGCGACGTCGGCGCTGCCGCGCTGGTGGCCGCCGTGCACGAAGGCGTGCCCGAGTACGAAGTGGCGCTGGCATCCACCCAGGCCATGGTGCGCGAAATCGCCAAGCGCTACCCACACACCGAACTGATGGACAGCTGGACCTGGTTCCAATCGGGCATCAACACCGATGGCGCCCACAACCCGGTGACCACACGCAAAGTGCAAAAGGGCGACATCCTGAGCCTGAACTGTTTCTCCATGATTTCGGGCTACTACACGGCGCTCGAGCGCACGCTGTTTTTCGGCGAGGTGGACGCGGCGTCCCTCAAGTTGTGGGAAGTCAATGTGCGCGTGCACGAAGAAGGCCAAAAGCTGGTCAAGCCCGGCATGCGCTGCTGCGACGTCGCGCTTGAACTCAACAAGATCTACGAAGAGTACGGTTTGCTGCAGTACCGCACCTTCGGTTACGGGCACTCTTTTGGCGTGCTGTCGCACTACTATGGGCGCGAAGCGGGACTCGAATTCCGCGAAGACATCGAAACCGTGCTCGAGCCAGGAATGGTGGTGTCCATTGAGCCCATGATCATGCTGCCTGAGGGTTTGCCCGGTGCCGGAGGATACCGGGAACACGATATATTGGTGGTCACTGAAAACGGTCACCAAAACATCACCGGCTTCCCCTACGGCCCCAAGCACAACGTCATTCCTGCATAGGCACAAAACCTGCTTATCAGACGGACTCAACCTGAATCTGGAACCCGCTCCCCATGCAACAGCCCTATGTCCGCTTCGACCACGTAGAAAAAAGCTACGACGGTCGGCAGCTCGTGGTGCAAGACCTTAATCTTGATATTGCCCAGGGCGAGTTCCTGACCTTGCTCGGACCTTCGGGCTCGGGCAAAACTACCACGCTGATGATGCTGGCCGGTTTCGAGACCGCCACGGCGGGCGAGATCTACCTCGATGGCAAGCCGATCAATCGCATCGCTCCCGAGCACCGCAACATTGGCATGGTGTTTCAGAGCTACGCGCTGTTTCCGCACATGACGGTGGCCGAGAACGTGGGCTTTCCTTTGAGTGTGCGCGGCGTGACCGGCCACGTGGCGCACGAGCGCGTCATGCGCGCGCTGGACAAGGTGGGTCTGAAAGGATTTGAGGCACGCCGCCCGGCGCAAATGTCCGGGGGACAGCAGCAGCGCGTGGCTGTGGCTCGTGCGCTGGTGTTTGAGCCGCAACTGGTGCTGATGGATGAGCCGCTTTCGGCTTTGGACAAGCAGCTGCGCGAGCAGCTGCAGTACGAAATCAAGCGCCTGCACCACGAGCTGGGCATCACCGTGGTCTATGTCACACACGACCAGACCGAGGCGCTGGCCATGTCAGACCGGGTCGCCGTGTTTCACCAGGGCCGCATCCAGCAAATCGACACGCCCACGCAGCTCTACGAGAGTCCGTCCAACGCTTTTGTGGCGCAATTTATTGGCGAGAACAACACCTTGCACGGTCACGTGAGTGCAATGTCGGGTGCGACCTGCGAAGTCACGCTGGCCAATGGCGTACGTCTGGCCGCCCAGGCGGTGGGCGTGCAGCAGGTGGGCCAGGCAACGCGCCTGTCGATCCGCCCCGAGCGAATTCACCTGAACCCGCCGAGCGGCGCGGTCCAGACCCTGGTCACTGGCACGGTGGTCGATGTGACCTACCTCGGCCGCTACGCCCGCCTGCGCATGAACGCATGTGGACTCGAAGATTTCATCGTTACGCTTCCCAACGATGGACGCGACCTCAGCCTGCAAGCCGGCAGCACTGCCACCCTCGGGTGGAATGTGGCCGACTGCCGGGCTCTGGACGGCGTGTAAGGGCGGCATTCATTCATCTAACAGGAAAATAGCATGTTCAAGAAGATTCATTTAAGCGCTCTGACGGTCGTTAGCGCCGCCGTTATGGCCGTCCTGCCAACCACTGGCGCTGCGCAACAAGCGCTGACCGTGGCCTCATGGGGTGGCGCATACACCAACAGCCAGGTAGAGGCTTACCACAAGCCTTTCACCGCCAAGACCGGCACCAAGATCACTTCGGTGGACTGGGGCGGCACCCTGGGCGAGATCAGCGCACAGGTCAAGTCTGGCAACGTGAAATGGGACGTGGTCGATCTGGAAGCGGCTGAAGCCCTCAAAGGCTGCGAAGAAGGCCTGCTGGAAAAAATCGACCCCAGCAAGCTGCCCGCTGGCTCTGACGGCACCCCGGCTGCCAAAGACTTCACCCCTGGCATGATCCTGCCTTGCGCGATTGGCGTCATCACTTACGCCAACATCGTGGCGTATGACAAAGCCAAAATGGGGGCCAATGGCCCCAAGACCCTGGAAGACTTCTTCAACGTCACCAAGTTCCCTGGCAAGCGCGGCCTGAAAAAAGACCCCAGCGTGACCCTGGAATGGGCGCTGATGGCTGACGGCGTGGCTGTCGCCGACATCTACAAAGTGCTCGCAACCCCCGCTGGCGTGGACCGCGCGTTCAAGAAGCTGGACAGCATCAAGAGCAGCATCGTCTGGTGGACCGCTGGTGCGCAGCCACCCCAGTTGCTGGCCGCCGGTGAAGTTGTCATGACCCACGCCTGGCACGGTCGCATCGTGGACGCCAACGTCAAAGAGAAGAAAGACTTCGCAGTGATGTGGGACGGCCAGGTGCAGATCCCTGACCTGTACGCCATCATCAAAGGCACCAAAAACCTGGAAGCCGCGCAAGAGTTCATTCGCTTTGCCAGCAGCAGCCAGCCTTTGGCTGACCAGGCCAAGTACATCCCTTACGCGCCGACCCGCAAGTCGTCTTTGGCTTTGATCCCGGCTTCCAACCCGAACAAAGCCTGGTTGCCCAATGCCGGTCACCCTGGCCGCTCCATGCCCACGAACTCGCAGTTCTGGATGGAAAACCAGGACGACCTGAACAAGAAGTTCGCAGCCTGGTTGGCGAAGTAAGAACATGACAGCGATCAGCACACCGGACCTGGGGCAACGCCTGCGAAAAGCAGAACGGCGTGGCCATCTATGGGCCTATGCGCTGATCGCGCCATTGTTCATCTTTGTCGCTTTGAGCTTTCTCTTGCCTCTGGGCACGGTATTGCTCAACAGCGTCTATGACCCGATCATTCCGGACAACCTGGCGCGCACCGTGCGTGCTCTGGATGCCTGGAATGGTCCCCGGGATCAGGCCCCACCCGAGCCGGTGTATGCCGCTTTGGCCCTGGACCTGAAAGAAGCGGTGCAGGAGCAAAAAGCAGGCTCCATTGCCAACCGCCTGAATATTGAAGAATCTGGCATGCGCGCGATTTTCATGCGCGCTGCGCGCCGTGTGGCGAGCCAGGAAGAAGGCCCTTGGGCCCCGTTTTTTGAATCCGCAGATCCGGCCTGGGCACAGCCTGCGGTCTGGGGCACGATCCGCAACCTGTCCTCACCTACCCATTCGCTGTTCTTTTTGTCCGCGCTGGACGCACGCCGTTTGCCCGATGGCAGCGTGGCCGCGCAGCCGGAAGACCAACGCATCCACATCACCATTTACCTGCGTACCCTGGGTGTCGCCCTGACGGTGACGCTGATGTGCATTTTGTTGGGCTTTCCGCTGTCCTACCTGCTGGCCCACTTGCGTGACAAAACCGCCAACTTGCTGCTGATTTTGGTACTGCTGCCGTTTTGGACCTCGCTGTTGGTCCGTACCACCGCCTGGATGGTGGTGTTGCAAAAAGAAGGGGTGATCAACTCCTTGCTGCAATCCATCGGCCTGATTGCTGAGCCGCTGCCGCTGGTGTTCAACCGCTTTGGCGTGGTGGCAGCCATGACGCACATTTTGCTGCCCTTCATGATCTTGCCGATGTACTCGGTCATGCGACAAATTCCGCCGTCGTATGTGCGCGCGGCGCGCTCGCTGGGGGCGAGCCCCACCACCGCTTTCCTGCGGGTGTACCTGCCCCAGTGCGTGCCGGGTGTGGGCGCAGGTGCCTTGCTGGTGTTCATTCTGGCGCTGGGCTACTACATCACGCCCGCGCTACTGGGGGGTTCGACCGACCAGATGATCAGCTACTTTGTGGCCGACAACATGGGCCGTTCGCTCAACTGGGGTTTGGCCTCGGCACTGGCGGCGATTTTGTTGGGCGCGGTGCTGGTGCTCTACGCGATTTACGACCGGATTGCCGGTCCTGGCAACCTCAAACTCGGATGAGCAACTCTTCTTTACCCCTTTACACCACGCCAGTGCAGCGCATTGGCCATTGGTCCCTGCAGCTGTTTAGCGCCGCCGTGTTGCTGTTCCTGATTGCACCGGTCTTGGTGGTGGTGCCGCTGGCGTTCAACAACGAACCTTACTTTCATTTCCCGGTGCAGGAATACAGCCTGCGCTGGTTTCGCGACCTGTTTGGCAACCCGGTGTGGCTGCATGCCATCTACAACAGCGTGGTGACCGCCGTACTCGCCACACTGCTGGCGACCACCCTGGGCACCCTGGCCGCCGTGGGCCTGAACCGCAGTAACCTTCCGGGCAAACGCTTCATCATGGCGGTGCTGGTGTCCCCCATGATCGTGCCGGTGGTGGTGCTGGCGGTGGGCTCCTACTTCTTCTTCTCCAAGCTGGGCATTGCCAACAATCTGTTGGGCATTGTGCTGGTGCATGCGGTCTTGGGCATGCCGTTTGTGGTGATCACCGTGACGGCCACCTTGGGCGGCTTTGACATGAACCTGATTCGCGCCGCACGCAGCCTGGGCGCCTCGCAGTTTCTGGCCTTTCGCAAGGTGATGCTGCCTATCGTCTGGCCGGGTGTGCTCTCAGGCGCGCTGTTTGCCTTTGCCACCTCGTTTGACGAGGTGGTGGTGGTGCTGTTCTTGGGCGGGCCCGAGCAGACGACCTTGCCGCGCCAGATGTGGACCGGCTTGCGGGAGCAGCTCTCGCCGACCATTCTGTCGGCCGCTTTCATGCTGATTTTGTTTGCCATCAGCATGCTTTTGCTGCTGGAGATGCTGCGTCGACGCAGCGTGGCCTTGCGCGGAGTCGTGGAATAAACCACGGGTCAATGGCTAAAACTCCGGCCAATCCACTGCCGGAGCGTCCGGTGCAAGCCCTGCGCTTTGGCTTTGTGCTGGCACCCAAATTTACGCTGGTGGCTTTTGCCGCCTTTGTGGACACCTTGCGCCTCGCGGCAGACGATGGCGATCGCAGCCGACCCATCGAATGCAGCTGGACCGTGGTCAGCCACGACATGCAAGCCATCCCATCCAGCTGTGGCGTACGGGTCCAGCCAACCGGCGGTTTACTTGACCCCTCCGAACTGGACTATCTGGTGGTGGTGGGTGGCCTGCTGGACGCGCTGCATTTGCCCACGCAACTGCAACACTACCTGGCGCACTGCGACACCTTTGGCGTGCCCCTGGTGGGCGTGTGCACGGGCAGCTTTGTACTGGCGCAACTGGGCTTGCTGCAGGGCTACCGGGCTTGCATCAGCTGGTTCCATGTGGCCGAATTCCAGCGCCGCCACCCGCATATTGCCGCCAGCGCGGACACGCTGTACCTGGTCGATCGCAAGCGGCTGACGTGCGCCGGTGGAACCAGCGTGGTGCATCTGGCCGCGCACCTGCTGGGCCAGCACGACGGTGCCTCGAGAGCGCAAAAAGCCCTGCGCATCATGATTGCCGAAACACCCCTGCCGTCCAAGGCGACCCAGCCCCAGCCCTTGGTGGGCGTGCAAACGCAGGAGGCTCGGGTCCGAAAAGTGATGCTGCTGCTCGAACGCAACCTGAGCCGCCCCTTGCCGACCGAATACCTGGCACGCCATGTCGGTTTGAGCGTGCGCCAGTTGCAGCGCTTGTTCAAGCTCGAGCTTGGGATGGGACCGACCGAATTTGCCCTCAAGCTGAGGCTGGCGCACGCACACCAGCAAATCGGCCACAGCCAGGCCACGCTTTTGGAGGTGGCGCGCCAGTGCGGATTTACCAACCCGTCGCATTTCACGCGCAGTTTTCGCACCGCCTACGGCCAGAGCCCGGGTGCGCTCCGCAAGACCGCCGCCAAGAGCGCAGTGTCAGCCCGGCCGTAGCGCCGCGTCCAGCACTTCCACCCAATGGCGCACCGGCGTATCGGTGCCGCTTTGCAAATGGGTGATGCAGCCGATATTGGCGCTGCAGATACCCTGCGGCTGCAAGGCCTGCAGATGGCCCAGCTTTCGATCGCGCAGTTCGTAAGCAATCTTGGGGTTGAGCACCGAGTACGTGCCTGCGGAGCCGCAGCACAGGTGCGCTTCGTTTTGCGCAACCTTGACCGCAAAACCCAGGGCCTCAAAGTGCTGCTCCACACCGCCACACAGTTTTTGACCGTGCTGCAGAGTACAGGGCGCATGAAATGCCTGCAGTCCCGCCGCCTGCACGCCGGCCGGGTCCAAACGCGGTTTGAGCGCTTCCACCAGGTCGGGCAGCAACTCACTCAGATCACGTGTGAGCGCGCTCACACGCTGCGCTTTGGCTGCGTAGACAGGGTCATCGTGCAGCACGTGCCCGTAGTCCTTAACCATCACACCACAGCCCGAGGCATTCATCACGATAGCCTCGACCCCCGCCCCCTGGGCTGGCGCAATGTGCGGCCACCAGGCGTCGATATTGGCGCGCATGGCCTGCTTGGCCCCGTCTTGGTCGTTCAGGTGAAACTTGACCGCGCCGCAGCAGCCCGCCTTAGGCGCGACCACCGTCTGGATGCCCGCGGCGTCCAGCACGCGGGCCGTGGCGCTGTTGATATTGGGCGACATGGACGGCTGCACGCAACCGGCCAACATCAGTACTTTGCGTGCGTGCAATGCCACCGGGACCGACCCCGCGTCCCGGGGCGCAGGGACCTTGGATCGGAGGGACTGCGGCAGCAAGCCACGCACCGCTTGGCCCACCTTCATGGCCGGGCCAAACAAGGGCGAGGGCAGACCTTCCTTGAGCGCCCAGCGTAGCGCACGCTCGGGCAAGGGACGCTCCACCTTGGCGTCCACCAGCTTGCGGCCCAGGTCAATCAGATGGCCATATTCCACGCCGCTGGGGCAGGTGGACTCACAGTTGCGGCAGGTCAGGCAGCGGTCCAGGTGTTGCTGGGTCTTGCGCGTGGGCTCGGCGCCTTCAAGCACTTGCTTGATGAGATAGATGCGCCCACGCGGGCCGTCCAGCTCGTCGCCCAACAGCTGGTAGGTGGGGCAGGTGGCAGTGCAAAAGCCGCAGTGCACGCAGTTGCGCACGATGGCTTCTGCCGCCTGGCCGTCGGCGGTGTTTTGGTATTCAGGGGAAAGCGTGGTTTGCATGGCAGTTGTCGAGGCTTAAACCACGGAGTTCAGGCGGCGCGTGTTGAACACGCCGTCCGGGTCAAATTGGTGTTGCAGTGCGCTTTGGATGCGGGCCTGCGCAGCGTCTTGCGGGGCAAACACCGGCACACCGGCGTTGACCTGGGCGAGCGCACCCGCCGGTCGCCGAAACAGCGTGGCGTGCCCGCCCGCCCGCTGCGCCAGCGCATGCAATTGCGGGGCTGCCGAGGCCGGAGCCCAGAGCCAACGTTGGCCTCCATGCCATTCAATGAACGGCGCGTAGGGCAAATCGAGTACCGGTGTGGTCTGCGCAACCGACAGGCGCCAAAGGCAGAGGTCGGGCGCGGTGGGTGCGCTGAAAAATGGCAAGCGCTGGTCGCGCGCGGCAGCCCAATCCGGGCCGGCTTGGGCGTTGTCCATGACCTGGGTATCGCCGCCCAGCGCCCGCACGTCGGCACGCATGCGCGGCAGTGCCGCCTGCACGGCCGCCACCGCGCCGCGCAGGCGCACAAACAGCTTGTCCGCGCCACTGCTGGGCACGCTGGCATCGGCAGGGTCGTGCACCCAGCAACTGGCATTCAGGGGCAGGGGCTGAGAACCCCAACGCTGCAAAAGATCAAGCGCCGGGCCTTGGGCCAGATCGCAGGCCAATGTGGCTTCGCACGGTGCAAAGGACAGGACCTTGAGCGACACCTCGGTGATCACACCCAAGGTGCCCCAACTGCCAGCCATCAGGCGACTGACGTCGTAGCCGGCCACGTTTTTCATGACCTGGCCGCCAAAGGTCAGGTGCTCGCCCCGGCCGTTGACAAAGCGCGCACCCAGCACAAAATCTTTGACCGCACCTGCACTGGCGCGTGCAGGCCCGCTCAGCCCGGCGGCCACCGTGCCGCCGACCGTACCCGAGCCGGCCAGGCCCTCGCCAAAATGCGGTGGCTCGAAAGGCAGGCATTGGTTCTTTTCCTGCAATGCGGCTTCAAGTTCAGCCAAGGGCGTACCGGCACGCACCGTGACCACCAGTTCGGAGGGTTCGTAGCTGACGATGCCATGCAAACCACCCGTTTCCAATACCTCACCACCCAGGCCGCTGCCGAAGAAGTCTTTGCTGCCGCCACCGCGCACCCGCAAGGGTTTGTCGGCGCCGCGCGCTTGGCGAATCTGGTCGATGATCGCGTCAAGCGCGTGGGAGTGGGTGGACATAGACTGAATGGTAATTGGGGCGATCGGCCCTGGCCGTGAATTTTTTGAACGCCGTCTGGTTGAAAACTTGGTGCCTGGTGGGGAGCTCAGCCTGTGAAGCGGGACAATGTGCAGGCCCCTCCAATAAGATCGCCTCTCCCATGTCCAACTCACCCACCGTCATCGTGCTTGCCGCCGGGCGCAGCGAACGCTTTCGCGCTGCCAGTGGCGGAATCGACAAACTCCAGGCGCCTCTGCACGGACGCGCCGTGCGCGACTGGGTACTGGCCGCCGTGCGCGCCAGCGGCTTGCCCTGGCACGTGGTGGAGCGCAGCCACACGGCGCATCTGCCGCTGCCAGGCATGGGCGACAGTATTGCGTGCGGCGTGGCCGCCACGTCGCAGGCGCAAGGCTGGCTGGTGCTGCCCGCCGATCTGCCCCTGATCCAGCCTGGCACGCTGCTGGAAGTCGCCCAGGCACTGCAAACGCATGCCATTGTCGTGCCCACCTGGCAAGGCACCCGCGGTCACCCGGTGGGCTTTGCGGCCCCCTTCCGAGATGCGCTGTTGGCGCTGACCGGTGACAGTGGTGCCCGCGCGCTGGTGCAAGGCCATGGGGCGCATCTGCTGGCGGTCAACGACGCGGGCTGCATTCACGATGTGGACACGCCGCAAGCGTTGGAAGAGGCGCACCGCCGCCTGCGCTGAGGCCACCAACGGCCGGGCTTCAGGCGGCCGAATAAAAGTTAACGCCCAAACCGGCGACATCCACACGCATTGAAAACACGCAGCCCGACTGCGGGTACTGCGCCAACTCGGCCGCACTGCGGCCATGGCGCGCCGTGGTGACGAACAGCGTTTTCAGGTCAGGCCCGCCAAAACAGGGCATGGTCGGGCACTGCGCCGGTGTGGCGTACTGCGCCAGCAGCGAACCGTCCGGGGCAAATTGGCAAATACGCGCGCCCTCAAACATGGAGACCCAGTAATTGCCTTGCACGTCAACGGCTGCGCCGTCCGGTCGACCTTGGTAGAGCGCATCCTGAAAAGTCCAGCCCGACGGCTTGGGCGCAAATTGCAAATGCGTGCGGTGGCCGCTTAAAACATTGGTGTCCAGTGCGTAGTCCCAGGCATGCACGACGTGGTTTGGCGTGTCAGCCCAATACACGCTGCGGTTGTCTGGCGCCCACGCCAGCCCATTGCCGGTCAGTGCGCCGGAGGCCTGCTGCGTGACCACTGCGGCACCCGCTGCACGCGCGTCGATGCTGTACAGCGCGGCGGCGTGGCTGGCCTTGGGTTCGTCGATGGTGCCGACCCAAAAACGCCCCAGGGCGTCGCATTTGCCGTCATTGGCACGCACCGTGGCGGTGTCGTAGGGCAGCACCGCCACCGGCTCGAGCGGGCCGCCCCAAGTGCGCGCGCGAAATACGCCGTGGCGCAAGGCCACCACCAGACCGCCCGCGTGCGCGGGGGCAATGCAACCGGGCTCGGTCGGCATGTCCCAGACCTGCAGGGAGCCCCCATCAGCTTCCGCCCGCAAGACTTTTTTACCGGGAATGTCCACCCAGTAGAGCAGCTGCTCCTGCGGGTGCCAGAACGGAGATTCGCCCAGCGCATAGGGCGTGGGATGCAGGGTTTTCCAGTCAGGGTGTTGGATCATGGTGCGGACGGGCAATACGAAAAAAGGGCGACACGGCGGCGAAAAGGCCACTAAAGGGGTGCATTGTGACGCGCACCGCAGGACCAAAAACAAAACCGCCCGGCAAAACCGAAGTCTTGCCAGGCGGTGTGCGCAGGGGCTCCGCCCCTGGATGCCAGAACCGGATTAACGGTTGTAAGCAGTCTCGCCGTGCGAAGTGATGTCCAGACCTTCACGCTCGTCTTCTTCGCTGACACGCAGGCCAATGACCATGTCCACCAGCTTGAATGCAATGACCGACACCACACCAGACCAGAGCACCGTAATCAACACGGCCTTGGCCTGAACCCAGACTTGGGCGGCAATCGAATAGTCTGCGCTGGTGACCATGGTGGCAGTCGTCCAGTCGGCCACGTAGCCAGGTCCACCCAGGGCAGGCGAGTTGAACACGCCGGTCAACAGCGCACCCAAGATGCCGCAGACGCCGTGCACGCCAAACACGTCAAGCGTGTCGTCCGCACCGAGCAGTTTCTTCAGACCATTCACACCCCACAGGCCGGCAAAGCCCGACAGGAAACCGATCACCAAGGCGCCGCCGATACCGACATTGCCAGCCGCCGGCGTAATCGCCACCAGACCGGCGACAGCGCCAGACGCCGCACCAAGCATCGAAGCCTTGCCACGCATCAGCGTCTCACCGATGCACCAAGCCAGCACCGCCGCCGCAGTGGCACCAAAGGTGTTGATAAAGGCCAGAGCCGCGAAGCCGTTGGCTTCGAGCGCGGAGCCGGCGTTGAAGCCAAACCAGCCCACCCAAAGCAGAGATGCACCCACCATCGTCAGGGTCAGGCTGTGAGGCGCCATGGCTTCCTTGCCGTAACCAATGCGCTTGCCAACCATGTAGGCACCGACCAGACCGGCCACAGCGGCGTTGATGTGCACCACGGTACCGCCGGCAAAGTCCAGCGCGCCGGTTTGCCACAGGTAACCTGCTTTGGCGTTCATGGCGTCGACGACCTCTTTGCCGGTGTAGGCGTCAGGTCCCATCCAGAACCAGACCATATGGGCAATCGGGGCGTAGCTGAACGTGAACCACAGCACCATGAAAGCCAATACCGCAGAGAACTTCATGCGCTCCGCAAAAGCGCCCACGATCAGTGCGCCGGTGATGCCAGCAAAAGTCGCCTGGAAAGCGGCAAACACGATCTCAGGAATGACCACGCCCTTGCTGAAGGTGGCAGCATTGGCAAAAGTGCCCGCCGCGTTGTCCCAGATGCCCTTCATGAACAGCCGGTCCCAACCCCCAAAGAAGGCGCCGCCCTCAGTGAACGCCAGGCTGTAGCCGTAAATGAACCACAGCACCACGATCATCGAGAAGGTCACCATCACCTGCATCAGCACCGACAGCATGTTCTTGCTGCGCACCAGGCCGCCGTAGAACAATGCCAAGCCCGGCACCGTCATCAGGATCACCAACAGGGTGGAGACCATCATCCAGGCGGTGTCGCCTTTGTTGGGCACCAGTGCCGGCGCGGCCGGTGCGGCTGCCTCAGCCGCTGCGGGTGCAGCAGCGGGTACTGCGGCGGCGGCGGCGTCAGCAGGAACGGCTGCCTTGGCTTCAGAGGCCGTGGCAGCGGGTGCCTCGGTTTGGGCCAGCGCGAACGAGCCTGCGGTCAACAAACCTAGACCAAGCGCAAGGGAGAGAAGTAATTTTTTCATCATGGATTCCTTTCGGTGCGGGGCTTTACAGCGCTTCTTTGCCGGTTTCACCCGTACGGATACGTACGACCTGCTCAAGGTCGTACACGAAAATCTTGCCGTCGCCGATCTTTCCGGTGCGGGCAGCGCCTTCGATGGCTTCAATCACGCGGTCCAACAAGGCCGAATCAATCGCCGCTTCAATCTTGACCTTGGGCAAGAAATCGACCACGTATTCAGCACCCCGGTACAACTCGGTATGGCCCTTCTGGCGACCAAAGCCTTTGACTTCGGTGACCGTAATGCCTTGGACGCCAATGCTCGACAAGGCTTCACGCACCTCGTCCAGCTTGAACGGTTTAATGATGGCGGTAACTAACTTCATGTGTTCACCTCAGCTTCAAAAGAGTGGTTAGCAGGCACACCGAAATACTGCGCTGCCTCTCCACGGATGTGGGAGATAAGCCGTGTTAGCAGAAGGCGTGCCAACTGCAGCGCCCGAATACACCGCCCACAGCGCAAACCCCTCTGTTCAAACCTCCAAAATTGCGTTATCGTGGCTGTATAAATAAACAGCTTGCACAAAATAAGTGCAGCGACGGCCGGCAGAACCTGGGTTCGCGCACCGTTTCAGGGAGTTTCATCATGGGTTTGTCTTTGGTTCAGAGCCGCGTCTTGCTGGGGCTCGATGCCCTCAAGGTCACCGTCGAGGTGCACATGGCCAATGGCTTGCCCAGCTTCACGCTGGTGGGCTTGGCCGACGTGGAGGTCAAGGAGGCGCGGGAGCGGGTGCGCTGCGCCATCCAAAATTCGGGCCTCGAGTTTCCGCACAACAAGCGCATCACGGTCAATTTGGCCCCGGCAGACTTGCCCAAAGACTCTGGCCGGCTGGACCTGCCGATTGCGCTGGGCATTTTGGCGGCCAGCGGCCAACTGGACGGCAGCCGCCTTGCGGACTACGAGTTTGCGGGGGAGCTCTCACTCTCGGGCGCGCTGCGTCCGGTTCGCGGCGCGCTGGCCATGGCCCTGGCGCTGCACATGGCGCAAGTCAATACGCGCCTGGTGCTGCCTCCGGGCAGCGCCGAAGAAGCCGCATTGGTACCCGGTGCCCAGGTCTATCGCGCGGTCCACTTGCTGGATGTGGTGCGTCAGTTTGCCCCGGAGGGCGCGGTTGCTGCACAAGACAGTCCTCCAGGCGAGGAAGGCTGGTTACGGGTCTGCCCGGCACCGGTCTGCGAAGGCGATGCGCTGGCCGACCTGGCCGATGTCAAAGGCCAGATCGGCGCCAAGCGGGCCCTGGAAATTGCAGCCGCCGGAGGCCACAGCATGCTGCTGGTGGGCCCTCCAGGATCGGGCAAGTCCATGCTGGCACAGCGTTTTGCGGGTTTGCTCCCTCCCATGTCCACCGACGAAGCCTTACAAAGTGCGGCCATTGGCAGCCTCAGCGGTCGCTTTGACATCCGCCGCTGGGGCCAGCGCCCGACCGCAAACCCGCACCATTCGGCCAGCGCCGTGGCCTTGGTGGGCGGGGGCTCGCCCCCGCGGCCCGGTGAGATATCGCTGGCACATCACGGCGTGCTGTTTCTTGATGAATTGCCCGAGTTCCCCCGCAGTGCGCTTGAGGCACTGCGTGAACCGTTGGAGACCGGCACCATCACGATCTCGCGTGCGGCGCGCCGGGCCGAGTTTCCGGCGCGCTTTCAGCTGATTGCGGCCATGAACCCCTGCCCCTGCGGCTACCTGGGTGCCACCACCCGCACTTGCCGCTGCACCCCCGACCAGGTGAGCCGCTACCAAGGCAAGCTCAGTGGCCCGCTGATGGACCGCATCGACTTGCATGTGGAAGTGCCCGCCTTGCCCGCACACGAACTATTGGGCGCGCCCGCCGGAGAGTCGACCGGCAGTATTCGCGCACGCTGCACACAGGCCCGTGCCTACGCCCACGCGCGCCAGGGCAAGACCAATCAGGCGCTCACCGGTGGCGACATCGACCTGCATGCGCGGCTCGAACCCACCGCGGCCAAATTTCTGCAAAGTGCGGCCACCCAGTTGGGTTGGTCCGCGCGCGGCACCCACCGCACACTCAAGATCGCCCGCACCATTGCCGATCTGGCCGGATCTGACACCACCACCCTGACGCACGTGGCAGAAGCCATGCAGTACCGCCGGGCGCTGAAAAACGCCTGAGTGCGGCCAAAACCGCCCATTGCGGGTGACAAATGCCGAAACTTTCAAACCCCGCGGCGGTTGACTCGCCGTGGGGCACGGTTTTAGGCGGGACAATAGGCAGTTGCCCGAAAAGCAGGACGGCGGCGTCCCTAGCAACTCCTGTCCCTGTATCCAGCGTCTTATTCAGTGTCCTATTCCCATATCCTGCATGAAGTGTTTGGCTACGACCGCTTTCGTGGCCCGCAACAAGGCATCATTGAACATGTAGGCGGTGGCGGAGATGCCCTGGTGCTGATGCCCACCGGCGGCGGCAAATCGCTGTGCTACCAAATTCCAGCCATCGCGCGCCACCGCAACGGGCAAGGCGTGACGATCGTCATTTCCCCCCTGATTGCGCTGATGCACGACCAGGTGGGTGCCCTGCATGAAGCCGGTGTCAGCGCCGCATTCTTGAATTCGACGCTCTCGGGCGAGGAAGCCTACCAAGTCGAACAGCGCATGCTGCGCGGTGACGTCACGCTCTTGTATGCCGCGCCCGAGCGCATCACCACGCCCCGCTTTCTGGCGCAGCTAGATGCCCTGTTCGAACGCGGCCAACTCAGCCTCTTTGCCATTGACGAGGCCCATTGCGTGAGCCAATGGGGGCACGACTTCCGCCCCGAATACCGGGCGCTCACGGTGCTGCACGAGCGTTTTCCGGGCGTGCCACGCATGGCACTCACGGCCACTGCCGACGATCTGACGCGCGCCGACATCCTGGAACGTCTGCAACTGCAAGACGCGCGCGCCTTTGTCAGCAGTTTTGATCGCCCGAATATCCGCTACACGATTGTCGAAAAGCGCGAGGCCACGGCGCAGTTGCTGCGCTTCATGGAGCGTGAACATCCGGACGATGCGGGCATCGTCTATTGCCAATCGCGCAAGAAGGTCGAGGACATTGCCCAAACCCTGTGCGAGGCTGGCATCGACGCACTGCCCTACCACGCCGGGCTGGACGCCAAACTGCGCCAAACCCACCAAGACCGGTTTTTGCGCGAAGACGGCGTGGTCATGGTGGCCACGATTGCTTTTGGCATGGGCATCGACAAGCCTGACGTGCGTTTTGTGGCGCATCTGGACATGCCCAAAAATATTGAGGGCTATTACCAGGAGACGGGGCGCGCCGGACGCGATGGCCTGAGCGCCGACGCCTGGATGTGCTACGGCCTGAACGACGTGGTCAACCAGCGCCGCATGATTGACGAGGGTCCGGCAGAAGAAGAATTCAAGCAAGCCATGCGCGGCAAGTTGGAAGCGCTGCTCGGCCTGGCCGAGGCGATTGACTGCCGGCGCACCCGCCTGCTGGCCTATTTCGGCGAGGCCAGCCAGCCCTGCGGCAACTGCGACAACTGCCTGCATCCGCCCGCCGTGTGGGATGGAACCCAGGCGGCACAGATGCTGCTCTCCACCATGTACCGCATCCACAAGCTCAGCGGCATCAGCTTTGGCGCGGGCCAGTTGATGGACATCGTGCGTGGCAAAAAAACCGAAAAAGTGGCCCAACACGGGCACGAGCGCCTCAGCACCTTCGGCGTGGGTGCCCATTTGAGCGAGCTGCAACTGCGCGGCGTACTGCGCCAATTGCTGGCCATGGGCGCGGTGATGGTCGACGTGCAAGCCTTCAATACCCTGGTCCTGACCGAGCAGTCGCGCGCCGTACTCAAGGGCGAGGTGCAGGTGCGCCTGCGTGAATCGGTATCGCTGCCCAAGGCGGCCAAATTGGTCAAGGGCAAGGCGTCAGGCGGGCACAGCAGCGTCAAAGCACCCATCGAACTCGATGGTCTGGCGCTCCAGCGCTATGCCGAACTCAAGGCCTGGCGCGCCGAGGTGGCGCGGGAACACAATTTGCCCGCCTATGTGATTTTTCACGATGCCACGCTGGCGGCCATTGCGCAGCGCGCCCCCCATTCCTTGGAGGACTTGCAGGGCATTAGTGGCATGGGGGTCAAAAAGCTCGAAGCCTATGCGCATGAGGTGCTTCGGGTGGTGGCGCTCAGCGCCTGAGGGGCTGGGGGACGGCCGATGTGCGCGGGTCGGACGCCCTGTGGAGCGCGGGATCGGCGGGCCTGCCGCTGATCCCGGCGCAGCGTCAATGGCGCTGGAAGCTGCTTTCGTACGCCATGGCGGCGCCGCTCAGGGTGTTTTGCAAACGCTGGATGGCGCGATGGTGGCGCTCGCCGCAAGCCGCGTCGGTCGCGTGCTGGCGGTGGTGTTGCATCAAAGCCTGAAGTTTGCTGCGGCAAACGTCCAAGGCGCCCGCAAAATTAAGCGCGATATAGGCCGAATGGTCGGCGCGGGTCTGGCGGTACTCGTCCGACCAATAACTGAACAACTGCCACTTGTACGTGCCTTTTTCGGGCATTTCAATCGGTGTTTTTTGCATAAACGTCATGGTGATAAAGCGAGGCAAAAGGTTGATGTTGCTCACGCCCACCTATCACGCACCAGTCACAAGCCCGGTTGACAAGTCGGCTGCAAATTTACAAAAAGACACAAAAAGAGCTCTTTTTAGGGGGGTTGCGGAGGTCCGTAGCCCTGACGTTTGGCCCCAGCCGGGTCATTTCTCGGCCTTGTGGGTAAAATCCGCGACTGGTTGCGCCCGGCCTGAGCGCACCCCGTTTTTGAAAGAAACCTCCATGTCCGCTCCCCACGCCGCTTCTAACGACAGCAACCACGACGCCCCCCACGATGTGGTGGAAGAAATTGTGCCCATGATGCCGATCGTCTTGCCCATCGCCGGTGCGGTGCTCATGTTCTTGTTGGCTTTCATTGCCGTCTCGATGGCCTGAAGCCGAACGACCTCCGCCTCACCAACCGCGCACGATTTTTGGCAACCGCCATGCGTCCGATCCTTTTGTTGGCGCTGAGCGCACTGACCGGCGCTTTGTTGCTACCGCCTGCAACGGCGGTAGCCGCCGAGGCAGCCCCGGCGGCCTGCCCGGCGCTGCTGCAAAAAACCTTTAATCGCCTGCAAGACGACGCACCCCAAAACCTCTGCCAGTACGCCGGCAAAGTGCTGCTGGTGGTCAATACCGCCAGCCACTGCGGTTTTACGCCCCAGTACGAAGGGCTGGAAAAGTTGTACGCCACCTACAGCGCCCAAGGCTTGGTGGTGCTGGGGTTTCCGTCCAACGACTTTGGCCAACAGGAACCCGGCAAAGGCAAGGACATCGCCGACTTTTGCTTCAACACCTATGGTGTGAAGTTTCCGATGTTTGAGAAGTCCGTCGTTACTGGCAAAAAGGCCAATCCGCTGTTTCTGGAGCTGGCCAAGGCGGGCGGCGGATCGCCGCGCTGGAACTTCTACAAGTACCTGGTTGGACGTGATGGCAAGCTGATCGACAGCTACTCCAGCATGACCTCACCCGACGGCAGCGCCATCGTCTCTGACGTCAAGAAAGCGCTGGCGCAACGCTAATTGCCCTGGGTGCGGCCAGCAGCATGGCTAGACCCAACCTTGGCGCCACAAGGCCGGGTCGCGCAACAGGCGCCAATCCATGCGAATCACGGTCTTGGAGAACACCGCTTCAAGCTCCACCGCCTCAATACCCTGCAAGGGCGGCTCCAGAGCAATGACTTTGGACACCAAAAAATGCTTGTTCTTGGCCACCGGTGCCACCGCAGTCCATTTGCTCAAGAGCAGCTTTTTGGGGTGCAGCGGGTTCATGCGGGCGCCTGTGGCGTGCGCAGCGCATGGGCCTGCAATTGGGCCAGAGTCACGATCTCGAGCGCTTTGGCATGGGTGGCTTCCAGTTGCACCGGCGGTGCCACACCGGCCAGCAGGGCTTCTTTCCAACGGCGTGCGCACAGGCACCAGCGGTCGCCTGGCTGCAGGCCAACAAAGCGGTATTCGGGCCGGGGCGTGGACAAATCGTTGCCGCGCTGGCGCGAATAAGCCAAAAATTCGGCCGTAACGCGGGCGCACACCACGTGGGTGCCATGGTCTTCCGTATCGGTGTTGCAGCACCCGTCCCTGAAAAACCCCGTCAACGGGTCAAAAGAACAGGCTTGCAGTTCGGTACCCAAAACATTCAGTGCAGTCATAAATCAGTGCCCCATACAAGGGGCCAAAGTTAAGGTGAAAACCGAGGTGGTGCCGCCACCCGCCAAGAGGCGGCAAAATCAGGCGTGGCAAAGAATGCCGCTGCCGGATACTGCCACAGGCCCGCTGGCCCCGCCCTTTGGCGGGAATTGGAATCACCCTTGCTTCATTGACCGAGACACCCCATGCAAGACCTTGCCCCCACCGACGACCCGACCCCAGCCGCGCCATCGCCATTGGTCAGCGCCCTTGGCTATGGTGGCTTGCTGCCCTTTGGCCTGTTGGCTTTGGCCGTCTTTTGGCCCGGGGAGAGCGGACCGGCTTTTTACGGCTTTGCGCTGCTGGCCTATGGCGCCACGATCGCCAGTTTTTTAGGCGCGATTCACTGGGGTCTGGCCATGCGCAGCGGCACGCCGCAGCCGCTCGCCTACCTGTGGGGTGTGGCACCCAGTCTGGTTGCGTGGACGGCCCTGCTGCAGCCCACGCCGTGGGGCTTGCTGCTGCTGACGGGCTTGCTCTTGCTGTGCTACGGGGTGGACCGGCGCCTTTACCGGCACCACCAGTTGCAGGGCTGGCTGCCCATGCGCGCGCGCCTGACCACCGTGGCCTGCGCCAGCTGCCTGGCTGCGGCCTGGGGGCTGCTGCGATGAACACCCTGCAACTGCATGCCGACGAAACCCAGCGCTGCGTGGTCGACAGCGGGCAACTCGCTTGGCTGGAATCACCGTCGCCGTTGGTGCAGCGGCGCATGCTGGCCCGCGACGGGGGCGAAGTGGCACGGGCCACCAGCATCGTGCGCTACGCCCCCGGCGCGCGCTTTGAGGCCCATCTGCACGCGCTGGGCGAAGAAATATTGGTGCTGGAGGGCACGTTCAGCGATGAGTCGGGCGATTACGGACCCGGCAGCTACCTCAAGAATCCGCCGGGCTCCAGCCACGCGCCTTTTTCAGAAGATGGCTGCACCCTGTTCGTCAAGCTACGTCACCTGCAAGCGCAGGACAGCGAGCGCGTGGTCGTGGACACCCGGCACGCGCGCTGGCGCCAGGGCATGGTGCAGGGTTTGACGGTGCTGCCGCTCTCCGAGTTTGGTACCACGCACACCGCCTTGGTGCGCTGGGCGCCGGGCACGTTTTTCAACCCGCACCGCCATTACGGGGGCGAAGAGATTTTTGTGGTCGAGGGCGTGTTTGAGGACGAACACGGTCGCTACCCGCAAGGCTGCTGGATCCGCAGCCCGCACCTGAGCCAGCACCAGCCCTTTAGCCGCGAAGGCTGTCTGATTCTGGTCAAGACAGGGCATTTGCTGGACGCCTGAGGCGCCGGTACCGGCAACACGCACGAGCTGTGCGCTAGCGCACCTGCGGCCGCGCGGGCCCATGCACCATGGGCGATTGTTGTTTTTGCCAAAAGGCACCCGCGCTTGTCTGCCGACCCGACCGAAACCCCAATCGCCCGGCCGCTTGAATGCCCACCATCGCCTGAGCCGCCCGCGCCCGCGCGCACCGCCGTATTTACCGCACAAGGCCTGCGCAAGACCTACCAGATGGGCGAGGTACAGGTGCACGCGCTGGTGGACGTGGACCTGGTGATTTACCGGGGCGAATTCATCGTGCTGTTGGGGCCTTCGGGCAGCGGCAAATCCACGCTGCTCAACATCTTGGGCGGGCTGGACCGGCCCAGCGGGGGCGTGGCGCGTTTTGCGGAACACGACCTGACGGCGGCCACCGACGCCCAACTCACCCAGTACCGCCGCGAGCACGTGGGCTTTGTATTTCAGTTCTACAACCTGATCCCGAGCCTGACGGTGCGAGAAAACGTCGAGCTAGTGACCGACATTACTACCCACCCCATGCCCGCCACCGAAGCCTTGGGACTGGTGGGTTTGTCGGAGCGCCTGGACCACTTTCCCTCGCAACTCTCCGGCGGCGAGCAACAACGCGTGGCCATTGCACGCGCCATCGTCAAGCGCCCCGAGGTGCTGCTGGGCGGTGGACGCATTCAGCGCATTGAACACAACGCGCACAAGCTGCGTCCGGCGGAGCCGTCGTGGTGAAGGGCGGCACGCGCGCGTGCCCGACGGAGCGCCGATGCAGGCCTTGAATCACAAGCTGCTGTGCGACCTGCGCCTGATGTGGAGCCAGGCTCTCACGATTGCACTGGTGGTAGGCAGCGGGGTGGCGGGCTTTGTGTACCAAGGTGTCGGCGCTCGGCATTGAAGAACAGCGGGTGCACGCCGTGATCGACATTACGGCGCCACCGGCCCAGTGGCATGGTTTGGGCGACGGTTTCAAGGTCGAAGTGCGCGTGCTGGTGCAGGTGCTGGAGGGCGCCACGCTGGTGCCTGTGAGCGCCCTGTTCCCCATGGGCAGCCGCTGGGGCCTGTTTGTGATGGAGCAAGGCCGCGCCCGCCTGCATGAAGTAGACGTCGCGAGCCGCAACGGCGTAGACGCCTGGCTGCGCAGCCCACTGGCAACGGGCACCCCGGTGGTGGTGTACCCGGACAGCAAGTTTCAGGATGGGGCGCGGGTGAAGGGACGGTGACGGAGGCTGGGATGTCTTTTACCTGAGAAGAGATGCGGCTTCGGTAAGCGATGACAGCTACCTGGCCATTGCAGACGGTGGCTACGCTGCTTTGGGCGGCGCTGATGCAGCGCAAGCCGACGTTAAATCCAAACACGATTAACTCGTGGGTGGGCCATCTCCAGAGGTGGCCAATGACTGGAACCGGGACCTTTTCAAAAACGCCCAATTGACTGTTGCGGAGCTGCAATATACACTTGCTATATACATTTCCTCAGGAGGTCGACATGTCCATCGGCACTGTTTTCGTCAATAACCGTACCCAGGCCGTTCGCCTCCCTTTGGACGTGCGTCTACCCGAGGGTGTCCAAAAGGTAGAGATACGCGTCAAAGGTAACGAGCGCATCATCGCCCCCCTAGGCCAATCCTGGGACAGCTTCTTTCTGGGTGGCCCCACCGTTAGCGACGACTTCCTGCCCGAGCGCGCCACCCAGCACCAGCCGGAGCGGGAGGCTCTCTGATGCTGCGTTACCTGCTGGACACCAACATCGTCATCTACGTGTTGAAGCGCCGACCCGTCGAGGTGCTTTCCACCTTCAACGCCAATGCCAGCCGCATGGCAATTTCCTCCATTACCCTCGCCGAACTCTTGCACGGTGCGGAGAAAAGCAGCCGCGTGAGCGAGAACTTGGCCGCTATCGAGGACTTTTGCAGTCGCCTGCAAATTCTGTCCTATGGCACCAAGGCCGCGCAGCATTACGGAGCCATTCGCGCCGCCTTGGAAAAACTCGGCCAGCCTATCGGTGTGAACGACATGCACATTGCAGCGCACGCCCGCAGCGAAGGCCTAGTGCTGGTGACGAACAACATGGGGGAGTTCACACGGGTGCCTGCGCTGGAAGCAGAGAACTGGGTCCACACGGCGCAGTAAGTCACGCGTTGTCGTGCATCAATCGCACAAAAGTGCGGCAACTGCCACGCCAAGTTTGCCGCGATAGCTGCGGCAAGGGGCGACCGGCGGTCGTTGGAGACTTCTAAAAGACAGAGTTTGTGACAGGCTGCTAACACTGCACCGAGGGTCACGGCAACACCTCCCCCGCATCACCCCGAAAACCGGCTCCCCACATGGGCGGACATGCCTTTGGCGAGTTCTTCTTCGCCAAAGAACACCATGCCGATGCCTTCTTTGGTGAGCAGCAAGGT
Source organism: Rhodoferax sp. (assembly GCA_029866205.1). GTDB lineage: Bacteria > Pseudomonadota > Gammaproteobacteria > Burkholderiales > Burkholderiaceae_C > Allorhodoferax. Next base: position 80,228 of record JARWZT010000016.1, read on the forward strand.
GTCGTCTTCGCTGTGCGATCGCAGCAGGATTTCGATGTCGGGGTTGAGCGCGCGAGCGGTGTCTGCCATGTGCCGAAAGTGCAGCGTGTCGGGAGTGGCCACCACCAGCATTGCGGCCTTGGCGATGTGCGCCTGAATCAGCACTTCGGGCTCGGCGGCGCTGCCTGAAACGGCCGCACGGCCGGCGTTGCGCAGGCTTTCCACCACCTCGCGGTTTTGCTCCACCACCACATACGGAATGCTGCGCGCGTCCATAAACTCGGCGATGCGCCGGCCCACGCGGCCGTAGCCCACCAGCACCACCTGGCCTTCCAGAAACTTGCGGTCGGTAGACATGGGCAACTCGGCAAACGGGTCTTGGCGCAGCTCCAGGCGGCGCGCCACGGCCGACTTGCGCAACACCCAGCGGCGCAACGGCTCAATCGCGGAAAACAAAAAAGAATTGACCGAGATGGAAATCAGCACCGCCGCCAAAATCAGGCTCACGCCTTCGGTTTGCATAAGGCCCAGGCTCAGGCCCAAGCCCGCCAAAATAATCGAAAACTCGCCAATCTGTCCCAAGCTCACCGCAATGGACAGCGCCGTGTTCAAGGGGTACTTGAGCAACAACACCACCACGAGTGCGGCAATCAGGTTTCCAAAAATCGCGATCAAGACCACCAGCATCAGCTTGAACGGATGGTCTATAAAAATACAGGGGTCCACCACCATGCCGATGGAGACAAAAAAGAGCACCGAGAACGCGTCGCGCAAGGGCAGCGTTTCTTCGGCGGCGCGGTGGCTGTACTCCGACTCACGCATCACCACGCCGGCCACAAACGCACCCAGCGCAATCGACACGCCAAAAAATTTGGACGCGCCAAAGGCGATACCAATGGCGGTGGCAATCACGGCCAGCGTAAACAGCTCGCGCGAGCCGGTCTTGGCCACTTGCCACAAAAACCAGGGCAAAACACGCTTACCCACAATGAACATGAGTGCGATGAAGGCACACACTTCCAGCAGCGTTTTGCCCACCGTCATCCACAAGGGCGAGTTCCCGGCCTGAGCCCCTGCCGAGTCGCCCAGCACACCGGCCAGCGGTGGCAGCAGCACCAGCGCCAGCACGGTTACCAGGTCTTGCACCACAAGCCAGCCCACGGCGATGCGGCCGTTCATGGTGTCGAGCTGGCCGCGGGTTTCAAGCGCCTTGAGCAGCACCACCGTACTGGCGCAGGCCAGCGACAGGCCCAAAATCAAGGCGCCACCCAAAGACCAGTTCCAGAACCAGCCCACCCCCATCCCGGCAGCAGTGGTAAGGCCCATCTGAATCAGCGCGCCCGGAACCGCAATCTTCTTGACCGACCACAGGTCTTGCGGTGAAAAGTGCAGGCCCACGCCAAACATGAGCAGCATGATGCCGATCTCGGACAGTTGCGCGGCGATTTGTGTGTCCGCCACAAAGCCAGGTGTCGCAGGGCCAATCAAAATGCCGGCCACCAGATAGCCCACCAAAGATGGAATCTTGACGCGCTCGGCCAAAAAGCCCAGCACCATGGCCACGCCAAAGGCGGCAGCCACGGTCGAGATCAGGGAGACATCATGGTCCATGCGAGCAATAGGCGTCGACTGCGGGTTGACGCCCCAAGGCCTCGGGGTTTAGGCCAGCGCCTGGCGCATCTGGCCGATCACGGCCTTGTAGTCTGGCTTGCCAAAAATCGCGCTGCCCGCCACAAAGGTGTCGGCACCCGCGTCGGCCACGCGGCGGATGTTGTCGGTCTTGATGCCACCGTCCACCTCGAGGCGAATGTCCTTGCCACTCGCGTCAATACGCCGGCGCACGTCTTCGATCTTGCGCAAGGCCGAGTCAATAAAGCTCTGGCCGCCAAAGCCAGGGTTCACGCTCATGATGAGCACCAGGTCAATGTCGTCAATCACCCAGTCCAGCACATCCAGCGGCTCGGCCGGGTTGAACACCAGGCCAGCTTTCACGCCTTTGCTCTTGATGGCCTGAATGCTGCGGTGCACATGGCCCGCGGCGTCGGGGTGAAAACTGATCAGGTCGGCGCCCGCGTCCGCAAAGGACGCTGCCAGCGCATCCACGGGCGAAATCATCAAATGCACGTCGATGGGCACCGCCACGCCGGCGGCCGTCTTGGCGTGGGGCTTCAGGGCGCTGCAGATCATGGGGCCGAAGGTCAGGTTGGGCACGTAATGGTTGTCCATCACGTCAAAGTGGATCCAGTCGGCGCCGGCATCAATGACGTTTTTGAGCTCCTCGCCCAGACGGGCAAAGTCGGCGGACAGCAAGGACGGGGCGATGCGGTAGTTCATGGTTTCGCTTTCTGCAGCAGGGTCAGGGCTAGGGGATTACGGACAAGCGCCTGAACATACCCGATTTTCGGCAGTAGCATCGCGGCATGTCCAAGCCAAACCACCCCTACCGGTTTTCTGTTGAAGTGTTTCCGCAGTACCTGCCAGAGCAATCGTCGCCCGAAAAGGGTTTGTACCTGTTTGCGTACACCATCACCATTGCCAATACCGGCAGCGTGACGGCCCAGCTGATATCGCGCACCTGGAACGTGAACGATGCCAACGGCCACACCGAAAAGGTGAAAGGTTTGGGCGTGGTCGGGCAGCAGCCCTTGCTCCAGCCCGGCCAGGCGTTTGAATACACCAGCGGCACCCGCTTGCGTACGCCCACCGGCACGATGCATGGCAGCTTTTTTTGTGTGGCCGAGGACGGTGAAAAATTTGACGTGGACATCCCCATGTTTGTGCTGGATGCCCTCAGCAGCAGCGGCGCCAGCGGCAAACGCACCCTGCACTAAGGCCAAAGGTGCGCCGTGGGCGAGTTTGACCTGATCCGCCGTTTTTTTACCCGGCCCACGCCCCACGCGGTGCTGGGCGTGGGCGACGATTGCGCCCTGCTCCAAAGTGCACCCGGCATGCAAATGGCCATTTCCACCGACATGCTGGTCAGCGGTCGGCACTTTTTTGCCGATACCGATCCGCAGGCGCTGGGCCACAAATGCCTGGCGGTCAACCTGAGTGATCTGGCAGCCTGCGGTGCGCGGCCGCTGGCGTTTACGCTGGCGCTGGCGCTGCCCGAGGCCGACGAAGCCTGGCTTGCACCTTTTGCCCAAGGGCTGTTGGCGCTGGCGGACGCCCATGGATGCGAGCTCATTGGCGGCGACACCACGCGCGGGCCGCTAAGCATTTGCATCACCGTGTTTGGCGAAGTGCCGGCGCAGAGCCGCAACCCACGCCACCCGCTGGTACCGACCAGCGCCTTGCTGCGCAGTGGCGCGCAGGCGGGCGACGACATTTATGTCAGCGGCACCCTGGGCGACGCGGCGCTGGCCCTGCAGGCGCTGTGGGGCCAGGTGGCGCTGCCGCCCGAGGTGCTGGTACAGGCCCGCCAGCGTCTGGAGCGCCCCAGCCCGCGCGTGGCTTTGGGCCAGGCGCTGCGCGGTGTGGCCAGCGCCTGCGCTGATGTGAGCGATGGCCTGATCGGCGATCTGGGCCACATCCTGGAGCGCTCGGCCTTGGGCGCGCGGGTAGACACCGAACGTGTCTTGCCACTCTTGGCCGCCCGCAGCCATTTCCCGGGCGGCAGTGTGCAGTTTGACCAACAGCTAAGCCATGCGCCAGACGCCCAACATCCCGCCGCCTTGGCACTGCAGTGCGTGCTGGCCGGGGGCGACGACTACGAGCTGGTGTTTTGCGCGGCGCCCGCCCAGCGCGACGCGGTACAGGCGGCCGCCACGCAGAGCGGCACACCGGTGACCCGCATTGGTACCATGCAGGCCGCGCCAGGGCTGCACCTGGTGGACGGCCAGGGCCGCACCGTAGCGCCCCAATTCGCGTCTTTTGACCATTTTTCTGCCTCTCGCTCCCGCCCCGCATGACTGACGCCCAAACCGTTCACCCCACCAACGCCGGAGGCACCCGTTTTAGCGCCCGCCCGACGCTGCGCTTCATGCTGGCGAACCCGGCGCATTTGCTGGCGCTGGGTTTTGGTTCGGGTTTGAGCCGTTTTGCGCCGGGCACGGCGGGCACGCTCTGGGCGTGGGTGTTTTATCTGGCGCTTTCGCCCTGGATGAATGACCTGCGTTGGGCCTTGCTGATTGGCGCGTCGGTGCCGCTGGGGTGGTGGGTCTGCACCGTGACCGCCCGCAATATGGGCGTGCTCGATCCTGCCAGCGTGGTGTGGGACGAAGTCGTGGCGTTCTGGCTCATCCTGTGGCTGGTGATGCCCACCGGGCTGCTGGGCCAATTGGTGGCTTTTGGCCTGTTCCGGTTTTTTGACGCGGTCAAGCCCGGCCCCGTGGGCTGGGCAGACCGCCTGTACCACGGCCTAGACCCCAGCACCGACCGATGGGCTTGGGCCAAGGCCGGCTGGGGCATCATGCTCGACGACCTGGTGGCCGCAGGCTGCACACTCCTGGTGATTGCGCTGTGGCGGGCATGGTGACGGCGGGACCAACAGCCGCTGGCGCAGCGCCTGCCGAGGGCGACACCGCGCAACTGGTGCAAGCGCTGGCAGATCAGCTGCTGGCACGCGGCTGGATGCTGGCGGCTGCCGAGAGCTGCACCGGTGGCCTGATTGCGGCGGCCTGCACCGATCTGGCGGGGTCGAGCCAATGGTTTGAGCGCGGCTTTGTCACCTATTCCAACGCCGCCAAAGCCCAGATGCTGGGCGTGGACGCGGCGCTCATCGCACAACACGGCGCCGTGAGCGAAGCGGTGGCCCGGGCCATGGCGCAGGGCGCATTGCCGCATTCCCAGGCCCAAGTCGCCTTGGCGGTTTCTGGGGTGGCCGGCCCCGGGGGTGGCAGCGCAGACAAACCGGTGGGCACGGTGTGGTTTGCCTGGGCATGGGCCGGACAGGTGATCGCTGAAAAACAAACTTTCGCCGGAGACCGCGCCACCGTGCGCCAAGCCACGGTGCAGCACAGCCTGCGCCGTCTGCTGGAACTGCTGCCCTCGCACGGTACCGGTCGCGCGGCTGCATGAACGCCGATTTCTGGAGCGGCTTTGCCACCAGCCTGGCGCTGATCGTGGCCATCGGCTCCCAGAATGCTTTTGTACTGCGCCAGGGCATCTTGCGCCAGCATGTGGCCGCGCTGGTACTGTTTTGCGCCGCATCGGACGCGCTGCTGATCGTGGCGGGCATCGCGGGCGCCGGGGCACTGGTGCAAGGCAATCCTTTGTTTATGGAAATCACCCGGATCGGCGGCACGCTGTTTCTGCTGAGCTACGGTCTGCTGGCGGCACGGCGGGCGGCGGGCACGGGCGCCTTGCAGGTGGCGGACACGCCGGGCCTGACCTTGGGCGCGGCGCTGGCGAGTTGCTTTGCGTTTACCTTTTTAAACCCGCACGTCTACCTGGACACCGTGGTGGTGTTGGGGTCGGTCGCCAACCAGCGTGGCGAGGACGGGCGCTGGCTGTTTGCCGGTGGCGCCGCGCTGGCCAGTGGCGCGTGGTTTGCGGCCCTGGGCTTTGGCGCGCGCTTGTTGCAACCCCTGTTTGCACGACCGCTCGCCTGGCGCGTGCTGGACGCCCTGATTGCACTGACGATGCTGGCGCTGGCGGCGATGGTATGGTTCAGTGGGGCCGCAGTTTCGAGCCCCGCATAACAAAGAGGAACAAACCATGTTGAAGTTGCTGCATTTTGTGTACCCCATGCGGTATTTGGCCTTCACGCTGTGCGTGCTGGGATTCTTATTCAGTGCCACGCTGTGGGCCGGCGGTGGACACATCGTGCCGGTGCTGGTGCTGGGTTATTTGAGCGGCGTAGGGGTGCACGACTTGCTGCAGTCCAAGCGTTCGATTTTGCGCAACTACCCGGTCATTGGGCACCTGCGTTTTTTACTCGAATTTATTCGGCCGGAGATTCGCCAGTACTTCATTGAGAGCGACAACGAGGCCGCACCGTTTTCGCGTGCGCAGCGCTCGCTGGTGTACCAGCGCGCCAAGGGCGACTCTGACAAACACCCCTTCGGCTCCCAAATGGACGCCTACGCTAACGGCCACGAATGGATGACGCACTCGGTAGCGCCCACGTCCGTGGCCAGCCACGACTTTCGGATCACCATTGGACCCGACACCGCGCAACCCTACAGCGCCAGCGTGTTCAACATCTCAGCCATGAGCTTTGGCGCGCTCAGTGCCAACGCGATCCAGGCACTCAACGCGGGCGCCAAGCGTGGCGGCTTTGCCCATGACACGGGCGAGGGCTCGATCTCGGTACACCACCGCAAGCATGGCGGCGATTTGATTTGGGAAGTGGCATCAGGCTACTTTGGCTGCCGCAATGAAGATGGCACCTTCAACGCCGAAAAGTTCAAGGCCAATGCCTGCGACCCACAGGTCAAGCTGATTGAGATCAAGCTCAGCCAAGGCGCCAAACCGGGCCACGGCGGCGTGCTGCCCGGCCCCAAAGTAACAGCCGAAATTGCCCAGGCACGCGGCGTTCCCATGGGGGTGGACTGCGTCTCTCCGGCGGCCCACAGCGCATTTGGCAGCCCGGTGGAAATGATGCATTTCATTGCCCGTCTGCGCGAACTCTCGGGTGGCAAGCCCACCGGCTTCAAGCTGTGCATTGGCCACCCTTGGGAATGGTTTTCCATGGTCAAGGCCATGTTGCAAACCGGCATCACGCCCGACTTTATTGTGGTCGATGGCACCGAAGGCGGTACCGGCGCGGCACCGGTCGAATTTATTGACCACGTAGGCTCCCCGCTGCAAGAAGGCCTGATGCTGGTGCACAACACCTTGCGCGGTGCCGGGCTGCGTGATCGCATCAAGATTGGCTGCGCGGGCAAGGTGATCACCGCGTTTGACGTGGCGCGCCTGATGGCGCTGGGCGCCGATTGGTGCAACAGTGCGCGCGGCTTCATGTTTGCGCTGGGGTGCCTGCAAGCCCAGACCTGCCATACCGGCCACTGCCCCACCGGCGTAGCCACGCAAGACAGCCTGCGCCAGCAAGCGCTGGTGGTGCCCGACAAAGCCGAGCGTGTCTACCACTTCCACCAGCAGACACTGCATGCGCTGCAAGAGTTGGTACAAGCCGCGGGCGTGCAGCACCCCAACCAAATCACGGCCCACCACATCGTGCGGCGTACCGGCGACCACACCGTGGCCAGCCTGGCGCAAGCCTTGTTGAACGAAATTCCGGTAGGCAGCCTGTTGGGTGAAAGCCTGGACGAGTTGCCGCTGCTCTACCGTCGCCACTGGGCACAAGCCCGCGCCGAGAGCTTCGCCTTGGCCTGATCAGCCGCCTTGGGCCCGGATTTTTTTCAGGAGCGCGGTAGTGGAGTAGCCCGACACAAAGGGCAGCGCCAGCGCGTGACCACCCCAAGATTCGACCAGCGCGGTTTCAGGCAGACGCGCCATGTCGTAGTCCCCGCCCTTGACCAAAATATCAGGGCGTATTTCAGCAATCAGCGCCTCGGGCGTGTCTTCGTCAAACCAGGTCACCAGGCTAACGGCCTGTTGGCCGGCCATGACCACGGCGCGGTCATCCTGCGCATTGAGCGGCCGATCGTCACCCTTGCCCAGGCGGCGCACCGACGCGTCGGTGTTCAGTGCCACGATCAGGCTGGCACCCAGTGCCCGCGCTTGCGCCAGATACAGCACGTGGCCACGGTGCAATACGTCAAACACCCCATTGGTAAACACCCAGGGACGCGGCAGCTTTTCGAGAGCGGCTGCCAGGTCGGAACGTGGGCAAATCTTGTCCAGCAAATCGGGGGCTGGATACGTGGCGCTCATGCCATGCCGGCCGGGGCGGGCGGGGCTACCGCGCCAGCCAGATCGCGCGCAAGCTCTTTGCGGTATTTGTTGAGTTCTTGCACCGTGGCAAAACTGCGCTCAAGCAGCAGACTCATGTTGTGCAAAATCCGCTCCACCACCTTGGTCTCCCAGACATCGTCAAACTTGATTTGCTGGTCGAGCCAGTGCTCCAGCCACTGCGGATTGGGCAGGCGGCTTTGAATCGTATCGTTAGGAAACAAAGCCTTGCTGACGTGCAGATTGGTAGGGTGCAGGGCCTGTGCGGTGCGCCGGGCGCTGGCCATCAACACGCCCACTTTGGCAAATGCGCTTTTGGCCTCGATTCCGACGTTTTGAATCGCGCGCTTCATGTACTTGAGGTAGGCGCCACCGTGGCGCGCTTCGTCCTGGCTCAGGCGGGTATAAATCGCCTTGATGACGGGTTCGGTGTGCCATTCGCTAGCGCGGCGGTACCAGTGGTTGAGGCGGATTTCGCCGCAAAAGTGCAGCATCAGGGTCTCGAGCGCGGGCGCAGGGTCAAACTCAAAGCGGACGTTGTGCAGCTCGGCTTCGGTGGGCACCAGGTCGGGCCGGAAGCGGCGCAAGTATTCCATCAGCACCAGTGCATGCTTTTGCTCTTCAAAAAACCAGATCGACATAAAGGCCGAAAAGTCGCTGTCGCCCTGGTTGTCGCGCAAGAACATCTCTGTGGCCGGCAGCGCAGACCACTCGGTAATCGCGTTCATCTTGATCGTGGTGGCCTGTTCGTCGGTGAGCGCGCTGGCGTCAAAACTGTCCCAGGGAATGTCGCGCTCCATGTCCCAACGCACGGCTTCCAGCTGACGAAAAAGTTCGGGGTAAAGCATGTCAATCTTTCAAAAGTGTTGCGATTTTAGGCCGCACCCATGACAACTTTCATGGTGGGGGCTTGTGATTGCCTGTCAACACGGTGCCGTTAAAACCGCAAACTTCATTTAAATACTACCCAGTCACAAAATTACCGTATAGTTACAAGCCTATGGTTATCGTCTTATGAAAATCGCAATCATCGGGTCCGGCATCGCCGGTCTGGCCGCGGCGCATCGCCTGAAAGGCCATGCCGCGCTCACCTTGTTTGAAGCGGGCAGCTACTTTGGCGGCCACACCCACACCGTTGACATTACGCTGGACACGCCCGATGGACCCCGGAGCCACGGCGTTGACACCGGATTTTTGGTGTTCAACGAGCGCACCTATCCGCAGCTTATTGCCTTGTTTGCCGAGCTGGAGGTGCAGACCGCACCCTCGGATATGTCTTTTTCTGTGCAGGTGCCCGCCAGCAGCGGTCAGAAGCGCCTGGAGTGGAGCGGCACTTCGCTCAGTTCGGTTTTCAGCCAGCGCAGCAACCTGCTGAATCCCCGTTTTTGGCGCATGCTGCGCGACGTGGTGCGCTTTAACCGCCTGGCCACCGACATCGCGCTGCGCAACGCCGAAGGGGAGCTGATGCAACCGCTGAGCCGCTTTTTGCAGGCCCACCAGTTCTCGTCTGAATTCACGGATTGGTATTTCTTGCCCATGCTGGGCTGCATCTGGAGCTGCCCAACCGCGCAGATGCTGGAGTTTCCGGTGGCCACGATGATCCGCTTTTGCCACAACCACGGACTGATACAGATCAGCAACCGACCGCAGTGGCACACGGTGGCCGGTGGTGCGCGCCACTATGTGGAGAAAATTGTGGCGGGCATCGCCGACAAACGCTTGAACTCCCCGGTACAGGCGATCCACCGCGATGCACAAGGCGTCAGCATCACCAGCGCGGGTCAGACCGAGCGCTTTGACAAAGTCATCATTGCCACCCACAGCGACCAGGCGCTGGCCCTTTTGGCGGACCCGTCGGCGCAGGAACGCGCAACGCTGGGGGCCATTGGTTACCAGGAAAACCACGCTGTGCTGCACACCGATGCCTCGGTCTTGCCCCAGCACAAGCGGGCCTGGGCCGCCTGGAATTACGAGCGTGCACCGCAGGCTGCGGCACCTGAGGGTGCTGGCGAAAGCCAGCGGGTGTGCCTGCACTATCTGCTCAATCTGCTGCAGCCGCTGCCGTTTGCGCAGGCCGTGGTGGTCTCGCTCAACCCCCTGAACCCGATTGACCCACAGCATGTGCACGGCAGTTTTGACTACGCGCACCCGGTGTTTGACCTGGCCGCCATCCGCGCGCAGGCCGATGTGCCCGCGCTGCAGGGCCAGCAGCACAGCTACTTCTGTGGCGCCTGGACTGGCTATGGTTTTCATGAAGATGGCCTGAAATCAGGTCTGGACGTTGCGGCGCGACTGCGTCCGTTGTTGGCCTGATGCACAACGCCCCCGCAGTACCCAGCACGCCGGCCAAGGCCTTGATCGGCTTTGGCCAGGTGCGTCACACGCGGCTCAAACCGGCACGGCACGCCTTTGCCTACCGCACCTACTTTCTGATGCTGCCGATGCGCAGTCTGCAACACGCCGACGCCAGCGCCACGCCGCTGGCCCGCAACCGATTTGGCCTGGTGAGCTTTTACGACCAGGACCATGGCGACGGACGCAGCCCAGAAGCCGGCGGTGCGCTGGCCTGGCTGGACGAGCTGCTGGCCCTCGAAGGCATTGCAGACGCCGATGGCGAGGTCTGGCTGCACTGCTACCCGCGCGTGCTGGGATTTACTTTCAAGCCCGTGAGTTTTTGGTACTGCCACCGCGCCGATGGCAGCCTGCGGACCGTGGTGGTGGAAGTCAATAACACCTTTGGCCAGCGCCACTGCTACGTGCTCGACCCCGCAGGCTATGGCACCGAGCTGCAGGCGCAAAAGGTGTTTCATGTCTCGCCGTTTTGCCCGGTCGAGGGCCACTATCGCTTTCGCTTTATGGTGGACTCCGCGCGGGCCCGCACGGTGGCACGCATTGACTACGACGATGCGCTGGGGCCGCTGTTGCAGACCAGCGTGAGTGGAAGCCTGCAGCCCATTACCGCGCAATTGCTGCGCCGCGCAGTGCTGGGCTACCCGCTGATGACGCTGGCGGTAGTCTGGCGTATCCACTGGCAGGCGCTGCGGCTTTTTATCAAGCGCGTCCGGTTTTTCCGTTTGCCCGCACCGCCGCCGAGCGCTGTGAGCCGCTAGACACCACTTTCATAGCCCCCACTTTTTGATCTTTGTTGCTCGCGCCCATGAACCGCTCCACCACTTCAAACCGCACCACCCACCCCAGCGCGACAGCCGCCATTCCGGCTTCAGCGCGTACTGTGCTCCAGCTGCTGCAAAAGCTACGCCATGGCAGCCTGACGCTGCATTTTCCTGATGGCCAAATGCAGCGTTTTGGGGGCGAGGCTCTGCCGCACGCCACGCTGCATCTGAACAACTGGAATGCGTTTTCTGCGGCGCTCAAGTCGGGCGACATTGGCTTTGCCGAGAGCTTTATCGACGGCGACTGGACTACGCCCGACCTCACCGCGCTGCTGCGGGTACTGATAAAAAACCGGGCCGAAGTGGAGCAGGTCATTTTTGGCAGCTGGTGGGGCCAGCTGGCGTACCGCGTCAAGCATTGGCTCAACCGCAATACCCGCGCCAATAGCAAAAAAAACATCCACGCCCATTACGACCTGGGCAACGCTTTTTATACCCGCTGGCTGGACCCCAGCATGAATTACTCGTCAGCGCTGTTTGCAGGCAATCTGCAGCAAAGCCTGCAACAGGCCCAGACCGCCAAAGTGCGCAGGGTGCTGGAACAGGTCCGCACCCGGCCCGGCGACCGGGTGTTGGAAATTGGCTGCGGCTGGGGTGCCCTGGCTGAAATGGCCACCGCGTCTTTTGGCGCGCACCTGACCGGTGTGACTCTGAGCACCGAGCAACTCGCCTTTGCCCAGGAACGCATGCAGCGTCTGGGCATGGTCAGCCGCGCAGACCTGCGCCTGCAGGACTACCGCGACATTGACGATGCGCCCTTTGATGCGATTTGCTCGGTGGAGATGATTGAGGCGGTGGGCAAAGACTACTGGCCCACGTACTTTGCCAGCGTGGCCAAGTTGCTCAAACCCGGCGGCCGGGCCTGCATCCAGAGCATCGTGATCGACGATGCGCTTTTTGCGCGCTACGTCAACTCCACCGATTTCATACAGCAGTACATTTTCCCGGGCGGTTGCCTGCCCAGCCCCAGTGCCTTTCGCGCGCAGGCGGCGGCCGTGGGCTTGCAGGTGGAACAGGAACACGCGTTTGGGCTGGACTATGCCGAAACGCTCAAGCGCTGGCGCGGCGCATTTTTGGCCCAGCGATCCGAGGTGCTGGCACTGGGTTTTGACACGCGGTTTATGCACATTTGGGAGTTTTACCTTTGCTACTGTGAGGCTGCCTTTATGGAAAAAAATATCGACGTCGTGCAGTACACCTTGCGCAAGCCGGGTCCGGCGGCCTGACGCCCATGGCATCGGTATCCGCGCCTTGGCCTCGCCGCGCAGTGCTGCGCATGGCGCTGGCGGGTGCCGTGGCCCTGCCCCTCAGAGCGCAGGCTGAGCCACCGACGGTCGAAGTTCCGCCCGAAGTAGCACAGGCTTTACCGCAAGGCCAGCCCCACGGCGCGGGGCGCCTGCGCTACCTGCTGTGGGATGTATTCGACGCCACGTTGTGGACCTTGCAGGGCTTTCGCGGCGCACAGTACTTTGACCATGCATTTGCACTGGAGCTGCGCTACCTGCGCAAGCTCTCAGGCGCCTCGCTGGTAGAAAGCTCAGTGCAAGAGATGCGACGGGTGGGCAGCCTGGACCCCAACAAGGAGGCGGCTTGGACGGCCGCGATGCAGACCGCCTTTGTCGATGTGCAAGCGGGTGACCGCATTACCGGGGTTCACCGCCCGGGCGCTGGGACGCGGTTCTTTTTCAATGGCCGCCTGCGCGGCACCGTCGACGATGCGGCGTTCGCCCGCGCCTTTTTTGGCATTTGGCTGGGTGCCACCACCAGCGAGCCGAGCCTGCGCAGCGCTTTGTTGGCTGGCAGCGCGCTTTAGGCCCGACTTTGGTGACTCCACCCATGCCCACTCCGGCCATCGCTACCGTAGCCGGTACGGACCCTGGCATCCGCTGGTCCCAGGGCTTGCGCTATGGGCTGCTGGGCTTGCCGCTGGCTTTTGCCGCACTGCCTTTGTATGTGCTGCTGCCCAATTTCTATGCGCGCAACTTTGGGGTCCCGCTGGCGGGACTGGGCCTCTTGTTGCTCAGTGCACGCCTGTTCGACGCCGTCATTGATCCATTGCTGGGCCGCTGGGCCGATGCCTTGTTTGCGCGTTCGCTCAGCGCGGTGCTGGCCGTTGGGGCTTTGGCGGCACTGCTGTTGGGCGCGAGCTTTTGCGCCCTGTTTTTTCCGCCACGCACGACGCTGTCGTTTTTGTGGGTCTGGGCTGGCGTCTGCCTGGTGTTGTGTTACCTGGCCTTCAGCACCTTGACCATCTTGCACCAATCCTGGGGCGCCTTGTTGGGTGGCGATGCGCTTCAGCGCAGCCGCATCGTGGCCTACAGAGAAGGTCTGGGCCTGGTCGGCGTGGTGCTGGCCTCACTCAGTCCGGTGTTGTTTGGCATGCCGTTCACACTGGCACTGTTGTGGCTGGGACTGCTGCTGGGCTGTGCGGCCTGGCGCCTGTCACCCCGGCCCGTGCTGGAGATCCGGGCAGCGGTGCCGGCGTCAATACCCTGGGCTATGGGTGCCGAGCTGCTTGCCCCCTGGAAAACACCCGCGTTTCGCGCGCTGTTGGCGGTGTTCATGGTCAATGGCATTGCGACGGCCCTGCCGGCCACGCTGATCCTCTTTTTTGTTCAGGATCGTTTGCAAGCGTCCCCGCAAAGTGAGGCCTGGTTCTTGGGTGTCTATTTCATCGCCGCCGCCGCCGCACTGGCGCCTTGGTTGCGGGCAGTCAAACGCTGGGGGCTCGAACGGGCTTGGCTCGCGGGCATGGTCTTGGCGGTTGCCGTGTTTGCCTTTGCGGCCCAATTGGGGCCCGGGGACACGGGCGCCTTCTTGGTGGTCTGCGCACTCTCGGGCTTGGCCATGGCGGCCGATTTGGCATTGCCCGGCGCGTTGCTGGCCGGTGTCATTGCCCGCCAGAGCGGGGCCAGCAGCGCCAGCGGCCGCTTTTTTGGCTGGTGGAACCTGGCCACCAAACTCAATCTGGCCTTGGCCGCGGGCTTGGCCTTGCCGTTATTGGCAGCCTTTGGCTACGCACCCGGCAGCCGTACACCTGAGGGCCTGCAAGCACTCACCTGGGCCTATTGCCTTGTGCCCTGCGCCCTGAAGCTGCTGGCCGCAGCCCTGCTTTATTTCCTCCTTCTCCGAAAGTCACCATGAAACGACGCTTGATTCTTGGCGGTGCCGCCAGCGCCCTGGGCCTGTCTGCTTTGGGCAGCCTGAGCGGCTGTGCCAGCCAAAACCTGGACAATTACCGCAACGAAAAACCAGTGCTGGATCTGCAGCAATATTTCAATGGCACGCTGGATGCCTACGGCGTTTTCACCGACCGTTCGGGCACCGTGGTCAAGCGCTTTACGGTAGTCATGCGGTGCAGCTGGAAGGACGGCCAGGGCGTGCTTGATGAAGACTTCCTGTACTCCGACGGCAGCCAACAAAAACGCATTTGGCGCCTCAGTGCGCTAGGCGATGGGCGCTATACCGGACGGGCCGACGATGTGGTGGGCGTGGCCCAGGGCCAAACGCAGGGCAACGCCTTTCACTGGAACTACACCTTGGCACTGCCGGTGGACGGCACGGTGTACGAGGTGCAGTTTGACGACTGGATGTACCAGATCAATGACCGGGTCATGTTGAACAAGGCCAGCATGCGCAAGTTCGGCATTTTCCTGGGTGAGGTCACCTTGAGCTTTAGCAAGCGCTAGCCCATGGTCTGGTTAAAAACACTGAACCCCCGGCAAACCCACTGGCAGGGCAAGTCGGTCTGGGTGATTGGCGCAAGCAGCGGCATCGGCCGGGCCACGGCATCCGCACTGCATGCCCAAGGAGCGCGCGTGACCGTTTCGGCCCGCAATTTGGCAGCGCTCGAGGCTTTCGTGCAGGAGCATCCGGGCAGCGTCGCGCTGGCCTTGGACTGTACCGACCGATCTGCAATGCATGCCTGCGTCAACACAATGCAAGCCACGGCATTGCCCGACTGCGTGATGTACTGCGCCGGCCACTACCAGGCCATGCGCGCCAGCGCCATGGACGTCGACGACATGCTGCGCCACCTCGAGGTGAACTACCAAGGTGCGCTGTATATGCTGGAAGCCTTGCTTCCCGCCTTGCGCCAACGCGGCAGTGGTCACTTGGCTTTTGTCAGCAGCGTGGCCGGTTACCGGGGCTTGCCCAACAGTCTGGCCTATGGCCCAACCAAGGCCGCGTTGACCAACCTGGCTGAAACCCTGCACCTGGACTTGCAGGCCGACGGCATTGGCATCTCGGTGATCAACCCAGGCTTTGTGGAGACGCCGCTGACCGCCGGCAACACCTTCACCATGCCCGGCCTGATCACGCCAAAGCAAGCGGCCCAAGCCATCTTGCAAGGCTGGGCGCACGGTGCGTTTGAGATCCACTTTCCCAAGCGATTTACCGCTTGGATGAAGGCGCTGCGGATCATGCCCAACCGCTGGTACTTTTTTCTGGTGCGAAAGACCACTTTATGAACCCCCTGTCTGCTTCGCCCTCCACCAGCATCGCGCCTTTGGTCGCCTATTTCGAAAATTTGGCGCCGGACAATCTGGCGCAATTGCACCAGCACTACACGGCGCAAGCCCGTTTCAAAGACCCCTTCAACGACGTCACGGGACTGGCAGAAATCAGGCGCATCTTTGAACACATGTTTGTCGCCCTGGTACGGCCGCGCTTTGTGGTGACACAGCAAATCTGCCAGGGCAGGCAATGCTTTCTGACCTGGGAATTTCGCTTTGGATTCCGCAACTTCCACAAGGGGAAAGAGCAGGTGATTTTGGGGGCCTCCCACCTTGTGCTGGACGACCAAGGTCTGGTCGTGTTGCACCGGGACTACTGGGATGCGGCCGAAGAGCTCTATGAAAAGCTGCCCGGGGTGGGCAGCCTGATGCGCTGGCTCAAGCGCCGGGCCAACAGCTGATGCGCAAGCCGCGCACCGCCCCGCTTAGGCGGTGGGGAAGGTGTCGATAAAACTCTGGCGCTGTGCCAACTTGTCTTGCAATTTGGCCAGCGAAGGATGCGTGTCGCGCCAGGCAACTTCTGGAAAACGGAAGTCCAGGTAACCCAAAGCGCAACCCACGGCAATGTCGGACAGCGCCAGGTGAATGCCTGAACAATACGGTTTGTCACCCAGTGCTTTTGCCATGGCCACAAGCACCTCGTCGATCTTGCCCATTTGACGATCAATCCAGGCGCTGCTGCGCTGGCTTGCGGAGCGACCCGGCCAGACCGCCTCAAGGCGTGCAAGGATGGCTGCATCCATTACGCCATCTGCCAATGCTTCCCAAGTTTTGACTTCAGCACGTTCGCGACCGGTGCTTGGAATGAGTTTGCCGACGGGCGACAGGGTTTCAAGGTATTCAACAATCACACGGGAATCGAACAGGGCCTCGCCGGCCTCCATCACCAAGCAAGGCACCTTGCCCAAAGGGTTGGACTGGCTGATCGTGGTGTTGGCGGCCCAAACATCTTCAGTGATGAACTCGTAGTCGAGTTTTTTTTCTGCCATCACAACCCGCACTTTGCGTACATAGGGGCTGGAGTTAGAACCTATCAATTTCATGCTTTTGTGTTTCCCACAGTCGTTCATGCATTCTATACAGGTGGGCATCCTACAATCATGTGATGACTTTCTCTTCCATTTCTGCAATTTCCCCTCTGGACGGCCGCTACGCCAGCAAGCTTGCTACCCTGAGCCCCCTGATGAGTGAGCTGGGCTACATGCACCGCCGTGTGCAGGTCGAAGTGGCCTGGTTCATCGCATTGAGCGATGCCGGTTTTGCCGAATTCAAGACCTTGAGCCCCGGGGCACGCAGCTATCTGCTGGCGCTGGTGAAAAATTTCTCGGTGGCTGACGGTGAAGCCATCAAGGCGATCGAAAAGACCACCAACCACGATGTCAAGGCGGTCGAATATTGGCTCAAGTCCAAATTCGAAGCCCGCCCCGAGCTGCTGGCCGCGAGCGAGTTTGTGCACTTTGCCTGCACCAGCGAAGACATCAACAACACCAGCCACGCGCTGCAGTTGCGCGTGGCGCGCGACATGGTGGTACTGCCCCAACTCGATCGGCTGGTGCTCAAGTTGCGTGGCATGGCTCATGCCTTTGCCGATGTGCCCATGCTCAGCCGTACCCACGGACAAACGGCCAGCCCCACAACGGTTGGCAAAGAAATTGCCAACGTGGTGGTACGCCTGCAAGCGGCCTGCGAAAAAATTGCCAATGTGCGCATCCTGGGCAAGATGAACGGCGCTGTCGGCAACTACAACGCCCACCTTTCCGCCTGGCCTGACTTTGACTGGGAAGCCTTCAGCAAGAAAGTCATCGAGACGCCCGAGCCGCTGGGCCTGGGTCTGGTGTTTCAGCCCTACAGCATCCAGATTGAACCGCACGACTACATGGCCGAGTTGTTCGACGCCGTCGCCCGCACCAACACCATCCTGATTGACTGGTCCCGCGATGTGTGGGGTTATGTATCCCTGGGCTATTTCAAGCAAAAACTGCGCGATGGCGAAGTGGGTTCAAGCACCATGCCGCACAAGGTTAACCCGATTGATTTCGAGAACGCGGAAGGCAACCTCGGCCTCTCCAACGCACTCTTGCGCCATCTGAGCGAAAAGCTGCCCATCAGCCGCTGGCAGCGCGACCTGACTGACTCCACCGTGCTACGCAACATGGGCGTTGCCTTGGGCTATGCCGTGCTGGCCTATCAATCACTGCAAACCGGATTGGGTAAGTTGGAGATCAATGAGGCCGCCATTGCGCGCGACCTCGACGCCTCCTGGGAAGTGCTGGCTGAACCCATCCAAACCGTGATGCGCCGCTTTGGTTTACCCCAGCCCTATGAACAGCTGAAAAAGTTCACCCGCGGTGAAGCCATGACGCGTGAACTGATGCAGGGATTTATCGCCGCACTGGACATTCCTGAGAGCGAAAAGCAACGGCTGTTAGCCATGACACCCGCCAGCTATACCGGCAAGGCCACCGAACTGGCACGCCGGGTCTGAGCGTTCAGTCCTGAGGCGCTGCCTTCAGGGCCAGCGCCCGCTCGTACAAGGCGTTGCGCGGCTCGCCACTGATATCGGCAGCCAGCTTGACAGCGGTCTTGAGCGGCAGTTGTTCGAGCAGCAACTTGAGCACACGGTCGTCCTGCCCGGACTCTGCCACCGCCAGGCGAGGGTGCAACACCAGCACAAACTCGCCACGCAAGCGGTTTGCGTCGGCCGCAAGCCAAGCCACCAGCGCATCGGCGCGCAGCGTGGCGATTTCTTCAAACTGCTTGGTCAGCTCACGGCCTACCGTGATTAGGCGCTCGCCCAACACGGACAGGGCCAGCGCCAGCGCTTCAATACGGTGGGGCGCCTCCAGCAGCACGGTCGCCATGGCCTGGGTCGCCAATAGCTGCACCGCATGCGCGCGCTCGGTCGCCTTGGAGGGCAAAAAACCCGCAAACACAAATCCGCTGCTGCCGGCATCGTCCTGTGCCACGCCGGCCGCACTGAGTGCGGTGGTCACGCTGCTGGCGCCCGGCAAGGGCACCACCCGCAAACCCTGGGCGCGCACCTGCGCCACCAGTCGGGCACCGGGGTCGCTGACGCCGGGTGTGCCCGCGTCACTGACATAGGCCACACGCAAGCCCGCGTGCAAAAGTTCGACCACGGTATGGGCCGCCTGCGCCTCGTTGTGCTGGTGCACGGCCAGCAACTGGGCATTGGGCTTGTCAATGCCATAGGCGCGCAGCATGGCCTGCGTGTGGCGGGTGTCTTCGCAGGCCACACGGTCGGCCAGCGCCAACAGGTGCAATGCGCGCAGGCTGATATCGGCCAAATTGCCAATCGGTGTGGCCACCACATACAACGCGCCCTGCGGATAATGCTGTGAACCGGCCGCCTCCAGGGCGGCCCCCAGGGCAGAGGAAAAAGAGGCACTCACGGATGGGTTTCCTTCCAAACAACACCAAGCAGGCGAGCACCAAAAAAGTCGGTGACGCAGCCGAAGACGAAGCCTTGCTTTTTTTGCAGCAGCAAGGCCTGCGCCTGGTATGCCGCAATTATCGAACCCCCGGCCGGGGCGGCGGCGAAATTGACCTGATCATGCGGGACCCGGATGGCACGCTGGTGTTTGTCGAGGTCCGCCGGCGCACCTCCAGCTTGTATGGCGGTGCGGCCGCCAGCGTGGGGCGCACCAAGCAGCGCCGCGTGGTGTTTGCGGCGCAGCATTACCTCTTGCAGGTTAAAACACTGCCGCCTTGCCGCTTTGATGTATTGGAGGTCACCCCTGCGGGTTGCCAATGGCTGCGCGCGGCCTTTGATGCGCAATAGTGCGGGCCATCAGCGGGCCGAAATACGCGCGCGGTATCATCCGCGACATGCTTGAACAAAGAATTGAACAACATTTCATCGACAGCGCCGACCTGAAATACCAGTCGGCCCAGGTGCTGAGCAAACCGATTGCGCAAGCGATCCAGGCGATCTTGGCCTGTGTCACCAGCGGAGGCAAAGTGCTGGCCTGCGGCAACGGCGGCTCAGCGGCGGATGCACAGCACTTTTCAGCCGAATTTGTGGGCCGCTTTGAGCGCGAGCGCCCCGAACTGGGCGCGATCGCCCTGACCACTGACACGTCCATCATCACGGCGATCGCCAACGACTACGACTTCACCTCGATTTTTTCGCGCCAGGTCCGCGCTCTCGGCCAAAGTGGCGATGTCTTGCTGGCCATTACCACCAGCGGCAACTCGGCCAATGTGCTGGCCGCGATTGAAGCCGCACACCAGCGCGACATGGTGGTCGTAGCACTCACCGGACGCGGTGGCGGCAAGATGACCCAGGCCCTGCGCGATACCGATGTGCATATCTGCGTGCCCCATGACCGTACTGCTCGCGTGCAGGAAGTCCATCTTTTGACACTCCATTGCATTTGTGATGGGGTTGATGCCCAGCTCATGGGCGACCAGGAAACCCCTCTATGAAAAACCAACGATCAACCCCCTCTTGCCTCTTGCTGTCCGGCTTTCGCCCGCTGGTGTTGGGCACCGCGCTCTTGGGCAGTGTGCTGTCCCTGAGCGGCTGCTTTCCACTGGCCGCCGGTGGCGCGGTGATGACCGGCTTTGTGGCCGCCGACCGGCGCAGCTCGGGTACGCAACTCGAAGACCAGAATATCGAGATCAAGGCGGCCAACCAGATGCGCATCAATATCGGTGAGGAAGCGCATATCAACGTCACCAGCTACAACCGCCAGGTCCTGATTACCGGCGAGGTGCCCACCGAAAAAGACAAGGCCTTGGCTGAACGACTGGTCAAGGGCGTGGACAACGTCAACACCGTACTCAACGAACTTGCGATCAGGGGCAACTCGACATTTACCGAGCGCGCCAATGACGCCGTCACCAGCGGACGCGTCAAAGCGGCCATTTTTGACGCCAAAGACCTGACGACCAACGCTTTCAAAATCGTGACCGAACGGGGCGTGGTGTACCTCATGGGCCGCGTCACCGCACGCGAAGCCAAGCGCGTGACCGATGTCGTCACCACCACACCCAGCGTGAAGAAGGTGGTGCGCGTACTGGACGTGATTTCTGAAGAAGAGCTGGCGCGCATTGCGCCGCCCGCCGAAGTCAAAAAATAAAACGCTTGCGGCGGCACTGGGCGCGTGACGCCCAGCCGGTCAGCCGGTCAGCGCCAGGTTCAGGCGCTGACCTCAGCCATTCATCAGCCCTTATTTCAGGCGTTTGATCAGGCTGGAAGTGTCCCAGCGCTTGCCGCCCATTTGCTGCACGTCGGCGTAAAACTGGTCGACCAGCGCTGTCACCGGCAGGCGTGAACCATTGCGTTTGGCCTCGTCGAGTACCAGGCCCAGGTCTTTGCGCATCCAGTCCACGGCAAAGCCAAAGTCAAATTTGTCCGCCACCATGGTCTTGCCGCGGTTGTCCATTTGCCAGCTTTGTGCTGCGCCCTTGCCAATCACGTCGAGCACCTGGTTCATGTCCAAACCGGCATGCTGACCAAAGGCGACCGCTTCGCTCAAGCCTTGCACCAAGCCAGCAATCGCGATCTGGTTCACCATTTTGGCCAGCTGACCTGCACCACTCTCCCCCAGCAAGGTAAAGGCCCGCGAAAACGCCATGCCCGCGGCGTGCACCGAGGCAAAGGCGCTTGCGTCGCCACCGCACATGACCGTCAACATGCCGTTTTGCGCCCCGGCCTGGCCACCGCTGACGGGTGCGTCCAAAAACTGCAGGCCCAGGTTGCGGGCGGCGGCGCTGAGCTCCCGTGCGATGTTGGCGGAGGCGGTGGTGTGGTCGACGAAGACCGTGCCCTCACGCATACCCGCAAACGCACCATTGGCACCCAGCGTGACGCTGCGCAAGTCGTCGTCGTTGCCAACGCAGCAGAACACGATATCGGCGCTCATTGCGGCCTCACGCGGCGTCGCAGCCTGTCCGTGGCCCGCACCAAACTCCGCCACCCAGGCGGCGGCCCGGGCGCTGGTGCGGTTGTACACGGTGACCCGGTGACCCGCGCGCGCCAGGTGGCCGGCCATGGGGTAGCCCATCACACCCAAGCCCAAAAAGGCGACGTTGCGCGGCTCCACTGCCTCGTAGGGCTTGGCGTTGACAGAAGATGCTTGGGTCATGGTGAAGTTTCCAGGGTTGAGGGGACGCAGAGCTAAGGAAGGGTCGATCGGGTTCAGACGATCTCGAGGTGTTCGGTACCCGCGCTCAGGTCATGGTCGCGGGTGTCCTTGCCGTGTAGTTTAATTTCAAGCCGCAAGTCGTTGATCGAGTCCGCGTTGCGCAAGGCGTCCTGGTAACTGATGGCGCGCGCCTCGTACAGTTCAAACAAGGCCTGATCGAAGGTCTGCATGCCGATGCCGCGGCTCTTTTTCATGACCTCTTTGACCTCGAGCACTTCACCCTTCTGAATCAGGGCCGCAACGGTCGAAGAGTTGAGTAACACCTCCACCGCAGAGGTGCGGCCCCGACCGCCTACACACGGAACCAGCCGCTGCGACACGATGGCGCGCAAATTGAGCGACAAATCCATCAGCAATTGCGGTCGGCGCTCGTCGGGCAGGAAATTAATGATGCGATCCAAGGCCTGGTTGGCGCTGTTCGCATGCAAAGTAGCGATCACCAGGTGTCCGGTTTCGGCAAAAGCAATGGCCAGCTCCGTGCTTTCACGGTCGCGCAGCTCGCCCATGACGATCACGTCCGGGGCTTGGCGCAAGGTGTTTCTCAAGGCGGATTCCCAGCTTTCGGTGTCCAAGCCCACTTCCCGCTGGGTGACGATGCAGTTTTTGTGCGGGTGAACAAACTCCACCGGGTCTTCCACCGTGATGATGTGACCAAAGGTTTTCTCGTTGCGCCAGTCAACCATGGCCGCCAGGGCGGTGGATTTTCCTGACCCGCTCGCGCCGACCAACACGCACAAACCGCGGCTGTAGAGCGCTACGTCTTTGAGCACCGACGGCAAGCCCATTCCGTCAATCGTCGGCGGCGTGGTGGGTATGACGCGCAGCACCATGCCGACCTTGCCCAACTGCACGAAGGCGTTGACGCGAAAGCGTCCCAGGCCGGTCGGGGAGATGGCAAAGTTGCTTTCCTTGGTGCGCTCAAAATCTGCCGCCTGGCGATCGTTCATCAGGGCGCGCACTAGCATGACGGTGTGCTCAGGCTGAAGGTTTTGGGCGGATGCGCGCGTCATGGTGCCGTCAATCTTGATGGCGGGCGGAAAGTCGGCCGTAATAAAGAGATCGCTGCCTTTTTTTGTGACCATCAGTTTGAGCAGGTCAGAAATCAATTGCGAGGCTTGGTCGCGGGTCATGAGCGCTCTCCTAAATGGGCGTAAATGTGGCGGTGCAGCGGCGCTGCAGGTCAGCCGGGGAAGTTGGCGGGGATCTTGGCCTTGCTGCGCGCCTCAGACGGGTGGATGCGTTTGGCGCGGACCAGATCGGTCAGATGTTGGTCCAGGGTTTGCATGCCCACGCTGTTGCCGGTCTGGATGGCCGAGTAAATTTGTGCGACCTTGGATTCGCGAATCAGGTTACGCACGGCGTTGGTACCGATCAGAATTTCATGCGCGGCAATGCGGCTGTCGCCCCCGACCGTCTTGCACAGGGTTTGCGAGATCACGGCCTGCAATGACTCCGACAGCATGGCGCGCAGCATTTCTTTTTCGTCGCCAGGAAAGACGTCGATGATGCGGTCAATGGTCTTGGCGGCGCTTGAGGTGTGCAAGGTGCCAAAGACCAAATGCCCGGTTTCGGCCGCTGTCATCGCCAGGCGAATCGTCTCCAGGTCGCGTAACTCGCCCACCAGGATCACGTCCGGGTCTTCGCGCAGGGCTGAGCGCAAGGCTTGGGAAAAACCTTGGGTGTGTGCGCCAATTTCACGTTGGTTAATCAGACAGTTTTTGGACTGGTGCACGAACTCGATCGGGTCCTCAATCGTCAGCACGTGGCCGCTGTGGTTTTCATTGAGGTGGTTGACCATGGCGGCCAGTGTGGTCGATTTACCCGACCCGGTGGGCCCGGTCACCAGCACCAGACCACGGGGTTTGAGCGCCAACTCCGCAAAAATCGGTGGCGCACCGAGCTCGACCAGATTCAGGATCGTGCTGGGAATCGCGCGAAACACAGCACCCGCCCCGCGCAAATGGTTGAACGCGTTGACCCGAAAGCGCGACAAGCCCTCCAATTCGAACGAAAAGTCGAGCTCCAGCTCTTCTTCGAAGCGCTTGCGCTGCAAATCGTTCATGACGTCATAGGCCATGGCCTGCACTTCCTTGTGCGATAGCGGTGGCAAATTGAGGCGCCGGATATCGCCATGAATACGCACCATGGGTGGCAAACCTGCCGACAAATGCAAGTCTGAGGCCTTGTTTTTGACACTGAATGCCAGCAGTTGTGCAATGTCCACGGCAAGCCACTCCCTTGGGTTGGCGCCCGTGCCATTTGCAGGCCTGGCGCTTTTGTTAATCTAGCGAACGATTATCACCACCTTCACCATGACAATTGCATCCAATTTGCAGACCGTTCAGGCCCGTATTGCCCAAGCCTGCCACAGCGCAGGGCGCCCCAGCGACACGGTAAAGCTGCTGGCGGTGTCGAAAACCTTCCCACCCGAATCTGTGGTGCAGGCCGCCGATTGCGGGCAACGCGACTTTGGCGAGAACTACATTCAGGAAGGCGTGGAAAAAATCGCCACGCTGGCCCATCGCGGACTGGTTTGGCATTGCATCGGGCCGATCCAGAGCAACAAAACCCGGTTGGTCGCGGCGCACTTTGACTGGGTGCACTCGGTCGACCGCCTCAAAATTGCGCAACGGCTGAGTGAACAGCGTCCCCCTGAGGTGGCGCCGCTCAATGTGTGCATTCAGGTCAATATCGACGGGGGTGCGGGCAAGGCCGGCGTTGCGCCAGAAGAGGCGCTGGTCTTGGCCCAAGAAGTGGCTGTGCTGCCCAGACTGCGCTTGCGGGGACTGATGACCATTCCCGAACCCAGCGATGACTTTGCCACCAATCTGGCGGTGCACCGCCAAACCAAAGCGCTTTATGACCAGCTGTGCGCCAGTGGTCTGGTGCTGGACACCCTGTCCATGGGCATGAGCGCCGACCTGGAGGCGGCCATTCACGCCGGCAGCACCCTGGTCCGGGTCGGGTCCGCGATTTTTGGGGGGCGAACTGCCGCCTAGCCCAAAGTTAGCCGGCGGGCAAGGGCAAGTGGCTGGTGTTTTTCACTTCTTCCATCACCGGGTAGGTACGGGTTTCCCGCACGCCGGGGAGTTGCCACAGCACGGTGCCGGCAAATTCGCGGTAGGCCCCCATGTTGGCCATGCGGGTTTTGAGCAGGTAGTCAAAACCTCCGGCCACCATATGGCATTCCATGATTTCGGGTCGCACCTGGACGGCGGCCTTGAAGGCCTCAAACACATTGGGCGTGGTGCGGTCCAGCAGCACCTCGACAAACACCATCAGGCCGGCGCCTAGCCTGAGCGGATTCAGCCGCGCCTCGTAGCCCAGGATATAGCCCTCTTTGCTCAGGCGCTGCACGCGTGCGAGCACGGCTGTCGGAGACAAAGACACGCTCTCGGCGAGTTTGAGGTTCGACATGCGGCCATCGGCTTGGAGACAGCGCAAGATCTTCAGGTCTGTTCGATCCAGATCAGGCGAAATGGAACTCATGCTTAATTTATCTCCGAATATCAACAATATTTTGGTGAAATATTAACTGATATATGCAAGAACATAGCGGTTTCTACATCCACTACTTTTGCGGAGCCCGCCATGACCGTTGCCCAACGCCTGCCCCACCCCTACCGCCCTGAAACTGAAGTCGTGGCCCAGCGACTGCAAAGCCTGCAAGATACGCTGGACTGGGCCAGCGCGGCCCAGATGGCGGCTCCCTGGGTCCAAGCCGTGCGCGACAACCCTCCGCCGTTTTGGGCCATGGAAAGCCTGTTGAAGGAATATCCGATTTCCAGTGCCGAAGGGCTGGCCCTGATGCGGCTGGCCGAGGCGCTGCTGCGTGTGCCCGACATGGACACCGCCATTGCACTGACCGCCGACCAATTGGGACGCGCTGACTTTGCCAACAGCGGTGACCAGCTCCTGTCGCGCATCTCCAGCGCGGCCATTGCACTGTCCAAGCACTTTCTGCCAGGCACCGAGGGGGCCAATTCGGCGCCCGGGCTGATGGGCAAGCTGGGGGCCAAAACCGTGGTGGCAGCCACCCTGCGCGCAGTACAGCTACTGGGCCGGCAGTTTGTGCTGGGGCAGACCATGACCGAGGCCCTGAAAGAGGCCAACGCGGCACGCAACCAACACCGCACGGGCCAAGGCAGCCGCGGCCTGACCTATTCTTATGACATGCTGGGCGAGGGCGCACGCACCGATGCCGATGCGCTGCGCTACCTGCAAAGCTATAGCGATGCTATCGCCCACATTGCCCGGCACGCCAATGCCGCGGCTGCGCCTGAGCGCAACGACGGCATCAGCATCAAGCTCAGCGCCCTGCACCCGCGCTACGAAGAAGCGCAAAGCCAGCGGGTGATGCAAGAACTTGTACCGCGCGTCTGGGGCCTGTGCGAGCAGGCCGCCCGCGCCAACATCAATCTCACCATCGATGCCGAAGAGGTGGATCGCCTGGAGTTGTCACTCGAGGTGCTGGAAGTGCTGGTGGTACGCGTCGCCCAGCACCACCCGCAGTGGCGCGGCCTGGGACTGGCGCTGCAGGCTTACCAAAGCAGGGCGCTGGAGCTGGTGGCCCACGTCACCGCGCTGGCCCGCAAATACCAGGTCCGCCTGATGTGCCGGCTGGTCAAAGGCGCGTACTGGGATGCTGAAATCAAGCGCGCGCAAGAGCTCGGCATGCCGCACTACCCGGTTTTCACGCACAAGCACCACACTGACGTGTCCTACCTCGCATGTGCGGGCGCGCTGCTCGATGCCCCTGACGCGATTTTTCCGCAATTTGCGACGCACAACGCCGCCACCATTGCGGCGATATTGCAGCTGTCACTGCGCGTGAACCCCACGCGGGTCGCTGCGCCTGGAGGGGCAACGCAGCCCAGCCCCCGCTTTGAACTGCAGCGCCTGCACGGCATGGGCGAGGGCGTGTACCGCGAGGTCCTCAAGAATCCCCTGGTCGCGTGCCGGGTCTACGCGCCGGTGGGAGCGCACAAAGACCTGTTGGCCTACCTGGTGCGCCGATTGCTGGAAAACGGCGCCAATTCCTCGTTCGTGCACCAACTGGCGGACGAATCCGTGGGCCTGCGCGAGCTGCTGATTTCGCCGCTGCAGCTGGAGCCCCATCCCTCGCTGCCCTTGCCGTCGGATCTTTTCGGGGCGCCACTGGGCGGGCGGCGCAACAGTGACGGCGTGGACCTGACAGTGCCGGCCATGCGCGAACCCCTGTGCGCGGGCTGGGACCAGAGCGCCGTGCCGCAAGTGCCGGTCGCATTGGCCACGGCGATTGCACCCGCCTTTGCCGCCAGCCAGGCCTGCTTCCCCGCATGGAGCACCACTCCCGTAGCAGAGCGCGCCCGGGTGCTGTACCGCGCGGCCGACAGCCTGCAGGCGCACGCCCGTGCACTGTGTGGGCTGCTGGTACAAGAAGCCTTCAAGACCTGGGGCGATGCGGTGGCGGAACTGCGGGAAGCCATCGACTTTGTGCGCTACTACGCCCAAGAGGCCGAACGCATCATGCAGCCCTTGGCCATGCCGGTCGTGCACGGGGCTGTGTTTACGTCGACTCCGCCACAGGCCTACGGCGTCACCGGCGAAACCAACACGCTCACCTTGACCGCGCGCGGTGTCTGGGTCTGCATCAGCCCCTGGAATTTCCCGCTGGCGATTTTTATGGGCCAGGTCGCAGCCGCCCTGGCCACGGGCAACACCGTACTGGCCAAGCCCGCTGAACAAACCCCCGCCATCGCTGCGCTCGCGGTGCGTCTGCTGCACGAAGCCGGGGTGCCCGCGGGCGCGCTGCAACTCTTGCACGGTCCGGGCGAAACCGTGGGCGCAGCGCTGGTGGCACAACCGGGCGTGGCCGGTGTGGTGTTCACCGGCTCCACCGAGGTGGCCAAGATCATCCAGCGTGCACTGGCCGCCAAAGACGGTCCGATCGTCCCGCTGATCGCTGAAACCGGGGGCATCAACGCCATGCTGGTGGACTCCAGCGCACTGCCCGAACAGGTCGTGGACGCGGCGGTGGTCAGCGCTTTTCGCTCAGCCGGCCAGCGCTGCTCGGCCTTGCGCCTGTTGTGCGTGCACGAAGAAATTGCCGATGGCGTGATCGAAATGCTGCGCGGCGCAGCGGGTGAATTGCGTGCGGGAGACCCCGCCGACCTGGCCACCGATGTAGGCCCGGTAATCGACCAGGAGGCGTTTGACAACATCACGCGCCACATCGCACGTCTGCGGGCGCAGCACACGCTGCTGATCGGCCCGGATGCCATGTCCGACCCCAAAGGCGCGACCACCGCGCACCTTGTTGCGCCGCACGCCTTTGAGGTGAAACGCATCGCCGACGTGAATGCCGAAATCTTTGGCCCGGTGCTGCAGGTCGTGCGCTGGAGCGGCGACCCGGCCCAGGTAATCGCGCAAATCAACGCGTTGGGGTACGGCCTGACTTTGGGCATCCAGACCCGCATCGACAGCCGCGCCCAAGCGCTGGCGCAGGCTGCCCATATTGGCAACATCTATATCAACCGCAACATGATTGGCGCGGTGGTTGGAGTGCAGGCTTTTGGCGGAGAAGGCCTGAGCGGTACCGGCCCCAAAGCTGGCGGACCGCACTATTTGTACCGCTTTTGCGCGGAACGCACGGTGACGGTGAATACTACGGCGGCGGGGGGAAATGTCGGGCTGGTGGCCTGATGTTTTTGGGGCTGGGTGCGTGATGCGCGGCTTGGTTTGATTTGGTGTGGTTTGGTTTGCCCCACTCTCTCCCCCGGCCCCTCTCTCGCCCCACCGGGCGAGAGAGGGGGGCGAAGTCCACATTTGATTTCGTCGCTTCGGCTAGCCTTCTACTGGCGTGGCACTGCCGCGATTTGAAGATGGATATTTCGCTAAGAAATGACTCCAAACAACGGTCCATCCAGCGCACCGCACGGCGCCCTGTGGTGCGGTAGCCGACGCGACGAAATCAAATGTGGACTTGGCTCCCCCTTTCCACCGGCGGGTGGAAAGGGGGCTGGGGGGATAGGCGGGGAAAACAGTTACTTCAACTGCGAAACAGCCACAGCCACCAGCACCGCTCCTACCACCCAAGCCCAGCCAGGCACAGAAAAACCACTTTCCGGCGCCGTGTCCTGCACCACCGGGGCAGCTGGGGCCTCGGCCGGGGGATATTGCTTTTGCATCTCCTGGTCAAAGCGCTTGAAAAAGTCCTCGGCCATGGACTTGGCCACGCCATCGATCAGGCGCTGTCCGAGCTGGGCAATTTTGCCGCCCACCGAGGCTTGAACGCTGTAGCTGAGCTCAGTGCCACCGGTGGTCGGGGTGAGCTGCACCTTGGCCGTGCCTTTGCCGAAGCCGGCCGGGCCGCCTTGGCCCTCAAAGCTCAGGGTGTAGCTGTGCGGCGGTGCCATGTCGGCCAGCGCAATCTTGCCGCTGAACTTGGCAGACACGGGCCCGATCTTGATGGCTACGCCCACGACAAACGCGTTTTCACCACTGGGCTCGACTTTGTCGCAGCCCGCGATACAGGCTTTAAGTACCTCCGGGTCGTTAAGGGCATCCCACGCTTGTTGCTGGGTGATGGCGAGTAATCGGCTGCCTTGCATTTCCATGGTTTTGCTCCTAAATCCAAAAAGTCACACTAAAAAATCATTCTGCCCGAGTTGCCAGCCCGCTTCGACGTGGTGCGCCCCATTAACGTTGCATGACCCCTGCCAAACTGGCGGCCAGCTGCTCCAAGCTGCTCAGGTTGTGCACTGCCAGCATCGCGTCTGCGGCGCGGTGCAGTTCGGCGGCGCCTTGGGCCAACGGGGCGTAGCCCTCAAATCGCAACAAGGGGTTGAGCCAGAGTAGCCGCCGACTATGGCGCTTGAGCCACAGCAGTTCTTGCGCCAGCGCCGCGGGCTCACCCGTGTCCAAGCCGTCGGTGATCACGAGCACCATGGTGCGCCGCCCCACCAGTTTGCGCGCGTGCTGCAGGCGCAACTGGGCAATCGAGGCGCCCAACTGCGTGCCTCCGGCAAAGTCTTCAATGGCCACGCTGGCATGGGCCAGCATGGCATCGGTGTCGGCCATCCGAAAAGCCGGCGTCAGATCGGTGAGCTGGGTGCCAAAGGCGAACACATCGCGCCGGGGGTGACGCCGCGTGGCCGCATGCAAAAACGCGAGCAGCAGGCGGGCATAGCGTTCCATGGAGCCTGACACGTCCACCAGCACCAAAAGCGGCAAGGGCTGGCGCTTGGGGCTCAGGCGGGGCAGCACCATGGGTTCGCCCCCGGTGCGCACGCCCTGGCGCAGCACGCCAGCCCAATGCAGCGCCGCACCGCGCGCGCCCTGCTGGCTGCGGCGCGAGGCAAAAGTGGGCAGTGGCATGCGGATGTCGCGCGCCAAGCGCTCGACCAGGCGGTATTCGGTGGCCGAAAGCGCGTTGAAGTCTGCGTGTTTCAGCCGCTGGGCATCACTGGCCGTCATGGCGGCGTCAAAGTCCACCTTTTGGTCTTCTTGCTTGGGTGCCGCCTGTTTGCCAAAGGCCTGCTGGGGTGACAGCGCCTCGCGCACGCGCGGTCTTCGCTTGCTGGGCTCGGCTTTGCCCTCGGCACTGGGCAGCAGTTGCGACAGCAGCTTATGCGCCATGTTGGGATTGCGAAAAAAAGCCTCAAACAGCTCGCGAAACACCATGCGGTCTTGTTCTCGGCTCACCAGCACAGCCTCGAGTGCGGCACTCAGATCGTCCTGGCGGGACAGACCCACCGCCAAGGCCGCCTGCGCAGACAAGGCAATACGCGCGCTGTCCACCCGCACCCCAGCGCGGCGCAGACTGCGCCCAAAAGCGACCAGGTTGTCGGCCAGTTTGCCGGTGCGGGAGTCACCCAGTTCCATGACGACGGTCGGCGGGATTAGCGGCTGGAGTCGTCCGCCTCGGGCGGCGCGAGCAGGTCGGTGGCCAGCGCGTGCGTCAGGGCGGACACGTCTTCGCGCTGCTTAAACAAGATACCGGCGGTGTCGCTCATCACCTCGGGGTCCAGCGCCAGCGTGTCCAGCGCGATCAGGGCCTTGGCCCATTCCACACTCTCGGCAATCCCTGGCGCACGTTGAAACGCGCTGACAAAAGGCTGGTTACGCAGACGGGTGACGACCGTGGCCACCTGTTCTGCCAGCGCCTCGCTGGCCCCTGGCACCTGGGCACGGATGATTTCAAGCTCGCGCTCGCGCTCGGGGTAGTCCAGCCAGTGGTACAGACAGCGGCGCTTGACGGCGTCGTTGAGCTCGCGGGTGCGGTTGCTGGTCAGAATGGTGACCGGTTTGAACTGTGCGCTGATGGTGCCGATCTCGGGCACGCTGACCTGGTACTCGCCCAGGTACTCGAGCAAGAAAGCCTCAAAGGGTTCGTCGGCGCGATCGACTTCGTCAATCAGGAGCACGGCGCCGGGCGCGCCGGCCTGCAGGGCCTTGAGCAGGGGGCGGCGAATCAAATAGCGCTCCTGGTAGACCTCGCGCTCGACCCGCGCCGCGTCCAGCTCGCCGCCGGCACCGCTTTGCGCGGCACGCATGTGCAGCAGTTGGGCGGCGTAATTCCACTCGTACAGGGCTTCGCGTTGCTCCAACCCGTCGTAGCACTGCAAGCGGATCAGGGCGCGGCCCAGGGCGGTGGCCAGCGCTTTGGCAAGCTCTGTCTTGCCCACGCCGGGCTCACCTTCAAGCAGCAGCGGGCGCTGCAGTTTGAGGGCCAGAAACACCGCCGTAGCGAGGCGACGCTCGGCGAAATAACCGGCCTGTCGCAAGGCCTCTATGAGAGCGTCAACAGATGAAAAAGTGAGCATGTTCTTTCCAAAAAAAAGGCCCCGCGTGCGCCGACACGGAGCCTTCGCTTCAGGCGGCACAGGCCGCCCGAGGCACCCGGTGCTAGCCCAATAGCTTAGCGACTGCGCGCTGCGCTTGCACGCTGATCAGGTTGGCACGGTACGCACTCGAAGCGTGGATGTCGTGGTTGAGCTCGGAGGCGTCAATCGCCACCGAGGCCGCCGACGCCACGGTGAAGCTTTGGTTGAGCGCCGCCTCCAGGCCCGCGTGACGGTGTACGCACTGGCCTGCACCGGTGATAGCCACCCGCACACCCGCATCGGTTTGCGCCACAAACACGCCTACCAGCGCAAAGCGCGATGCCGGTTGTACAAATTTCATGTACACCGAACGCTTGGGGATAGGAAAGCTGATGGCGGTGATGATCTCGCCGTCATGCAAAGCGGTGCTAAACATGCCGGTAAAGAAATCGTCTGCCGCAATCTGGCGCTGGTTGGTGCGAATAGTGGCGCCCAAAGCCAGAACCGCGCTGGGGTAGCAGGCTGACGGGTCGTTATTGGCCACCGAGCCACCAAGCGTGCCCATGGCGCGCACCTGGCGGTCGCCAATGTGCGCAGCCAGGTCGGCCAGGCCGGGAATGGTGGACTGCACCTCGGCGCTGCCGGCCACGTCCATGTGGCGCGTCATGGCACCAATGACGATGGCATTGCCCTCGCGGCAGATACCGACGAGCTCGGGAATGCCCGCCAAATCCGCCAATTGGCCGGGTTGGGACAGGCGCAGTTTCATGGAAGCCAGCAGGGTTTGTCCGCCAGCCAAGGGCTTGGCGCCCGCGCTGGCCAGTTTCGCGGCGTCCGCAATGGTGGCGGGACGGTCTAGGGTGAATGCATACATGTTGTTGTCTCCTTGGGGCTTCAGGCTTTGGCGGCCTGGATGGCTTCCCACACACGGTGGGGGCTGGCAGGCATGTCAAAGTCCTTGACGCCCACACCATGCAGGGCGTCGAGTACCGCGTTGATCACGGCCGGTGGCGAACCAATGGCACCCGCCTCGCCGCAGCCTTTGGTACCCAGCGGGTTGTGGGTGCAAGGGGTGCAAATGTTGCCAATTTGGAAGTCCGGGAAGTCGTCGGCGCGCGGCATGGTGTAGTCCATGAAGGAGCCTGTGAGCAACTGGCCGGTTTCACGGTCGTAGACGCAGTTCTCCAACAGTGCCTGACCAATACCCTGGACCAAACCACCGTGCACCTGGCCTTCAACAATCATCGGGTTGATGATGGTGCCGAAGTCGTCCACCGCAGTGAACTTGTCCACGCGGGTGACGCCAGTGGCCGGATCGACCTCGACCTCGCAGATGTAGGTGCCCGAGGGGAAGGTGAAGTTGGTCGGGTCGTAGAACGCGGTCTCGTTCAGGCCAGGCTCGAGTTTGTCGAGCGGGTAGTTGTGCGGCACGTAGGCGGTGAGCGCCACTTGGCCAAAGGTCACTTTCTTGTCGGTGCCTTTGACGGTGAATTCGCCATTGGCGAACTCCACGTCCGCATCGCTGGACTCCATCAGATGGGCGGCAATCTTCTTGGCCTTGGTCTCGATTTTGTCGAGCGCCTTCATGATGGCTGCACCACCGACCGAGATCGAACGCGAGCCGTAGGTTCCCATGCCGAAAGGCACGCGACCGGTGTCGCCGTGGACGATGTCCACCGCTTCCACCGCAATGCCTAAGCGCGCCGCAACCACTTGGGCAAACGTGGTCTCGTGGCCCTGGCCGTGGCTGTGCGAACCGGTAAACACGGTCACGCTGCCGGTGGGGTGCACGCGCACTTCGCCGCACTCAAACAAGCCAGCCCGTGCACCCAGGGCGCCGGCGATATTGCTGGGCGCCAGGCCGCAAGCCTCGATGTAGCTGGAATAGCCAATGCCGCGCAGCAAGCCTTTGGCGGCGCTGGCGGTTTTGCGTTGCTCAAACCCGGCGGTGTCGCCCAGGCTTTGGGCGGCGGTCAGGCAGCCCAGGTAGTCGCCTGCGTCGTACTGCAAGGCCACCGGCGTCTGGTAGGGCCAGGTATTGATGAAGTTGCGCTTGCGGATTTCGTCTTGCGCCAAGCCCAACTCCCAGCCGCAGCGCGACACCAAGCGCTCCAGCAGGTAGGTGGCCTCAGGGCGGCCAGCACCGCGGTAGGCGTCCACCGGCGCGGTGTTGGTGAACCAAGCGTCGACTTCGACGTGAATCAGCGGGCAGGTGTACTGGCCCGCCAAGAGCGTGGCGTACAGAATGGTGGGCACTGCGGTCGAGAAGGTGGACAAATAGGCGCCCAGATTGGCGTCGGTGTGCACCCGCATCGCCAGGAACTTGCCGTCTTTGTCCATCGCCATTTCGGCGTGGCTGACGTGGTCGCGGCCGTGGGCATCGGTCAGGAAGGACTCGGAACGCTCGCAGGTCCACTTGATGCTGCGGTTGATCTGCTTGGAGGCCCAGGTGAGCGCCACGTCTTCGGCGTACAGGTAAATCTTGGAGCCAAAGCCACCGCCCACATCGGGGGCGATCACGCGCACCTTGTGCTCGGGCAGGCCCAGCACAAACGCCGTCATCAACAGGCGCTCAACGTGGGGGTTTTGGTTGGAGACGTAAAGCACGTACTCTTCGGTGGCCCGGCTGTAGCTGCCAATAGCGGCGCGCGGCTCCATGGCGTTGGGCACCAGGCGGTTGTTGATGAGGTCGAGCTTGGTGACATGGGCTGCGCCACTGAAAGCGGCGTCCACCGCGTCCTTGTCGCCCAGACCCCATTTGTAGCAATGGTTGTTAGGAGCGGCGTCATGCAACTGCGCACCGGCAGCGGCGTCACGCACATCGACCACGGCACTCAGGGGCTCGTAGTCCACCACGACGGCTTCCGCCGCGTTTTTGGCCTGCTCCACGGTCTCGGCAATCACCATGGCCACCTGGTCACCCACGTGGCGCGCCTTGCCCAGCGCCAGCACCGGGTGGGGTGGCTCGTTCATGGGCTTACCGTCGGTGCCGGTAATCAGCCAGCCGCAGGGCAGTCCGCCCATCTTGCCTTCGAGGTCGGTGCCGACAAAAATCTGGACCACGCCCGGCATGGCCATGGCCGCGCTGGTGTCGATGCTCTTGATGATCGCGTGGGCGTGCGGGCTGCGCACAAAAACCGCATGGGTTTGTGCTTGCAGGTTGATGTCGTCGGTGTATTGGCCCGCACCGGTCAGGAAACGGTAGTCTTCCTTGCGGCGGATGGATTCGCCGATGAAGGGAAGTTTGGAGAAATCTGAAGCACCCATGTTGTTGACTCCTTAAGCGCCAGCCATGGCCGCCTGGCCTTGCTGCACGGATTTGACGATGTTCTGGTACCCGGTGCAGCGGCAAATATTGCCTTCGAGCAGGGCGCGAATCTCGCCTGCGTCTGCCTTGGGGTGGTGGGTGCACAAGTCGATGGAACTCATGACCATGCCGGTGGTGCAAAAACCACATTGCAGGCCGTGGCACTCTTTGAACGCGGCTTGCATGGGGTGCATGGTGCCGTCCGCCTGGGCCAGGCCTTCGATGGTGGTGATCTGGCTGCCGTTGGCCTGGGCGGCCAGGACGTTGCAAGACTTGATGGCGCGGCCGTCTTTGATCACCGTGCAGGCGCCGCACTGTGCCGTATCACACCCGACATGGGTGCCTGTGAGTTGCAGGTGCTCGCGTAGCACCTGCACCAGCAGCGTATGGGGCGGCACATCGACCGACTTGTCGTGGCCATTGACCTTGAGATGAACTTGCATGCGGCGTCTCCGATGGGTTTGCAGTTGGAAAAATCACGACAGTATTCGCTGAAACCTCGTCCTGCAAGTTGGGATAAACCCTCGTAACGCACTGTTACATACACTGGGTCAACGCCGGTAACTAAGCATGCGGCCTTTGTACGCCGCTACACCCGCGAGTGCCCTGCGATCGATGTTTTGCTCGCTCAGGGCAAAGCCCAGGGCGGTCATGTTGCGGTGGAAGTGCGCGCGGTTGCCCCGGTTCGGGTCGACCACCCAAATTTCAGCCTGTGGGGCGGCGTGGCTGTCAATAAAGTCCGCCAGCGCGCCTGCCTCGTCGCGTTCATACAGGATATCGCTGCCAATAATCAGCTCAAAGCGCCCGCTGATGGCCAGATCGGGCGGCGCCAGTGCTTGGCGGGACACCGGTGGCGGTCCGTCAAAATCGCTGGCCGGTGGCATGCGGCCCCATTGCCCATGGCGGTATTTGAGCGGCAACAGGCCGTTCAGACGCACGTTTTCGGCCAAAAACGCCCCCGCCAAGGGGTGGCAGTCGCTCGCCGTCATGTCCGCGCCGCGCCGGTGCCCGACCAGGCTGGAGAGTGCCAGACCACAGCCGATCTCCAAAATCCGCTCACCAGCGCGCACCGGCCGCGTGGCCAAACGCTCGGCCAGGCGGGCGCCCGAAGGCCACAACAAGCCAAACAGCGGCCAGGTCGCCGACGAGATTCCCAGCCGCAGCGCCGCCTCCAGCGGATCATGAAATTGCTGCTTGTCCAGTAGCGAGCGAATCACCACGTCGGCCACGCCCGCCACAGCGATGTTTTCTTGTTTGGTGAAGTATCCGGGTGGGGAGTGGGGCATGGGGGCTTGGGTGGATGCGCTCCCAAGGTGTGAGGAACCCCCCATTAAGCCCTCTTTTCCCTGCGCGGCCGGCAGAGCCCCGCCACAAGCGGCGTCAAGCCTTCACAAAAGCCGCGAGATGCTCGGCCACTTCGGCCCCTTTGTCCTCTTGCAAAAAGTGGCCGGCACCGCGGATTTTGGTGTGGGGCTGGCCTTGGGCACCGGGGACGTTTTTTTGCCACAGGACTTCACCGCCCTTGGTGATCGGGTCACGGGTGCTGAAAAGGGTGATGAACGGCTTGTCCCAGCGTTTGAATACCTGCCAGGCGGCTTCGTTGCGCTCGCGCTCGGGGTCTTGCGGGGTGCTGGGCACAAAACCCGGAAACACGCGGGCAGCGATGCGGTACTTGCTGCTTGGAAAAGGCGCATCGTAGGCGGCCGCTTCCTGAGGCGTCAGGCCCTGGACGCAACCCGCTTTGACGATCCGGCCGATCGGAAACCAGGGGCTGTAGCGGGAAAAGGCACGCCATATCTTGAACGCCCGGGGCAGTTCGAGTGTGCCCGTGGGCAGGCCGCCGTTGGCCAGGGCGACACGGTCAAAGCGCTCGGGCATTTCAGCCACCAGACGCAGGCCCACCAAAGAACCCCAGTCTTGCCCAAAAAACGTGACGTGCTGGAAATCGTTGGCCTGTACCCAGGCCTTCATCCATTGCACGTGGTTGAAATAGGAGTAATCACAGGCACGGGCAGGCTTGTCGGAGCGCCCAAAGCCCACCAGGTCGGGTGCGATCACCCGAAGGCCTTGGGCCACCAGCACCGGAATCATCTTGCGGTACAAAAATGACCAGGCGGGCTCCCCATGCATCAAAAGCACGATCGGGCCATCGCGCGGGCCTTCGTCAATGTGCGCAATGCGCAGGCCGCCCACCTCGGTGTAGTGCGGTGGGTATGCAAAATCGGGCAGATTGGAAAAACGTTCATCGGGCGTGCGCAGCACACGCGGAACATTGGGCAACGAGATAGCAGCAGACATGACAGGCCTTTCGGGCGATGCGCTAAACATCAGGTGAGGCGGCCTTGCAGGCGCGCAGAGTGACCAGTGTAGCCGCAGTCCATACACGAATGTATGGACTAATGGTCGTCCAAAAATCTCCGCAAAACCCCATTGACCTCGCTGGCATGGGTGCGCGCCAACCAATGCCCGGCCCCTTCGACGCGGTGAACCCGCAAGTCAAGCACCTGCTGCTCCAGCCCTTGCAGCAACACCGGGCGCAGCGCCGTGTCGGCGGTGCCCCAAATCACCTGGGTGGGAACGGTCACCCGAAAATCTCCGGGCGACAGCTTGGCCGCCAAAGCGGCCATCCGCCCGGCCTGCTCCGGCTGCCCTGGATCGTCGGGGTGCAGGGGCGAGGCGCGGTAGTAATTGCAGCCCCCGGTCAGGCCCTGACTCCAGCAGTCGCGGTACGCGGCCTTGTCGTCCTCGGTTTGCAAGTCGGCAAAAGCGCACAGGCGCTGAAACTGGTTTTGCGCCAGCGCGCCCTCGCTGCCGGGACGGCGCAGCCAGTTCATGTACTGGCTGGCGGCGATTTGCTCAGAATCATGCGCCAGCGCATGGGCAAACGCCAGCGTGTGGGGGGCATTGAGTACCGCAAACCTCTTCATCAGATGGGGAAACTGCGCCGCCAGACCCCAGGCCAATGCCCCGCCCCAGTCATGCGCCACCACCGCATGCAGCGGTGCGCCCAAGGCCGCAATCACCGCACACAAGTCGCCCAGCAAGGCGGCGGGTTTGTAAGCCTCTACGGCCAGTGGCTGCGAGGACCGGTTAAAACCACGCAAGTCCAGTGCCACGCAGCGGTAGTCGGCGCCAAAATCCGCGAGCTGCGCCCGCCAGGCGTACCAAAACTCCGGGAAACCATGAATAAACAGCAGCACCGGCGCGCCCACCGGTCCGCAGGCCTTGGCGTGCAAGCGAATCCCGGGCGCGGTGTCAAAGTAAATCGATTCGAACAGTGCGCCGGTCGCATCGGTCATGGGGGGTTGCTTTCTTGGGGTTCGGTGGTTTTGGGCCGCTTGGCGCGCTCGTACAGCGGCATGACCTGGGGCAGGTGGGCTTCGATGTCGGCAATCCGGGTGGTGCCTGACGGGTGGGTCGACAGCCACTGCGGCGGGGCGCCCTTGTTGGCCGCAGACATTTTTTCCCACAGGGTGACACCGGCGCGCGGATCAAAACCCGCCCGCGCCGCGAGCTCCATGCCCACCAGATCGGCTTCGGACTCGTCTTCACGGCCAAATTTGAGGGTCAGCAAATTGGCACCCTGCTGTGCCACGGTATCGGTCAGGCGCGGATCAATTCCCAGCCAACCCGACAACAAGGCGCCGCCCAGGCGCGCCGCGCCCGTGGTCACCGTGGACTTGCCCATGCGTTCGCGCGCATGCTCGCGCAAGGCGTGGGCAATCTCGTGGCCCATCACCATAGCCACTTCGTCGTCGCTGAGTTGCAGGGTTTTCAGGATGCCGGTGTAGAAAACAATCTTGCCGCCCGGCATGCAAAAGGCGTTGATCTGGTTGGAGCCAATCAGGTTGACCTCCCATTTCCACTGGCGCGCGCGCTCGTTCCATTCAGCCGCAAGCGGGGTGATTTTTCGGGCAATCGCGCGCAGACGCCGGAGCTGCGCGTGGTCCGCTGGGGCCAGGGCCTGGTGCTCGGCGGCCGCTTTGAGGGTTTGCTGGTACTGCAATGCGGCCTGGCGCTCGACCTGCTCCGCGCTGACCAGGTCGGCAAATACCGAGCGCTCCCCCACCTCCACGCCCTCGCGCGCCTGAGCCAGCGGGCTGGCCAACGCGCACAGCAGCAGGGCCAGCCCGCTGCCGCGTTTAAGAATCCCGCCCTTGATTGCCATGCCGCACGCCTCCCATTTTTTGCAAACCC
Organism: Rhodoferax sp.; assembly: GCA_029866205.1. Taxonomy (GTDB): domain Bacteria; phylum Pseudomonadota; class Gammaproteobacteria; order Burkholderiales; family Burkholderiaceae_C; genus Allorhodoferax. The sequence goes on from JARWZT010000016.1 coordinate 119,174, forward strand.
AAGCGCTATTATTCCCCGATGGTCTCCTCTTTGCCCCCTCGCCCCGCAGCGTCTGCCGACATCACCGCCAAAGTGGGCTGGCTGCAGTCGCTCAAGGCCTACGCCGAGCCGGCTTCGCTGCGCATGTTGTCGCTGGGGTTTTCTGCCGGTTTGCCGCTCTTGCTGGTGTTTGGGACACTGGGGTTCTGGCTGCGCGAAGCGGGTATTGACCGCACCACCATCGGCTTTTTGAGCTGGGTCGGTTTGGCCTATGGTTTCAAATGGGTTTGGTCGCCGCTGGTGGACCGCATGCCGATTCCCTTGCTTACCCGAACGCTGGGACGCCGGCGCAGCTGGCTGCTTGCCTCCCAGGCGGTGATCATGGTTGCGCTCGTTTGCATGGCACTGACCGACCCGCAACGGTCTTTGGCGCCCATGGTCTGGTGCGCGATCGCCGTGGCGGTGGGTTCTGCCACCCAAGACATCGCGCTGGACGCTTTTCGCATTGAATCGGCCGACACCGGCCACCAGGCGGCGCTGGCCGCCACCTACCAAACGGGCTACCGGCTGGCCATGATCTGGGCCGGTGCCGGCGCCCTGTGGATCGCTGCCCGCGCAGAAGCGCCCGCCGCGCTGGCGGGCGCCGCCGTGCCCTACCAACACGGCCCCTGGCAAACCGCCTACCTGGTGATGGCGCTGAGCATGTTGCCTGGCGTGCTGACCGTGTTGTTTTCCAAAGAGCCGATACCTGCACCGATGGCACCCGCCAGAAACCTGCGCGAGTGGCTGCGGGGTGCCCTGGTGGCGCCCTTTGCCGATTTTTTGGGCCGCTACGGCTGGCACGCGGCGCTGATTCTGGGTTTGATTGCCACTTACCGCATCAGCGATGTGGTGATGGGCATCATGGCCAACCCGTTTTATGTGGACATGGGCTTTAGCAAAGACGAAGTGGCTGCGGTCACCAAGGTGTTTGGCGTGGTCATGACGCTCGTGGGCGCTTTTGTCGGTGGTCTGCTGTCGCTGCGCTTTGGGGTCATGCGGGTGCTGATGCTGGGTGCCGTGCTCAGTGCCGCCAGCAACCTGCTGTTTGCCTGGCTGAGCACGCGCGGCCATGACCTGACCGCATTGGTGTGGGTGGTGTCGGCCGACAACCTGGCCTCGGGCATTGCGTCCTCGGCTTTTATTGCCTATTTGTCGTCGTTGACCAATGTGCAGTACTCGGCCACACAGTACGCGCTGCTGAGCTCCATGATGCTGTTGCTGCCCAAATTTGTGGCCGGTTTTTCAGGCAAATATGTCGATGCCTTTGGTTATGCCCACTTTTTTTCGGCCACGGCACTCTTGGGGGTTCCCGTACTGCTGCTGGTGGCGCTGGCGGCACGCTTGCAGGCCGTGCCGCCCAAACCTTAGCTCCGTCGGCGCAGTGTCCCCGTCTGGCCTAGACTAGCCTAGCCTAGCCTAGCCTAGCTTTACGAAACTTTACCTGAGCTTCGAGTGCGCCCCATGCGAAGTGGAGCCCGCACCACTAGACTGCATCGATGAAAAAACACCTGTTGATGATCGAAGACGACGCCCGCCTGGCGGCCATGGTGGCGGAGTATTTAGAACTCAATGATTTCAGTGTTGAACGTGTGGGCGACGGACTTTCGGGTCTGGAGCGACTGCGCCAGGTGCCGAACGGGGCGGCTTCCATCGACCTGGTGGTGCTGGACCTGATGCTACCCGACATGGACGGCCTGGAAGTGTGCCGCCGCATTCGCGCCCTGAATGGGCCGCTGGGACAAACCCCGGTGCTGATGCTGACCGCCAAGGGCGACCCGATGGACCGCATCGTGGGCCTGGAACTGGGTGCCGACGATTACCTGCCCAAGCCCTTTGAGCCGCGTGAATTGCTGGCACGCATCCGCGCCGTACTGCGCCGCAAAACCGAGCCCGACAGCGCCGCCGACGGGCATCCGGTCATGCGCTACGGCACGCTGGAGATTGACCGCGACGCCCGCACCGTGACCGTGGCGGGCCTGCCATGCGAGCTCACGTCTTACCAATTTGACCTGCTGGTGACCTTGGCTGAGCGTGCCGGGCGGGTGCTCACGCGTGACCAGATCATGGAGGCGGTGCGCGGACGCGAGCTCGACGCTTTTGACCGCTCAATTGACGTGCACATGGGCCGCATCCGCGCGGCGATCGAGCAAGACCCCAAGGCCCCCAAACGCATCCTGACCGTGCGCGGTGTGGGCTACGTGTTTGCCCGCCAGCAAGACTGAGGCGGTCGCGTCGCGATGCTGCAAAAACTCTATGTGCGCATCTGGCTGGCCGTGGTGCTGGCCGTGGTCCTGCTGAGTTTGTTGGTCGGCATGGTCTGGCGCATGGCGGCCGATCCGCCCTTGCGGCAAGTGGTGGTGCGCAACACGCAGGGCGATGTGATTGGCGGCGCCAGTGCGCGTGCCCTGCGCCCGGGCATGTTCCACCACGATGGCGAAGGCCACGAGCGCATGGAGCACGCGCCCGCCCAGCAAGCCTCAACCGAAGACGACCGGCCCGGCGCGGACGACGATCCCATCGGCCCCTTCGGCCGGGGTCCCGAGTTCGAAGTGCGCCTGCAAGACGGGCAAACCCTGCATTTGCACCTGCCCCGACCGCCGCGCAGCCCCTGGATTGCGCCCTTTGGATTTTTGGGCGCACTGGCCTTGGTGGCGGTGGCGGTGGCCCTGGGAACCTATCCCATCGTGCGCCGCCTGACGCGCCGCCTGGAGAGTCTGCAAGCCGGCGTGCAACGCTGGGGCGATGGCGACCTCAGCGTGCGTGTGCCCATGGCCGGTGACGACGAGGTGGGGTATTTGGCCCAACGCTTTAACCATGCAGCCGAGCAAATCGAAACGCTGGTCAAGGCGCGAGATGCGCTCTTGGCCTCGCAGAAATCGCTTCTGGCCAACGCCTCGCACGAACTGCGTTCTCCGCTGGCCCGCATTCGCATGGGGCTTGAGCTGATGGGCCGGGGATCGCCCGAGGCGCTGGCGCAGCGCAAACCCGAGATCGAGCGCAACCTGGCCGAGCTCGACCAGCTGATTGATGAAATTTTGCTCGCCAGCCGCCTGGACGCCCGCGAGGCCGATATGGGCACGGTGGAGCGCCTGGACCTGGTGGGTCTGGCTGCTGAAGAGTGTGCACGCAGCGGAGCCACGCTGGACACCCAAAGCACCGCGGTGCTGGTGCCCGGCGTTGCCAAACTGCTGCGCCGCGCGGTGCGCAACTTGCTGGAAAACGCCTCCCGCCACGCCGCTACGCCAGCCGAGCTGACGCTCTACCCGGACGGAGAGTTTGCAGTGCTCGAGGTGAAAGACCACGGCCCCGGAATCCCCGAAGACCTGCAGACACGCATTTTTGAGCCTTTTTACCGCCTGCCGGGTGCCTCCGAGGGAGACGGCGGTGTCGGCCTGGGGCTGGCGCTGGTGCGATCCATCGCGCTGCGTCACGGTGGTAGCGCAACTTGCCACAACCGTGCCGGCGGCGGCGCCTGCTTTACGCTGCGCCTGCCTTTGGCAACCGTGCCTTCGTCTGCCGACGCCCGTTAAGCCATCGCTTTGAGAAACAGGTCGCGGTCGGGGGCAAAATTTTCGTGCAAGGGCAGCAGTGCGCCGCCCAGCGCGCGGGCGTCGGAGCCGATATCGCCAGCAATCAGCCGGGTACGCCACAAACCTTCCCAGTTGTAGTCCTCCAGCGCCTGCGTGGTCTGCGCCAACAGCGTCGCCAACATGGCCCGCGAGAACGAGCCGTCGATCACCACCGCATCCAGATCAAGAAAAGCGGTGCCACTGACCACGCACTGCGCCAAGCCCCGTGCCGCATTGCCAATCCAAAGCGCCGTGTGTTCGAGGTAGGGTGCGCTGGTGGCGCGGTCGTCGTAGGCGGCGCTGGGTTCCAGGCCGGCAGCGCCAAACCGCTGCTCCAACTCCCACAGCGACGCGTGGCCAATCAGCTGCTCCGGCGCCGCTGCAGACGGCTCGCCCACGTGGGCACGCGCCAGGTGCAAGGGCAGCGAGGCCACCGCCCCGGCGTTGCCATGCACACCGCCATGCAAGTGCGAGTTGATCACCACGCCACCGCCGACAAAGGTGTCCACAAACAGGTACAAAAAGCTCTTCAGATCGCGCCCGCGACCAGCCACCAGCTCAGCAACGCAGGCGGCCTGCGTGTCTTTGGCAAAACTGACCGGCACGCTGGTCATGGACTGCACTTCGGCGGCCAGATCAATCCGGTTCCATTGGTCTGAGGTGGCGTCTGACAAGCCCAACATCTTGTGCCAGCCACCCAAATTAAAGGGCGCCGCCACGCCCGCACCCACCAGGCGCGGAGCGAGCTCGCCCATGCCGCCTTCGATGGCCTTCATGCGGGCGGCAATGGTCGGCAACAAGGTGGCGGCATCAGGAAAGTCATAGCCGACTGTTTCACGCTGGCGTACCTGACCGGTAAAGTCGACCAACAAGCAGTCCGTGCTGCGGCGACCGAGCTTGATGCCCAGGGCAAAAGCGCCGTCCGGGTTGAGTGCCAGCGGGACCGAGGGCTGGCCAATGCGGCCGCGCACCGGCGCGTGGCGCAGCAGCAGACCGTCGTCTTCCAGGCGGGTAGTGATGAGCCCGATGGTCTGGGCGCTCAAGCCCGTCAGGCGGGCCAGTTCGGCCTTGGGCACGCTGACGTTCAGGCGCACCGCCTGCAGCACAACGCGCTCATTGAACTGGCGCATACCCACGTGGTTGGAACCCCGCGGTCGCAATATCTGGGGAGGGCTCGGGTCGGGCGCGTTCTCAAAATCAGCTTTTTTCATCGTGGGCTGATTTTCACTCATCCCTTGATTTAGTCGGCCAAGCCTCGGCTTCAGGAAAAGAGAAAAAACTCCGCAAAACTCACCTGTCTGGGGGATGCACAGCCGGGCTGAGGCGGTTTACAGTCTCCCCACCGGACTTTACAAGTCCTTTGTCAATGACGCACCGCACAAGGTCCGCTGGCAAAAACCTGGTTTTCCTGTTCCAACGAAGTCTCTTCGGAGATATTTACAAGTCACCTTCGGGTGGCTTTTTTTTGGCTTTTTTGGCCTTTTTTGGGTTTTACGGCGCCAGCAATTCCAACACCCGCTGTGGTGTCACATCGCGCAGGCAGCGGGTGTGACCGAGCGGACATTCACGCGCAAAGCAGGGCGCACAGTCCAGCGGCGGTTGGTACGCCGGATCGTCTTTGAGCCACAGCACGCGGGCGTGCGGGCTTAAGGGGGGCGTATGCAGCGGGCTTGACGACCCAAAAATCGCCACCTGTGGCACCCCGAAAGCTGCGGCCACGTGCATCATGCCGGAGTCGTTGCTCACCACGCCCAGGGATGCGCTGACCAACGCCAAAGCCTCGGCCAGATCGGTGCGGCCCGACAAGTCGAGGCAGCGCCCGGACCCGGCTTGCACCACCGCCTGCGCGATCTCGGCACACACCGGCGCGTCTTTGGCCGAACCCAACAACACGATGGCACGCCCACGGGCCTGCCCGAGCTGACGGGCCAATGTGGCGAAATGGGCGGTGGGCCAGCGCTTGGCCGGCCCATATTCAGCGCCGGGCACCAGTACGTAATAATTTTTCCGCTGCAGACTCCGTGCCTGAAGCACCGTCTCCACCGAAGCGGCAGAAACGGCGAGTTGAGGCCGTTCGGCGGCAAAACCGTCCTCGCCACTCAGGGCGCCATAAAACTCCACCATGGGAGGACGCTGGGTTTTGGACGGGTTGGGCAGGCGCCGGGTCAGCAGGCCCCAGCGGGCCTCACCCTGATAGCCCCAACGCTCAGCCGCCCCGGCCCACCAAGGGATCAGGGCACTTTTCCAGGAGTTCGGACAGACAATCGCCCGGTCAAACTGGCCCCTCAATTCGCGCGCCAGCGCGCGGCGGGCGGCCCACTGCAAGCCGCCGTGGGCAAAAGGAAACTCAATCACCCGCTCCACCTGCGCCATGGCCCGGTAAACCGGCGCGACCCAGGGCAAAGCACCCACCGTGAGGCGTTCACCCCGCGCGTGCAAGCGTCGCAACAGCGGCTCGGTCATCACCGCGTCGCCAATCCATTGCGGCGCAATGATCAAAGTAGAAGTCATGGCCTAAACCGCCCCCAAGCAAGGGACACCCCCTCGGGGGGCAGCGACCCCAACGCAGTGGGGGAGCGTGGGGGCACCACCCCTTGCGCCGGGCCGCCCCAAGCATGGGACACCCCCTCGGGGGGCAGCGACCCCAACGCAGTGGGGGAGCGTGGGGGCTCCACCCTAATGGGCTTCGAAATGCTCGCCGTCCTTGAGTTGGTACACGGTACCGCAGTACGGACATTTGGCTTGGCCGGTACGGGCCACGTCGAGATAGACCTTGGGATGGGTATTCCAGGTTTTCATGTCCGCCAAGGGACTGGGGCAAAACACGCCACCTTGGGGATTAAGGTCTTTGGCCAGCAGGGAGACGAGCGATTTGGACATAGCGGTAAGAGATGGAAAAAAGGGGGTCCGCTCTTAGACCAAGGTCAGCCAGTGCGCGTATTTGGAGTTGCGGCCGTTGACGATGTCAAAGAAAGCCGCCTGGATTTTTTCGGTGATCGGGCCGCGGGTGCCGGCATAGTCGTCTTTACCCAGGGCAATACGGTCGAGTTCGCGGATGGGCGTCACTTCAGCGGCGGTACCGGTAAAGAAGGCTTCGTCACAGATGTACACCTCGTCGCGGGTAATGCGCTTTTGCACCAGTTCCAGACCCAGGTCTTTGCAGATGTGCATGACCGTGTTGCGGGTGATGCCGTTGAGCGCACCGGCCGACAGGTCGGGCGTGTAGACCACGCCGTCTTTGATCACGAAGAGGTTTTCGCCTGCACCTTCAGACACAAAGCCGTTGGTGTCGAGCAACATGGCCTCGTCGTAGCCGTCGTCGGTGGCTTCCATATTGGCCAGGATCGAGTTGGTGTAGTTGGATACCGCTTTGGCCTGCGTCATGGTGATGTTGACGTGGTGGCGCGTGTAGCTCGAGATCTTGACGCGGATACCGCGTTTCATGCCCTCTTCGCCCAGGTATGCGCCCCAGGCCCAGGCCGCAACCATCAGATGGATCGTGTTGCCCTTGGGCGAGACGCCGAGTTTTTTGTCGCCAATCCAGGTCAGGGGGCGCAAGTAGCAGCTCTCGAGGTGGTTGTCGCGCACCACGGCTTTTTGGGCCTCCATCACCTGTTCTTTGGTGAACGGGATGTTCATGCGCAAGATCTTGGCGCTGTTGAACAGGCGCTCGGTGTGCTCGGCCAGGCGAAATATGGCGGTGCCCTGGGCGGTGTTGTAGGCGCGTACGCCCTCAAATGCGCCGCAACCGTAGTGCAGGGTGTGGCTGAGCACGTGGATCTTGGCATCGCGCCAATCGACCATCTGGCCGTCCATCCAGATTTTTCCGTCGCGGTCAGACATCGATGGGGGCATGGCGGTCATTGCAAAGATCCTTAAATAGGTTGGGCGAACTGGCAAAAACGGGATTTTACGGGGCGCCGTCTGCCACGCCGTCGTTGGGGCGCTGCAGGCTCCAGTTTTTCAGGCGTCCGCCCCGGAATTCGCAGCGCACGCTGGACAAAGAACCGTCGGTCCAGCCATACATCTCTGTCGGTGCATCCGGTTCACCCAGCGGTTGCCCCAGCGCCCGCGTCATGGCCACCACGTGCAAGAGCGTCATGCCCGCACGCAGCTTGGCATTGAGCATGACGGCGCTGTCGACATAGCCCTTGGGCCGATGGGCGGCGCGCTGCATCACTTGCAACATGCGGGTGAAGTGCAGCAGCATCCACATGACCAGGGCGCCCCCTGCGGCCGCCACGCCCGGCCAGCCGTAGTGGCGGTAGGCGAGGGCCAGCAAACCAATTGCGCCCAGAGGCGCCAAGACTTTTTGTAGTGAATAGAACGTGGGCATTTGCATGGCCCTGATTTTGACCGCAGTCGCGCGTGCGGCAACGCGCGCCGCCTTTGCGGCAGACCCGGCTGCCGACACCGCTACAGTCGCGGCTTTAGCCACCACCCCATCTGTCGGCCATGACCCACTCCAACCAACGCGTTCTGATTACCGCTGCCGCCTCGGGCATTGGCCTGGCCATGGCCGATGCCTTCATGGCAGCGGGCGCCCGGGTGTTTATTTGCGACGTGAACGCCGCCGCGCTCCAAGCGACGCTGGCGGCGCGGCCGTCTTTGGCGGGCCGGGTCTGCGACGTGAGCAACGAGTCGCAAGTGGCCGATTTCTTTGCCGCCGGCACGGCCCACTTGGGCGGACTGGATATTTTGGTTAGCAATGCGGGGGTCGCCGGCCCGACGGCGAACGTGGAAGACATCAGCTTGGCGGAGTGGCGCAACTGTCTGGCCATCAACCTGGATTCGGCGTTTTTGTGCGCTCGCCTGGCGGCGCCTATTTTTCGCGCCCAGGGCAGCGGCTCCATCATCAACATGTCGTCCACCGCGGGATTGTTCGGCTTTCCGCGGCGCGCACCTTACGCGTCGGCCAAATGGGCGATTCGGGGCCTGACGCGCACCCTGGCCCAAGAGCTCGGGCCTGCGGGCGTGCGGGTTAACTGCATTTGCCCCGGATCGGTGTCGGGTGAGCGAATTGACCGGGTGATTGCCGCCGAGGCCCTGAAAACCGGGCGCAGTGAGGCCGAAGTGCGCCACGAAGCAGTGCAGGCCGCGTCGCTCAAGACCTTTATTTCGCCCGAAGACATTGCCGCACTTGCCTTGTTTATCACCTCAAGCGCCGGAGCGCGCATCTCGGGCCAGGAACTGACCGTTGATGGTCATACCGAGACCCTTTAGCACCCGAGCACTGCGCGCTCGGGCCCATTGCAGCCATAAAGTCATGCGGCTTTTGCATAACTATTGCCTGTAATCGCTTGGTAACTTCGTAACGGCTTCCTAGAATCAGTCCCCCGCGGTGGTAAATCGACGGGGGGATCTGGCTTTATTGCGTCTCGCAGGCGCAGCACAACAGTGGTTTTTTCAAAGCCCAGCTTGGGTGTTGGCTGGTTTTTGAAAAGACGATTTTTAAACTTAGGAACTTTTCGATGAACTCACCTGCCATGCAAGGGCTCGACCTCAAAACCCCCGACTTCGTCAAACACCCCCGCCTGATCGCCTGGGTGGCCGACATGGCCGCGCTGTGCAAACCCTCCGCCATCCACTGGTGCGACGGATCGCAAGAGGAATACCAGATGCTTTGCCAGCAACTGGTGGACGCAGGCACTTTTACCAAGCTCAACGCCGCCAAGCGCCCCAACAGCTTTTTGGCCTGCTCGGACCCCAGCGACGTGGCCCGGGTGGAAGACCGTACCTACATTTGCAGCAGCCGCAAGGAAGACGCAGGACCTACCAACAACTGGATGGAACCCGCCGAAATGCGCGCCACCCTGGCGCCTCTGTTTGACGGTTGCATGGCGGGGCGCACCATGTATGTGGTGCCGTTTTCCATGGGTCCGTTGGGCTCGCACATTGCGCACATCGGTATCGAGATCAGCGACAGCGCCTACGTGGCGGTCAACCAGCGCATCATGACGCGCATGGGCCGTGCGGTGTACGACGTGTTGGGGGTGGACGGCGCGTTTGTGCCTTGCGTGCACACCGTGGGGGCACCGCTGGCCGCCGGTCAGGCCGACCTGAAGTGGCCCTGCAACAAGACGAAATACATCGTTCACTTTCCTGAGACACGCGAAATCTGGTCCTATGGCTCGGGCTACGGCGGCAACGCCCTGCTGGGCAAAAAATGCTTTGCGCTGCGTATCGCCTCCACCATGGGTCGGGCCGACGCGCAGGGACCTTCGGGGAGCCCTGGCTGGTTGGCAGAACACATGCTCATTTTGGGAGTGACCAACCCCCAAGGCAAAAAGTACCATGTGGCGGCGGCGTTTCCCAGCGCCTGTGGCAAAACCAATTTCTCGATGCTGGTGCCGCCCGAGGGCTTTGCCGGCTGGAAAGTCACCACCATTGGTGACGACATTGCCTGGGTCAAGCCGCATACCGATGGCAAGCTGTACGCCATCAACCCCGAGGCGGGCTACTTTGGCGTCGCGCCTGGCACCAACTACCACACCAACCCCAACTGCATGGCCAGCCTGGGCCACGACGTGATCTTTACCAATGTGGCCCTGACCGATGACGGCGACGTCTGGTGGGAAGGCATGGAAAAGGACACGGGCAGCACGCCCGAGCACTTGATCGACTGGCAAGGCAAAGACTGGACGCCGCAAATCGCGCGCGAAACCGGCGCCAAAGCCGCGCACCCCAACTCCCGCTTTACCGTGGCCGCCGGCAACAACCCGGCGCTGGACGCGGCGTGGGACGACCCCGCAGGCGTGCCGATTGATGCCTTTATCTTTGGTGGCCGCCGCTCGACCACCGTGCCCTTGGTGACCGAGGCGCGCAACTGGGTCGAGGGCGTTTACATGGCCGCCACCATGGGCTCTGAGACTACGGCAGCAGCCGTGGGCCAGCAAGGCGTGGTACGGCGCGACCCGTTTGCCATGCTGCCTTTTACCGGCTACAACGTGAGCGACTACTTTCAGCATTGGCTCAATATGGGCAGCAAGCTCAGCGCCGCCGGTGCCAAGCTGCCCGCGATCTACTGTGTGAACTGGTTTCGCAAGGGCGCTGACGGCAAGTTTGTCTGGCCCGGCTATGGCGAAAATATGCGTGTGCTGAAGTGGATGATCGACCGCCTTGAAGGCACGGCCAAGGGCCAGGAAACCGGCTTTGGCGTGAGCCCCAACTACGACGAAATCACTTGGGATGGGCTGGACTTCACACCCGCCCAGTTTGCCACCGTCACCAGCCTGGACAAAGCCGACTGGAAACAGGAAATCGCCTTGCACACCGAGCTGTTTACCCAGTTGGCGTACCACCTGCCCCAGGAACTCAACGCCACCAAGGCCCAGTTGGAACAGCGCCTGGCCGCCTGAGCCAGCGCAAGCCTCAGTCCAGTGCCGCAACCACCCGGTTGCGTCCCTGGCGCTTGGCTTGGTAGAGCGCGGCATCGGCCGCTTCCAGCAGGGTCTCCAGCGGGCTTTGCTGGTTCCAGCTCGCCACCCCCACGGACACGCTCATGGCGAGTGAATCTCCGGTGTCCAAGCGAAACGGTGTCTTGAACACTGTGGCGCAGATGCGCTGCGCAATGCGGTTTGCCGTCACGGCGTCCACCTCGGGCAACAAAACGCAAAACTCCTCGCCGCCATAACGCGCGCACAGGTCACCGGGGCGCAGCGCGATTTCAATGCATCGCGCGGCATGGCACAACACCAAATCGCCTACCGGGTGCCCGTGCTCGTCGTTGACGTTTTTGAAATGGTCAATATCGATCATCAGCAAAGACGCACTGCACGCTGAAGACTGCTGGCGGCGCAGGGTGCGCCGGTAGGTGCGATCCATCCAGCGGCGGTTGGGCAGGCCGGTCAGCGCGTCAGTCTCGGCATCTTGGGCCAGGCGCTGCTGGTGCAGCATGGCCTCGCTCAACCCGGCGTTGGCTTTGCGCACCCGCGCCGACAGCACACGCAGCAAATTCAGGGCGATCTTGGGCTCCTCGTGCATCGACTCCCACACCATATCGGCCGGCACCGCCAACACTTGGGACTCTTGCTCGGCAATGGCCCAGGCATTGGGCATTTGGCGGTCAATCAGGGACTGCTCGCCCACCGACTCGCCCGGCAATATGCGTGCAACCTCTTTGTGGGTCAACACAGCAGGCAGCGCCGCATCGGTTTCACCCGCTGCCAGGCTGCTCGCATCGGCGTGCAGCCACACCGACAACTCGCCGGACAACAGCAGAAACAAAGTCTCGTGCGCACTGCCCAGAGTGATCAGTGCCTCACCGCGGGCCAGTGAGCGGACCGGTGCGTGCGTCAGCCACTTCTGCACCACGGCCAGCGGCACGCCGTCCAGGAGGCTCGAGCCCATGAGCAGCGCGCGCTGGGATGGGTTCAGTGCCACCACCGGCGATTGGAGTGCGTGCTCTGGGCGCATTTCGGCCGTTTGAACGCCGTGCTGCTGCTTCATGCGGTTTTCCCCTGTGAACGGTGAACCGCCGGCGGCCATCATCAGGAACACCCTGGCGCTCACCGCTGGCTTGGTTACTTGTTGTTTGTTGGTTTGCCATTGTCGTTGAAAGAATTATAAAAATACTTATCGTTTGCATATCGAAAGGCGTGCTGGGGCTGGCCCCTTCGGTGGGTCGCAAATGGGACACACGGTGCGCGCCGCAGCGTGTTGGCCCCTGCAATCAACGGCGATAAGGGCTAGGGATAAACCCGAACGCTCCCGTGACGCGAGTCGCGGCAAGTCTTGGTGGCAGTCCCTCCACCAGCACCAAGCTCTCCAATGAAAACCGCACTTTTTTGCACCGCGCGCTGGCACTATTAGGGTGCAAATCTGGCTGCGCTCTGGCCCTATAAAGGCATTCATCTGGCACTACTCGCAAGACTCTGGCGCGTACAAACTCTTAAGCTCATGCGCTTGGGTTATGAATCAGGCTCTAGCATTTGTCTGGTGTCCTGTGCACGTTTTTTTATTGAAAGGTATCGGTATGAAAAAGATTCTGCTTCCCGTCCTCGCCCAGACCCTGGTGGGTTTGTTGGTAGCCGCGGGTGTGACCTCGGCCTTTGCTCAGGCAAAAAAAGAAGTCACCTTTGCGCACCAGGACATGGTGCTGCCCTATCGCATCGTGATGGAATCGGCCGAAATTGAAAAAGCCACCGGCTACAAAATCAACTGGCGCATGTTTGGTGGTGGCGGCGACGTGATCAAAGCCATGGCCTCGGGTGATGTGCAGGTTGGCGAAGTGGGCTCCAGCCCCTTGGCTGCGGCAACCAGCCAAGGCCAGGACGTGAAACTGGTCTGGATCCTGGACGACATTGCCGCATCAGACACCTTGGTGGCCCGCAACGGCTCCGGCATCAATGGCTGGAAAGACCTGGTCGGCAAGAAAGTGGCCGTGCCCTTCGTCTCCACCGCGCACTACTCCCTGATGGTCGGTATGAAGCTCGAGGGCGTGGACACCAAAGCCGTCAACGTCATGAATATGCGCCCGCCCGAAATCGCGGCGGCTTGGGAGCGTGGGGACATTGACGCCTCGTTCATCTGGGATCCCGTCCTGTCCAAAATCCGCCGCACGGGCAAAGCCATTGCCAACTCCGGCGATGTGGGCAAAAAAGGCTATCCCACCTTCGACGGTTTGGTCGTGAACGCCAAATGGGCGGCCGAGAACAAAGACTTTGTGGTCGCCATGATCAAGGCGATCTCCAAGGCTGACGCCAACTACCGCGCCAACGCCGCCAAATGGACGGTGGGTTCTCCTGAAGTGAAAGCCATTGCCAAATGGACCAAAGCCGACGAAAAAGACGTACCTGAGGCGATGGCCGCTTTCGGTCTGCCGGACGCCACAGCGCAAATGTCTGCCACCTGGCTGGGCGGTGGCGCTGCCAAGACCTTGGCCAACACCTCGGCATTCCTGAAAGAACAGGGTCGTTTGCAAGAAGTCAAGCCGGACTACAGCGCCTTTGTGGACACCAGCTACCTGAAGGAAGCGATGAAGTAAGCTGGGCTTTCCCAAAGGTGCAAGCCCTCGGCAACCGCCGCAGGGTGCAGGCAACCAGAGGGGCAACTTGCAAAGAGTTTGCCCCTCTTTTTTTGAATTTGTTCTTTTCCCGACTGTTATGCCCACATTACAAATCAGAGACCTGACGGTGAACTACGCCGTCAAAGGCGGCACCTTGCAGGCCCTCGCGCCTGTGAACCTGGAAATGAAAGGCGGGGACTTTGTCGTCGCACTCGGTGCGTCGGGCTGTGGCAAGACCACGCTGCTCAATTGCATCGCCGGCTTTTTGCCGCCCTCCAGTGGCGAAGTGCTGCTCAACGGCGCCCCTGTAGAAGGTCCGGGTGCGGACCGCGGTGTGGTGTTCCAAAAACATGCGCTCATGCCCTGGCTCAGCGTGATTGACAACGTTTGCCTGGGCCTGCGCATGCGCGGCGTGGGCACCGCCGAACGCCGGCGCATTGGCGAAGCCAAACTGGCCCTCGTCGGCCTTGAAAAATACGCCGATCGGGCGGTTTACGAATTGTCTGGCGGCATGCAGCAGCGGGTAGGCATTGCCCGCGCCCTGGCCAGCGACCCCGAAGTGCTGTTGATGGACGAACCCATGGGCGCGCTCGACGCCTTTACCCGCGAGACAGTGCAGGAAATCCTACTGCACGCCTGGTCCGCGTCCAACAAGATGGTGTTCTTCATTACGCACTCGGTCGAAGAAGCGCTGTTTTTGGCCACCCGCCTGATCGTGATGAGCCCGAGCCCGGGTCGCATTACCCACATTTACGACGACGTGCCTTTCTCGCGGCAGTTTCTGCAGCATGGCGACACACGCCGGGTCAAATCCGAGCCGGAGTTCATTCGTATGCGGGAAGAAGTGCTGTCCATCATCCACCAACGCGAGGCTGCCCATGTCTAAGCCAACCACTGCAGCGCTCAAGACCAGCGCATTCAAAATCCCGGGCGAAGGCTCCAGTGCCTTTATCACCACCGTCACCATCGCCGCATTTTTTGCTCTTTGGTTTGTGTCGACCAATCTGGGCTGGATCAAACCGATATTTTTGCCCTCGCCCCAAGCGACTTTTCAGCAGTTTTATGAGTACCTGACTGGTACGGCCAATGACAAGCCACTGTGGCAACACTTTCTGGCCAGTCTGCTGCGGGTCTTCAGTGCGTTTTTGCTGGCCTGCCTGACCGCAATTCCTGTTGGCATCGCCATGGGCATGTCGCGGTTTTGGCGCGGTATTTTTGACCCCCCCATCGAGCTGCTGCGCCCGCTGCCTCCGCTGGCCTATCTGCCCCTGATCATCATCTGGTTTGGCATTGACGAAGTGCCCAAGGTGCTGCTGATTTACCTGAGCTGCTTTGCCCCGCTGGCCATGGCCGCGCGCTCGGGCATGCGCAGCGCCTCACAAGAGCAAATGAATGCGGCCTATTCCATGGGCGCGAGCTACAGTCAGGTCATCTGGCACGTGGTCTTGCCTGCGGCCATGCCCGAGATTTTGGTCGGTATGCGCATCGCCATTGGCTTTGGCTGGAGCACGCTTGTGGCCGCTGAAATGGTGGCCGCCAATGTGGGCTTGGGCCAGATGGTGCTCAACGCATCCAACTTCTTGCGCACCGATATTGTGGTGATGGGCATCATCGTGATCGGCTCAATCGCCTTTGCCTTTGACCTGCTGATGCGCTGGGTCGAGAAAAAAGTTGTACCTTGGAGGGGACGGATGTGACTGCAGCACCAGGATTTTTCAAGCCGATTACCGGCTCGGTCATGCCACGCTTTGCTGGCCTGGCCACGTTGATGCGCCTGCCCTATGTGCAAAAAACCGACCCTGAGTTTGCAGATGTAGAGATTGGCCTGGTCGGCATTCCATGGGACGGTGGCACCACCAACCGCCCGGGCGCCCGCCATGGCCCGCGCCAGGTGCGCGACATCTCCACCATGATCCGCAACGTCAACCGGGCCAGCGGCATTGCCCCGTTTTCGCTGTGCAATTGCGCTGATTTGGGCGACACCCCGGTCAACCCGGTCGACCTGATGGATTCGCTCGCGCGCATCGAAAACTTTTTCAGCGGCGTCTGCACTGCAGGCATTGCGCCCTTGTCGGTGGGTGGCGACCATTTGGTGTCGCTGCCGGTCATGCGCGCCATCGTCAAGCACACCGGGCCGCTCGGCATGGTGCACTTTGACGCGCACACCGACACCTGGGACGGCTACTTTGGCGGCTTCAAATACACCCACGGCACACCTTTCAGGCGTGCCGTGGAAGAAGGCCTGCTCGACCCCAAACGCACGGTGCAAATCGGTATCCGCGGTGCGCTGTACAGCGATGCCGAAGACACCTGGGGCCAGGAGCAAGGCATACGCGTCATCGACATTGACGAATTCAACGCCCTGGGCGTGCAAGGCACGATTGCCGAAGCCCGCCGCGTCGTGGGCGACGGCGCCACCTATGTCAGCTTTGACGTAGACGCGCTCGACCCGGTCTACGCCCCTGGCACCGGCACGCCCGAGATCGGCGGCATGACCACGCTGGAGGCGCAGCACGTGGTCCGCGGCCTGCAAGGCCTGAACCTGGTCGGTGGCGACGTGGTCGAAGTCTCACCCCCGTTTGATGCCAGCGGCAACACCGCGCTGGTGGGCGCGACCATGATGTTTGAGATCTTGTGCGTGCTGGCCGACAGCGTGCGCAAGCGCAGAGGCTAAAGCGATTTGCAGCGGGCGTGGAGTTGCCATGAATCGCCATCACATCAGCTCCGGCTCCCGGTTTGAGGCCGAAATCGGCTATTCCCGCGCCGTGGTGGCGGGTGACTGGGTCTTTGTCTCGGGCACTACCGGCTTTGACTACGCCACCATGGCCATTTCCGACGACGTGCGCGAGCAGGCTGCCCAGTGTTTCAAAAACATCGCCGCCGCCCTGTCGCAGGCCGGAGCCAGCCTGGACGATGTGGTGCGCGTCAACTACATCCTGCCCAACACCGCAGACTTTGAACCCTGCTGGCCCGTGCTGCGCCAGTACCTGGGTCAGGCGCGCCCGGCGGCGACCATGGTGAGCGCAGGCTTGCTGGACCCGCGGATGAAGATTGAGATTGAGGTGACGGCGCTGAAGCGGGCGACAGCCGCTTAGGGGGCTGGAGCTGCGCTTGTCGGTTTGACTCCAATCGCCTGCACCACCGCACCAAGCCCAGTGTGAAAGGTGCCCTCGATGACCTCGCGTTCCAGTTCCACCAGATGCACAAAGTCCAGGCCAGGCAGCTCGGCGCGCAGCGAAGCTGCCGTTTGCATCAGTTCGACTGATTTGCCGCCGCCGGTGCCGTACTTGATCTGCTCGGGCGTATAGGCCTCCAGCAAAAACATGCCGCCGGGTTTGAGTGCGGTCAGCACCTTGCGGTACAGCGCCTGGCGGATGGCAGGCGGAAGTGGGCAGAAGATGGAGACAACTGCGTCCCAGGTGTTCTCGCCCAACTCAAAATCAGCCAAATCAGCGCATATCCATTCCACCTTGACGCCCTTGGTATCGGCCAGGGCATGGCCCTTGTCCAAGCCCACTTGCGAGCCGTCCACCGCCGTAACGACGTAGCCCTGCTGGGCCAAGAACACCGCGTTGCGCCCTTCGCCCTCTGCCAGGCTCAAAACGCGGCCCAGAGGCAACTGCGCGAAATGGTCCGCCAGAAAGGTGTTGGGCTCGGTGCCGTAGGCGTATTCTTTGGCGCTGTATCGTTCATTCCACATGGCGTGTTCCTAGCTGCGCATTTCGCGCTTTAACGAGACGGCAATACCGCCAGTCTTCAACGGGTTTACTTGACCTGGGCAATCGCCTTCTTCAAATCCCGGTATTCCTCGCACGAGTAGGGGCAGATCTTGTCCAGGCTGGCCAGATGTTCTTTGGCCTTGTCCAACTGTCCCATCTGGATGTAGGCGATGCCGATGTATTCGTGGGCGCCCTTGTGTTTGGGATCAAGGGTGAGCGCTTGTTTGTAGGCCGCCAGGGACTCGTCGTACTTCTTTTGGTTGCGCAGGCTGTAGCCCAACAGGTTAAAGCCGTCGGCGCTGCGCGGGTTGGCGGCCGTGTAGGGCTCCAGCACGGCCTGGGCCGTGGCCCAGTCTTTGCGCGCAATGGCGGTTTTGGCTTTTTCGAGCTCGGTGTCGCGCGGAGTGGGTGGACTGGTGTCTGCCGCAAAGGCAAATGAGCAGGCCAACAGACAGGCAGCAAGCGTAAGGCGGGGGAGGAGCATGGTGGTCTTTCCTGAGGTGGGGCGGGGTGCCCTGCGGACTCTAGCGGGTTTGACCATTATTTGCCCTGCGCTGCAGGATGGGCCTGCGCGCCGTCAAGCTTGGGCGATGCGCCAAGGTACGCGCTCGGCTTCAGTCTGGCGCCGGCACCGCTTTGCTGTAGGCGAAATACACCTCGTCGCGCACCCAGCCCAGCGCTTCGTAGGCGGCTTGGGCAGGCGTGTTGGTTTTGGCGGTCGTCAGGTCCAGGCGGCACATGCCGTGGTCGCGGGCGGTTTGCTCAGCGGCCAGCAAGAGCTGGTTGCCTATTCCCGCGCCCCGGGCCGCGGGTGCCACATACAGGTCGTACAGCGCGTAAATAGGCTTGGCCTCCAACGAGCAAAACGTGGGGTAAAGCTGGCAAAAGCCGAGTGCGGCGCCGGCGGCATCGCGCGCCAGCAAAATCACCGATTCGCTTTTTTGCAGGCGCTGCGCGATATACGTGCTGGCCAGGGCCAGGTCGCTCGGGTATTGGTAAAACTGTCGGTAGGCGTCAAACAGTTGCGCCACGGGCACCAGGTCTGCCAGGGTAGCGGCTTGAATGCGGGCGGGTGTCATGCCAAGCGCACACTCACGCGGCGCGGTGCCCCGCGCGCCTGGGCCAGTTCGTCCACCGCGAGGCCCAAGGCCTTGATGCCAGGGGCGATCTGTTCTGCCGCAATCGACGACAGGCGCAGCCTGAAATAAGAGCAGGGATAGGGCGGGTGCATAAAGAAGACTTCGCCGGCTTCGATCAGCACGCCGTGGTTGCGGGCAATCAGGGCGAGTTCGGCCGAATCCACCCAGGCGGGCGCACGCACCCATACCGAGGCCCCCCCCGAGGGCAAGGCAAATTCAAAATCGGGCAAGTGGGTGCGCAGCGCGCGCGCCACCAGTGTCATGCGTTCTTGCATGGCCTGGTTGACGCGCCGGGCATGCGCATCATGGTGGCCCAGCGACAAAAACAAGGCAAAGGTGTGCTGCAAAAAGGCGCTGGGGTGGCGCACCATGGCGTGGCGCAGGCCCCGAAGCTCGGCAATCAGCGTGCGCGGTGCCACGATGTAGCCCAGGCGCAGGGTCGGCGACAGGCTTTTGGACACCGAACCCACGTAAATCACGCGCCCCACCTTGTCCAGGCTTTTGAGCGCGGGCATGGGGTCGCCCTCGTACAGGTTTTCAGCCTCGTAGTCGTCTTCTATGACCACGAAGTTGTCCGCCTCGGCCTGCTGCAACAAACGGCGGCGGCGCTCCAGGCCTAAGGTGCCGGTGGTTGGACTTTGGTGAGAAGGCGTCACAAAAAGGTAGTCCAGCGCGGGCAAGCCTTCCACCACCAGGCCTTGGTCGTCGACCGGCAGCGGCAGGCACTGGGGCTGGCGCAAGGCAAAGCTGTTGCGGGCGTGGGGGTGTCCGGGCTCTTCGAGGCCGACGCGCTGGGTGTCGTCAAACAAAGCCTCGGCCAGCAAATAGTAGGCGTGCTGGGCCCCCACCGTGATCAGGATTTCTTCGGGCAAGGCAAACACGCCACGCTTGGGCAGCAGGCGCAGGCGTATTTGCTCTATCAGCTCGGGCACATCGCCCAGCTCAAAGTCGGGCGTCCAGTGGGGCAAGTGCGCGCGCGCCAGGCTATGAACGCAGCATTCGCGAAAGGCCTCCGACGGAAACAGCTGCGGGTCGTACGTGCCATACACAAAGGGATAGGCGTAGCGACGCCATTGGTCAGGCTTGGCCAAGGTGCGCTGGTCCGAGAGTGAGCGCAGCACCCGCGCCGACCAGTCGGGTTGGGCGTTAAAGCCTGCAGCGCTGACCGGCGGCGGGGGCGCGGGCGCATCAGTACGGGCACCGGCACGGGGCGGTACCGCATGGGCCTGGTTGGTCACAAACACCCCGCTGCGCGGGCGGGACTCGATAAAACCGTCGTCCATGAGGTGCTGATAGGCGGCAGTCACAGTATTGCGGCTCAGACCCAGCGCCAGCGCCAGCTCGCGCGACGACGGCAACAGCGCACCCACCGGAAGGCGACCGTCCAATATGGACTGCACTACCGACAGGCGCAGGCGCTGCTGCAAGGGCAGTGCGGGCTTGTCGGGCAAAGCAAACAGGCTTTCCCATTGGGCATTTTTGGTGCGGTGCAGCGGGGTCATGGGCGTGTGGATGGTGCCAAATTAGTATACGCAGGTACCAAGCAGGGCCAGCGCTGCGACTGGCTTGGCCGAATTTATACATCTGGCTCTAGCCCAATGGTGCCAAGCCGCCTATCCTGCGCCCCTGTCCGCAACTACTTTGGAGTTTCCCCTTGACCACCGCTGCTGTAACTGAGTCCACCCTGGCTGCCTTTAGCGACGCCTGGAACCGCCACGACGTGGACGGCCTGATGTCTTTCATGAGTGACGACTGCGTGTTCCTGACCGCGGGTGGCCCGGAAGCCTGCGGCGCACGCCACGTGGGTCGCGAAGCCGTGGCCAAGGCCTTTGCCGGCGCATGGGCCGCATTGCCCGACGCCCACTGGAGCAACGGTGTGCACTTTGTGCAAGGCGACTTTGGCGTCTCGCAATGGACGTTTACCGGCACAGCGGCCGACGGCACCCGCGTGGAAACCGACGGCGTGGACATATTTACCTTCAAGGACGGCAAAATTGCCGTGAAGAACGCGTTTCGCAAGGCACGTCCCAACCTGCCCGCCCTCAAATAATTTCGGACCCCGCCATGACTACCGCCTTGCACGCCCAGGGTGGCGACACCCGCTACGACCCGCAATACGACCCCCTGGTGGCGGCCTCTCCCGGTGCCGGGCGCGACTATGCGCCTACCTACTGGGTCGCCAGCGCAGGCACACCGCCCCAAGACGACGGCCCGGTCACGCAGGACTTTGATGTCGACGTGGTGGTGATTGGCTCGGGCTCCACCGGCATGTCCACGGCGCTGTACCTGGCGCAAGACCACGGCATTTCCGCGGTGGTACTGGAAGCCAACCAGACCGCCTGGGGCTGCTCCAGCCGCAGCGGTGGCCAGGGCCAAAACGCCAGCGGGCGACTGACGCGCTCGCAGTGGATTGAACGCTGGGGCATGGACACGGCAAAGGCGCTGGACACCGAAATCCGCACCGGCTTTGAGAACTTCAAGGCGCTCACCCGCGAGATTGACTGCGACGCCATCGACGGCGGCCACCTGTACGTAGCCCACCGCAAAGAAAAAGTCGCCTACCTGGAAGAGCAAACCCGGGTGCGGCGCGACATCTTTGGTTACCAGGCCAAGATGCTGACAGCGCCCGAGTTTCGGGAACAGTATTGCGACGAGCGTGATGCCCATGGCGCCATGTGGGAACCCGACGGCGTAGGCGTGCACCCGCTCAAGTTCACCTTCGGTCTGATGCGCAAGGCGCGCGCCCTGGGCGTGAAAGTGCACACCGCCAGCCCGGTACAAGGCTGGAAAACCGTGGGCGGCATCCACCACCTGCAAACCCCCGGCGGCGTGGTACGTGCCAAACGGGTGGCAGTGTGTACCGGTGGCTACACCGGGCAGGGGCTGAACCCTTTGCTCAAAAACAAGCTATTGCCGATCCTGTCGAACTCGGTGACCACCCGGGTGCTGACGGCGGCCGAGATTGCCGCCTGCAATTTCCGCTCGCATACCTTCATGACGGACACGCGCACCTTGCGCTTTTACTACCGGCTGCTGCCCGACAACCGCCTGCAATTGGGCAGCCGCAGCTCGATTACCGGGGCGGATGCGCAAGACCCCGGCCACCTCAAATTGCTGACCGATGCCATCGCGCGCAAATTTCCGCCGTTGGCGGGCATTCAGATTGAGCATTCCTGGTGGGGCTGGGTCGACGTGAGCCATGACATGATGCCGCGCATTACCCGACCCGACCCGGCGCAAACCGTGTGGCACGCGCTGGGCTACGGCGGCAACGGTGTGTCGTTTTCCACCTGGGCGGGCAAACGCCTTGCGCAGCGGGTGGCCGGCAAGGACGGCAATGACGCGGTCTTTCGGCTGCCGATCTACGCCTCGGCGCTGGAGTACCCGAACCTGTTCAACCTGGTGCGTTCGCAGGCGTTTGCGCCGTTTCGTCGCTTTGGCCAGTTCTTTTTGTACAAGTGGTACTGGATGCAAGACGAGTTGTAACGCCCGTGACGGTTTCTGTGGGGAGCCGCATGCCTTTCGTGGTTAGTATTCGCCTTCCACACCACTCTTAGCAAAGCTGCAAGATGAACCTGCTCAAATTTTCCCGCCGCAACGCGTTGGCGTTGGCCCTGATGGCGGGCCTGCCCGCGGTACACACTTTCGCTGCCACGGAGGCCCCCACGCGCGGCGGCACCTTGGTCCTGGGTTCGACGCAGGCTCTGCGCCACGTCAATGGTGCGGTGCAGTCGGGCATCGCCACGGCGGTGCCCAGCACGCAAATTTTTGCCAGCCCGCTGCGCTTTGACGACAAGTGGAACGCCCAGCCCTACCTGGCAGAAAAATGGTCGCTGGCGGCCGACGGCAAGTCGCTCACCCTGAACCTGCGCAAGGGCGCCGTGTTCCATGACGGCAAACCCATTACTTCTGAAGACGTGGCGTTTTCGATCATGGCCATCAAGGCCAACCACCCGTTCACGACCATGATGGGCCCGGTCGAAAAAGTCGAAACACCCGACCCCCACACCGCCATCATCCGCATGAGCGCGCCGCACCCGGCCATCGTGTTGGCGATGTCGCCTGCGCTGTGCCCGATCCTGCCCAAGCACATTTATGGCGACGGCACCGACCTCAAGGTGCATCCGCGCAACAGCACTGACGTGGTCGGTTCGGGCCCGTTTCGCCTGACCGAGTTCAAAGCGGGGCAGCGCCTCGTGCTGGAGCGTTTTGACAAGTTCTTCCTGGCGGGCAAGCCTTATTTGGACAAAATCATCGTCAACATCAACCCCGACTCCAACAGCCTGCTGCTGGGCCTGGAGCGTGGCGAGATTCAGATGATTCCCTACGCCACCAACTCCACCGAGCTCAAGCGCGTAGCCGCCAACCCGGCGCTCAACCTGACGAACAAGGGGTTTGACGGCATTGGCGCCATCAACTGGCTGGCCTTTAACACCGCCAAAAAGCCACTCAATGACGTCAATGTGCGCAAGGCCATCGCCCTGACCATCGACAAGAAGTTCATCAGCAAGGCGTTGCACGGTGGCTTTTCGCAACCGGCTGATGGCCCCATCGTGGCGGGCAGCCCGTTTGCCATTCCTGATCTGATCACCTACCCACTGGACCTGAAAAAAGCCGCCGAGATGCTCGACGCTGCTGGGTACAAAGTGGGCGCCAATGGCGAACGCTTCAAGCTCACCATTGACTACCTGCCCGGCCAAGACGAGCAGCAAAAGAACGTGGCGGAATACATCCGCGCGCAGCTCAAAAAAGTCGGAGTCATGGTGGACGTGCGGGCTTCGGCCGACTTTCCGTCCTGGGCCAAGCGCATGGCCACACACGACTTTGATCTGTCCATGGACGTGGTGTTCAACTGGGGCGACCCGATCATTGGCGTGCACCGCACCTACCTGTCGACCAACATCCGCCCGATCGTCTGGACCAACACCCAGTCCTACAACAACCCCAAGGTCGACGAGTTGCTCAACACGGCCGGGGGCTTGCTTGATCCGGTCAAGCGCCGGGCCTACTACGCCACCTTCCAAAAAATCGTGACCGACGAGTTGCCCATTCACTTCATCAACAACACGCCGTACCACACGGCGAGCAGCAAAAAGGTGGTGAACGTGCCCACCACGATCTGGGGCCCCGCGTCGCCGTATGACGAGGTTTACCTCAAGTAATTGAGCAACGCAGCCTGGCGATGCAGATGCTGAAGTTTGTCGCATCGCGGCTGCTCCAGGGCCTGGCCCTGGTGTTGGCCGTGGTGGTGCTCAACTTTATGCTGGTGCATGCGGCACCGGGCGATCCGGTTGAGACCATTGCCGGGGCCAGTGGCGGCATGGACGAAAAGCTGCAAGCCGAGCTGCGCGCCCAATATGGCCTGGACCGCCCGTTGCCGGTGCAGTTGGGCATTTATCTGAGCAAAGTAGTGCAGGGTGACCTGGGCTACTCTTACTTTTTTAACCTGCCGGTGTCGAGCCTGATTGGCGAGCGCGTGCCCGCCACGCTGGCGCTGGTGCTGACGGCGGTGCTGGCGGCATTTTTGATCGGCACCACGCTGGGTGTCTTGTCTTCGCGCAGGCCCAATGGCTGGTTGTCGCAGACCATCAATGTGCTGTCGCTGGTGGGTTTTGCCGCGCCCGTGTTTTGGCTGGGCATGCTGCTGGTGATTTTGCTGGCCAGTGTTTTTCCGGTGTTCCCGGTGTCGGGCATGCGCGACATTGCCTCCGACGGTCGCGGCATGGCCGACGTGCTTGACGTTTTGTACCACTTGGTGCTGCCCGCCTTTACCCTGGGGCTGGTGTATTTGGCGCAATACAGCCGCCTTTCGCGCGCCGCCATGCTGGATGTGCTGGGCGCCGATTACATCCGTACCGCGCGCGCCAAAGGGCTGAACGAACGCACGGTGTTTTACAAACACGCGCTGCGCAACGCGGTGCTGCCGGTCGTCACCATTTTGGGCCTGCAGTTTGGCAACGTGCTGGCGGGCGCCATTGTGGTGGAGACGGTGTTCAACTGGCCGGGCTTGGGCCGGCTGGCCTACGAATCGGTGCTGCGCCGCGACTACCCCACGATCTTGGGCGTCTTGCTGTTCTCGTCGGTCGTGGTGGTGGTGATGAACCAGCTGACCGACCTGTGCTACCGGGTGATCGACCCCCGGATCAGTGCCACATGACCCCCAGTCAACGACCCCAAGGCCCGTGGATGGATGCGCTGCGCATGTTTGCGCGCAACCCCTCGGCTCTGGTCGGCGTGTTGCTGCTGGCCGTAGTGTTGCTGGTGACCTTGGCCGGGCCGTGGCTGATGGGCGCCGACCCCTTCGAAATTATTGCCGCGCCCATGACGCCGCCCTTTTCGGAAGACGCGATTTTGGGCACCGATTATTTGGGGCGCGATGTGCTGACCACCCTGGTGTATGGCGGGCGCGCGACCTTGCTGGTAGGGGCGGTGGCGGCGCTGCTGTCGGTGTGCATTGGTATCACGCTGGGTGCGCTGGCAGGGTATTACGGTGGCCGGGTCGATGCGGTGTTGATGCGCGTGACCGAGTTCTTTCAGGTGCTGCCCGCGCTCCTGTTTGCCATGGTGGTGGTGACCCTGTTTTCACCGACCCTGGTGACCATTACCCTGGCCATTGGCATCGTGAGCTGGACCGGTACCGCGCGGCTGACGCGCGCTGAGTTCATGAAGTACCGCAACCTGGAGTTTGTGCGTGCCGAGCGCGCCATGGGCGCCAGCCACGCCCGCATCTTGTGGAAAGTGATCTTGCCCAACGCCCTGCCGCCGCTGATCGTTTCTGCCACGCTGGCGATTGGCTCAGCGATTTTGTTTGAGGCCGGCTTGTCCTTTTTGGGCCTGGGCGATCAGAACCGCATGAGCTGGGGCCTGATGATCGGTGCAAGCCGCCAGTACGTGTTGAGTTGCTGGTGGGCGGTGGCGTTTCCGGGGGCGGCCATCTTTGTGACGGTGCTGGCGGTCAGCCTGATTGGCGACGGTCTGAACGACGCGCTCAACCCCAAACTGAGAGAGCGCTGATGCCAAGCCCCCGGACCGACGCCTTGCTGCAGGTGCACGACTTACGGGTCGAGTTCAAGACCCGGCGCGGCACGGCCATGGTGCTCAACGGTGTGGACCTGGCGGTGCACCGCGGTGAAACCCTGTGCGTGGTAGGCGAGTCGGGCTGTGGCAAAAGCATGACGGCGTTGGCGCTGCTGCGCCTGATACCGGCGCCCCCCGGGCGCATCAGCGCAGGACAGGTGCTGTTTGGCGGCGAAGACCTGCTGCAGGCGTCTGAAGAACGCATGCGCCAGGTGCGCGGCAATCGCATCTCGATGATCTTTCAAGAACCCATGACCTCGCTGAACCCAGTGTTTACCGTGGGCGACCAGATTGGCGAATCGCTGCGCCTGCACGCCGGCCTGGACGCCGCGCGTGCGCGCGCGCAGGCCATCGACATGTTGCGTCAGGTGGGCATTGCGGCACCCGAGCGGCGGGTCGATGAATACCCGCACCAGCTCTCTGGCGGCATGCGCCAGCGCGTCATGATTGCCATGGCGCTGGCCTGCCGTCCCGATATCCTGATCGCCGACGAACCCACCACCGCGCTGGACGTGACGGTGCAGTCCCAGATCTTTGACCTGCTGCGCGCGTTGCAGCACGACAAGGGCACGGCCATTGTGCTGATCACCCACGACATGGGCGCCGTGGCAGAAATGGCCGACCGGGTGATGGTGATGTACGCCGGGCGCGTGGTCGAAGAAGGCCTCGCCACCCAGGTGCTCGGCCAGCCCGGCCACCCCTACACCCAAGGCCTGATCAACTGCTTGCCCGAACTGGGCAGCAGCCAGCAAGCAGAGCGCCACGACCTGGCCGAAATTGCGGGCATGGTGCCCTCCATTTGGGAGTTGGGCACAGGCTGCGCCTTTCGCGACCGTTGCCCGCAGGCCCTGCCACGGTGCGCGCACGAAGTGCCGCCCATGTTTGCGCTGGCCGACAGCACCGCTGGTGCGCCGCACCGCAGCGCCTGCTGGTTGCAAGAGGTGCTTGGCGCATGAACGCACCCGCCGCCCCTTTGTTGCACGTGCACGACCTGAAGGTGCACTTTGCGCTGCCCAAAACCAGCTGGCTTGCACCTGCTGAGCTGGTGCGCGCAGTGGACGGCGTGAGCTTTTCCATCCCGCGTGGCACCACGCTGGCCCTGGTGGGTGAGTCCGGCTCGGGCAAGACCACCACGGCACTGGCCGTGATGCGTTTGGCGCCGATTACCGCAGGCCAGGTGCAGCTGGGCGACACAGCGCTGAGCACCTTGCAGGGCGAAGCCTTGCGCGCGGCGCGTCGGCGTTTTCAGATCATTTTTCAGGACCCCTTTTCTTCGCTGAATCCGCGTGAGCGCGCCGGCGCAACCGTGCGTGCGCCGCTGGACCTGATGCACGTGGGCACGCCCCAAGAGCGTGAGGCCCGCGTGGCCGAACTCTTCGAGGCGGTGGGCCTGCGCCCGGAGCAGCAACAGCTGTTTCCGCACCAGTTCTCAGGCGGCCAGCGCCAGCGCATCAACATCGCCCGCGCCCTGGCCACCAACCCCGAGCTGGTGGTGTGCGACGAGCCGGTGTCGGCGCTGGACATTGCGATTCGCGCGCAAATTTTGAACCTGCTGGTGCGCCTGCAAAAAGAGCGCGGCCTGACCTATCTGTTCATCTCACACGACATGGCGGTGGTGGAGCACATCTGCGACGAAATTGCGGTGATGTACCTGGGCCAGATCGTTGAACGCGCGCCGCGCCAGGCCTTTTTTGCCCGGCCGCTGCACCCCTACAGCGTGGCGCTGATGTCGGCCGTGCCCACGGTGCACGGCGGTCGCGCCCGTGCGGCGCAGCGCATCAAACTCAGCGGTGACCCACCCAGCCCCATCAACCCGCCCCCCGGCTGCCGCTTTGCCAGCCGCTGCCCCGTGGCCGAACCCGCCTGCAGCGCCGAGCTGCCGCCCCTGCGCGAAGTGGTACCAGGCCACTGGGTGCGCTGCCGCCGGGTGGAGCTGGTGAACGGGCAGCCGCTGGCACCGCTGCAGCTGCCAGCGGCCTGAATTTTCCTTCACTTTCGGCGTGGGCGCTCGGCGGGTGCCCACGCCCAGAAAATGCACACTTGGCGCTATTGGACAATGGCGGACCGTGTCAACATCCGAGGTCTCCCATGCAAGAAAATTATGTCCCCCACGCGTCCTGGTGGTCGGAGTTTGATGTGACGGCCCTGTCATCGGCCTCCCAGTTTTTGATGCTCTACGGAGCGTTGATGTGGCTGGCTTGCGGCATGACTTACATTTTTTCGTTGAACGATGTGCGCACCCTGCGCGACGTGGGTATCTGGGTCAAGCCCCTGAAATTTATGGCGGCCACGGCCTTGTTTGCGTGGACTACCGTATGGGTTGCCGAACTGGCCAATTCCGCCCTCACGCACGGGCAGGCGTACAAAGGCATTTGCGCCTTGTTGGTGGTCACGTCGTTTTTTGAGGTGGCGTACATCACCTACCAGGCCTCCCAAGGAGCTGCGTCCCACTACAACACCAGCGATCCCTGGCACGCCTTCCTGTTTGGGCTGATGGCGGTTGCGGCAGTGGGGCTCGTCGCTTCGCAAGGATGGTTGGCTTGGGAGATATGGCGGGCACGAGGCGCCAGCCCGTTGTCCGCAACAGTTTGGGGTGTCATCATCGGCTTGACGCTGACCTTTGTCCTCTCCACCGTCAGTGGCTTCCTGTTGGGCGGGAACCAGCCGCCGCCGGGCGCTGGACTTCCTCTGGTCGGCTGGCACCTCACCAAAGACATTCGCCCGTCCCATTTTCTGGCGGTGCATGCCCAACAACTCATTCCCCTGCTGGGCATCACCGTGGATCGATTCTTTGGCACCTTTTCCACACCCGCACTGGCCGCCGGATCCGGCCTGTATGTGCTGGTGTGGGGCTTACTGACCTTGAGCAGCCTGAAGGCCTGAACTCGGTGAAGTTGAATGCAATTCCAATGATGACCTTTTCCGTCCTGAACGGGTCTTGATCGCAGACTTCCATTTGCCAGCCCTACCCATGTCAACTTCCCACCAAGTGGGCCCTTAGCGCGAAGCATCCACCCAGCAGCCGAGCTCTGGCACACGGGCGCGGCCTAGCGCCACCAAGGCGTCCAGGATGGTGGGCAGGCGCTCGCGCCAGCGGCCTCGGCCGGAGGTAAGCATCTAGTCGTCATTTCTGTTTATGAGGAAGCCGTTCCCCTGCACTTGGGGAACGTGGCGCACCCCCAGAAGTAGTTACCAGCGTTTGTGCCTCGCTTGCCCTGACGCCGCACCATTGCTGACCCACAAGCGGGGCAAGCCGGGCCTGCGGCAACCGTCTTTGCCTGCGTCGCTTCTTGCCTGGTAATCTCGGCTTTGGCAGATTTCAGCATCCCAAAAAGCTCTTCGCCCGCAAGCAGCTTGACATTACGCCCGAGCGCGAACTCCTGTGCATCGGCTGTGAACTTGCCAGAGGTGACGACAATCCCATTTGCAGCGCCCTTGGCGGCCATGACGCCATAGAGCGAACGCACCACATCGACGCCGACTTTGAACGCCTTCCATTGCTTGCACTGGACCAGTGTGATTTCGCTGCCTTTTGTCAGCAGCAGATCAATGCCGCCATCTGGACGTGCGCCGCCCAACTCTGTGACCTGGTAGCCCTTCAGCCTAAATGCTTCGCCCACGAGCTGTTCGAATTCTTGCCAGGTCATTGCCTCAAGCGAAGCGGCCGATTTGCTGCTCGTGACCCCCTGTAGCAATGATTTGCGCTTTGAGGCCTTCCATGCGGAGGCGGCAGCGGCAAACAGGCAAATCAGTGGCAGCACATATTGAACAACACCCGCAACCTGCGCAAAGGCCGCTCTGAATATCGAGTCAGAAATCTGCGTGGCCGTGGTCATCGGTGCAATCGGTTGACTGGCGTAGATATGCAGGCCGAAATAGAGGCAGATAGCAGTCAACACGCCGGCCCACCACGGGAGCATTGCCACGAGCTCGAACAGCTCTTCGATAAGGCGCACAAGCAGTGCGCGTATCCCGGCAAAATCCGCCGCCTGTGCAGTGCGAAGCAGCGCATCTTTGAGCAGTGCTTTGCCAAGCCCAGCACCTTGGTGCTGAAGGTCCACGGCAAGCCGGGCCAGCATCATCACCGGCGCAGGGTATTGTGGAATGCCTTTGGTCACACGCGGTGGCGCATTGGGTGGTTCAACGCTGCCAACCACCAAACTGTAGAAACCAACAACCGAGCCCGAATGGCAGCACACGTAGGTTTGCGCACTATTGGATTTTTGGTTGACGAGGGCAATGCGCTGCAAAAACTGGTTCAATGCGCTCTGTCGGCAATCAAAGGACTCAACGGCGTGCAAACCGACCAGTTTGCGAACTGGCTCGTAAGCCTGCGAACTCAACCAAGCAGCCCCGGCTGAGACAAAAGCTTCTTGAGCTTGGGCTTGGCGCTAACAGGCTGATCCAATGCAGCCTGAAACGCCAACCAATTCTCATCACTCAGCTCGAAGCGGGAGCGGTCAGCCAAGGTCTGATTGGCCGCGATGATGCCCGCGTCCAGCAAAAACTCGCTCACATTTTTGTGCGACACGCGCGCCGCTTCCTGAAGTAATTGCTTCACAGACGTGCTGGCTCGCACATCAATGCGCTCAGATTTGGAATGAATGACTGCGGTCATAGCGCCCCCGTTTTTGGACAATTGCCGCTTCATAGCGTCCGGACAACGTCCCGACAAATGTTTTTTCGACTGCATCTGAATGCCACTAAGCTGGTGAAGCGTGCTGACCTTAACGCCGAACTTAGCGCGCCGCTTGTAAAAAGTCACATCGCTGATCCGCCTTTGCGACGGATCTCCTTGATGGGCATGCTGGCATCAGCCTGTTTGATGAACCCGATGATTTGCCATTCGCTGAATTTGCTCTCCTTCCTATCCGTCATCCTCCATGGTGACGGACTTGCCAGAATTTAGATTGGTACGGCTGGCCGGGGACAGGTCAGGTTCGTCAGCGCCCCCCACAGTCCATCTAAACTTGGCTGTCGCCAAGCCTGGCTTGCACAGTACGGCGGTTTTCCCCTTTCCCCCTTTTGTGAGTTCCCCCATGTCCATCACCATTTACGCCGCCCGCAACATCATCACCATGAACCCGATGCAGCCGCAGGCCACCCACGTGGCGGTGCGCGACGGGCGCATTTTGGGCGTGGGCGACCTGGACACGCTGGCGCAATGGGGGCCACACACGCTGGACACGCGCTTTGCCGACCACGTGCTGATGCCCGGCCTGGTGGAAGGCCATTGCCACCTTAAGGAAGGCAGCATGTGGGACATGCACTACCTGGGCTGGTTTGACCGACGCGACCCCAAAGGCAAGGTCTGGAGCGGCCTGCGCTCGATGGAGGCGGTGGTCAACCGGCTGGCGGCGATTGACGCGCAAATGCGCGCTGAAGGCCGCAGCGCCACCGAGCCGCTGATCGCCTGGGGCTTTGATCCGATTTACTTTGGCGGCGAGCGCATGACGGTGGAGCACCTGGACCGCGCCAGCACCGAGCGCCCGATTGTCATTGCCCACGCCAACGGCCACCTGATGAACGTCAACTCCGCCATGCTCACGCTGGCCAGCATTGACGCGGACAACGAGGTGGAAGGTGTCGTCAAGTTTGCCCAAGGGCCGCGTGCGGGCCAGCCCACGGGCGAGCTGCAAGAGCCGGCCGCCATGTTTTTGGTGATTCGCAAGGTGGGCGACGCCGGACTGCTCTCGCCCATGACGGTAGACGGCGTCAAGTCGTTTGCCGCGCTGGCTTGCATGCAGGGCGTGACCACTGCCACCGATCTGGTCAACAAACTCACCGACGCCGACTGCCAGACCCTGGAGGCGGCGCTGGCCCAGCCCGACTGCGGCGTGCGCATACTGCCGGCGTTTCAGGCCTTTCACGGCACGCATGGTGCGGCCTTGGGTGCCGCCCACGTACAGCAACTCAAGGCGCGCAACACCGACCGCCTGCGCTATGGCCTGGTCAAAATGATGCTCGACGGCTCGATCCAGGGTTTCTCGGCGCGGCTGCGCTGGCCTGGCTATTTCAATGGCGCGCCCAACGGCATTTGGGTCACGGCGCCAGCCCAGTACGAGGCCGACTTTGAGACCTACCACCGCGCCGGGCTGCTAATTCACACCCACACCAACGGGGACGAAGCCAGCGAAGTGGCCATCGACGCCATCGAACGCGTGCTGACCCAAGCGCCACGGGCCGACCACCGCCACACCCTGCAGCACGCGCAAATGGTAGATGCACCGCTGTTTCGCCGGATGGCGGCGCTGGGCCTGTGCGCAAACTTGTTTGCCAACCACCTGTGGTACTGGGGCGACCAGCATTACGAGACCACCATGGGCCCGGACCGGACACACCGGCTCGACGGCTGCGCCAGCGCCCTGGCCGCCGGGGTCAACCTGGCAATCCATTCAGACGCACCCGTGACACCACTGGGCCCGCTGTTTACCGCCTGGTGTGCAGTCAACCGCATCACGCCCCAGGGCCGGGTGCTGGGCGAGGGCGAGCGCATCAGCGTGGCCCAAGCGCTGCGCGCCATCACCCTGGGCGCCGCCTGGACGCTCAAGCTCGACCACGAGATCGGCAGCATCGAATGCGGCAAACGCGCAGACTTTTGCGTACTGGCCGAAGACCCGCTCACCGTTGACCCGATGGACCTCAAAGACATTGCGGTCTGGGGCACGGTGTTGTCAGGCCAGGTGTTTCAGGCGCGCGGTGGCTGAAGCATCCCCTGCCCAAACGCTGCACGCGCCGGTGCCGCGGCGCTTGCCGCTCACGGTGGTTGGCGGTTTTTTGGGGGCGGGTAAAACCACGCTGCTGCAGCACTGGCTGCGCCATGCCAACGGCTTGCGCCTGGCGATTTTGGTCAACGACTTCGGCGCCCTGAACCTGGACGCCACGCTGATTGCCACCCACGACGGTGACACCTTTGCCCTGACCAACGGCTGCGTCTGCTGCCAGATTGGCGACGACATGGGCCGCGCCCTGGGCCAGGTGCTGGACCGTGCCGCCGACTTTGACGCCGTGGTGATTGAGGCGAGCGGCGTGTCCGACCCCTGGCGCATCGCGCAACTGGGGCGCGCGGACCCAGGCCTGGGCCTGGACGGCGTGGTGGTGGTGCTGGACGCCAGCTACGCCTGGGCGCAGGCGCACGACCCGCTCTTGGCCGATACCCTGTTGCGCCAGGTACGCGCGGCGGACCACCTGGTGCTCAACCACTGCGATCAGGCCAGCGCCACCGAGTTGCAGGCGGTACAAGATTGGCTGCACCAGGTGGCGCCCGGCATTGCGCAATGGCCGACCACGCGAGCGCAGCTGCCGCTGGCCGTGCTCAGCAGCACGGCGCTGCCCGAAGCCCCGCGCTGGGTGGCCAGCACCGACACGGCCCGGCCCTTGCTGGGTTCGGGTTGGGCGCCACAACATGGCCAGCAGTTCGCCAGCTGGTCCTGCCAGCCGCAGCGGCGCTTTGCCCTGCATGCGCTGCAGGCCTGGCTCAAGGCGCCCCCCTCGGGCCTGCTACGCTTGAAGGGCTTTTTGTTGCTGGACACAGGCCCAACGCCCCAGTGGGTGGAACTGCAATTTGCCGGACGCCAGGGCAGCGTTCGCAAATGCGCAGCGCCCGCCGGTGGCGCGGCACTGGTGGCGATAGGTCTGGCAACGCAACTGCCGAGCGACGCCCTGCACACTTTTTTTGGAGACACCGAACATGACAACCGTAAAAATACTTGATGGCGGCATGGGCCGCGAGCTCAAGCGCATGGGCGCGCCGTTTCAACAGCCCGAGTGGTCTGCGTTGGCCTTGCTCGAGGGCCCGCAGTTTGTGCGCCAGGCGCACGACGCGTTTGTGCAGGGCGGGGCGCAAATCATCACCACCAACAGCTACGCCGTGGTGCCGTTTCATATTGGCCAGGAGCGCTTTGACGCCCAGGGTGTGGCGCTGGCCCGGCTGGCGGCCGAGCTGGCCCGCGCCAGTGCCGACGCCGCTCCACACCCGGTAACGGTGGCGGGCTCCTTGCCCCCGGCGCTGGGCTCCTACCGGCCCGACCTGTTTGAACGCGCCGCCTCGGTACGCATCCATCAGGCGCTGATTGAGGGCATGGACCCCCTGGTGGACGTCTGGCTGGCCGAAACCCAAAGCTCAATTGCTGAAATCCAGGCGGTACACACCGCCCTGAACGGCAACCCCAAGCCACTCTGGATTTCTTTTACCCTGGACGATGAGCCCGAGGGCGACACGCCGGTGCTGCGCTCAGGGGAGTCGGTGAGCGCCGCCGTGGCGGCGGCTTTGGCGCTGGGCGCAAAGGCGGTGCTGTTCAACTGCAGCCAACCCGAGGTCATGGAAGCCGCGGTGGTGGCGGCCCGACAGGCCGTGGCGGACGCAGGCGCGGCCGTCGACATCGGCGTCTATGCCAATGCCTTTCCGGCGCAATCGAAAAAAGCAACCGCCAACGCGGTGATTTTGGACATCCGCGAAGACCTGGACCCGCTGTCCTATGTGGCTTGGGCGCAGCGCTGGGTTGACCAGGGCGCCACCATGGTGGGCGGTTGCTGCGGCATTTCACCCCAACACATTGCCGAACTGGCGCACACCTTCGCGTGAGACACGGCCAGCCTGCAAGCAGCCCCGTGGTGGCGGCTACAGTGACAACTTTAACGACAAGGAAAAACCGTGCGCATTTGGCAAAAACCGATCTCGGTTGAACTTCTCACCCAAGGTACCGCCGGTACGGCAGACACCCATTTGGGCATTGAGTTTGTGGAAGTCGGCGACGACTACATCGTGGGTCGTGTGCCGGTGGACGCACGCACGCGCCAGCCCTACGGCTTGTTGCATGGCGGTGTGTCCGTGGTGCTGGCCGAAACGCTGGGCTCGTGCGGTGCGGCCTTTTCTTGCCCGCCAGACTACCGCGCAGTCGGCCTGGACATCAATGCCAACCACCTCAAGGGGGTGAAAAGTGGTTGGGTCACCGGCACCGCGCGTCCCATCCACCGGGGCCGCACCACCCAGGTGTGGGGCATTGAGTTGCGCGATGAAACGGGCGACCTGACCTGCATCTCGCGCATCACCATGGCGATTTTGGCGCCGCGCTGAGCGGCACCCCACGCGGGGTCTTTAGCCTGCGCGCGCCATGCGCTCGCTCTTCCAGTACACATCGTCACCCACCGTGCCATCGGTGCGGTAGCGGTTCAAAACGCGGGCCAGCACAAACATCAGGTCAGACAGGCGGTTGAGGTACTGACGAGGGGTCTCTTTGAGCGCCTCTTCGTTGCCAAGCGCCACCACGGCGCGTTCGGCGCGACGCGCGACGGTGCGGCACACGTGGGCCAGGGCGGCCGCACGGCTACCAGCAGGCAAAATAAACTCCTGCAAGCGCGGCAAATCGGCGTTGTAGGCCTCCAGCGCCTCATCCAAGGCCAGCACTGCCTCGGTCTTGAGCAGCTCGAAGCCCGGAATCGACAACTCGCCGCCCAGGTTGAAGAGCTGGTGCTGGATTTCGACCAGCACGGCACGTACGCCTTCGGGCATGTCCTCGCACAGCAGCACGCCGATATGGCAATTGAGCTCGTCAACATCGCCCATAGCATGCACGCGCAAGCTGTTTTTGGAGACGCGGCTGTTGTCACCCAAGCCGGTGGTGCCGCTGTCTCCGGTGCGGGTCGCGATTTGCGTAAGGCGGTTTGCCATAGTGGTTTCTTTGGTTCAAAAGGCGGGATTATTCCTGCTTTGGGACGTGCCCCGGCAAGCGGCCACAAGAGTCCCTGCCGGCCGGTGGTTTGGCGGCTTACATGACCGTGTGTTCGGCAATCGCCTCGGCCAGGGTTTCCATTTTTTGCTGCAGGTCTTCATCGGTATCGGCGTGGCGCAGCCACACCTGCTCGATTTCGGGGGCTTTCGCCATGAACGCATCAACCACCGTGGGGTCGAACTGGGTACCGCGCTCGGCCACGATCGCCTCGAGGGCCTGGGCATGCGACATGGCGGCCCGGTACACCTTTTGGCTGACCATGGCATCGTAGGTGTCCGCGACCGCCAAAATGCGCGCGCTCAGGGGAATCGCGGTGCCCGACAGTTGCTGCGGATAGCCCTTGCCGTTCCAATGCTCATGGTGCGAAAGGGCCAGGTCCTTGGCCATTTCAAGCCCTTCGTCCTTGGCGCCGCAGGTAGCCTGCGCCTGCGACAGCGCCTTGTAGCCGCGCACCGTGTGGCTTTGCATGGTGCTGCGCTCTTCGGAGTTAAAGCTCCCGGGCTTGAGCAAGATGCGCTCGGGGATCGCCAAGGTGCCAATGTCATACACCAGCGCGCCCTGCACCAATTGCGCAACATAGTCGGGCGTCAGCACAGGGGCCAGATCGGGGACTTGCTGCAAGGCTTGCGCCAACAACCGCAGGTAGCCCTGCATGCGCAACAAGTGCGACTCGGTGTCGGCGTCGCGCCGCTCCGCCAAGGTGGCCATGGCAAACAGCACCGCCGACTGTGCGGAGGCGCCCGTTGCATCGGGTGCGCGGGTCGCCGGTAGGGACGGGGGGGTTACAGACATGCTAGGGCCTCGCGTAGACAAAGGGCATTTGGTAAATCCATACCATTTTGCCATCGCTTGCCGTATAGCTGACCGTTGGGACCAGCTGTGCGGCTTCAAAATCCAGGCTCACCATCCAGGCGCCCGGGCGCAATTCCCGCTGCGCCTTGGCCACGGCCTTGGGCATGCTCTCGGGCCGCTGAAACAGATAGACCATCTGGTAGCCCGACCAGTCGGCCAGCCAGATGTCACCTCGGCTGATGCGCGCCCAGGGCAGGCGCAGCGCGCACAACCAGCGCAGCGTGGCGCTCCACTCCAGACCATAAAACTGCGCCTGCGGATAGGCTTGGCGCAGGGCCTGCAAGCCATGGCCCAGGCCACAACCGGCGTCCAGCACGCGCGCACCTGCGGGCAGGGGCGCTACGCCGGGCAAGGCATGCAAAGCCTTGGCCGGGGTGGGAAACAAGGGCGCATCGGCCCAGGTATTGATCGGGTAGACCAACAGCATCACCACCAACGGCAGCAGCCAAACCCAGGCGGGCATATCGCCCAGGCCCAGCATGGGCAAACTCAGGGCAAAGGACACCGGAAAGCCCGCAGCCACCACCGCCTTGCGCCACCACGAGTCGCCCCACAGGCTCAACAACACCCCCATCAGGGCCGCCACCACCAAGGCTGCGCCCATGGGCCAGTCGCGCAAAAGCATGAGCCGAAAAGCGGCCCAGCTCACGCCCCAGCTCAATAAGGCGGGCAGCGGCCAGGGAGGCGCAGTACGCCAGCGACTGCGGGGCGCGGTCTTGGGGTCGGCGGAAGTGGCCATCGAATTAGCGTTGGGCGTTGGGTGCCAGCCGCTCAATCAGGCCATTGAGCGCATCGAGCGAGCCAAACTGGATCACCACTTCGCCCATTTCCTCAAACCGGCCGCCGCGTTTGATCCGCTTTTTGATAAGCACTTCGACCTCGGCCTGCAGCAGATCGGAGAGTTCTTCTTCCACCCGCTTGAGGTCGCGCGACTTCTCTTTTTTGGGTTTGGAAGCCACCAGCGAAAACTCCGCCGAGAGTTTTTTGACCAGGCTCTCAGACTCGCGCACCGACATCTTTTTGTTGGCAATCTGGTTGGCCGCGGTGATTTGGGTCGCACGATCGAGCACCAACAGGGCGCGGGCATGGCCCATATCAATGTCGCCCGCCATCAGCATGGACTGCACCGGATCGGCCAGATTCAACAGGCGCATCAGGTTGGAGGCGGCACTGCGGGAGCGGCCGACGGCTTGCGCAGCGAGTTCATGCGTCAGGCCAAACTCTTTGATCAGCCTTTGCAAGCCCTGGGCTTCTTCGAGCGGATTAAGGTCTTCACGCTGCATGTTTTCGATCAGCGCCATGGCGGCGGCGGCTTCATCGGCGACGTTGCGCACCAGCACAGGCACGCGGTCCAAACCGGCGAGCTTGGCGGCACGAAAGCGCCGCTCGCCGGCAATGATCTCGTACACCGGGCGGCTTGAGCCCTCGGGGCGGTGCGCCTTGGCGCGCTCCGCGTCGAGCTGGCGCACCAAAATCGGCTGCATGATGCCCTGGGCTTTGATGCTCTCGGCCAGTTCGTAGAGCGCACCTTCGTCCATCCGGGTTCGCGGCTGATAGATGCCCGCCACCAAGTCCGTCAACAGCAGGGTGGTGGGCAGGGTCGCATCGACCGGCGTATCCGGCGCGGCGTCTTGCACCTTGGGCCCGAGCAGGGCCTCCAGGCCCATGCCGAGTCCTTTGGGTTTTTTAGTGGCCATCGCGGACCTCCTTATGGGTAATCAGGGTTTGTAACAAGGCCTGGCCCGCGGGCCAGTCGCCTAATTGAGAGTCGGCGTTGATGTGGCCTGCAGCGCCGCAGTCGTGCCACCGCGCGCCCCAGGCATGGGCAAAGGCTTGCGCCCGCGCCAGGCTGCAGTACGGGTCGTTGTGGCTACCTGCCAACACGCTGGCAAAGGGCAGGGCCTGCAACACGACGGGCGACCAGCTGTGCAGGACCGGGCGCAGTTCTTCGCGCTCGGCGTCACCCGGGGCCACCAGCAGCGCGCCTTGTACCCGGTGGGTGTTGCGCGAGCACGCCGCCCAGGCCGCCACCAGCAAGCAGCCCAGGCTGTGGGCCACCAGCACGCAAGGCGCGCGTTGGGCCAGCACCACTTCCTCCAGCCGGGTGATCCAGTCACCCCGCAGGGGCTGCATCCAGTCGTGTTGCTCCACCCGCAAATAGCCATGCGTGGCCTCCCAGCGGCTTTGCCAGTGGTCGGGGCCCGAGTTTTGCCAACCGGGCAAAAGCAAGATCGCAGGGGATGCGTCCATGGCGCTTAGCCCATCTTGGGCAGGCGACGCAGCATTTCACCGGCAAAGGCAACAAAAGCCTGCGCGCCCTTGGAGGCCGGGTCGAACGCCACGCCGGGCAGGCCGTAGCTCGGTGCCTCGGCCAAACGCACATTGCGCGGAATCACGGTGTCAAACACCTTGTCGCCAAAGTGGGCGGTGAGCTGCTCGCTCACCTGCTGCTGCAGGGTGATGCGGGGGTCAAACATCACGCGCAAAAGCCCGATGATGCGCAAGTCGTCGTTGAGATTGGCTTTGACTTGCTTGATCGTGTTGACCAGATCGGTCAGGCCTTCCAGGGCAAAGTATTCGCACTGCATGGGCACCACCACACCATCAGCGCAGCACAAGCCGTTAAGGGTCAGCATGGACAGCGATGGCGGGCAATCGATCAATACAAAGTCGTAGTCTTGGTCCACCTCGGCCAAGGCGGTCTTGAGTCGGCGTTCGCGGCGTTCCAACTCCACCATCTCGACCTCGGCGCCGGCCAGCTCGCGGTTGGCACCCAAGATGTCGTAGCTGCAACCAGCAGCGACCAGCTTGTCACTGCGCGTGCGCGCCTCGGCAATGCTGGCCGATTCAAGCAAAACGTCGTACACACTGAGTGCCAAACTGCGCTTGTCCACGCCCGAGCCCATAGTGGCGTTGCCCTGCGGATCCAGGTCAATCATCAACACGCGCTGACCGAGCTGCGCCAGACCGGCGGCCAGATTGACGGTGGTGGTGGTTTTGCCGACGCCACCTTTTTGGTTGGCAATGCAGAATATTTTGGCCATGGAGTCAGGGACGCAGGGAAAAAGGGTGCTCCGCAGGCGCTGCGGTTTCACGTGGAACAAATGGCACACACATCATTGCGCGGCCACCAACTTGAGACCGAAGCCGATCAGGAAGACACCGGCGACTTTTTCGAGGATCCGGCCAATGCGCGGATTGGCGCGCACGCGCTCGGCAAAAAAATGGGTCAGCAGCGTCGCGCCCAGACCATACGCAAAGGTGAGGGCTGCGATGGTGGCGGCCATGAAACCGTAGGTGAGCAAACCCTGCTGGTGCACCGGGTCCACAAACAAAGGGAAAAACGCCATGTAGAACAAAATCGCCTTGGGGTTGAGCAAGGTAATCACCATGGCCTGACGCAGGTACTGGCGCGGGTGAATGTTGACCGGCAAGGGGGCGCCGGGCTTGGAGGTGAGCATGACCCCGCCGAGATAAGCCAGGTAGCCCGCTCCCACCCACTGCACCAGATGAAAGGCCGCTGGATAAGTAGCCAGCAGGGCGGCGACACCGGCCACGGCCAACCACATCAAAACCTGGTCACCGAGTATGACGCCCAAGGTGGCCGCCAAACCACCACGCACGCCGCCCTTGCTGGTGGACAACACCAAGGCCAGATTACCCGGCCCAGGGATGAGCAGAAACACCAGAATGGTGATGACAAAAGTGCCGTAATCGCTAACGCCGAGCATGAATATCCTAGGGTGGAAGAGGGCAAGTTTACGTTAGCCCCCAGTGCGCAGCGCACAGCGCAATAAACCAAGATTGAATAGGCGCTAGGCCTGACGCATCCAGACCAGACAACGTTCAGCATCCAGGCCGGGCACCTGCAGCGGTTCCACGTGAAACACCTGGACGCCTGCGCCCAGCGCCGTCAACTCGGCCTGCGGATGCTTTCCCTTCATGGCCATCCACACACCCTGCGGTGCCAGGGCACCCACAGACCATTGGGTGAAGTCGGCCAAAGACGCAAAGGCACGCGAACACACCACGTCATAGGGTTCCTTGAGGCTTTCGACCCGCGCATGGATGCCGCGCAAACGGGGAAGCTTCAGACTAACTGCTACCTGCTGAACAAAGGCGGCTTTTTTGGCCACCGTGTCCACGCAGTGCACCGTCATGGAAGGGCAGCAAATCGCCAACACCACGCCCGGCAAGCCGGCACCGGCACCCACGTCCAGGATTCGCACCGCCTCGTCGCGGCCCAGCGCCTCCAGTTGCTGGCGCAAAGGGCGCACCACCGCCAGACTGTCCAGCAGGTGGTGCGTCAGCATTTCTTGCGGATCACGCACAGCGGTCAGGTTGTAAACCCGCGTCCATTTTTGAATGAGATCAAGGTAATCCAGCAGCGCGGTAATTTGGGAATCGTCCAGCGCCAGCGCCAAGTCTTGCAACCCGGCGCGCAGTTGGGGCTCCAGTGCCCGGCTCACGCCTGCGCCTCGAATCCGGCTGCAGCCACGGCCTTGGCAGAAAACTCGCGGAAGTTGCCTTTTTTCAGGTGGATCAGCAAGAGCGAAATCGTGGCCGGGGTGATGCCGGAAAGGCGAGACGCCTGACCCAGGGTTTCCGGGCGCAACTGATTGAGGCGCTGCCGTGCCTCAATGCTCAGAGCCGAGACCTGCATATAGTCCAGCTCGGCTGGCAAGCGCAGATTTTCATAGTGGGCGGCGCGGCCGACTTCTTCTTTTTGGCGCTCGATGTAGCCTGAGTACTTGGCAGCAATTTCCACCTGCTCAATCACGCTGGCCACAAACACGTCTTGTGCCACGCCTGCATCGCCGTCAACGGCATCTGCCGCTCTCGAAAGGGCGGCGCTTGCGTAACGACCCGCGTCCAGACCCATCAGGTCGGCGTAACGCACATCCGGGCGACGCAGCAACTCGGCCAGGTTGTATTCATGTTCGATGGCTTTGCCCAACACCCGCACCGACTCACTGGCTGGCAAGTTATTGGGGTTGACCCAAATCGAACGCAGGCGCTCGGTTTCACGTGAAACCGCCTCGCGCTTGCGACAAAACGCGTCCCAGCGGGCATCGTCCACCAAGCCCAAGGCACGGCCGGTTTCGGTCAGACGCACATCGGCGTTGTCTTCGCGCAGCTGCAGCCGAAACTCGGCGCGGCTGGTAAACATGCGGTAGGGCTCGGTCACGCCCTTGGTGATCAGGTCGTCCACCAGCACGCCCAAATAAGCTTCGTCGCGGCCGGGCAACCAGGTGTCTCCCGTCCAGGCGGTTTGGGCGCCGGCTTGCAATGCGGCATTGACCCCGGCAAACAAGCCCTGGGCGGCCGCCTCTTCGTAACCCGTGGTGCCGTTGATCTGGCCGGCAAAAAACAGGCCGGCGATTTGGCGTGTTTCAAAACTGCTTTTGAGCGCGCGCGGGTCAAAGTAGTCGTATTCGATGGCGTAGCCCGGTCGCAGAATGTGCGCGTTTTCCAGACCCACCATGCTGCGCACCAGCGCGTACTGAATGTCAAAGGGCAGGCTGGTGGAGATGCCGTTGGGGTAGTACTCGTGGGTGGTCAGACCCTCGGGCTCCAGAAAAATCTGGTGGCTTTCCTTTTCGGCGAACCGGTTGACCTTGTCTTCTACGCTGGGGCAATAGCGCGGGCCCACGCCTTCGATGTTGCCGGTGAACATCGGGCTGCGGTCAAAGCCGCTGCGGATGATCTCGTGGGTGCGCGCATTGGTGTGGGTAATCCAGCACGGCATTTGTTGGGGGTGCTGCTCCACGTGGCCCATAAAGCTGAACACCGGCAGGGTGGGGCTCATGCCACCCGGCATGCCATCGCCCGGTTGTTCCTGGCACTTGCTGAAGTCGATGCTGCGCCCGTCAATGCGCGGCGGTGTGCCGGTTTTCAGGCGGCCTTGCGCGAGTTGCAGCTCTTTGAGGCGCGCGCTCAGCCGGGCCGCCGGCGGATCTCCCGCGCGGCCAGCGGCATAGTGGTTCATGCCGACGTGAATCTTGCCGTCCAGAAAAGTGCCTGCGGTGAGCACCACCGTCTTGGCACGAAAGGTCAGGCCAATCTGGGTGACTGCGCCCACCACGCGGTCGCCCTCGACCAGCAAGTCGTCGACCGCTTGCTGGAACAGCGAAAGGTTAGGCTGGTTTTCCAGCATGCGACGGATCGCCGCCTTGTACAAGACGCGATCGGCCTGGGCGCGGGTGGCGCGCACGGCCGGGCCCTTGCTGGAGTTGAGGATACGAAACTGCACGCCCGCCTCGTCGGTTGCCAAGGCCATGGCACCGCCCAGGGCGTCCACCTCTTTGACCAAATGCCCTTTGCCAATGCCGCCAATCGAGGGGTTGCAACTCATTTGCCCCAATGTCTCGATGTTGTGCGTCAGCAACAAGGTCTTGCAACCCATGCGGGCCGCCGCCAGCGCGGCCTCGCACCCGGCGTGGCCGCCGCCGACGACGATAACGTCAAACTGTTGGGGATAAAGCATGGCGGGCAATCAAAACGGGGGAGGAGGTCGATTTTACCGGCGCGAGCCCGCGCGTCAGTCCCTGGTCGCCATAGACGCACGCGGG
The DNA here is from genome assembly GCA_029866205.1 of Rhodoferax sp. GTDB lineage: Bacteria > Pseudomonadota > Gammaproteobacteria > Burkholderiales > Burkholderiaceae_C > Allorhodoferax. The sequence continues at coordinate 161,860 of JARWZT010000016.1, forward strand.
ACATTCCCTAGTCTTTCCCCTAAGTGTCTTGCGGCCCTTGCTGGGGTAGAGTGGCCTGATTCACCCGCTTGGAGTTTGCTCATGTCCACCCCCTCCCTCAAAGACCAGGTCAGCCCCGAAGAATGGCAGTTGCGCGTTGACCTGGCGGCCTGCTACCGCTTGGTCGCGGCCTACGGCTGGAGCGACCTGATCTTTACGCACATCAGCGCCCGCATTCCCGGCCCGGAACACCAGTTTCTGATCAACCCCTACGGGCTGCTGTTTGAAGAAATCACGGCCAGCAGCCTGATCAAAATTGACCAAGCGGGCAACAAGCTCAGCGCCTCCGAACACCCGGTCAACCCGGCGGGTTTTGTGATTCACAGCGCCGTCCACGCCGTGCGCGACGACGCGGCCTGCGACTTGCACACCCACACCCGCGCCGGGGTAGCAGTCAGCGCCCAGGCCTGTGGCGTGCTGCCCATCAGCCAACAGTCGACCTTTGTGCTGGCCTCTTTGGGCTACCACACCTATGAGGGCGTGGCCTTGCACGACGCCGAAAAGCCGCGCCTTCAGGCCGACCTGGGCGATGCCAAACACCTGATGCTGCGCAACCACGGCCTGCTGGTGGTGGGCAGCAGCATTGCTGAGGCGTTCTTGCTGATGTACAACTTTGAGTCGACCTGCCAGATCCAGCTCGCCGCGCAAGCGGGTGGCACGCTGATTGAGGTCGACCCACGCATCGTTGACGGCGTGGGACACGCCATGCGCACGCAGACCGGCGGACTCGGTGGCGCTTTCGCCTGGCCCGCCATGCTGCGCAAACTCGACCGCATGGACACCAGCTACCGAACCTGACCAAACACAGGTGTTTGTTGGCCTCACAACAAAGGCCCGACGACACCACCCATCGCTGGAAAACTCCCCGTTTTTAACCAAAGACAACACCATGAACACCCACTCCCCATCCGCCTCACAGAGCTTTGATTACATCGTGGTGGGCGGCGGCGCGGGCGGCTGTGTGGTGGCCAGTCGCCTGAGCGAAGACCCGGCGGTGCGCGTCTGCCTGCTCGAGGCCGGCGGACCGGACGACTCCGTGCTGATCCACGCGCCCATGGGCTTTGCCGTGAGTGCGCCGCTCAAAATCCACAACTGGAGTTACGAGACCGTGCCGCAGCCCGGCTTTAACGGCCGGCGCGGCTACCAGCCACGCGGCAAAGTAATGGGCGGCAGCACCTCCATTAACGCCATGGTCTATACCCGTGGCCACGCCGCCGACTACGACCACTGGGCCAGCCTGGGCAACCCGGGCTGGAGCTACCAAGAGGTGCTGCCGCTGTTCAAGCGCGCCGAAAACAACCAGTGTTTCGGAGAAAACGCCTACCGGGGTGCCGGTGGCCCGCTCCAGGTGAGCTATTTGCGCAGCCCCAGCCCAATCAACGAGGTGTTCCTGCAGGCCTGCGAACAGACCGGACTGCCCCGCACGCCAGACTACAACGGAGAACAGCAACTCGGCTGCGGCCCGACCCAGGCCATGCAGGCCGAGGGCGAACGCTGCAGTGCGGCCAAGGCCTACATCAGCCCCCACTTGGCGCGCAGCAACCTGACCGTGATCACCCAGGCGCATACCGACAAAGTGCTGCTCGACGGCAAACGCGCCACCGGAGTCCAATACACCCAAAACGGCCAAACGCTCAAGGTACACGCCACGCGGGAAGTGATCCTGAGTGCCGGCGCCTTTGCATCGCCCCAGCTGTTGATGCTCTCGGGGATTGGCCCCCAGGAACAGCTCGCGGCCCACGGCATTGCCCCAGTGCACACCCTGCCCGGCGTGGGGCAAAACCTGCAAGACCACGTCACCACGGTCCTCATCCAGCGCAGCAAGCGCAAAGAAGTCACGCTGGGCATCTCATTGAGCGGCCTGGTCACCGTGGTCAAGTCTATTTTTGAGTGGCGCAAGCAACGCACCGGCTGGATCACTTCCAATGTGGCCGAGTCCCAGGGCTTTCTGAAAACCGACCCGAGCGCCGACAAACCCGACATCCAACTCGCCCTGTGCACCGGCATCGTGGACGACCACAACCGCAAAACCCACCTGGGCCATGGCTACACCTTGCACGTCACGCTGTGCCGACCCAAAAGCCGGGGCAGCGTCACCCTGCAAAGCGCCAAATCCACCGATGCGCCCTTGATCGACCCCGGGTTCTTTAAGCACCCGGACGATATGGCCACGCTGGTAAAAGGGACACAAATCGGCATGGACATCCTGCAGGCCAAGGCCTTTGACGCCTACCGCGGCGACATGCTTTACCCGGTTGAACGCAACAACCCCCGGCAAATCGAAAGCTTCTTGCGCGACCATTCCGACACCGAGTACCACCCCTGCGGAACCTGCAAAATGGGCCCGCACAGTGACCCGATGGCCGTGGTGGATGCGCAATTGCGGGTCCACGGGATTCAGGGATTGCGGGTGGTGGACACTTCCATCATGCCCACGCTCACCGGCGGAAACACCACTGCGCCCACGATCATGATTGCGGAAAAGGCCGCCGACCTGATCCGCAGCAGCCACTGAAGGCGGTTGCCAGGCCTAGTTCTGTAGCGGTCGCTGCCGCCAGGCCAACACCGCACCCAGCCACAAAGCCAGCGCCGAGACCAGCAGACCACGCTCCAGGCCGCCATCGCCGTCGGCGATCCAGCCCACCAGGGTAGGGCCCACAATTTGGCCGGCCGCAAACACAATGGTGAACGCGCTGATGCCCGTAGCCCAGGCGCTGGGCGGCAGGTTATGGCGCACCAGCGCGGTGCTGGACGCCACAATGGACAAAAACACGCCGCCAAACAACAAGCCCGAAACCACCACCACGGCAAAACTCTGGGTCACAGCAGGTAACAAAACCGCCAGGCCCAACAGCGCATTGAGCCGCGCCATGGCGCCACCGCCCCGGTGCCGGTCCAGCAAGCCCGCCCAAATGCGGGACGAGGCCACGACCGCAAGCCCAAGCAAACCATAAAACACCGTAATCGCCGATGCGCTGGCGCCTTGCGTTCGCAGCAAGGCCACGGCAAAAGTCATATAGCCGATATAGCCCACGCCAAACATGCCGTAGCCCGCCAATGAAAAACCAAACCGAGACCACGCAAACACCTCAGGCACACCGGCCGCGGTAGCCTGACCTGCCGGTTGCTCCCATTGCACCATCACCCGAGCCGGCCAGCGCAGCAAGGCGGTGGCGGCAAAACACACCAGGGCCAGCGCCCACCAGGCAAAGCGCCAGTTGTGAAGCTGGCCCGCGGACGCATCCAGGACCCAGGGCACCAACAAGGCAGAAAGCGAAATACCCAAGCCGGTTCCACCGTAATAAACCCCCAGCAACAGCCCCGCGTGCGCTGGCGCGTGGCTGCCCAAACGCGCGGCCAGCAGGCCGCCGGCCACAAACACCAGCGCACTGGCGACACCTGCCAGCAAACGCTGCAGCAACAGCACGGTGGCATCCGTGAAAAAGCCGCACAAGCCCATAAACAAGGCCGCCATCAAAGAACCCGCCCAGAGCAAGACCGTGGGCGACACCCGCCGCATCAGACTGGGCATGGCGAGTGCGCCCAACAAATAGCCCACCGCGTTGGCGGTATTCATGGCACCCGCCAGCGTATAGCTCCAGTCCAGATCGGTGCGCATGCCCGGCAGCAACAGGCCATACGCAAAGCGGGTCACACCCAAGGAGACAGCAGCGCCCACGGACAGGGCCAAAGCAAGCCAAAATAGCGGTCGCAACGATAAAGACACAAGCTCTCCAGGATGGATCAGTCGCCCATTGTGCGCTGGCGGCCGACCCGATCCTGCTGCGCAAACGACACCGCAATTCGCGAACCCGCTTGGACCGATTTTCTGAAAGCCCCCATGACCACCTTGTTTGAACCCCTCACCCTGGGACCCATCACGCTCGCCAACCGCGCCGTCATGGCACCGTTGACCCGCAACCGCGCACCGGGCGCCCTGCCCACGGCCGCAATGGTGACCTACTACACGCAACGGGCCCATCCACAAGACGGTGCCGGGCTGATCATTACAGAGGCGACCGCCATCAGCCACCAGGGCCAAGGCTATTCCGACGTGCCCGGTATCTGGAGCGACGCCCAGGTGCAAGCCTGGAAACCGATCACCACGTCCGTTCATGCGGCGGGTGGCAAGATCTTCATGCAGCTGTGGCACGTAGGACGCGTCTCGCACGTGGACTTGCAGCCCCAGGGACAGGCACCTGTGGCGCCGTCGGCCATCACCGCCAAAACCAAAACCGTGCTGATCACCGATGATGTACCCCGTTTTGTGCCCACCTCGGAACCGCGCGCGCTGCGCCTGGACGAATTGCCCGGCATCGTGGCGGACTACCGCACGGCGGCACGCAACGCCATAGCCGCCGGTTTTGACGGCGTAGAAGTGCACGCCGCCAATGGGTACCTGCTGGACCAGTTTTTGCGTTCAGGTTCCAACCACCGCGACGACGCCTATGGCGGCAGCATCGAGAACCGGGCGCGACTGCTGCTCGAAGTCATGCAAGCCGTCTGCACCGAGATTGGTGGCGCCCGCGTGGCACTGCGCCTGTCGCCCGTCACACCGGCCAACGATGCCGCAGATCCGCAACCGCAGCCGCTGTTCGACCATGTGGTCCGGCACCTCGCACCCTTGGGCCTGGCCTACGTGCACGTGATCGAAGGCTCCACCGGTGCCGAGCGCGACTACCAGCAAGGCGACGCGCCGTTTGATTACGCCGCACTGCGCCAGGCCTACCGCAGCGCAGGCGGACACGCCGCCTGGATGGTGAACAACGCCTATGACTTGGCATTGGCGCAGCACGCCTTGGCCCATGGCGCAGATCTGGTGGCATTTGGGAAACCGTTTATCGCCAATCCGGACCTGACCCGCCGCCTGCGCGAGGGCGCCGCGCTCAACCCCGCCGACCGCAACACCTTTTATGGCGGCGGTGCCCACGGCTACACCGACTACCCCACATTGGGCCACTGATCAAGCGCCGGCGCGCCCGGTGTGGCCCCGAAGTCAGGGCCCCTTCCAGCGCTTGAGAAGCAATGCGTTGGCCATGACGCTGACCGAACTCAGCGCCATGGCGGCACCCGCCAGCACCGGGTTCAAATAGCCCAAAGCTGCCAACGGAATACCCGCCACGTTGTAAAAAAACGCCCAAAACAGGTTTTGCCTGATCTTGGCCACGGTGCGGCGGGAAATATCCAGCGCCGCTGCCACCAAACGCGGCTCGCCACGCATCAGGGTAATACCGGCAGCGTGCATGGCCACGTCGGTGCCACCACCCCCCACATTGGACATGGCCATGCCGACATCGGCCGCCGCGAGCGCCGGGGCGTCGTTGACGCCGTCACCCACCATTGCCACCGTATAGTGCGCGTGGCGGTCACCTTTGAGCGCCGCGATTTTGGCGGCCTTGTCACCCGGCAATACTTCGGCCACCACCTCGGGGCTTCCAGGGCTGGCATCCAGACCCAGACGCTGGGCCATGGCGCGCGCAGCCCCCCAGTTGTCCCCCGAGACCATGACCGTGCGAATGCCCCGCGCACGCAACTGGGCAATGGCCTCTTTGGCGCCCGGCTTGGGTTCATCAGAAAACGCCAGCAATGCGCGCAGGGTCCAGACACCGTCTTGTTGCTGCGCCAACGCGGACACACTGGCGCCCTGGGACTCCAAAGCCTGGGCCCGCTCAAAAAATTGCGCGCCGGTGGCGGCAAGCGGGGCCCGGGCCTGAAGCTCCTGCATCCAACGCAGGCTGCCCAAGGCATAGCGCTGGCCCGCCACCTGGCCCTCGGTGCCACGCCCGGAAACCGTGTGCGCGTCCGCCAGGGGCAACAAGGCCACGCCTTGCGTCGTGGCACAGGCCATGACCGCGTGCGCCAGTGGATGCTCGCTGCCGCTTTGCAAGCTGGCACAAATTTGCAACAGATCGCGGTCCACGGCCACCGCTGCGCCGCTGGGCACGAGATACAGGGCATCCGCCCCCAGCAAGGCCGTGAGCTGCGGCCGCCCGATAGTGAGGGTTCCGGTCTTGTCAAAAGCCACCACGTTGACCTGGTGGGCCAATTCCAGCGCCTGTGCGTCCTTGATCAGAATGCCGTACTTGGCGGCCACCCCCGTGCCCGCCATGATGGCCACCGGAGTGGCCAGCCCCAATGCACAAGGACAGGCAATCACCAACACCGCCACGGCTCGGATCAGCGCGAGCTCAAAACTGTGGCCGGTCAACCACCAAGCCAGCAGAGTGAGCAAGGCCAGCAGCAACACCACCGGTACAAATACCGCGCTGACCTGGTCTACCAGGCGCTGGATGGGGGCCTTGGCCGCCTGCGCGTCTTCCACCAGCCGGATGATGTTTGACAACATCGTTTTCGCGCCCACGGCCGTGACGCGCACCAACACCCGACCATCACCATTGATGGAGCCGCCGGTCACGCGCGCACCGACCTCTTTCACCACCGGCAACGATTCGCCCGTGAGCATGGATTCGTCCACCTGCGTGGTGCCTTCCTGGAGGCAGCCGTCCACCGCGAAACGCTCCCCGGGCTTGACGACCAGGGTGTCGCCCACCAGCACCTCGGCCACCGGAACGTCCACTTCGCCCTCCGGGCGCAGCAGGTGCGCGCGCTCGGGCCGCAAGGCATGCAAGGCCCGAATGGCCGAGGTCGTCTGGCGTTTGGCCCGCACTTCCAGCCATTTGCCCAAAAGCACCAGGCTAATCACCAAGGCCGAGCCCTCGAAGTACAAATGCACCATGGCCCCAGACGGCGCGCTCAGCCACAACCAGACCGACAAGGCCCAACCCGCGGTGGTGCCCAAGGCGACCAACAAATCCATATTGCCGCTGCCATTTTTGAGGGCGTGCCAGCCCGCAACATAAAAGCGCGCGCCCAACAAAAACTGCACCGGAGTGGCCAGCGCAAACTGCCACAAGGCCGAAAGCATCCAGTGCTGGCCCAATAAATCGCCGAGCATGGGCATGACCAGAGGAACTGACAGCGCCAGACCCCAAGCCACTGGGGCAAAGTCGGCCCAGGCGCCGGCATCGGGTGCGTCAATGGCGGCATCGGCCGCCTTGGGCTCGTACCCTGCATCGCGCACGGCGCGACGCAACAAGGCCTCCATGGGAGCGGCTTGCGCCTCGTCGGCCGAAAAAGCAATGCGTGCGGACTCGGTGGCCAGGTTGACTGTGGCAGCTTGCACCCCAGGCACGCGCTTCAAGGCCTTTTCTACCCGGCCCACACACGAGGCACAGGTCATGCCCCCAATGCCAATGTCCAAGGAACACACATCAACATTGGCTGGACTGGTCATGGGCAATAAGCCTTTCGGGGACATCGGGGAGAGGGATTGAAAAAACAGAGCCGAGGCGCAAGGTTAAGCTTGTGACACCGGTTTAAAGCCACGCCCAGCCCTTCCCATTTTTTGAGAGATCACCATGAACCATCTTTTTACCGTCACCGGCATGACCTGCGGCCACTGTGAAAAAGCCGTCACGGCAGCGATTGTGCGACTGGACCCCAAAGCTACGGTCGTGATCGAACGCAGTGCCAACAAGGTGCAAGTGCAGTCCGAGCAGAGCCATGCGTCGCTGGCACAGGTGATTGTCGAGGAGGGTTATGCGGTCGTGAACTGATGCAGGTCAAACGGGTGGGGATTTGTCCACCCGTTCGTGGCGCTCAGGTCAAGGCCATTTCACCGCCCAACGCCTCAAACAAATCTGGCAACAAACGCTGCAATTCGCCCGTGGCAATGGCCACGTCTGCGTCAAAGTGATCATCAGAACGGTCTCCTGCCGATGCCGGAGCTTCGTCTGCGACGACGTCGAGGAACGTTACTTTTTTGAGCTGCAAAGCCTCGGTCAAAACAAAGGAAACGCGGTCGTTCCACGTCAGAGCCAAGCGGGTCGGGACCTTGCCCGTCGCAATATGCTGGCAGACCTCGTCCGTGTCCAGGGCATGGCGGGTATAGCGAACCACCGCTTTGGATTCGTCCGTGGCTTTGAGTTCACATTCGCGGTCAACGCTGAAGCCTTGGGGCGCTTCGCGGCTTGCGAGCCACTCGGCCATGGCGGTGGCCGGAGCCGTTTGGGTACTGATCAGACTCAGGGCCAATCCGTCCACCACTTTGACCAGGCTCGTCAGCACTTCATCGGCTTTGGCCTGGCTACCGGCGTCGAGCATCAACAGCTGCGCCTTGGGATCTAGCCACAAAGTCACACTGCCTTGTTTGGTAAAGGCCATCGGCAACAGTGCCAGGCGGGCATCGTCACTTAGCGTGCGAGTTTCTTTTTTGCCCGGTTTGCGCCCTGTACTGGCTTCAATTTGCGCAACCTGCTCTTGAACCTTGCGCTTGACCACAGACCCCGGGACGCTTTTCACTTCCATCATCCATTTCAGGATCCATTGCCCCGCAACCACCTCGACGCACGCACCGTGCGCCTCGCCCCGTGGCTCGACCCAACCGACCGATTTTTCTTGCGATGCGCCACATTCCACAAAGTGCGCCTCCTGCAGCGCGGCCTCCAATTGCGCCTGCGTCGCCGTCCAGGGCGCCGTCAAGCGATACACCATCAAATTTTTAAACACATTGAACTTTCATAAATCAATCAAGCAAGCACTCAGAAAACCAACTTTACATAGCCTTGCTTTAGCGCAATCGGCCAGACACACATCACTCGCACACTTCAAGCACTGCCTGGCGATTTCCGCAACGGCGCAGTTACTGAAAGACACCGCTATGAAAACACCTTGGAAAACCCTTTTTGTCGCTGGTAGCCTGGCCGCCTTCGGATTGGGAGCGGTCGCCCAAATGGGACACCCCATGAATGATCATGCCGGCATGCTTGACATGCACCGTGAGCACGCCATGACACCGCAGCGCATGGAAGCACGCATGACCAAGCACCTGGCAGAGCTCAAGCGCAAACTGCACATTACGGCATCGCAAGAGCCTGCGTGGACCGCGTTCACCACGGCCATGAAGCCCCCAGCCGCTATGGCCATGACACCGCCAGACCGCACTGAGATGGCAAAGCTGAGCACACCTGAACGCATCGACAAAATGAACCAGCTGCGTACCCAGCACCACGAAGCGATGCAGCCCTACATGGACCAACGGGACCAGGCTATCAAAACCTTTTACGGCGTGCTGGATGCCCAACAAAAGAAAACCTTTGACGCTGAACATACGTCCATGATGCATGGAGGAACCAAGCGCGGATAAAGCGCCCGAAAAAATCAGGCCAGCATCTTTTTAAGCTCACCACTGGCAATCAAGGTTTCAAGGTCGGTAGCGCCACCGACCAAGACTCCTTTCACAAACACCATGGGGAATGTGGGCCAACCGGTCCACATCTTCAAGGCGTTGCGTTTGCGCCAGGTGTTGAAATAACTCCCGTACTCCAGATACTCATGCGCCACGCCGGCCTTCACCAAAGCGGCTCGGGCTTTTTTGGGCATCGGATTCAAGGACATTCCCACGACCACCACAGGGTGCGCGGCGATCGCGACCTTAACCTCATCCACGATCTCGTGGTGGTGGGTTTCTACGGCCTTGCGGATAGCGGGGTGAATGTCTGATTCGCTCAGTACGGGTCTTGGCATGGTTTATTCCTCCACAAACCGCCATTATCGGCCCGGTCAAAACGGGGACCCATGACCAAAGACGCACACCGTGTCAGCAAAGTCTTTGCTATTGAATTTACACTGCCCTTATGGCCAAAGTCCCTGCCCATCCCCTAACCATTCGCCAGGTCTCTGTTGTACAAACGCTGGGTTGGCTCGTTTTGGGTATGCGCGATTTGGTCAAACTGCGCTGGATCAGCCTCGCACATGGCATGGTTTTAAGCTTGGCCGGTGGCTTGATCACCTTGGTAGCCCACGATCGCTTTTGGCTGCTGGCGGGGGCCCTGTCGGGCTTTCTTTTCATTGCACCCGTGTTGGCAGCAAGCCTGTACGCACTGAGCAGAAATCTTGAAAACCAACAGCCGGCCGGCTGGAACACAGTTTGGGACACCTGGACCCAGTGGCAAAGCAGCCACCAGGACAAATATGGCAACGATTATTGGTGCCTGGTCCAGTTTGGAATCCTGCTGGGACTGGCTTCTACCGGTTGGGTGGTGACTTCTGCTGCCCTGATTACCTTGTTGTCCGATGTACCCATTCACACCCCCGTCGATTTTTTGCGCTACGTTGTGGCCGCAAAAAGCGGATGGCTCTTTGAAATCTGGCTTGCGCTGGGGGGTGTCATGGCGGCGCCTATTTTTGCCTCCAGCGTTATCACCATGCCACTCTTGCTGGACCGCCGCGTTTCACTCTGGCAAGCGGTTCTGATCAGTTGGGGGGTGGTCTTGAAAAACCCGATTCCCATGGCGGCATGGGCAGCGATCTTGCTGCTCATGAGCCTCTTGGGACTGGGATCTTTGCTACTGGGCTTGGTATTGGTCATACCGCTGCTGGGCCACGCGAGCTGGCATGCCTACCGCGATTTGGTCCACGCCGAAGATTTGCCAAGTCGGCAAACCGGGTATGCCGCTCCCGACACCATGGCTGAACGCTGATGTGGGGTTACTCCGAAGAGCAAATTGCCAGTTTTGGGCTCACCTTTGGTGTGGGCGCCTTCATGTTGTACATGCTGTTCATCATCGGACAATTGGCATGGGAAGCCAAAGCGGGAAAGTTTGGTACTTTTGTGCTCTTTTTGGGCCTGGCTTTCGGCATGGTCGGCTTTGTCGCAAAAATGGCAATCCAGTGGTGGTTCAATATTTAAGACGGACTTAAGCCATCAAACGCACGCCCATCAAAATACCGTGTAACCAACTCAAAAAAACCAGCCAAAGCAGCACGCCAACTCCCACGGTAATCAGCGTCGGCACCGTTTCACCGGGTGGGTAATACAACGCTTGTGCCCTGTCGCGCTGGCGAGAAGCCCTGAACGTCAGCACGCTCCACAGCAAGAACGCACCAAACAACACCACATGGGCCAAAGTCCCATTGGCCAACAGATGCGCCAAAGCCCAAACCTTGACTGACAAAACCATAGGGTGGTGCAGTCGGGCACGAATCGCATTGCGTGGCACATAAGCTGCCACGATCAAAACCATCGCAATCAACATCAATAAAAAAGCCAAGTGGCGCATGCCTGCCGGCGGTGTCCAAAGCACTGTGGGGGTGTCACGTGCCACAGAAAAACCATATACCACCAAAGCCAAACCCGCCGCTGAAAGCAAGGAATACAGTCCCTTGAAACGTGCTTCTCCCATGCGCTCCCGCAGGGCATCACGCCGAACATCACCACCCACACGCAAAGAGTGTGTGCCCAAGAAAAGCAACAATCCAAAAACCAGGTACGCCATACTTTTTTCTCGCTTGTTTCAATCGATGATCCCGCATTTAAGGTACCACATCAGGCCCTAAAAAGGGCTGCAAAGTCTGTGGATAACAAAAGGATAAATGAGGGCTTATGCACAGGCCTCTCCGTTTTCCAAAAGTTATTCCTTTTTCCATGACACCAAAAAACAGCCTGACCCACAAGCAAAGCGAGAGGCTAAGCCTATGATTCATATGGAAAAAATACACTTGTGCACCGAATTGGCATGACCCTATCTACTACTACTATTCTTTAAATAAAGAAATAAGCTAGAAGAGAACAACAACAAAAGCGCCGTTTGTTCTTTGTTTTTTGTTCCATCCTGCAGGCCATTGCGGCCAAGCGCTTACGGTAACATCGTGGCTTGCCCATTCCGACACCAAGCCCCATGACGGTTCCTTCCGCCGCTGTTTCTTCTGGTGCTGTGCCAGCTGCTTTTGAACTCAAGAGCGCCCAACTCACCTTGGTCGCTTTGGTGCTGAAGACCCACGATCTGGCTATTGTGGCGGCCGAACTTGCGAGAAGTTTTGGGCCCAAGGGGGAAAGTCCGGATTTCTTTGATACCGATGGCGTAGTCATTGACTTTTCCCAGACCGATATCACTTTGCCCCATCCACAATGGGAATTGCTGATGAAGACTTTTGGTGCCTGTAAATTGGTGCCGATGGCAGTGCGCGGTCTGGAGCCTGCAAGCCTGGCTGTGGCACAACGGCTAGGGCTTACCGAGGCTCCTCCTGAACCGCGGCGCGGTGCTACTGCAGCCACCAAAGCGACTGCACCCCTGCCAAATCCAGCGCCAGCCCCGGTAGTTGCGCCCGTTTCAGCACCGGCTCCCGTTTCAAAATCTGCCCCTTCTGCCCTCGCAGCCAGCCGCGAAGCAGCACCCGTGCCCACCATGGTGATTACCAAGCCCTTGCGTTCAGGCCAAAAAGTCTATGCCCGTGGTGGTGATTTGGTAGTTCTGGCCATGGTTAACCGGGGCGCAGAGGTTATTGCGGACGGCAATATTCACGTTTATGCCCCTTTGCGCGGTAAAGCCATGGCTGGGGCGCGAGGCAATACCCAGGCCCGTATTTTTTCTCTGTGCATGGAGCCGGAGTTGGTCTCCATTGCCGGTATTTACCGCACCACCGAGAGAGAACTCGAAGGTGATGTGTTGGGCAAACCAGCACAAATCCACCTGAGCGACGATGGAAAAGAGAAGCTGATCATCGAAGCATTGAAATCGTAAAATTCAGTATCACGACCCCACATTCCGAAAGATTCTTCATCCATGGCAAAAATTATTGTGGTCACTTCAGGCAAAGGTGGCGTAGGAAAAACGACGACCAGTGCCAGTTTTGCTTCTGGCTTGGCTTTGCGTGGCCACAAAACCGCGGTGATTGACTTTGATGTGGGCTTGCGTAATCTGGATCTGATCATGGGCTGCGAACGCCGCGTGGTGTACGACCTGATCAACGTGATCCAGCGCGAGGCCAATTTGCACCAGGCTTTGATCAAAGACAAGCAGTGCGAAAACCTCTATGTTTTGGCCGCTTCGCAAACCCGCGACAAAGATGCCCTGACGCAAGAAGGTGTAGAGAAAGTCCTGCACGACTTGGCTGCCATGGATTTTGAATACATCGTTTGCGATTCTCCTGCCGGTATTGAAACCGGTGCGCTGATGGCCATGCACTTTGCCGATGAAGCGCTGGTGGTGACCAACCCCGAAGTTTCTTCTGTGCGCGATTCCGACAGGATTTTGGGCATGCTTGCCAGCAAAACCAAACGGGCAATCGAAGGTTTGGACCCGATTAAAGAACACTTGCTCATTACCCGTTACAACCCGGCACGCGTAGACCAGGGCCAGATGCTGTCGCTTGAGGACATTCAGGACATTTTGCGCATCAAGCTCATTGGCGTGATACCGGAGAGTGAATCCGTGTTGCAGGCTTCCAACCAAGGGGTGCCCGCGGTGCACATGGAAGGCAGCGACGTAGCCGAAGCGTACAAAGATGTGATCGACCGTTTCTTGGGTGCTGATAAACCCATGCGCTTTACCGAGGCGCCCAAGCAAGGTTTTTTCAAGCGTATTTTTGGTGGGAAATAACAGCATGTCCTTCCTCTCGTTTTTGTTGGGTGAGAAGAAAAAAACTGCCAGCGTTGCCAAAGAACGCCTGCAAATCATCCTGGCGCACGAACGCAGCGGCCGCAACGCGTCTGAACCCGATTATTTGCAAGACCTGCAAAGAGACCTGATTGCGGTGATCAGCAAATACATCAAGATCAATCCCAATGACATCAAAGTCAATATGGAACGCCAGGACAACCTCGACGTGCTCGAGGTAAAAATCGAACTGCCAGACGCGCGGTGATAGCGCCAGTGGCGGCTAATCGATGCCTGCCGCACTCACCAAAAGTGCGGTTTTATCGACCACCCTGCGCAGCACAAAACTGGAATGCACACCAGTGACGCCTTCAATACGCGTAACCTGGTTGAGCAAAAGCGATTGGTAGTGGTCCATGTCACGCACCGCCACTTTGAGCTGGTAGTCTGCATCCTGGCCGGTGATCAGCAGGCATTCCAGTACCTCGGGTAATACCGCAATAGCGGCCTCAAAATTGGCAAAACGCTCAGGCGTGTGTTTGTCCATGGAAATATGGATCAGCGCCATCAGGGTCAGGCCCAGTTTGCGGGCATCGAGCAAGGCCCGATAACCCATGATCAAGCCTGCTTCTTCCAGCGCCCGTACCCGGCGCAGACAGGGTGAAGCCGACAGGCCAATGCGGTCCGCAAGGTCCTGGTTATTGATGCGGCCATCGACTTGCAGGACTTCCAGAATCTGGCGGTCAAATCGATCTAGTTTCATTTAATTGCCTTAAATTTAAAAAATATTGGCATAGTATGCCAATATTCAGAATGAATCGGGCAAAAACGCAATCCACTGCCCCAACAACGGTTTTACACTTTGAACCACGGTAAATCCAAACCGAAACGACTGCCAACCAGAGCCACAAGCCCGCGTTGCACATCAGCACCTTACCCAGGTGCCGCACGCAAAACAGCCCCCGACGCTTGATCCGCGCGGGGGCTGTCTGTTTTGTGCTTTCGCTGTTTGGGCCTGTCTACGCGTTTGCTTTGCCTTCAACAAATGCCACCATCATGCGCGCTACTTGCAGGCCGTCATGGCCCTGCTTCAGGCTTTCGGTACCGGCGCAGTACAGGCTTTCACCCAAACGTTCGCGGCGACGGTTCAACAAAAACGCACTGTAGTCTTCGACAAACTCCGGGTGGCCCTGCACACAAAAAACCTCGTCACCGATAGCGTATCCCGCCACCGGGCAATGGCTGTTGCTGGCCAGCAGCACGGCGTTTTGGGGCAGTTCCAAGACCTGGTCCTGGTGGCTTACCAGCAGCGCCAGACGTTTGTCTTCAGGGGCCAATGGCAAGTCGGCGGCGTGCCAGTCGTAGGACATGCGTCCTACGCCCCACCCTTGCGGAGCGCGCCCGACCTTGGCGCCCAGACACAAGGCGATCAATTGGTGGCCAAAGCAGATGCCCAGGAGTTTTTTGTTTTGCTCCAGCAATAAAGTAACCCGGCGCCGCAACTCAAGCACCCAGGGCGCGTCCGAGAACGAGTCTGCCTTGCTGCCGGTCAGCACCACGGCGCCATAGGCGTCGAATGATTCCGGGTACTGCCCCAGCGGCGTGTGAAAGATATCGAATTCCCAATCGGCCCCTGCGTCGTGGAACAGGCGCACAAACATCGCACCGTAGCCCTGGTAGGTGGCTTCAATGGACGGATCAAGATCGTCGTTTTCAAGAATGCAAACTTTCATAGGCGGTATTTTCCCCTTTTTGACAGCCTCAGGCGCTATTTTGGGGCGTCGTGGTACATTAGCCCGTCGCTAAAGGCGAATTGACCGTGCGGACGCTCTTCAGCGTGTCGGCACAGTCCTCGGGCAGAGGGGTCGTCAATTCAGTCCTTCATTGGCGATACGCCTGCTTCTCACGGCTTGGCGGTATTTATCCCTTAATGCATGTGGCCCCTGCCAGCGGTCCGTGCGCATGATTTTTAATGATTCAGAACCCTAATTTTTCTCTCTTGTCTCCTGTGACCATCGGCAAATACCGCATTGCCGCCTGCCCCCGCCCTTTGCGCAGCGGCCGCTTTGAAGCCCAAGTTTCTATTGCCAGTGGCCGTGGAAGCGCCAGCACCGACCGCGTCATGCGTTTTTGCGATGACTTCCCGACCCACGACGCCGCAGCGCATTACGCCCTGTCCCAAGGCATCAATTGGGTCTGCGATGCCACGCGAACCCAGTAACTTTTTCAACTCCGACGATAATTCAGTCCAAAGGACACACCATGGCTAAAGAAGAACTGATTGAAATGATGGGCGTTGTGAACGAGGTCTTGCCTGACACCCGTTTTCGCGTCACCCTGGACAACGGCCACCAGCTGATCGCTTACTCGGCTGGAAAAATGCGCAAAAACCACATCCGCATTTTGGCGGGCGACCGCGTGTCGCTGGAACTCTCGCCGTACGACCTGAGCAAAGGGCGCATCAACTTCCGTCATATCGAGGGCCGTGGCCCGATGGTGCCTCGCACACCTCGCTAAGCGAGCACCCGCTGTTGCCCAGCGGGATTGCACGCACTTTCCGTATTCAGGCTTTCAAAACGGCGCGCCGAGCACGCACGGCCTGCGCCAGTGTCTGCAATACCGGCGCGGTTTGGTCGACGCTGATGCAGGCGTCGGTGACCGAGACACCGTGGCGCAGCACCTGCCCAGGAACGATATCCTGGCGGCCTTCTTTCAAATGGCTCTCAATCATCAGGCCGGTAATGCGCGTTTCACCGGCAGTAATTTGTCCTGCCACGTCGGCAGCTACGTCGATTTGACGCTGGTGCTGTTTGCTGCTGTTGGCGTGCGACACGTCCACCATGACCTGCTCGCGCAGGCCCGAGGCCTTGAGCAGCGCACAGGCCGCCGCAACATCGGACGCCCCGTAGTTGGGTAATTTACCGCCGCGCAAAATCACGTGGCAGTTGTCATTGCCTACCGTCTCAAAAATCGCCGCCTGGCCCCATTTGGTCATGCCCATGAAGGCGTGCGGCGCTTGCGCCGCCAAAATCGCGTCACTGGCCACCTTGACGCCGCCGTCTGTGCCATTTTTGAACCCGACCGGGCAGCTCAGACCGCTGGCCAGTTGGCGATGGCTTTGGCTTTCGGTGGTGCGCGCGCCAATGGCGCCCCAGCTCACCAGGTCACTGATAAATTGTGGGCTCAGCAGGTCAAGAAACTCGGTCCCCACCGCCAGACCCATTTCGACAATCTCCAGCAGCAGCGAGCGCGCCAGACGGAGGCCCTCATTGATGGAAAAGCTGCCGTCCAGATGCGGGTCGTTGATATAGCCCTTCCAGCCCACGGTGGTGCGCGGCTTCTCGAAATAGGTGCGCATCACGATCAGCAATTCGCCTTGCAAGGCATCGGCCTGGCCTTTCAACCAACGTGCATATTCCATGGCCTGGTCGTGGTCGTGGATGGAGCAGGGCCCTACCACGACGATCAGGCGGTCGTCGCGGCCGTGTAGCACATCGCTAATGGCTGCGCGACTGCGTTCCACGGTTGCCAACACCGCTTCGGTGGCCGGCAGTTGCTCTTGCAAGAGCACCGGCGTAATCAAGGGGCGTACGGCGCCAATGCGGGTGTCGTCGGTACGAATTTGGTCAGGGGTGTGGGGCATGGAAGAGAGAAGCGTTAAAAACAAATACAGAAGGCAATTGTCGTGGCTCAGTTTGGCGCTTTTTTCGGACTTTCCAGGGCTGCCTTGTAGACCGAGTTTTTGGGCGCGGCCATCAGGCGGCGCAGCA
Organism: Rhodoferax sp.; assembly: GCA_029866205.1. Classification (GTDB taxonomy): domain Bacteria; phylum Pseudomonadota; class Gammaproteobacteria; order Burkholderiales; family Burkholderiaceae_C; genus Allorhodoferax. Next base: position 179,105 of record JARWZT010000016.1, read on the forward strand.
TGGGCTCGAAGGTGCTGAGGGGCAAAGTTTCCAGGCTGGGGTCGAACGCGCGGTTGTCGTACAGCGCAATGAACTCTTCGGTTTGCGCGTAATGCGCGTGGCCCTTGAACATGTCGCGCATATCGCGGTTCAGGCCGATGTGGTGAAAGAAGTTGTAGCCCTGAAAAATACCGTGGTTTTGCACCATCCACAGGTTCGCATCACTGACAAAAGGTTTCAGAATCGCCGCCGCAATGTCCGGATGGTTAAAAGGCCCCAGGCTGTCGCCAATGTCATGGAGCAAGGCGCAAACCACGTACTCTTCGTCGCGCCCATCCGCCAGCGCCAGGGTGGCGGTTTGCAAGGAATGGCTGTAGCGGTCTATTGGAAAACCGCCGTAGTCGTTTTCCAGCAAGCGCAAGTGCGCCATCACGCGGTCGGGCAGGCTTTTTGCCGAGTGCATTACCTCGGGCACGATGAGCGCCCAGTCTTCTTGGGTGCTTTGTTCCATGCGGGTAAAGGTGGCGCGAGCAGTCATGGGGTGTCCAGAGGTGGGTTGCGGGAACGTGGAAGTATGGCACCGCCGCTTTGGTGCTGGTATGTTCAGCGGGTTTGCGATGGGTCACGGCCTTGTCAAAGCCGACGCGCACAATGAACCATGATCGAACGCGAGCAAACCCTGGGTGAAGAAATTGCCAATGCGGTGAGCCATGGTGTCGCGTTGCTGGCCGCTGTGGCCACAGCCCCGTTTTTGTTGATGGCCGCCAGCCACCGCCATCCGTCTGCAGTGGTGGGTGCCGTTGTATTTGCCAGCACCATGGTGCTGCTTTATTTCACCTCCATGCTGTACCACGCCCTGCCCGCTGGGCGCGCCAAGCAAATCTTCATGAAGCTGGACCACAGCGCAATCTATCTCTTTATCGCCGGCAGTTACACGCCGTTTGCGCTAGGCGCACTGGACGGGCCCTGGGGTTGGGCCCTGTTTGGCGTGGTGTGGACGCTGGCTGGTGCGGGTGTGGCGCTCAAGGCCTTTGATCGTTTGTCGCACCCTTGGTGGTCTACCGGCCTGTACCTGGCCATGGGCTGGCTGGTGCTGGTGGCCGCGGTGCCGATGCTGGAGCGCGTGCCTTTGGCCGGCTTGGGCTGGTTATTGGCCGGGGGTCTTGCCTACACCGTGGGCGTGGTGTTTTTTGTGTTGGACCACCGCATACGCTACGGACACACGGTGTGGCACGGTTTTGTGGCGGCGGGCACCGGGCTGCACGTTGTGGCCATCATGGGCTATGCCGGCTAAGGCGTGCGGCCGCGCACCCGTTCGGCACCTGGCACGCCCAACTCGGGGTGGAGCTTGCCTGCCACCAGCCAGGCTCCGAGCAGCGCCAGCCCGGCAACCGCAAACACCCCTGCCACCGGAAAAAACTGCAGCACCAGCCAGGCAATTCCCGGTGACAAGATTCCTGAGGCATCGCGAAAACTCGAATACACGGCTGACATTTCGGTGCGTTCCGAGGGCTTGACCGCCATCAGAAACGGCAAGCCCGCACAGGTATCGAGCAGCACCAAGAAGTAGGTGCCGAAAATCAGGATTGTCACCGTGGTCCAAGGCCAAGGAGACAAGAGCGTACCGGCCAAAAAGAAGATTCCGCCGCCCAGGCAACCCACACGTACGGCTTTACGCACTGAGTTCTGGCGCATCCAGCGCAGCATCAGCGGCGCCAAAAACAGGCCCATGTTAGCCAGGGATGAGGCCACGCCGCCCACGGTTTCGCCCAAGCCGTTTTCAAGCGCAAAAATGCCAATGTAGACAAAGTAAAACCACCAGCCACACGACCGGATCACCGGGATCAACCAGCCCGTGACCAGCCGAGGTTGGGCAAAAAAGCGCTGCACATGGGCCAAGGGGTGACTGCGACGCGTGCTGGGGGCTTTGGCAATGGCTTTGCCGTTGCCCAGCGGCGTTTTCCAGACAAGCACCACAATCAATGCGGCGGCTGTGCCTACCAGCGCAAACGGCGCCCAGGGTGCCAGGGACAAGAACCACACGCCCAATACCGGCCCGGCCACCCAACCGATACCGCCGTAAAACAGGCGCAATGTTTCCAGCCGGCTGAAGTCGGTTTTACCTACATAGTCCAGCACATAGGCGTTAAAACAAACAAAAGAAATGGCCGCCGCCATGACGCTAAGCAGCAGCGACAGGGTCACCCACTGGCCACCCAGCGCACCCGCAGCGGCCCCTGCCAGGTACAGGCCGCTGGCAAACAGATAAATCCAGCGCCTTGGAAAGCGCCGCGCCAGGGCTGGCACCATCAGCGCGGTCAGCAGCGACACCAAGCCGATCACAAAGTAAATTTGCGACACCACCGCAGCGCTGCCCCAGGCGCGGTACATCATCAAGGGGTAAACCGACAAGGTACCGCCGCGCACCATGGCCTCGAGCCCGCCAATGTAGGCAAAGTCTTCGACGCGGGGTTTGCGGTGAGGGTGGGACATGAGGGGCAAAAGATGCAGGGCTGAACTTTCGCACATTTCTGGTGCAGGGCTTGGGCTCCAGGCGACAGGCAATGCGCCATCTGCGCCGCAATTTGACGCCCTAGAATCGTTCAGGCGCTTTGCCGCCCTTGCAAATTAGTTCATTACCCCTTGAGGCACTGGTTGACCATGACCCATACGCGCATCCGTAAGTTCAATACTGGCACCACCTACCCTGAACAAAAGCTGGACAACGACCTGTGCCAGACCGTGGTGGCGCGCGGCTCGATGGTTTTCGTGCGCGGCCAGATCGGGCAAGACCTGGATACCTCCGAGAGCGTGTGCATTGGCGATGCCGCCGGCCAAGCCGAACAGGCCATGAAAAACATCGACATGCTGCTGCGAGAAGCGGGCAGCCAGCTGGAGCATATTTGCAAGATCACGATTTACCTCACCGACCCGCGCTACCGCGAACCGGTCTACCGCACCGTAGGCAAGTGGTTGAAAGGTGTGTACCCGGTCTCTACCGGTCTGGTCGTCAGCGCACTGGCGCGGCCCGAGTGGCTGGTGGAAATTGACGCCATCGCCGTTATTCCTGAGGCCTGAGACCCCCATGACCTTCAGCATTGTTGCGCGCTGCGCGCAGACCGGCCAGTTGGGCGCGGCGGTGTCGTCTTCGTCTCCGGCGGTGGCGGCGCGCTGCATTCGCACGCGAGCGGGCGTCGGCGCAGTGGCCAGCCAAAACGTGACTGACCCGTCGCTGGGCGACAAAGCGCTCGATTTGATGGCCCGGGGCGCCTCGGCAGTGCAGGCCCTGGACATTTTGCGCAGCTCGGCCCCGCACATTGAATACCGCCAGTTGGCCCTGATCGACGCCCAGGGCGGCACCGCTGGCTTTAGCGGCGCCGGTGGGCTGGGCGTGGTTGCGCTGGCGCAGGGTGTGGATGCGGTGTGTGCCGGCAATCTGCTGGCCCACAGCGAAGTGCCCGCCCGCATGCTGGCCGCTTTTGAAAGCGCGCCAGGCGCACTGACTGAGCGCCTGTTGGCGGCCATGCAGGCCGGTTTGCACAGTGGTGGTGAAGCCGGCCCAGTGCATTCCGCGGGCTTGCTGGTGGTGGACGATGTGTCCTGGCCGGTGGTGGATTTGCGGGTGGACTGGACCGAAGACAACCCCATGGACGCGTTGGCCGAACTCTGGGCGCAGTTTGCGCCGCAGGTCTCCAGCTACCGCCAGCGCGCCCTGGACCCGTCGCAAGCGCCAAGCTACGGTGTGCCCGGCGACGTCTGAGCCAACTGGCGGCAGCATCGCCACGGCTGCCGACACGATTCATGTCTTGGCTTGGTGCAAAGGAAAAAAAGATGAACAAAGTCATGCATGCTTTTTGTGAATTCAACCGCGCCCTGACCAGCGCGGGCCGGGTTCCTGGCAAGGCGTTTGGGCACCCGGAGGCCGCGCCATGAGCGGCACCCGCAGCCTGGCCTTGCTGGCCGATCTGTTGGCCCACCGCACCGTCACCCGCGAGTCCAACCTAGCCCTGATTGACGATGTGCGCACCCTGCTCACGGCGCACGGCATTGAATCTACGCTGGTGTTTGACGAAACCGGCACCAAGGCCAACCTTTTCGCCTCGACCGGACCGCAAGATGTGCCCGGCGTGGTCTTGTCGGGCCATACCGACGTGGTGCCGGTGGAGGGCCAGGCCTGGACCGTGCCGCCCTTTGCGCTGACCCAGCGCGAGGGCCGGCTGTACGGGCGCGGCAGCGCGGACATGAAGGGTTTTATCGCCTGCGCCCTGCACGCGCTGATCGAGGCCTCCCAGTTGCACCTTAAACGCCCCTTGCAGCTGGCACTCTCATATGACGAAGAAATTGGCTGCGTTGGCGTGCGCCGCCTGCTCGACTTGCTGCACACCGCACCGGTGCGGCCGTTTTTGTGTCTTGTGGGCGAACCGACCCTCATGCGTCTGGCCACTGGGCACAAGGGCAAGACCGCATTGCATGCCACCTGCCATGGCCGCGAGGGGCACTCGGCGCAAGCGCCGCTCACGGTCAATGCCCTGCACCTGGGCTGTGATCTGGTGACCGAAGTGCGCCAGCTGCAGGCCCGCATCAGCCAACAAGGCGCGCGCGACGGCGCCTATGACGTGCCTTACACCACGCTGCACGTGGGGAAGTTCAACGGAGGCGTGGCGCTGAACATCGTGCCCAACCGCTGCGACCTTGATTTTGAGATCCGCAACATTGCCCAAGACGATCCGGCCGCGTTGGTGGACCTGCTGCAAACCGCCGCCCAGCGTATTTCAGCCCAAGCCCAGACGGTGGTGCCCGAGGCCCGCATCGACATTGTCGAAGTCAACAGTTACCCTGGCCTGGACACGTCGGTTACTGAAGACGCCGTGGCCTTTGTACAGTCTTTTCACCCGCAGGACGAGGTCCTGAAGCTGGCATTTGGTACCGAAGGCGGGCTGTTTACCGCGCGCCTGGGCGTGCCCGTGGTGGTCTGCGGCCCGGGTTCAATTACGCAGGCGCACAAACCCGACGAGTATGTCGAGGCCGATCAGCTGGCGCAGTGCGACGCCTTTTTGGCCAAGCTGGTCGGGCAGTTGCAGGCGGTTTAGCCCGCTTGCGCCTTGGCGCGCTGCCCCGCGTCTTGGTAGGCAAAGTATTTGCGCTGCTTGTCGATGTGGTCGGCCACGTGTTTGGCGTCGTGCCACACGCCCCAGATAAAGGCCGAGCCCCGGCGCGACAGCCACGGCAGTCCCACAAAGTAGATGCCAGGCTCGCTGGACACGCCGCGCTGGTGCTGCGGCTTACCTTGGGCGTCAAAGGCGTCCACCGCCAGCCAGCCATAGTCCAGCGCATAGCCGGTGGCCCACAAAATGGTCGTCACTCCGGCCTCGGCCAGGTTCAGGCTTTGCAGGGGGTGAGTCAGGCAGTCGGGGTCGGGCGGCAGCACGCGGGCTTGCGGCTCGGGCGGCAGGTCCAGGCCGTTGCGCTCTGCATAGGCGTCTGCGGCGTCCAGCAAAGACAGGTAGTTTTCGTCGCCACGCGCAATATTCTCAACCAGGTCGGGCGCAAAGCGCACCACACCACCCTCAAACGACTCGGTCATGCCCACCAGCGTGACGCCGGCGTGCGCCAGCGCCCGAAAGTCCACGGTGTGGCCGCCCTGCGCGCCGCTGACCGCAATGGTGACGTGCTCCAGGCCCGGCTTCATGGCCTGCGCGTCCCACTCACCCAAGACGCCTAGCCACCAGCAAAAATCGCGGTTGCGGTAGGCGCGCGGCGGCCTGCCGTGCGCCCCTACCGACAAATACACCTGTTTGCCGGCCCGCTGCAGCTCGGCGGCTATTTGCACGCCCGACGAGCCCGCGCCCACCAACAGCACCGCGCCCGGCGGCAGTTGCGCCGGGTTGCGGTACTGCGCCGAGTGCATTTGCAGCATGCCTGGCACTTGGGGTGCCACTGCCGGAATCACCGGCTTTTGGAACGGCCCGGTGGCCGCCACCACGTTGCGCGCCTCAATGCGTCCCTGCGAGGTGTCTACGCTAAAGCCCGGTCGGCCCAGGTTGCGCGTCACCCGTGTCACGTCTACGCCCGTGCGAATGGGTGCGTCAAATTGGGTGGCATAGGCCTGCAGGTAGTCGGCCACCTGGTCTTTGGAGGCAAAGCCATCGGGGTCCAGTCCTTCAAACTCCAGGCCCGGAAACCGGTCATGCCAGGCCGGCCCGTTGCACACCAGCGAGTCCCAACGCTCGCTGCGCCAGCGTTCGGCCACCCGCGCGCGCTCCAGCACCAGGTGTGGCACCCCCAAGCGGCGCAAGTGCTCGCTCATGGCAATGCCCGCCTGGCCGGCGCCAACGATCAGCGTGTCTATGGTTTCGGTCGTCATGGTGTGCATCCTTGGCGCGTGCGGCATCCCTCTCACATTGGGAACGGCCGCATCGCGCTACAGCGGCAATACTATGCGTTCCGGGGATGGTGCGGGCCGCCTATGTTGAGCGCTTTGCACTTCAAGGGGCATCGGTGCTTAAGTCGTTTGCTTTGGAAAGCAGAAGTCGGCATTGTTGGGTGGCCCGTCTGACGCGGCTGGGTACGCTATGGCTGCAAAAAATAGGAAAGCAATATGCTGTTGACTGATATCGCCGTTGAGCACACGATGGTGTCCAAAAAGACTGGGGTTCGGCAGACCTTTGTGCTGCATCCGTTTACCAATACGCAGCGCGATTCGCTGGGAAAATTTGAAATTGTTCGTGATATCAGCGAGCCGGGATTCAAAGAAGTAAAACGCTCCGCCTTCGTGACGTTTCAGCAATTGGCCGAGTTGTATTCCAAAGGCGTACTCGAAGAATTCAGATTTTCCGTTCGCATGTGCCCGGGTCAGGGCACGTACCCTGCGGCGAATCCTGTAAAAAGGGTAGTGCCAACCAGCATCAGGCCAGGCTCACCGTTTGACTTGGCGGTTCAAAAGGTGGATGTTTCAAAACCAGCTAACCGCGAATTGCGAACCGCCTTGCTGCGCATGAACGTCAACCTTTAGCAGCGACGACCTTGATGTATGTCTGTCCACCGTTTAAAGCCAGTCGTTCGAAGGCCAATGGCGTCATCCTGCCCCCCCATGGGACCGGAGTGAAAAAGAGTGCATAAAAAAGGCAATTTGAAAGGGGAGCTCCTGTGAATCCATCCCATCCCGAACTCATCGCCGCTTTCAAGCGGATGCAAGCAGATGCTGCGCATAAGTTCGAATTGATCAAGGCGGCTGCGCACAAGGGTCCCAAGGCAGTCCAGGCGGCCACCGAAACTGCTGCGAAGGCCACTAAACGCAGGGACGCCTATGCAAAGAAGCTGGATTCCCTGGGCGTGAGTCTTAAGGATTGAGCGCGACCCAGAACCGCCCCGCAATTGAATTGACCCCCCAAAGTCTGCTTAGTCCTTCGCACGGCAATCAAGTACGTCAGGATTTGCCCGTGCCGGTGTGAGCGCTGGGTGCCAAGTTACTGAGCAAAGTCAAATTTGATCCCAAGTGTGTGCCTAGACTGGCACAGGAAGCGTTTGGCTTCGGTACTTGAAAAGGGAGGTTCGACCTATGTATACATTCATCCGCGAAGTGAGCTTTAAAACCATGATCGATGCCGTGCGCAGCGTCCCGATCACACAGGGCATCGTCAAGTACTACAAGGAGGTGCACCATTTGGACATGGGGTTGTTGCGCCCCATCGCGGGCGCACCCACCCGTCTGCGATTTGTCTATCAAATGGACTCCATGGATGCTTCACGCGCCCTGAACCTCAAGGCGGCGCAAGACCCGGTGTTTCAAAAGCACCTTGCAGAGATTGCGCCACTGGTGGACGGAAGCAAGACGGTCGATGAAATTTGGCAATAGTCAGGTTTTATTTTGCGTGGCAGGGCGGTCGCGGTGAACTTAGCAAGTCCAGGCGCGTTTGAGCCCTAACGGCGCGCCATGCGCGGGTAGTTGCGCTGAAGTGCCCCACAAAAGACGCAAAATCAGCAGAAAATACCCCCATGCTGCATTACGAAACCGTCCCTGTCACCGCGTTCCAACAAAACTGCTCCATCGTCTGGTGCGACGAAGAGCGCCGCGCCGCCATCATCGACCCCGGTGGCGACATGGAGCTGCTGCTGTCCACAGTCAAGCGCCTGAACGTCAAGCTGGAACAAATCTGGATCACCCACGGCCACTTGGACCACGCCGGTGCCACCGCCGACCTGGCTGAGCTGCTGCACTTGCCGATCATCGGCCCGCACCCGGCCGACCAGTTCTGGATTGACGGCATGCCCATGGCGGCGGCGGCCTATGGTTTTCCGCCCTCGCGTCCCTTCACGCCCACGCGCTGGCTGCACGATGGTGACAGCGTTACTCTGGGGCCTTACACCCTGCAAGTGCGCCACTGCCCGGGGCACACGCCGGGCCATGTGGTGTTTTATTCACCCGACATGGGCCGCGCGTTCGTGGGTGATGTGCTCTTTGCTGGCAGCATTGGCCGCACCGACTTTCCGCAGGGCGACCACGCTACCCTCATCAACAGCATCACCCAGCGCCTGTGGCCTATGGGCAACGCCACGGTTTTCATTCCGGGCCATGGCCCGGAGAGCAGCTTTGGCGTGGAGCGCGTGCGCAACCCCTACGTGGGCGGAACCTGAGGGGCGCGCACGGTGAGTCTGCTCTCGGTACGCGCTTTTTTTGCGCAACACCAGATTGATCTGCCCTTGCTTGAAACCCAGGCCCTGACGCCCACCGTGGAGTCCGCGGCCCAGGCGCACGGCGTGGAGCCGGGGCGCATTGCCAAGACTCTGGCGTTTCGGCTGGGTGATGGCCGGGTGGTGCTGCTGGTGGCCAGCGGCCATGCGCGCATTGACAACGCCAAGTTCAAGGCCACTTTTGGCAAGGGCAAGATGCTCCCTGCCCAAGAGGTAGAGACCCTGACCGGCCATCCGGTCGGCGGGGTGTGCCCGTTTGGCTTGGCACATCCGCTGCCCGTTTTTTTGGACCAAAGCCTGCAAGCCTTTGACGAGGTGCTGCCTGCAGCAGGCTCGGTCAACAGCGCCGTGCGCATCAGCCCGGCATTGATGGCGCGTTTGACCGCAGGCGTCTGGGTCGACGCCTGCAAGTTGCCCTGAAGCACCGGGCCATGGCCGCTTTCTGAGCCTGCTTTTGCAGGCTTTTTTTATTTGAAAATAAACTTTACGAATAACACTACTATTTAGAAGTTTTTGTTAGTTACTATCATCACTATCTGTTGGATGCATCGGCTTTTTACAAGCGGGGTGCACCAGAGTAGGCGGTGGGAATGCAAACACCTGGTAAAGCGCCAAAGAGTGCTGGTTTGTTGAAACAAAGGGGGTCAAAAATGGACACGCAAAAAAGAAATTCGATGACTTTGTTGGCGGGGTGTGCCCTGACCGTGGCCACCGGCAGCGCCCGATCCGCCGGCGATCCGGTGGTCTTGCGGATTTATTTTCAGGCCCCCAACAGCCCGGCTGAACCCGCAAGCAAAGCCGCCAAATCGCGCCCCACTTCGCCGCCCATAGCCAGTTACGACATGGCATTTTTGAAGAGCTTGCCGCAGCGCAGCTTCAAGACCCATACGCCCTGGTACAAAAATCCGGTCACCTTTACCGGCCCGCTGCTGCGTGATGTGCTTGCGGCAGCCAAAGTCAAGGGGTCTTTGATGTACGCGGTTGCCATTGACGACTACCGTGCCCAGATTCCCTTTTCAGATTGCCTGCAGTACGACATGATTTTGGCGCACCAAATGGATGGCGAAACCCTGACACCCAAAAACAAAGGCCCGCTTTTTGTGGTGTATCCCTACGACAGCAAACCCGAATTGCAGTCGGTTCGTTTTTACGAACGCTCCATCTGGCAGCTCAAGTCGCTACGCGTGGAGTAATTTTTTCATGGTGGGACGCTTCAAGTCCTTTCCCTATAGCGTTGTTCTGTACTTTGCGGCGGTCACCCTCGCTGCGGCAATGGTTGGGCTGTTGGCGTTTGAGTGGACGCAGCGCAAATCGTTGCAAGAACAAGCCGACCGGCGGGTGGACTCGGTTACTGCGCCGGCATTTTTGCTGGATCGGGAATACCTGCGTTTTGTTCATAGCCTGGATGGCTATTTGCACTCGCGCAATCCCCCGTCGCTGGACGAACTGCAAATACGACTTGACGTGTTGACCAGCCGGGTGGACGTCTTGCACGAATCGCCGGGGTCGGAGATGTTGTTGCAACACGCCAAGGTTGCCCAAGCCTTGGCGCAGGTTGTGGTGTTTATCCAGCGCGCAGACGCTGCCTTGGCGGGGCCTGAGGTGGACTTGCCGGCGCTCACGCAATTGCACCTGGAGTTGCAGGATTTTGCGGTTGAGTCCCTGGCATTGGGCAATGTGGCCGATCTGCAGGGCTCCTGGCTATTGGAGCAGCAAAGCCACAGCTTGCTGGACCAGAATCTCCAAATTACCTGGATGACCTTGGGGCAGTTGCTGTTGCTGCTGATGTTGGCGGGAGGGCTTTCGTGGCGCAACACGTTGCAGCGCCAGGAAGAAAAAGCCCTCTTGGTCTTGAACGAAGAGTTGCAAAAGGCCCAGCAAGAGGCCGTCAGCGCCAACCTGGGCAAGAGCCTGTTTCTGGCCAATATGAGCCATGAGCTGCGTACACCGTTCAACGGCGTCATGGGCCTGTTGAGTTTGCTGAAAGCCACGCCGCTCAGCGCGGAACAGTCGGAGTTGGTGAATATCGCAAATGACTCGGCCGGCCATTTGCTGCAACTGCTCAATGATATTTTGGATATGTCGGCGTTGGAGCAGGGCAAGATCACCCTGCGCATGGAAACGCTGCACCTGTCAGGTTTTCTGGCCCAGATCGAGACCACTTTCAAACCACTGGCGGCGCAAAAAAATCTGCATTTTGAAATGCAAAGCACAGTTGAACCTGACGTCTGGATTGCGGCCGATCCCACCCGCTTGCGCCAAATCTTGTTCAACCTTATCAGCAACGCCATCAAGTTCACCCCGTGTGGCCAGGTGGTACTGCGCGGTCGCGTTTATCCCGCGCAGTCTGGCCAGCCGTGGATGGAGTTGCAGGTGCAGGACACGGGCATTGGCATGAGCGAAGAGGCCTTGGGCAAGCTGTTCCAGCGCTTTTATCAGGCCGACTCAGGCCTGTCGCGGCAGTTTTCGGGGATCGGCCTGGGCCTGCAGATTTCACTCTCTTTGGCACGTCGCATGGGGGGCGACATCACGGTTGAAAGCATGCCGTTGCAGGGTTCAACCTTCACCTTGCGTTTGCCGATGATCGTGCGCACCCCGCCTGACGAGCGCGTGGTGCCCACCGTGGCGCTGGTCCCGCCCCTGACCCTGAACAAGGCCACGCGGATTCTGGTGGCCGAGGACCATGCGGTAAATCAGAAATTTATGGCGCTGATGTTGGAGCGCCTGGGTTACGACGCCACTTTTTGCGACAACGGCAAGGCCGCTGTTGAGGCCATTGCCGCTGCGCCCTACGACCTGGTGTTTATGGACATCCATATGCCGGTCATGGATGGATTGACCGCCACCCGGACTATCCGCGCCATGCCCGGGCCGCAGTCCAAAGTGCCCATCATTGCCCTCACCGCCGACGTCTTGCTTGAGGCCCGCAGCCAGGCCGAGGCGGCGGGTGTCAATGCCTTCATCACCAAGCCGGTCAAACAAGCCGAACTGGTGTCTGCCATCGTGCAAGTGCTTGAAAGTACCCGTCAGGCTGAGTCAGGAGGGTTTACCGGCAGTTGAAAGTGCCATGGCTCTTTGCTATTTGCGGGCCAAATACACGCCACCCACCACCAAGGCCATGCCCACCAGAGCGAGCTGAGAAAACGACTCGCCAAACAAGGCCCAGGCCACGATGGCGGTGCAGGGGGGCACTAGGTAAAACAGGCTGGCGACGTTCACCGCCGTGCTCTGGCGGATCAGCCAGTTCAGCAGGCTGACGGCGCCCACGGACAACACCAGTACCAGCCAGATCAAGGCGAACACCATCTCGCCCGTCAGGTCCATGCGTCTGGTCTCAAACAGCCAGGCGCACAGGCCCGTGGCGAGCGCGGTGGGCACAAACTGGGCTACCGCGCCGCTGCGCCAGTCAAAGGCCGGGCAAAAACGTTTTTGGTACAGGGTGCCCGCAGTAATGGCCAGTAGCGCCACCACGCAAGGCAGCAGCGCCTGTAGGCCAAACACCGCGCCCAGTTTGTTGGCCACCACCAGCCCCACACCCGCCAGACCCAGCAGCAGTCCCAGCCACTGGCGGCGCAGCACCGATTCCCCCAAGAGCCAACCGGCACCTACCGCAGTGAGCAGCGGTTGTACTCCCACCACCAGCGCCGCCACACCGGCCGGCAGGCCGAGCGAGATGGCGATAAAAACCCCACCGAGGTAGACGCCGTGCAAAAGCAATCCCGCCACACCAATGTGAAACCAGGCCCGTGCGCCCTGCGGCCACGGCGCCCGGCTGGCCAGCGCAATCACCAGCATCAGCAGCACTACGGCGGTGTAGCGCACAAACAAAAAGGTCAGCGGTTCCGTATGCGGCAGCCCCAGACGCGCGCCAATAAAACCGGTCGACCACAGCACGACGAACAAGAGCGGAAAGATGCGGGAAAGGCGGACGGGCATGGATGGAGTGAAGGAGGTTCCGCCTAAGGGCGTGAAGGCGTGGCCCGTCGGTAGGATTCAAAGAGTGCGTTCTGGCGCAGTGCCATGACACCGGCATCTCGGCGCGGGCCGGTACTCACCAGTTTAACAAGCACCATGCCCAGTACCCATAGCTACTCGTTGGCGCAAGGCGTACGCACTTCAAGGCCCCTCTGCCCCGCCCCCCAGCACCTTATACAGCGTCACCTGGGTTTGCAAGAGCGCCAGTTGCGCCGCAATCAGCGCTTGTTGGCTGGCAAAGGCGGTACGCTGGGCGTCAAGCCAGTCGAGCTGGCTGGCGGCACCGTTGTCCAGGCGCAGGCGGGTGAGCGCCAGGCGTTCCGCGTCGGCCTGGGCCAGAGCGGTTTGAGCCTGGAGCTGGCGCTCCCAGCTGGCGCGCGCTGCCAGTGCGTCGGCTACCTCACGGAACGCTGTCTGAATGGCTTTTTCGTATTGCGCCACGGCAAGGTCAAAGCCGGCTTTGGCGGCGGCAAGATTGGCCTCGTTGCGTCCGCCGTCAAACAGGGGTAGCAGCAGCTGGGGCACAAAGGTGTAGCTCCAAGATCCGTCCTTGAACAATCCATCCAGTGCACTGCTTGCGCTGCCAGCACTGGCCGTGAGCGCAATGCGCGGGAAAAACGCAGCGCGCGCCGCGCCAATATTGGCGTTGGCGGCAGCCAGTTGCTGTTCGGCCTGGCGAATGTCCGCACGGCGGGTGAGCAGCTCGGAGGGCAAACCTGCCGGCAGCACCGGCAGGTTGACGGCGGGTGCGTCAGCCCCCACGAGCGCGGCTTGCGCTGGCGTCAGGGGCTGGCCCAGCAGCAGCACCAAGGCGTTTTCGTCGAGCGCACGCTGGCGCTGCAGTTGCGCCAGGCTGACCCGAGCACCTTGCACCAAAGACTGGGCCAGGCGGACATCAAGCTCCGACGATGCGCCATGCTCCAGGCGCAAGGCCACCAGTTGCAGAGAGGCCTCGCGCGAGGCCAGTGTCTCTTGCGCCAGGCGCAGCAGGCGCGCGTCTGCGCCCAGACCCATCCAGGCTTGCGCCACGGTGGCAATCAGGCTGATTTGGGCGGTGCGCCGCGCCTCTTCAGACGCCAGGTACTGGGCAAGCGCCTGCTCTTTGAGGCTCGCCACCCGGCCAAAAAAGTCCAGTTCGTAGCTGCTGACCAGCAGGCCGCCGGTAAAGCTGGTGGCCATATTGCCGCTGCTGTTGGGTGCGCGGCTCATGCCAAAAGCGGCGTTGAGGGTGGGCAACTGGTCGGCGCTGCGCAGGCCGAGTTGGGCGCGGGCCTGGGTGATGTTGAGCGCCGCGACCCGCAGGTCGCGGTTGTTTTCCAGGGCCTGGGCGATTAACGTTTGCAGGGCCGGGTCGGTAAAGTAGGTGCGCCAGGGCAGCAAGTCGCCCGCAGGAGCGGCCTCGCTTGCCTGGGCGCTCGCAGGCCACAGGGGTGCAATAGGTGCCGCCGGGCGCTTGAACAAGTTCGGTGTGCTGCAGGCTGACAAGGCCAGTGCACCCGCCAGCAGGCTCAGGCGAAGGCTGCGCTGTGCTTTGGTGTATTTGGGCTTATTCATCGCTGTGCACTCCCATGTGCGCCGCTTGTGCGGCATGGACCTCGTGCTGGCGGGCGCTGCCCTTGAACAGGCCGCGCACCACCACAAAGAAGATCGGAACAAACACCACAGCCAAGGTGGTGCCTGTCAATATACCGCCCATCACACCAGTGCCAATCACCCGCTGGCTGGCCGAGCCCGCACCCGTGGACAAGGCCAGCGGCAACACGCCCAGCGTAAACGCCATGGAGGTCATGACGATCGGCCGAAATCGCAGGTGCGCAGCGGCCAGTGCGGACTCGATCAGGCCCTTGCCCTGGGCTTGCAGGTCTTTGGCAAACTCAATAATCAGAATCGCGTTTTTGGCGGACAGGCCAATGATGGTGATCAGGCCGACCTGAAAGTACACGTCGTTGCTGTAGCCGCGCAGCAGTGTGGCCAGCAAGACCCCCAGTACACCGAGCGGCACCACCAGCACCACCGCCAGCGGAATTGACCAGCTCTCGTAGAGCGCCGCCAGGCACAAAAACACCGCCAAGATGGCAAAGCTGTACAGGATGAGTGACTGCGATCCGGCCAGTTTTTCTTCGCGCGACAGACCGGTCCATTCAAAACCAAAGCCTGCGGGCAGCTGGTCTGCCAGCTTTTCCATCTCGGCCATGGCGTCACCGGTGCTGTAGCCGGGCGCAGCGCTGCCGCCAATGCGCATGGCCGGGTAGCCGTTGTAGCGGATGGTTTGCATGGCGCCTTTGATCCAGCGCGTGGTGGCAAAGGCCGAGAACGGCACCGACTGTCCGCGTGTATTGAGCACGCTCAGGCGCAGCAAATCGTCGGGCTGCATACGTGCGGGCGCATCGGCCTGCACCACCACGCGCTGCAGGCGTCCGGCGTTGGGAAAGTCGTTGATATAGGCGGAACCCAGCGCCGTAGAGATCGTCGCGTTGATGGGGTCAAAGCCCACGCCCAAGGCCTGCGCCTTGTCGCGGTCAATGTCGAGTTGCAGTTGCGGAGCGTCTTCCAGGCCGTCGGGGCGGACCTGGGCGATCACCGTGCTTTTGGACGCCATGCCCAGCAGCTGGTTACGCGCCGCCAACAGCGCGTCATGGCCCAGGCCAGCACGGTCTTGCAGGCGGAAGTTAAAGCCCGAGGCATTGCCCAGCTCAGGGATGGGCGGTGGGCTGAGCGGAAAGATAAAGGCATCGTGAATGCCTGAGAGCGCGCCAAAGGCCCGCCCAGCCAGCGCCTGCGCCGAGTTGCCGGCGTCTGGCCGCTCTTTCCAGTCCTTGAGGGTGATAAAGCCCAAGGCGGCGTTTTGACCCAAGCCGGCAAAGCTGTAGCCCAGCACGGCGACCATGCTTTGCACCTCGGGTTGCTTGAGCATGAAGCCTTCGACTTGCTGCATCACCGCGCGGGTACGCTCTTGCGTGGCGCCCGGGGGCAGTTGCACGTTCACCAGCATGGTGCCCTGGTCTTCATTGGGCAAGAAGGACGTGGGCAGGCGTTGGTAGACCACGGCCGCTGCACCCACGATGGCGGCGTAAATCACCAGGTAGCGCGCCGCGCGCGGCAGCATACGCGCCACGCCCCGCTCGTAGCCCTTGGCGGTCCGCGCAAAGCCGCGGTTGAACCAACCAAAAAAGCCAGTCTTGGCGTGTTGCTGGCCTTTTTCCATCGGCAGCAACAAGGTGGCGCACAGCGCCGGCGTGAGCGACAGCGCCATCAGCGCCGAGAACGCAATCGAGATACCCATCACCGCCGAAAACTGGCGGTAGATATTGCCGACCGAGCCGGCAAAAAATGCCAGCGGCACAAACACCGAGATCAGCACCACCGTCACACCAATAATGGCGCCCGAGATCTGGCCCATGGCTTTGCGCGTGGCGTCCAGCGGCGAGAGGCCCTCTTCGCTCATGATGCGCTCGACGTTTTCGACTACCACAATCGCATCGTCCACCACGATGCCGATCACCAGCACCATGCCAAACATGGTCAGCACATTGATCGAAAAACCCAGCGCGAGCAACGCGGCAAACGTGCCCAACAGCGCCACCGGCACCACGATGGTCGGAATGATGGTGTAGCGCCAGTTTTGCAGGAACAGGAACATCACCAAGAACACCAGGGCCACGGCCTCCAGCAAGGTCTCGGTCACCTGGCGGATGGAGATGGCGACAAAGCGCGAGCTGTCATACGGAATGGTCCAGGCCATGCCCTTGGGGAAAAACTTTTCCAGTTCTTGCATGCGCGCACGTACGGCCTTGGCGGTGGCCAGCGCGTTGCCGGTGGGCGAGAGCTGAACGCCAATGCCGGTGGACGGCTTGCCGTTCAGCCGTGCCGAGGTGGCGTAGCTCTGGCCGCCCAGGGCAATCCGCGCCACGTCTTTCAGGCGCACGGTTGAGCCGTCGGCGTTGGCGCGCAGCACGATGCGGCCAAACTGCTCGGGGCTGCTGAACTGGCCGTTAACGATAACGGTAGCCGCCACGCCCTGGCCCGCCACATTGGGCAGGCTGCCAATCTCCCCCGCCGAGACCTGCACGTTTTGCGCGCGGATGGCGTTGTTCACGTCGTTGGCCGACAGGTTGTAGCCCTGCAGTTTGGCCGGGTCAATCCAGACGCGCATGGCGCGTTCGGTACCAAACAACTGGGCCTGGCCCACGCCGGGCACGCGCTGCAACTCGGGCAGCACATTGCGCGCGGCGTAGTCGCCCAGGGCGACCGGGTCCCAGGCCGGGTCGTCGGAGTTGAGGATGGTAAACAGCAAGAAGTTGCTGCGCGACTTGTCCACGCGCACGCCTTGTTGCGTGACGGCCTGGGGCAGGCGCGGCGTGGCACGGGCCAGCCGGTTTTGTACGTCCACCTGCGCCAAATCCGGGCTGGTGCCAGGCTGAAAGCTCAGGGTGATGTTGCCCGAACCATCGGCTTGCGCCACGGACTCCATGTAAATCAGCCCCGGCGCGCCATTCATTTCGCGCTCGATCACGGCAAGTACCGCGTCTTCCAACGTTTGTGCCGAGGCGCCGGGGTAGACCGCGCTGACCACGATGGACGGCGGCGCCACTGGCGGGTACTGGGCAATCGGCAACTGGGTAATGGCGACAGCGCCCATCACCATGATGAACAGCGCAATCACCCACGCAAAGATGGGGCGGTCGATAAAAAATTTGGCCATGGCGTGCGGGTCCTAGCGGCTGGCGGCAGAGGCCGCTGGGGCAGCTGCACTGGCACCTGCAGAAGCGCTGGCGGCAGCGGCGCTGGCCGGGGCCGCCGGTTTGATGCCAGGCGCAACCCAGGGTACGGCTTTGACTGGCGCATCGCCGCGCAGTTTCTGGAAGCCATCCACCATGACTTGTTCGCCGCTTTGCAGGCCGTCTACAACGACCCACTGATTGCGTTGCTGGCCACCCACCTTGATGGGGCGCGGTTTGACCTTGCCATCCGCACCGACCACCATGACGCTGTCGCCTTGGGCCGAGCGTGTCACGGCTTGCTGGGGCAGCAATATTGCGTTGCTGGCCTGGGCCTGTTCGACCCGCACCCGCACATACAAGCCGGGCAGGAGCGTGCCGTCGGGGTTGGGTACCTCGGCCCGCAAGGTGATCTGGCCCGAGGTGGCGTCCACCGTCAGGTCCGAGAACAAGAGGCGACCGGCGCGGGCGTATTCGCTGCCATCTTCCAGCACCAGGCGCACGCTGGCGGCCTGGCTGCCGTTGGCGCGCTTGAGCTTGCCGGCGTCCAGCGCCTGGCGCAGTTTCATGACGTCGCCCGCAGACTGCGTGAAGTTGACATAGATCGGGTTGATTTGTTGCACCACCGCCAGCGGTGTGGCCTCGCCCTGGCCGACCAGCGCGCCTTCGGTCACCAAGGCCCGGCCAATGCTGCCGGCAATGGGCGCGGTGACCGAGGCGTAGTTCAGGTTGATGCGTGCGGTCTGCGCTGCCGCTTTGGTGACGGCAACATCGGCTTCCGCCTGCTTTTGGGCCGCCTGGGCGGCTACGAGTTCTTGTTGGCTTACGGCTTTCGCGGCCGCCAAGGGCTCGTAGCGCTTGGCCAGCGCGGTGGCCTGCATCAGGTTGGCTTCGGCTTTGGCCACGCTGGCGGTGGCGCTGTCCAGGGCGGCCTTGTAGGGCGCGTCGTCAATCTCAAACAATACCTGCCCGGCCTTGACGCTGCTGCCCTCGGCAAACAGGCGGCGCTGCAAGATGCCCGCCGCACGTGCCCGCACCTGGGCCACGCGAGAGGCTTCGAGCCGTCCGGGCAGTTCGGTCACCAAACCCACATCGGCGGTGCTGACGGTGACCACACCCACTTCTGCCGGAGGCGGCGTACCCCCGCCTGCGCCGGCACCCGGCGCCCCTGCGGTTGGTGCACTGCTGGGCCCACAGGCAGCCAGCAGCGCGGCCAAAGACAAGGCGGTCAGTACAAATCGGGTGCGGGGCGTCGCAAAAGTGGCGCAGGGAGTCTGGAACAAGGGCATAGTCAAAGCAGTCCTGAAAAGGAAAAAGAAGCTTGCATTGGAGAGCAATGACGATCAGTTTAATGGGCAGGTCTTGGCTTCCACCGGCGGGCATGAAGTAGCCCTGGAGCTCATAGCAGCTCGAGTACCGCGGCGGCAAATTCCCGCGGCGCTTCCTGGGGCAGGTTGTGGCCCACCAGCGGTAGCACGCGGTGCTGGTAAGGCCCGCTAAAGTGGCGCTGGTGGTGCGCCGAGCCCCCCAGGGCCATGACACCATCGCCCGCGCCATCGATCGCGATGGTGGGCACGCCAATGCGGGGTTGCGTGGCCAGCGCGCGTTCCCATGCCTCAAGCTCTGGGTCGCCAGGCACCAGGCCAAAGCGATGGCGGTACGAGTGGACCACGACCTCTACAAAGTCTGGGTTGTCAAAGGCGGCCGCGGTGGCGGTAAAGGTGGCGTCGTCAAACGGCCAGTGGGGCGACCACAGCTGCCACAGGAGTTTGCAAAAGGCCTGGCGGTTTTGCGCCAGCCCGGCGGCACCGCGTGCGCCGTGCAGGTAGTACTGGTACCACAGGCGCAGCTCGTTCTCGGGCGACTGCGGTACGGCCGCTGCTGCAATGTTCTGAATGTTGTAGCCGTTGCCCGTGACCAGCCCATGCACGCGCTCAGGGTGCAACGCCGCCAAAATGCAGGCGGCCCGCCCGCCCCAGTCGTAACCGGCCAGCACGGCGCGGGGAATAGCCAGTGCATTGAGCAGCGCCAGCAAATCGAAAGCCAGCGCCGCCTGCTGGCCTGAGCGGGGCGTGTGCGCATGCACAAAGCGGGTGGGGCCAAAGCCGCGCAAATAGGGCGTGACCACCCTGCAGCCCGCCTGGGCCAGCAAGTCGCCCGCCGCGCGGCAGGCGTGCACGTCATACGGAAAGCCGTGCAGCAAAACTACCGGCGGTCCCGCGCGCGGGCCGGCGTCAAAGTAGGCGACTTCAAGCACGCCGGCGGTAAGGGTGTGGAGCGGCATGGGCGAGGTTTCCTGGTGTCAAGGGTGGAGCTCTGCGGCGAGGCGCGGTGCGTGCATCCAGGCACTGCGCTTGCGACTACGATAACCGAGCACGCCCGCGCTGCCTGTCGTCTCTTGGGCTTGGATGGCGTCTGCTTCCACCCTTAGCCCTGCCCCGAGACCTTGCCCATGCCCGCCATCACCCATTTGCTTTACCTGCACGGTTTTCGTTCGTCCCCTGCATCGGCCAAGGCCACGCTGATGGCACAAGCAGTCGCGCAGCGCCACCCGCAAGTGGTGTGGTGCTGCCCGCAGTTGCCGCCCTCGCCGCGCCAGGCCATGAGCGACGTGGCCGCGCAGGTGGCCGATTGGCCGCGCGAGCGCATGGCGGTGGTGGGTTCGTCCTTGGGCGGGTTTTATGCCTCGTGGGTGGCGCGCCAGACCGGCTGCAAATCCGTGCTGCTGAACCCCGCCGTGTTTCCTGCACGCGACCTGGCCCGGCATATTGGCGCGCAAACCCAGTGGCATCAGCCGGATCAAGCCTTTTACTTTGAAGCCGCGTTTGTGGACGAGCTGCAGCAACTCGCCCACGAAGGTGGCCACCCTCCCGGCCCCGAGCTGGCACTGATCGCCCAGGGCGACGAAGTGCTGGACTGGCGCGAAATGAGTGATCGCTATGCCAGCGCGCAGAAAATCATCTTGCCTGGCAACGACCACGCCATCAGCGACTTTGCGTTGCACCTGGACGGGGTGCTCGCGTTTTTGGACTTGGTGTGAGACGCGCCAGGGCGAGGGCCGATGGCCCGAGGAGTTAGCGCTTGCAGGGCGCGAACACCCGCACCGTGCAACGGGCACAGACTTGCGGGTCCAGCCGCGCTTTGATCGACGCCATGACATCGTCGCCCATGGTGAAAAAGTTTTCGGCGCCAATGGTCTCAAACACGCCGCTGCGGCGCAGCATGTCCAAAGGCTCGTCTTTCATGTTGAACAGGTAGAGCGCCCCGCCCAGGGTGCGGCGTCGGCGCGCCTCTTGGCCGAGCATTTGGGCGCCAGTCAGGTCGACAAAATTGATGCCTGACGCCACCAGCAGCACATGGGTATGGGAAGGATCCTGTTCGTCAATCCGCTGCAGGGACTCTTGCAAATGGTTGGCGGCGCCAAAAAATATCGAGCCGTTGATACGCACGATTTTGAGCTGCGGGCAGTCGGGCAGGCCGGTGCTGGCGCTGAAGGCCGGAGGCATTTGGCCCGGTACGGGTTTTACATTGTCCAGGCCCGGGTGCGAAGTGCGCTTCAGGTACATCAGCAGGGACAGGCCCACGCCGATGTAGATCGCAAACTCCAGCTCAATCGTCAAGGTGGCGATCAGCGTGGCCACCAGAATGGCGGTCTCGTTGCGGCTGGCCCGCATGACTTCACCAATCTCATGAAAGTCAATCAGGCCCCAAGCCACCACAAACAAGATGCCCGCCATGGCCGCCACCGGCAAATAAGGGGCCAATGGTGCCAAGAACAGCATGATGAGCAGCAAAAAGCCCGCAGAGAACACCGATGCCAAGGGCGTCTTGGCACCCGAGGCCAGGTTCAGGCCGCTGCGGTTGAACGAGCCGCTGGATGCATACCCCGAGAAAAAACTCCCGGCCAGGTTGGACAAGCCCTGGCCAATGAACTCCTGGTTGCCGTCGATGCGCTGACCGCTCTTGAGCGCCATGGCCCGGGCAATGGAGACCGCCTCGGTCAGTGCCAGCAAGGCCACGGCCAAGGCGATGGGGGCGAGTTGGCGCAAGGTGCTCCAGCGCAGGTCGGGCTCGGACAGCGGGGGAAAGCCCACCCGCAGCGTCCCAATGCTGCCAATGCCGGTGTGCTCCACGCCAAAGTGCAGGTTCAGGCCATAAGCCAGCACGCTGCCGCTGACCATGCCCACAATCATGTGCGGCACGCGGGGCAGCCAGCGTTTGGCTGCTACGCAGGACAGCACCGTGGCCAGTGCCACCCCGGTGATGAAGGGGTTGATCTGCCCGGCCTGTTCCCAAAGGCATTGCAGCACCTGCGCTACCGAGGCGCCGCGTGCGATGGTGATGCCAAAGAAGTTTTTGACCTGGCTGGTGGCAATCAGCACCGCGGCTCCCGCGGTAAAGCCCACCACCACTGTGTGGGACACAAAGTTCACCAAGGTGCCAAAGCGCAGCACGCCCAGCAGCAACTGAAACACGCCCACCAAAAACGTGAGCGACAAGACCAGTTGCACATACTGCGGGCTTCCTGCCTCGGCCAGTGGGCTCATGGTGGCAAACACCACAATCGAGATGGCGGTGGTCGGGCCCGACACCAAGTGCCAGGACGAGCCCCACAGCGCCGCCACCACGGCGGGCAACATGGCTGCGTACAGGCCGTACTCGGGGGGCATGCCGGCAATCGTGGCAAAGGCTACGCCCTGGGGCACCAAAATCAGGCCGCCAGTGAGACCGGCAATCAGGTCGGCGCGCAAGGTGCCACCCGTGACGCGCGGCCACCAGTGCAAAAAAGGCAGCCAGGCCTGCCAGTCCAGCTTCATGGCGCGGGCCTCAGGGCCGATCGGTGTAGCGCTTCGCGTCGGGTGTGAGAGTTCATGGCATCTCCTTGATTTGCGGGCGCAGTTTACGTGGCAGGCTTGGCGCCGCCTGCCCCCAACTTTTGCCGGGCAAAACTGGCCTGCACGGTATCCTGCAAGGCCTGGCTCAGGGCGGGTTGCGGATCGCCACCCAAGGGAGAAGCCAGCACCACCACTTGCGGGCGCAAGCTGCCGCCCAGGGCGCGGCAGGCCAGCTTTTTGCCGTCGTAGCTCACGTCGCGGACCGGGCGCGTGGTCAGCAGCGACACGCCCAGGCCATTGGCCACCAGCGTGCGCACCATTTCCATCGACGCACTCTCGTAGGCAATCTGCGGACTTAGTCCGGCCGCATGAAAGAGCGACAAAAAGTAGGCCCGGCTGTGGGGTAGGTTGATCAGCACCAGCGGTTCGCTTGCCAGATCGGCAAGGCGCAAAGACGGTTTGCCCGCCAGGGCGTGGCCGTGGGGTAGCAGCGCGTACGGCCACAGTTCGGCCACCGCTTGCAGCCGCACATTGCGCGCCAGTCCCAGGTCGTACATCAAGGCGGTGTCCAAGGCGCCACGCTCGATCTGGCGCGTCAGGGTTTCGGTATCGCCTTCTTCCACCTGCACCCGGATGCCGGGGTAATCCGCCTGCATCCGCGCCAAGATGCCCGGCAGGTAGCGCGCACCCAAGGTGCTCAGACAACCCAGGCGCAAGTTGCCGGCGAGGGCCAGCGCGCGCGGGGCGGTGAGTGCCTGGGCCTGACGCAGCAAGGCGTGCGCCTGCCTGAAGCGCAGCGCGCCAGCCGCGGTCAGCTCCAGCCCGCGCGCATGCAGGCGCACAAACAGCTGCTCACCCCAGAGCGACTCGAGTTCGGCAATCGCCTTGGAGATCGACGGTTGCGACACCTGCAGCGCCTTGGCTGCTGCCGCTGCCCCGCCAAAACGCGCCGCCGCGTCGAAATACTCAATTTGTCGCAGGCTGAAATGGATCACTAATATTCATCCAATAGATAGCAATTGCATATTTTGTTTGATGCAAAGCGGGCCTGATAATGGCGCGCTTACTCCACCGACTTCAAGGTTCTCTATGGCCCAAAACCCCGGTATTCGTCCTCTGGATGGCTTGCGTGTGTTGGACTTCACCCGCGTGCTGGCGGGGCCCATGGCCACCGTGCTGCTGGCGGACTTGGGCGCGGAGGTGATCAAGGTCGAACCCCCCCAGGGCGACGACTACCGCGCCATTGGTCCCATGCGCAATGGCCAAAGCGCCCTGTTCACCGCCATGAACCGCAACAAGAAAAGCCTGGTGCTGGACCTGAAGCTGCCCGCTTCCGTGGCACTGATCCACGCGCTGGCCCAAGAGGTGGACGTCGTGATGGAAAATTTTCGTCCTGGCGTGGCCGAACGTCTGGGCATTGGCGCCGAGGCCTTGCGTGCGCTCAACCCCAAGCTGGTGTATGTCAGCGTCTCGGGTTTTGGCCAGACCGGCCCCCTGACCGAACGCCCGGCCTACGACGTGATCATTCAGGCCATGAGCGGCATCATGGAAGCCACCGGCGACCCCGACGGCCCGCCGACGCTGGTGGGCGAGGCGATCTCGGACGTTGTGGCCGGCCTGTACGCCTCCTGGGCCACGCTGGCCGCGCTGTACCAAACCGCGCGCACTGGCCAGGGCCAGCATGTGGACGTGGCCATGTTTGACACCACATTGGCTTTTTTGGCCACTTCGGTGTCGCGCTTTGTATTCACCGGCAAAGCCGCACGGCGCGTGGGCAACCGCCATCCGCTGTCGGCGCCGTTTGGCGTGTACCAGGCACAAGATGGCTACTTTGCGGTGGCCGTGCTGAACCGCAAATTGTTTATTGCTCTGGCGGACGCCATGGACCGCCCGGCATGGGGTGCCGACGAGAGTCTGGCCACCGACGAGCAGCGTTCGGCGCGTGAACCTGAGTTGCGCCAGGCCATTGAGGCGTGGGCCGGCAAGCAGACCGTGGCCTCCGTGGTGGCGCAGCTGGAAGCCGTGGGCGTGCCCACAGCACCGATCTGGAACATCGCCCAGGCGCTCGATTCCCCCCAGGCCCGTGCCCGCGAGTTGCTGCGCCCCGTGGACGACCCGCGCTTGCCCGAGCTGCGCCTGCCAACCCAGCCCGTGCGCTTTGGCGGCGCCGCCGCCAACTGCGCCCGCAGCGCTCCGGCCTTGGGCGAACACAACCACGAGGTGCTGGCCTCCTTGTTGGGCTTGGGCTTGGACAAGCTGGCCGAACTGCAAGCCTTGGGCGTGTTTGGCGATGCCCATGAGGCGCCGCCGGCAGCTGCCTGAAGATTCTTAACTTTCCCCTCTGAAGGAGCCCCACCATGACCCATTTTTTGCGCTTGGGCGTGAACCAAGAAGAGCAGGCGCTGGCCGAGGCGGTCGGCAAGTTTTCGCAAGCGGTGCTGGCGCCGCGCGCCCAAGACCTGGACGCGTCTGAGGAATCGGTCACTTGCCATGTGCCGCAACTCGCCGAGCTGGGGCTGATGGGCATGAACCTGCCCGAGGCGCTGGGCGGCCCGGGCGTGTCGCCCACAGCCATGCTGCTGGCGTTGGTGGAAATATCCAAAGCCTGCGCCGCCACTTCGTCCATGATTGGCGCACACTACTTGGGCACCGATGCGCTCCTGATGGGGGGCAATGCCGCGCAGCACCAGGCGTGGCTGCCACGCGCCGCCAGTGGCGAATGGCTGGCCGGTTTTGCCCTGACCGAACCGGGCGGCGGCTCGCACCCGGCCGACCTGCGTACCCGCGCTGTGCGCCAGGGCGATTTCTATCGCCTGGATGGCGTCAAACATTACATTTCCAATGCCGCTGAAGCCCAGTTTTTGGTGGTGTTTGCCAAGACCGATCCGAGCGCCGGTCCGCGCGGCGTGAGTGCTTTTGTGGTGGACCGCGCCACGCCGGGCTTGCGCGTCTCTGCTCCGGAAAAGCTCATGGGCATCCGCGCCGCACATTCTTTTGAAGTGACCTTTGACGGTGCCATGGTGCCGGTGGACTGCCGATTGGGTGAAGAGGGCTCGGGCTTCAAGACCGCCATGCGCGTGCTGGACAACAGCCGACTGGATGTAGTGGCTACCTCTTTGGGCATCGCCGAAGCCGCTCTGGCCGCCGCCGTGCAATGGAGCAAACAACGCATGATTGCCGGCGAAGCGTTGGCGGCCAAACAGGGCGCGCAGTGGATGTTCGCCGACATGAAACTGCGCCTGGAAGCCGCTTGGGGCCTGGCTTTGCAAGCCACCGCCTTGCGCACGGCTGGCCAGCCCTTCAGCCAGCAGTCCGCCATGGCCAAGTTGTACGCCTCAGAGATGGTGGCTTTCGTGACCGATACCGCGCTGCAATTGCACGGCGGCATCGGCTACACCCGCGCTCTGCCGCTGGAGCGCTACGCCCGCGATGCCCGCATCCTGCGCATTTACGAAGGTGCGTCCGAGGTGCAGCGCAACATCATTGCGCGGGGCGTGCTGGCCTGAGAAGGCCAGGGACCTCAGATATCGATATTTCCCGCCCGCAGCGCGTTCGTCTCGATAAATTCGCGGCGGGGCTCCACGTCGTCGCCCATCAGCATGGTGAACACGCGGTCGGCCTCGATCGCGTCGTCGATTTGCACTTTGAGCAGGCGGCGCACCGTGGGGTCCATGGTGGTTTCCCAGAGCTGGGCCGGGTTCATCTCACCCAGACCTTTGTAGCGCTGGCGCGCAGTGGCGTTTTCGGCTTGGGTGATCAGCCAGGCCATCGCTTCGCGGAAGTCGCTCACCTTTTCTTCTTTGGCGCGCTCGCCTTCGCCGCGCATCACGCGGGCGCCCTCGCCCAGCAGATCTTTAAAGGTTTGTGCGGCTTCGGCCAGCGCGGCGTAGTCGGAGCCGTGCACAAAGTCTTGCGTCAGCACGCTGCTCTTGACATTGCCGTGGTGGCGGCGGCTGATGCGCAAAATGGGTTTGTCGGTGCGCACGTCAAATTCGCCCGCCACTTCGGCATCGGGCAATTTGGCTTGCAGCGCTGCTGCGGAGGCTTCGGCGTCGGCCACGGTATCCAGATTCAGGGACACGCCGTCGGCCACCGAGCGCAAAGCCTCGGCGTCCATGAAGTTTTTCAGGCGGGCAATCACGTTTTGCGCGACCTGGTGCTTGCGTGCCAGCTCACCCAGCGTCTCGCCTGAGAGCGTGGTGCCGTTGGGGCCGCCGGTAAACACCGAGGCGTTCACCAGTGCAATGCGCATCAGGAAACTGTCCAGCGCGCCTGCGTCTTTCAGGTACAGCTCTTCCTTGCCGGCCTTGACCTTGTACAGCGGCGGCTGCGCGATGTAGATATGGCCCCGCTCGACCAGCTCGGGCATCTGGCGGTAGAAGAATGTCAGCAGCAGCGTGCGGATGTGCGCGCCGTCCACGTCGGCGTCGGTCATGATGATGATGCGGTGGTAGCGCAGCTTGGCAACATTGAAGTCGTCGTTGCCGGTCGTGCCACCGGCCTTGCCGATGCCGGTACCCAAGGCGGTAATCAGCGTCAGGATCTCGTTGCTGGTCAGTAGCTTTTCGTAGCGCGCTTTTTCGACGTTCAAAATCTTGCCGCGCAGGGGCAAAATTGCCTGGAACTTGCGGTCACGCCCCTGCTTGGCGCTGCCGCCAGCGGAGTCGCCCTCGACGATGTAAATCTCGCACATGGCCGGGTCTTTTTCCTGGCAGTCGGCCAGTTTGCCGGGCAAGCCCATGCCATCCAAGACACCCTTGCGGCGCGTCATGTCGCGCGCCTTGCGGGCGGCTTCGCGGGCGCGGGCCGCCTCAATGATCTTGCCCACAATGATTTTGGCGTCCGCCGGGCGCTCCTGCAGGTAGTCGGCCAGCAGTTTGCTCACAATGTCTTCCACCGGGCCGCGTACTTCGCTGCTGACCAGCTTGTCCTTGGTCTGGCTGCTGAACTTGGGCTCAGGCACTTTGACCGACAGCACGCAGGTCAGACCCTCACGCATATCGTCACCGCTGACCTCAACCTTGGCTTTTTTCGCCAGCTCGGACTCGTCGATGTACTTGTTGATCACCCGCGTCATGGCCGCGCGCAACCCGGTCAGGTGGGTGCCACCGTCGCGTTGGGGAATGTTGTTGGTAAAGCACAGCACCTGTTCGTTGTAGCCGCTGTTCCACTGCATGGCCACTTCAACGCCGATATTGGTGTTCTGGTCGCTCTGGCGATCGCCCATGGCGTGGAAGATGTTGGGGTTCAACACCGTCTTGCCTTTGTTGATGAAGTTCACAAAGCCTTTGACGCCACCCGCGCCCGAGAAATCGTCTTCCTTGCCGCTGCGCTCGTCCTTCAGGCGAATACGCACGCCATTGTTCAAAAAGCTGAGTTCACGCAGGCGTTTGCTCAAGATTTCGTAGTGGAAATCGTTGTTCTCTTTGAAGATGTCGGTGTCAGGCAAAAAGTGCACCTCGGTGCCGCGCTTTTCGGTGTCGCCAATCACTTTCATGGGAGACACCTCGACGCCACCCTGGGTTTCCAGCAGGCGGTTTTGCACAAAGCCACGGCTGAATTCCATGACATGCACCTTGCCGTCACGGCGAATGGTGAGGCGCAACATTTTGGACAGCGCATTCACGCAGGACACGCCCACGCCGTGCAAACCGCCCGAAACCTTGTAGCTGTTCTGGTTGAACTTGCCGCCTGCGTGCAGCTCGGTCAGGGCAATTTCAGCCGCTGAGCGCTTGGGCTCATGCTTGTCGTCCATCTTGATGCCGGTCGGAATGCCGCGCCCGTTGTCGACCACGCTGATCGAGTTGTCCGAGTGGATCGTCACCAGAATATCGTCGCAGTGACCGGCCAGCGACTCGTCAATGGAGTTATCCACCACCTCAAACACCAGGTGGTGCAAGCCAGTGCCATCGGACGTGTCGCCGATGTACATACCCGGGCGTTTGCGCACGGCCTCCAGCCCTTCCAGAATCTGGATCGAGCCTTCGCCATAGGCCTCGGATGCCCCCGCCTGGTGGGCGTCGATGGTGGGTTGGAAATTGGAGCTGTCCAGTCCGCTCTCGCCGGTATGCACCTCTTGTGCATTCTCGTCCGGGCTGGGTGTGGCTTTGTTTTCTTCGGTCATGGCTTGCTTTTTCTCTTCATCAGCGGGTCAAAACAGCGACGTTGTGGCTGTTGGGACCCAAAATTTCATGCATTCTGTAATGACCAAACCCCCGAAGACCGGGGGTTTGCTGCGGGGAGTCGTAGGGTGCACGCGGCTTAAATTCGCATCGGCATGACCACGTACTTGAACGTGGCATTGTCGGGAATCGTCAACAGGGCAGAGCTGTTGCCGTCGGAAAACTCCATCGTCACCATATCTTGGCTCATGTTCGACAAGGCGTCTATCAGGTAGGTCACGTTAAAGCCGATTTCAATGCTGTCGCCGCCGTAATCAATGTCCAACTCGTCCACCGCCTCTTCCTGCTCGGCGTTGTTGGCCGCAAGCCGCAGCGTACCGGGATCGATGTTCAGGCGTACGCCCTTGAACTTGTCACTGGTCAAAATCGCGGTGCGTTGCAGCGTCTTGAGAAGGGTGTCACGCCCCAAGGTGATTTTGTTGCTGTGGTTTTTTGGGATCACACGGTTGTAATCGGGGAACTTGCCCTCGACCAGCTTGGTCACAAACTCCATGCCGCCAAAGGTAAAGCGCGCCTGGTTGCTGGCAAATTGCATCTCGATCGCGCCTTCGGCATCCGACAGCAGGCGTTGCAACTCAATTACCGTCTTGCGCGGCAAGATCACTTCTTGCTTGGGAACTTCAACGTCCAGCGTGCTCGAGGCAAAAGCCAGGCGGTGGCCGTCGGTAGCCACCAGGCTGAGCTGCTTGCCTTCGGCAACAAACAAGATGCCATTGAGGTAGTAGCGAATGTCGTGCACCGCCATGGCAAAGGAGACCTGGCTCAGCAGGCTTTTCAGGGTTTTTTGCGGCACGCTGAACACCGGGCCAAAGCTGGCGGATTCGGTGACCAGCGGAAAGTCTTCTGCGGCCAGGGTTTGCAGGGTGAACTTGCTCTTGCCGCCTTTGAGAATGATTTTGTTTTGGCTGGTTTCCAGAGAAACCGTTTGATCGGCGGGCATGGTGCGCAAAATATCAATCAGCTTGCGTGCGCCCACGGTGGTGCTGAATTCGCCCGCATCACCACCCAACGCTGCGCTGGTGCGGATCTGGATCTCCAGGTCGCTGGTGGTGAACTGCACTGAATCGCCAGACTTGCGGATCAGCACATTGGCCAAGATCGGCAAGGTATGGCGGCGCTCCACGATACCGGCCACCGACTGTAAAACGGACAACACCTGGTCTTGCGCTGCTTTCAATACGATCATGCTTCTCTCCGATGCTCAAATTGTTGTGTTTCGGCTGCCCGTGGCGGCAAATGCTCGCATTTTCGCTGTTTTAGCGGGCTTTCTGCCCTTTTGGGCGGGGCATTTTTTCATTAGCCCTTGAGGGTTTGTTCCAAAACGTGTAACTGCTGGTTCAGTTCAATCACCTGCAGGCGCTCGCTCCCGATCTTTCGTACCGCGTGCAATACCGTGGTATGGTCCCGACCGCCGAAAAGTTCGCCAATTTCGGGCAAACTCTTTTTTGTCAGCTCTTTGGCCAGGTACATCGCAATTTGCCGCGGCCGCGCGATGCTGGCCGGCCGCTTTTTGGAATACATGTCGGCGACTTTGATCTTGTAATAGTCGGCCACCGTCTTTTGGATATTTTCAACCGATATTTGCCGGTTCTGAATCGACAGCAGGTCGCGCAGCGCCTCACGGGCTAGCGCAATCGAGATTTCTTTTTGGTTGAAACGGGAATACGCCAGGCATTTACGCAAGGCACCCTCCAGCTCGCGAACATTGGAGCGCACGTTCTTGGCGACAAAAAACGCCACTTCTTCGGGCATTTCTGCCCCTTCCGCGCGCGCCTTGTTGATCAAAATGGCCACACGCATTTCCAGCTCGGGCGGCTCAATCGCCACGGTCAGCCCCGAATCAAAGCGCGACACCAGGCGCTCGTGGATATCCGTCAGCCCCTTGGGATAGGTGTCACTGGTCATCACGATGTGCGACTTTTTGGCCAGCAGCGCCTCAAATGCGTTAAAAAACTCTTCTTGCGTCCGGTCTTTGTTGGCAAAAAACTGGACGTCGTCAATCAGCAGCAAATCCAGCGAGTGGTACTTGTCCTTGAACTCGTCAAAGGTCTTGCGCTGATAAGCCTTCACCACGTCAGACACGAACTGCTCGGCGTGAATGTAGAGAATTTTGGCGTTCGGCCGGTCCTGCAGAAGGCGGTTGCCCACAGCGTGCATCAAATGCGTCTTGCCCAAGCCCACGCCGCCGTAAATAAACAGGGGGTTGTAAAGGTGTCCGGGCACGGTGGCCACGTGCATGGCCGCCGCACGCGCCATCCGATTGGCAGTGCCTTCAACCAAGGTGTCAAAGGTGAGCAAGTTGTTGAGCCGGCTTTTGGGAGTTTCTGGCCGCGCTTCTTCCGCAGTGACCGCTATTTTGGTTTCGGGCGGGCGTTCAGATGCAACTTGGATGCCGCTGCGGGTTGCCGCCTCCCGCGGAGCAATGGCCAGCTCGAGCTGAACCGGCTGACCGCACAGCTTCTCAAGGAGCGCGGCAATCGGCCGGCTGTATTGGGCGCGGATCCAGTCAAGTTTGAAGCGGTTGGCCACGAGCAGCACAACTTTGCTCACATCATCTGAAACTTGGACACTCAAGGGGCGAATCCAGGTATTGAATTGCTGCTCGGGCAGGTCGAGCGCAAGTTGCTCAAGGCACGACTGCCAGAGGCTTTGCCCGGCTTCGTGTGCGATCAAATCGGCGTTCAGGGGGAGGATTCCCTCAGTCATGAAAATCTTGAAAATCTGTGGATAGTTGAAGAAAAATGGCCTGTGGCGTGAGGCTTATCAAACGCTTATCCACAAAAGTGGCGGAAGTGTGAGAGCGCGCATGTTAACGCCTCATTTGTCCCGCCGATCTACGTACTTTTACCAAGCCCTTGCCCATCTCTCAAAAGTCGGCGATAATGGAAGGCTGCCCTCAATTTATTGGGTAAATTTATCGGCATCTGCCCCGGCCATTCGACAGAAAAGCGCGGACGATGCACAGAATGGATAGGAATTCAAAATGAAACGCACTTACCAACCTTCGAAAATTCGCCGCGCACGTACCCACGGCTTCTTGGTTCGCATGAAAACCCGCGGCGGCCGCGCAGTGATCAACGCGCGCCGTGCAAAAGGCCGCAAACGCCTGGCTGTCTAATTCGGCGCGGGCTGGCGCTGTTCCCAACGTGCAGCGGCTCAAGACCCGGCCCCAGTTTCAGGCCGCGTTGGCGGGACACTCCGGGGTGCGTACTGCGCACTTTGCCTTGCACAGCTGCGAGCTTGCACAAATTCATCCCACGCAGCAGGCGGGTGAAACGCCGCGCGATGACTTGATTCTTGATGCGGGCGCTGTGAACCAAGCCCCGATCGGGGTTCTGGGTGCCATGGTGCCCAAACGCTGGGCCAAGCGGGCAGTCACACGCAATGCGATCAAGCGTCAAATCTATACGGTGAGTGCCCAATACGCCCCCCGCTTGCGGCCACGGGGCCACGTGGTTCGCTTGCGCGCCGCGTTTGACCGAAAAGAATTTATCAGCGCCAGTTCCGATCGTCTTAAAGCGGCGGTGCGTGCCGAGTTGCTGGAACTCTTTGAACGCGCCATTGCCCATCCTCAATTGCGCGCCTGACCATGATGCAAGCCTTATTGCTCGGTGTCGTTCGGGCTTACCGCCTGGTGTTAAGCCCTTGGCTCGGTGCGGGTTGCCGCTTTGAGCCCACGTGTTCTGTGTATGCTTTGGGCGCGTTGGAGCGCCATGGTGCCGCTGCGGGCTCCTACCTTGTCCTGTCCAGGCTGGTGCGCTGTCAGCCTTGGTGCGCTGGCGGCCATGACCCGGTTCCCGTCGAAAAACCCCGGCTGTTTAGCCGTTTGATCTCTCCCTCTTCCGAAAAGAAATCTTCATGAACGATATTCGCCGCACCATTTTGTGGGTGATCTTTGGCTTTTCCATGGTGCTGCTGTGGGATCAGTGGCAGATTTACAACGGCCACAAAGCCACTTTTTTCCAAGGTCAACCGGTCAAGACGGAGGCTGCCGCGCCAGTGGCTGCCAAATCTGCCGCCTCTGACGCGAGTGTCCCCGGTTCTGCCGTGGTGGCGCCCGCGCCTTTGCCCGGCGCCTCCGACGCTGCCGCGCTCCCTGCGCCCAGTGAGCGTTTTACGGTCAGCAGTGATGTTTTGACACTGCGTTTTGACACCTTGGGCGGTACCCTGGTGGGTTCCGAATTCCTGAAGTACAACGACACTGCCGACCAAACCAAGCGCGTGACGCTGCTGGACGACAGCAAAGACCGGATTTATCTGGCGCAGTCGGGCGTGGTGTCTGGGGCAGTGCCCGGTGCGTTTCCCACCCACAAGACGCCGATGACGGCCACCGGAGCACGCGAACTCAAGGACGGTGCTGACAGCCTGCAGATCCGCTTTGAGTCTGCCGATGTCGGTGGTATTAAATTGGTCAAGACCTATACCGTCAAGCGCGGTTCGTATGCAGTGGCGGTGAGCCACGCGCTGACCAACACCACCGGCGCACCGATTGCGCCTCAGCTGTATTTGCAACTGGTGCGTGACGGCAACAAGCCGGCCGGTGAGTCGTCGTTCTATTCCACGTTCACGGGTCCGGCGGTCTATACCGAAGCCCAAAAGTACCAAAAAGTAGAGTTTGCCGATATCAAGAAAAAGAACGCCACCTACGAAAAGCAGTCCACCAACGGCTATGTGGCCATGGTGCAGCACTATTTCGCCAGCGCCTGGATCTTGCCCGACGGCATGCAGCGCACGATTTCGCTCGACGCCGTTGAGCTCGGTGGCGGTCTGGCCGACTGCTGCTACCGCGCTGCCATGGTGGCACCGCTTGAAGCGATTGCGCCGGGTGCCACCCGCACGGTAGAGACCACCGTCTTCGTCGGTCCGCAAGAAGAAAAAATGCTCGAAGCCCTGGCCCCCGGCCTGGAACTGGTCAAGGACTACGGCTGGCTTACGATTTTGGCCAAGCCCCTGTATTTCTTGTTGGACTACATCCACAGCGTCATCAAGAACTGGGGCTGGTCTATTGTTGGCTTGGTGCTGCTGTTGAAGATTGCGTTTTACTGGCTCAATGCCAAGGCGTATGCCAGCATGGCCAAGATGAAAGCGGTGAATCCCAAGATCACCGAAATGCGCGAGCGCCTCAAAGACAATCCGCAGCAAATGCAGCAAGAGATGATGCGCATTTACCGTGAAGAAAAGGTCAACCCCATGGGTGGCTGCTTCCCGATCATGGTTCAGATTCCGGTCTTCATTGCCTTGTACTGGGTGTTGTTGTCCAGCGTGGAAATGCGCAACGCTCCCTGGATGGGCTGGATTCATGACCTCTCGGCACCTGACCCGTATTACATCCTGCCGCTGATCATGACCTTGACCACGCTTGTACAAACGGCGCTGAACCCCGCGCCGCCGGACCCGATGCAAGCCAAGATGATGTGGTTTATGCCGCTGGCTTTCAGCGTGATGTTCTTCTTCTTCCCGTCGGGCTTGGTGGTCTACTGGATTACCAACAACATTTTGTCAATTGCACAGCAGTGGCTGATCAACACCCGCATGGGCGTGCCACCGCAGTTCAACCTGCCGTCGTTCAAGTAAGCGCAACCACCGCGTTGACAAGCCAAGGGCCGCGCAAGCGGCCCTTCGTGCGTGCGTTGCCTGTATAAACCGCACTCTGCCCCCCGTAAATCATGCTGAGCCGCCAACACGACCCCATCATCGCCATTGCCACCGCTCCTGGTCGCGGTGCGGTGGGCATTGTGCGGGTCAGCGGCAAAGACCTTTCGCCGCTGGTGCGCGCTTGGTTGGGACGTGATTTGCGCGCGCGCGAGGCAACCTATTTGTCTTTCCCCGATGCCCAAGGTATGCCCATCGACCAGGGACTGGCGCTGTATTTCCCGGCGCCGCATTCGTTTACCGGCGAAGACGTGCTCGAACTCCAAGCCCACGGCGGCCCCGTCGTGCTGCAATTGCTCGTGGCGCGCTGTCTGGCGCTTTCCCAAGAGGATGCAGCGTCCGCCGGCACTTCCGTGTTGCCGCGCTTGCGGCTGGCGCAGCCGGGCGAATTTACCGAGCGTGCGTTTTTAAATGACAAGATCGATCTGGCCCAAGCAGAAGCGATCGCCGACCTGATAGACGCCAGCACCGAGGCCGCCGCCCGCAGTGCCACCGCCTCGCTGTCGGGCGCATTTTCCAAACAGGTCCATGGATTACTGGAGGCCCTGGTGCGTCTGCGCATGTTGGTCGAGGCGACACTGGATTTTCCGGAAGAGGAAATCGACTTTTTGCAACGTGCCGATGCCCAGGGTCAGCTCTCGCGATTGCAAGCCGCATTGCAAGCACTGCAACAACAAGCGACCCAAGGTGCACTGCTGCGCGAAGGTATTCAGGTGGTCATCGCCGGTCAGCCCAATGCGGGCAAATCTTCGCTGCTCAACGCCTTGGCCGGGGCGGAGCTGGCCATCGTCACCCCGATTGCCGGCACGACGCGGGACAAAGTGGAGCAAACCATACAGATTGACGGCGTCCCCGTGCATGTGGTGGACACCGCCGGCCTGCGTGAGAGCGCCGATGAGGTGGAAAAAATTGGCATTGAACGCGCTTGGGGGGCCATTGAAGGCGCCGATGCGGTGCTTTTTCTGCACGACCTGACCCGATGTGCGCGCGCCGAATACGCGCAAGCCGATCTTCAAATTGCCGCACTGCTGGCCCAAAAAATCGGGCATCAGGTGCCCGTGATCGATATCTGGAACAAAGCCGATGCGGTAACCGATGGCCCCGCGCCCGAGGGCGGTATCCGTCTGTCCGCCAAAACCGGGTCCGGGCTGGATGCGCTGCGCGCTGCGCTGCTGCACGCCGCGGGCTGGCAAGCCTCAAGCGGCAGTCTGTTCATGGCCCGCGAGCGCCATGTGCAGGCGTTGCGCCAAGTCGATGCGCATTTGATGGAGGCCGCCGCCCACCTGTCTCAAAACGCCCAAGCGCTCGACTTGCTGGCTGAGGAGCTGCGACTGGCGCAAAACGCCTTGAACGAGATCACCGGGGCTTTCAGTTCGGACGATTTGCTGGGGGTGATTTTTTCGAGTTTTTGTATTGGCAAGTGAGCCATTCGACGGATTTCAGTGCCCGGCAAAATCCAGCAATGTGAACAGCGGCATGCCGGTGGCGCGCAGTTTGTCAGAGCCTCCAAGCTCGGGCAGGTCCACGATGGCCGCACCCTCCATTACCGTGGCACCCAGGCGTTCCAGCAGCTTTTTGCCCGCCATCATGGTGCCACCCGTGGCGATCAGGTCGTCAATCAAGAGCACGCGCTGATTCGGCTTGACCGCATCAGTGTGCAGTTCCACCGTTGCATTGCCGTACTCGAGTTCATAGGTTTCCTCCACCGTGGTGAAGGGCAACTTGCCCTTTTTTCGGATCGGCACGAAGCCGATGTTGAGCTCATAAGCCACTACCGCACCCAGAATAAAGCCGCGCGCGTCCAGTCCGGCCACAACGTCGGGGCGGCGTTCGGCATCCATATAGCGGTGAACAAAGGCATCGATCAGGACCCGAAATACCTTGGCGTCTTGCAGTAGCGGCGTGATGTCGCGAAATTGCACACCCGGTGCGGGCCAATCGGACACCGTGCGGATATGGGAGCGAAGGTAGTCGGTAACGTGGGTGTGTTGCATGGCGTGTGCAGTCAGGATGGGTCATCAGGCGTCTGGGCAACGTCCGCTAATCGCCGCTTTCCATGGGTATGCGGCCTGGCTATTGTGACCGTTGACGGCGCCAAGATGGTCGATCTATAAAATGCCGCGATGACTCCCACCCTCTCCGATTTGTCAGGCCTTGCGTCTCAGCGCGCACTGGCGCTGGCGCATGCCACCTTCGATGTTGAAGCCGCGGCGGTGCTGGGGCTGAAGTCCCGTTTGGGCGACTCCTTTGGGCAGGCCGTAGCCCTCATGCTGGCGATTCCCGGACGCGTGGTGGTCATGGGCATGGGCAAAAGCGGGCATGTCGGGCGAAAAATCGCGGCCACCCTGGCTTCGACCGGTACGCCAGCCCTGTTCGTCCACCCGGCCGAAGCCAGCCACGGCGACTTGGGTATGGTGACCGCGCAAGACCTGGTTCTCATGATTTCAAACAGCGGTGAGTCACAAGAAATCAGCGCCATTGTTCCGGTGCTCAAGCGCCTTGGTACGCCCTTGGTTGCCATGACCGGCAACCCGGACTCCAGCATGGCCCAGCACGCCAACCTCTGGCTGAATACCGCCGTGGACAAGGAAGCCTGCCCGCTCAATCTCGCGCCTACGGCCAGTACCACAGCACAACTGGCCATGGGCGACGCACTCGCCGTTGCGCTGCTCGATGCGCGCGGGTTCAAAGCCGAAGACTTTGCCCGCTCCCACCCGGGTGGCGCGCTTGGGCGCAAACTGCTGACCCATGTCAGTGACGTCATGCGCGCTGGCGACGCTGTGCCGCGCGTTGCACCTGACGCCAGCTTTAGCGATCTGATGCGCGAAATGAGCGCCAAAGGCCTGGGGGCTACCGCAGTGGTGGACGCGCAAGGCGGCGTGCTCGGGATTTTTACGGATGGCGATTTGCGCCGCTGGGTTGAGCGCGGCGTGGACTTGCGCAACAAAACCGCCCAAGACGTCATGCACCCCCAGCCCGCAACCATTGCCGTAGACGCGTTGGCAGTGGACGCGGTGGAGTTGATGGAGCGGCGCAAAATTACCAGTGTGCTGGTCGTCGACGCCGCTGGACAGCTGTGTGGCGCCGTCAATACCAACGACCTGATGCGGGCCAAAGTCATATGACCGGCATCGTCCTGCCTTACGCAGCCGAACTGCTGCTGCGTGCCAAGCGCGTCAAAGTCGTTTTCTTCGACGTCGATGGGGTCTTGACCGACGGCGGCTTGCTGTATTCGGAAACCGGAGAAACACTCAAGCGCTTTCACACGCTGGACGGCCACGGTTTGAAAATGCTGCAAAAGGCCGGCATCACACCTGCGGTGATCACCGGGCGAGATTCGGCACCCCTGCGCACCCGCCTGCAGGCCTTGGGCATCACCGAGGTTCACTTTGGAACGGAAGACAAACGCCCGGCGGCAGAGAGCACCTTGTCGGCGCTTGGTCTGGACTGGAGCCAGGCGGCTGCCATGGGGGACGACTGGCCCGACCTGCCCATGATGCGCCGGGCGGCCTTGGCCTGCGCGCCTGCCAACGCCCACGCGGAGGTACTGGCCCAGGCCCATTTCGTCACCACGCGTCATGGCGGCCACGGTGCGGTGCGCGAGCTCTGCGATGTGCTCTTGACCGCCAGCGGGCACTACGGAGCGCTTTTGGCGGGATACCAGCAGTGAAGCCCTTGCTGCCCGCACTCTGGGACCGATTTTTGTTGTCCTTGCCCTTGGCCCTTATGTTGGTTTTGGCCTTGGGCAGTTATTGGCTGGTTCGTACAACGCCGCAAACCCCCGCACCTGCACCCGCGCCGGTAGTGGGTCACACGCCCGACTACTTCATGAAGGAATTTTCCATAAAAAGCTTTGACAGCACGGGCCGCCTGCATGCCGAGGTCACCGGGGCTGAAGCGCGACATTACGCCGATACCCAATGGACCGAAATCGATGCGATTGCCCTCAAGTCCGTCGATGACACCGGCCGCTTGAGCCGTGCGTCCGCCGCGCGGGGGCTCACCAACGAAGACGCCAGTGAAGTGCAGCTCTTGGGCCAGGCGCTCATCGTGCGTGAGGCCAAGGTCACATCCGCGAACCGCACCGATCAGCGCTTGGAGTTTCGGGGGGAGTTTTTGCACGTCTTTGTGAAGCAAGAGGTGGTCCGTTCGCACTTGCCTGTGGAGTTGCGCCATGGCGCGCATCGATTCACCGCAGACGCACTGGACTATGACAATGTCACACAAGTGGCGCAGCTCACCGGGCGGGTACACGCCACGCTTGCACCCGCCAACGCGGGGCCTTAAAGCAGCCCCACTGGCTTTTTTGAACCCGCGCTGCAGACGCTGATTTGCAGGCATAAAAAAAGGGTCCCGAAGGACCCTGATCTTTTTGCGTTGGCCTGATGCCAACACGGTGCTGTCGATGATTAGTAGCCGCCGCCGCCGGAGCGTCCGCCGCCATAGCCACCACCGCCTCCAGAGCGTCCGCCGCCAGCGCCGCCGCCGTAGCCGCCACCGCCGCCAGCACCACCGTAGCCGCCGCCACCGGAACGACCAGCGCCGCCGCCGTAGCCACCGCCGCCAGCGCCGCCACCGAAGCCGCCGCCACCGGTACGGGGAGGACGAGGCTCCATCGGACGGGCTTCATTCACCACCAGACCACGACCGCCAAATTGTTGGCCGTTCATGCCGTTGATAGCTGCTTGTGCTTCAGCATCGCTGCCCATTTCCACAAAGCCGAAGCCCTTGGAACGGCCAGTGTCACGTTCCATCATGACTTTGGCGCTGGAAACGGAACCGTGTGCTGCAAAAGCTTGTTGCAGGTCTTCGTCACGGAAAGAATAAGGCAGATTGCCTACGTAAAGTTTGTTGCCCATGAAAGGACTCCTCAAAATAACTCAAAACGCGATGGAGTCCAAAACCGCAATCAACAAACCAATAAAGACTTAGAGCAGACGCGAAACTGACCAATCACCGCAAACCTGCCATGCCGATAAGACGGCAAAGCGGAATCATTATGCGCTTATTCACGCAATGTGGACTGTTTTTTTGCAAATTGCCTTACAAAAGAAAGCTTTTTACTGACAAGCGTCACATTTTTTGCGTCATTTTTGCAATTTTGCAGACTTACCAGTTCGATTCACGCTCAGGGGATGCGCTGATTTTGTGGGTCGACAAGTCTGCGCCGTCAAACTCTTCCTCTTGACTCATGCGCAAACCGACCGTCATTTTGAGCAGGCCGTAGACGGCAAATCCGCCCGCCAGTGCCCAAACCACGCCCATGGCGGTGCCGATCAACTGCGCCTCCAACGACACGCCGCCCAGTCCTCCCAGCGTCTGACTTCCAAAGATGCCGGCGGCCAACCCGCCCCAGGTGCCGCACAGTCCATGCAGGGGCCACACACCCAGTACATCGTCAATCTTCCATTTGTTTTGGGTCAGCGTGAACATATAGACAAATATCGCGCCTGCGATAGCCCCCACCACCAACGCACCCAGCGGGTGCATCAGATCTGAGCCAGCGCAAACCGCCACCAAGCCGGCCAAGGGCCCGTTGTGCAAAAACCCGGGATCGTTTTTACCCACCCACAGCGCCGCCAACGTGCCGCCGACCATCGCCATCAGGGAGTTGACCGCGACCAGTCCGGAGATCTTGTCCAGGGTTTGTGCGCTCATGACGTTAAAGCCGAACCAACCCACGGTCAATATCCAGGCTCCCAGGGCCAGAAAAGGAATGCTGGAGGGCGGGTGCGCAGAAATGGCGCCATCCTTGCGGTAGCGGTTACTGCGCGCGCCCAACAACAAAACCGCGCCCAGGGCGATCCAGCCACCCACGGCATGGACTACCACGCTGCCTGCAAAATCGTGAAATTCGGCACCGGTGCGGGCTTTGATCCAAGCTTGCACGCCAAATTGCTGGTTCCAGGCCAATCCTTCAAACACCGGGTAGACCAGACCCACAATGACGGCGGTGGCCATGAGCTGGGGCCAAAACTTGGCGCGTTCCGCAATCCCGCCCGAGATGATGGCTGGAATCGCCGCGGCAAAGGTGAGCAGGAAGAAGAACTTCACCAAGTCATAACCACTCTTGGCGGCGAGTTGCTCTGCTCCCACAAAAAAGTGCGTCCCATAGGCCACCGTGTAGCCCACCAGAAAGTAGGCGATGGTGGAGACTGAAAAGTCCGCCAAAATTTTGACCAGCGCGTTCACCTGGTTTTTGCGGCGGACGGTGCCTAGCTCCAGAAATGCAAATCCGGCGTGCATGGCGAGCACCATAACTGCGCCCAACAGAATGAACAAAGCGTCGGCGCCCTGTTTTAGTGCTTCCATAATTTACCCTTGAGAAAAATTGCCTGTTATTGGTGCAAAAAGAGTGATTTAAAAAATTTTGCACCGAAATAAAGCAAATATCACGCCAGAGTGATCGCTCCGCTGTGTTGTGGTGCGATGACCGGGTCGCCGGCTTGGGTACCATTGAGCAATGGAAGCATTTTTAGTGTCTACGGGCATCGTGGCTTTGGCCGAAATAGGCGACAAAACCCAACTCTTGGCGCTGATCTTGGCCTTACGCTTTCGCAAGCCTTGGCCGATCGTGCTGGGGATTTTGGTGGCCACGCTGGCCAACCATGGATTGGCGGGCGCAGTGGGTGCGTGGGTTACGACCTTTGTCGGGCCGCAGATCTTGCGCTGGGTGCTTGCCGCGTCTTTCATTGGCATGGCGGTGTGGATGCTGATCCCTGACAAGATGGACGACGAAGAGGCCGACGCCGCGCCGCGCTGGGGCGTTTTTGGCACCACGGTGGTGGCATTTTTTTTGGCCGAGATGGGCGACAAGACGCAAATTGCCACCGTCATGTTGGCAGCCCAATACCAAGCGTACTTTTATGTGGTGGCGGGCACCACCTTAGGCATGATGCTGGCCAATGCACCGGTGGTCTGGCTGGGCGAGCGCATGACGCGCCTGGTGCCTATGCGCTGGGTCCATGTTGTCTCAGCGCTGGTGTTTGCCACCTTGGGTGTGGTCGCGCTGGTGGCGGGCTGATCTTCGCGCTGTGGCTCTCCACTGGCGGAGGTGCCGATAAAAATCAGGGCGTTGCTATACTTTCAACACAGCGCCAATTTGCTCCAGCTTGCGGGCGCTCAATAAATACAGCTAAACCCGGACCCCGCGATCACTCTTTTGACCCGGCCCCGCGTTTGGCGTTGCCGGGTTTTTTATGCTGATCGCCACACCCCAATCCATGCACTTTGCCGAGCCGCTGGCGCTGACCAGTGGCGCGTCCATCCGTGCCTATGACCTGAGTTACGAGACCTATGGCAGCCTCAACGCCGACCGGTCCAACGCGGTGCTGGTCTGCCACGCCCTGAATGCCTCGCACCATGTGGCCGGCGTGTATGCGGGCCAGCCAAAGTCGGAGGGCTGGTGGCACAGCATGATCGGTCCGGGCAAGCCGCTGGATACCGACCGCTTTTTTGTCATCGGCATCAATAACCTGGGCTCGTGTTTTGGCTCGACCGGTCCGATGCATGCCAACCCCGACCGGGTGGATGGCCAAGTTTATGGGGCGAGCTTTCCGGTGGTGACGGTGGAAGATTGGGTCAATGCGCAGGCCTTGTTGTTGGACCGCTTGGGCATTCAGACCTTGGCAGCGGTGATGGGCGGCAGCCTGGGCGGCATGCAGGCGTTGGGTTGGGCCTTGCAATACCCAATGCGCTTGCGCCATGCGGTGGTGGTGGCCAGCGCACCCAACCTGACCGCCGAAAACATCGCCTTCAATGAAGTCGCCCGCCGCGCCATCGTCACCGACCCCGATTTCCATGGCGGCGACTTTTACCAGCATGGCGTCTTGCCCAAACGTGGCCTGCGCATCGCCCGCATGATCGGCCACATCACCTACCTGAGCGACGACGTGATGAACGAGAAGTTTGGTCGCCAACTCCGCAGCGCGGTATCAGGCGCCAACGAGGGTAGCTACCGCTACAGCACCCAGGAGGTGGAGTTTCAGATTGAGAGCTACTTGCGCTACCAGGGTGATAAATTTGCGGATTATTTTGATGCCAACACTTATTTACTGATCACCCGCGCCCTGGACTATTTCGATCCGGCGCGCGCCCACGGTGGTAGCTTGACACAGGCCTTGGCGGGTGCGCAGGCCAAATTCCTTTTGGTGAGCTTTGCCACGGATTGGCGCTTTGCCCCGGCGCGCAGCCGCGAGATTGTCAAGGCCTTGTTGGACAACCAGCGCGAGGTGAGCTACGCCGAAATCGACGCGCCGCACGGGCACGACGCGTTTTTGCTGGACGATGCGCGCTACCACGCCGTGGTGCGGGCCTATTTCAATAACGTGGCGCAAGAGGTAGGGGCATGAGCGACCAAAGCATTCAACACGCCTTGGCCCAGTTGGTGCCCCAAGGCGCGCGCGTTCTTGACCTCGGCTGTGGCGACGGTGCCATGCTGGCGCATTTGCAGGCCACGCGCGGTTGCAGTGGCTATGGCATTGAAATCGACGACGCCAATGTGCTGGCCTGCGTCAAGCGTGGCGTCAACGT
Organism: Rhodoferax sp.; assembly: GCA_029866205.1. Lineage (GTDB taxonomy): Bacteria > Pseudomonadota > Gammaproteobacteria > Burkholderiales > Burkholderiaceae_C > Allorhodoferax. Next base: position 221,669 of record JARWZT010000016.1, read on the forward strand.
CATTCAGCTCAACCTGGACGAGGGTTTGGCCATGTTTGAAGACGCGTCATTTGACGTCGTCTTGCAAATCGACACCCTGCAGCATCTGCGAAACGCCGAGGTGATGCTGCGCGAGACCGCGCGCGTGGGGCGCATCGGCATTGTGGCCTTTCCCAACTTTGCCCATTGGCCCAACCGCCTGAGCGTTTTGCAGGGGCGAATGCCGGTCACCAAGCGCCTGCCTTACCAGTGGTACGACACACCCAATATCCGCGTGGGTACCCATGCCGATCTGGGCCAGCTGGCCCAGCGCGCCGGTCTGCGCGTGGTGGACAGTTTTGGTTTGCAAGATGGAAAAACCGTGCGTTTCATGCCCAATTGGCGGGCCGGTACGTCGGTGTACAAGCTCTCGCGCTGAAGCGGCCAGGGCTTTCCTCCATCTATCGCGCATCGGTTTCTCGCGTCCACGACAGCGACAACCTTTTCCATGCCGACCGCTACTGCGCCTGTTCCGGTTAGTTTTCGCGAGGCGCTGCGCTTTTGGTTCAGGCTGGGTTGCATCAGCTTTGGTGGTCCGGCAGGGCAAATCGCCATCATGCACCGCGAGTTGGTGGAGCAGCGGCGTTGGATTTCGGAGCGGCGCTTTTTGCATGCGCTGAACTACTGCATGTTGCTGCCCGGCCCCGAGGCGCAGCAACTCGCCACTTACCTCGGCTGGCTGATGCACCGCACCTGGGGTGGCGTGGTGGCGGGGGCTTTGTTTGTGATGCCTTCGTTGCTATTGCTGATAGGTTTGAGCTGGGGCTACATGGCTTATGGAGATTTGCCCTGGATGGCAGCAGTGCTTTGGGGCATCAAACCTGCGGTCGCTGCGTTGGTGCTGCAGGCGGTACACCGCATCGGCAGCCGCACGCTCACGACGCCCCGGCGTGCGCCCCTTTTGTGGGCGATTGCCATTCTGAGCTTTGTGGCCGTGGCACTGTTGCAGGTGCCGTTTCCCGCGGTGGTGCTGGCTGCAGCGCTGACGGGTGCGCTGGTACAGCGTTGGTTGCCAGGGCAGTTCGCCAGCGGCGCTTCGCATGGCGCGGCCTCTATCGGCGCGCTGGCGCCCCATCCCGCGGCATGGATTGACGACCACACTCCAACGCCGGAGCACGCGCGTTTTACGCCAACACGGCTGGCCCGGGTCTTGACAGCGGGCGCGGCCCTGTGGCTTCTGCCTTTGGCGGGGCTGATCGCGGTCTGGGGCTGGGACGGCACACTCACGCAGATGGCCTGGTTTTTTACCAAGGCTGCCTTGCTCACGTTTGGTGGCGCCTATGCGGTGTTGCCCTACGTGCACCAAGGGGCCGTTGAACACTTTGGCTGGCTCAGCGCCGCGCAGATGATGGATGGCCTGGCCTTGGGCGAGAGCACGCCGGGCCCGTTGATCATGGTGGTGACTTTTGTCGGCTTTGTGGGTGGCTGGGGCCAGGCGGTGCTGGGGCCGCAGTCCTTGGCGCTCGGCGCGACACTGGCGGCGGTGGTGGTGACCTGGTTTACCTTTTTGCCCTCGTTCATTTTTGTTTTGGCCGGCGGACCCTTAATTGAGTCAACCCATGGCAAGCTGCACTTCACCGCGCCGCTCACCACCATCAGCGCCGCCGTGGTGGGCGTGATCGCCAGCCTGGCGGTGTTTTTTGGCCTGCACCTTGCGCGCCCGGGTGGCGCTTCGGGGGCCATTGATTTTGCTGCCCTGGGTTTGGCGCTGGCCGCAGTCTGGGCGCTGCTGCGTCTGAAGTGGGGCGTGGTTCCGGTGATTGCCCTGTGCGCCCTGGCGGGTCTGATTCGGCACTTGGTGGCGGTGTAGTTCGGCTACACCGCCTCAAGTTGTGATGTTGCGCACAGGGAGCGCCGCCTTCGCACCCTAGGTTCCCTGACGGAAAACAACCCTCAGGAGTACCACAATGAAATTTGCAACTCTAAGCGCCTCGTGCCTTGCGTTGGCCATGTGCAGCGGACTGGTTTTTGCGCAGCAAGCCAAAACCGATATGGGCAAGCGCGAGTTTGAAGCCAACTGCGCGAGCTGCCATGGCATGGATGGTCGGGGCAATGGTCCCTTGGGTAACCTGCTGCGCGTGGGTCCACCCGATTTGACCCAGTTGGCCAAAAAGAACCAGGGCATCTTGCCCATGAATCGTCTTTACGAGGTGATTGAGGGTGGTACCGTGGCCGCTCACGGCACCCGCGACATGCCGATCTGGGGCCGCGAATACCGCATTGATGACGCCGAGCACCTGAAAGAAGCCCGAGGCAACTACGACGCCAATGCCTTGGTTCGAGCACGTATTTTGTTGCTTCTCGAATACCTCAACCGCTTGCAGGGGCGTTGATCTTGCAGTGAAGGGCGGCGCCCGCCTAGCAGCCGAGCCTTTCTGCCAGCGCCAGCAGATTGGGCGCATGCAGGTCATTGGCGGCCACGGCTGTTTCGATTTTCGGGTGCTGGGCACCAAATTCGAGTGGACGCTCGATGTAAGCGGTGCGAAGGCCGCAGGAGCGGGCGGCAGCCAAGTCGTCGTGGTGCGTGGCAACCAGCATGACCGCCTCTGGAGACACATCAAAGACCCGCGCGGCGCCGCCATAGGTGCGCGGGTCGGGTTTGTAGGCATGGAAGGTCTCGGCGCTCAGGATGCAGTCCCAGGGCAGTGCTGCCTGCTTTGACAGGCGGGTGAGCAAATTCAGGTTGCCGTTGGACAGGGTGCACAGCAGGTAGTTGCGTTTCAGGCGCGTCAGCCCAGCTACCACGTCCGGCCATGCGGCGAGCCGATGCCATACGCGGTTGAGTTGTGCGCGTTCGGCTTCGCTGAGGTGCGCCAGTCCAAAATCGGGCAGCAGGGTATCCAGAATTTGGCGGTGCAAATCGTCAATCAGCGTCCACGGCAGCTCGCCTGCCATCACCCGTGCCATGGCCGGTGCGTAGCCCGCGCGCCAGGCGAGCGCAAAAGCGTCGCCATCCACCTGCGGGTACCACTGAAGCATCTCCCGTACGATGCTGCCATGCCAGTCGACCACGGTGCCAAAAATGTCAAAAGCCAGAACTTCCAGCTTTTGGGCGTTAAACGGTGGGGGTGCGGTGGATGGCATGGTGTGAACCTCAAGTCTTGCGGCGGTGTGTGAGCATAGTGGCGAAGCGTGGCATCATGACGCGCTGCGCCCATTGGCGTTGCCCTGCGTCTCGCGCCTTAATTCCGGAGATCTACCCCCATGACTGCACGCCTGCCCGACACCGCCCTCGATACCACCCGGGTCCTTGACCAGGTCAGCCAAGCGTGGGACAGCGACATTGTGGCGCGTCTGAGCGAGTACATCGCCATTCCCGCCAAGTCACCCGCTTTTGATACCGATTGGGCAGCCCACGGCTACTTGGAAACTGTGGTGCGCAACACCGCGCAGTGGATTGAGGCCCAAAAAGTGGCAGGGCTCACGCTCGAAGTGGTGCGCCTGCCGGGTCGCACGCCGGTGCTGCTCTTTGAAGTGGCGTCCACCCGCAACGCCAGTGACACGGTGAGCGCGCAAACTGTTCTGATGTACGGACACCTGGACAAGCAGCCCGAGTTTTCGGGCTGGCGCAATGATTTGGGCCCCTGGACTCCCAAGCTTCAGGAGGGCAGGCTTTACGGGCGCGGCGGAGCCGACGACGGCTACGCGGCCTATGCGGCCATTGCCGCCATTCAGGCGCTGCAAAGCCAAAAGGTGGCGCACCCGCGCATCATCGGACTGATCGAGACCTGTGAAGAAAGCGGCTCCTACGACCTGCTGCCTTATGTGGACGCACTGCGTTCCCGGCTGGGCGATGTGGGTCTGGTGGTGTGCCTGGATTCGGGCGCAGGCAATTACGACCAGCTCTGGCTGACCAACAGCCTGCGCGGTATGGCCAGTGGCGTGCTCAAGGTCGAAATTCTGACCGAAGGCGTGCATTCGGGTGATGCCAGCGGTGTGGTGCCCTCCAGCTTTCGCATCCTGCGCCACTTGCTGGATCGGCTGGAAGACAGCGCGACCGGGCGCCTGTTGCCCGAGAGCTTTTACTGCCCTGTGCCACCCGAGCGCATGGCGCAGGCGCAGGCCACCGCCGATATCTTGGGAGACGAGTTGTATAAGCGCTTTCCATGGGCGCATTACGACTGCGGCGGTGCCAGCCAGTTTGCACTACCCACCACGACGGACCCGCTGCAGGCCCTGCTGAACCGTACCTGGCTGCCCACCCTCAGCGTGACCGGCGCCGATGGCTTTCCCGAGATGAAAAACGCGGGCAATGTGCTGCGCCCCTACACCGCCTTCAAGCTGTCGCTGCGCTTGCCGCCGCTGGTCGAGGCCGCCAGTGCCGTGCAAGAACTCAAAGCCCTGCTCGAAGACAACGCGCCCTACCAGGCCAAAGTGACGTTTGAAGGCGGTGGTGGTGCCACGGGCTGGAATGCACCGAGCACTGCGCCGTGGTTCGAGCAGGCCCTGAACGCCGCCTCACAAGCGCACTTTGGTGCGCCTTGTGGCTACATCGGGCAAGGCGGCACGATTCCCTTGATGAACATGCTGAGCACGGGTTTCCCCAAGGCCCAGATGATGGTTTGCGGCGTGCTTGGCCCCAAAAGCAACGCGCACGGGCCCAATGAATTTTTGCATGTGCCCTATGCCAAAAAGCTCACTGCCGCTGTGGCGCAGGTGATCGCCCGCTTTCCCTGAGACTTCTTGATCACGCCCCCTGAAAGCCCTGCCATGACCGCTGCCCACCAATCCGAAATCACCACCCCCCATGGCGCCACCCTGGCACTGCGCGACTGGCCGCTGGCGGACGTCGCCGCGCCGCGCGGGCTGGTGATCATTGTTCACGGCTTGGGCGAACACAGTGGGCGGTATGAAGCGGTGGCCCAGCAGCTCAATGACTGGGGCTTTGCGGTGCGCGCATTTGATTTGTGCGGACATGGATTGTCCAGCGGTGCACCCGGCAGCCTGCCCGATGAACACCGCCTGCTCGATGACCTGGCCACGGTGTTCGACCGCAGTCGGGCCGCTGTGGCTCCGGGTTTGCCTATCGTGTTGCTCGGCCACAGCCTGGGCGGGCTGATTGCGGCGCGCTTTGTTTCGCTCAAACTGCGCGCGGTGGATGCGCTGGTCTTGTCCAGCCCCGCGCTGGACCCGGGCCTGAACGCTTTCCAAAAGTTGTTGTTGGCGACGCTGCCCAAAATCGCACCCAATCTGCGTGTCGGCAATGGCTTGGACGCCAATTTCCTTTCGCATGACGCAGCCGTGGTGGCCGCCTACCGCGCTGACCCACTGGTGCACGACCGCATTTGCGCCCGGCTGGCGCTGTTTATTGCCACGGCCGGCGCACAGACCTGCGCGTTGGCAAGCCAGTGGACCGTGCCCACACTGCTGATGTATGCGGGCCAAGACCGGCTGGTCAACCCCGCAGGCAGCCGCGCTTTTGCCGCACAGGCACCCGCCAGCGTGCTCACCAGCCAGTGCTTTGACGATCTGTACCACGAGATCTTCAATGAGTCCGACCCGGCGCCCGTGCTTAGCGCGCTCCAGCAGTGGCTGGCGCTGCGTTATGCGGCGTGAGCGCTTGTCCGGCGCCTAAACCAATATCGCCAAGGCGGTAAGCGCGGCCGTCTCGGCCCGCAGCACCCGCGCACCCAGAGACATCGGGGCAAAGCCACAGGCCAAGGCCGCGTCTTCTTCGCTTGGGCTCAGGCCGCCTTCGGGGCCCGACAAAAAAATCGCTGCTGGGGTTGCGCTGGTGGCCAGCCGATCTCGCAACGGTCGTGAACCGTCGCGCAGCGACAGCAGCAGCCGTGCCGGGGCTACGGGCTCGGTCGCAGGCAGGCCGCGCAGCCAATGCGCCAGCGTGCTTACCGGATGAAGCAAGGGCACCCGGTTGCCACCGCATTGTTCACAGGCGGCAACGGCAACGCTTTGCCAGTGTGCGGTTTTTTTGTCGGCACGCTCGCCCGCCAGACGCAGCACGCTGCGTTCGCTCATCAGCGGCTGGATGCTGGCCACACCGAGCTCGGTGGCTTTTTCAACCAGCCAGTCCATCCGGTCGTTGGCCGGCATCGCAATGGCGATGTGCACGCTGCGTGCCGCCTCGCGTTCTACCGCCAGGTGCGCACCCACCTGCACTTGCACGTGGCTTCGGCCCATCTGGGTGACGATGGCCTCAAATTCACCGCCCGCGCTGTGGGTGCTGCCACCGGTCGTCCAGCCGGGGCCGTGGTTGAACAGCGTGAGGGTATCGCCGGGCTGCAGGCGCAGCACTTGCACATGGCGCGCAGCGCCTGCAGGCAGCTCCAGCAGGTCCCCGGTGTGCAGTGGCGCGGGACAAAAAAAGCGGGGCACTTTTATGCGGCTCCCGGGCTGCGGCCAAAGCCAAAGACGTTGGGCTCTTCGATGCCCTCCATTTTGTCAATCAGGCGCAGCAGGGGTTTGAGTTCGCGGTAGCGGCCGCAAGTCGCGCGGATATAGGTGATAAAGCGCGGCGTATCCGCCAGGTAATGCGCTTTGCCGTCGCGCAAGGAAAGCCGCGCAAAAATGCCTGCAATTTTCAGGTGCCGCTGCAGCCCCATCCATTCGACAGCCCGATAAAACACGCCAAAGTCGTCGCCCACCGGCAAGCCAGCCTCACGTGCCTTTTGCCAGTAGCGCACCACGACATCGAGGCAAAAGTCTTCGTCCCAGCTCAAAAATGCATCGCGCACCAAACTCGCGATGTCGTAAGTAATGGGGCCAAACACTGCGTCCTGGAAATCAAGCACACCCAATTGACTGCTGTTTTGGAGCGCCCCCTCGGGGGGCAGCGCAGTCCGCGCAGCGACAAGCATGGGGGCCATCAGGTTCCGGGGCATGAAATCGCGGTGCACGTAGACCTGGGGCCAGGCCAGATTCTCGGCAATGATGGTCTCGAAAGCGGTGTCCAGCACCTTGCGTTGCGCCTCGTCCAGGGCCCACTGACGATGTTGACCGATGTACCACTGCGGGAAGAGCTCGAGTTCGCGGCGCAGGAGCGCGTGGTCGTAAGGTGGGAGCACGCCGGGGCGCGATGCTTTTTGCCAGGCAATAAGGGTATCGACCGCCTGCAAATACAGGTTCAGCGGCGGCGGGGCTGCAGGATCAATGACCTGCATCATCGTCTGTGCACCCAGGTCGCTCAGCAGCAAAAACCCCTGTTCCTGCTGCCAATCCAGCACCTCCGGCGCGCGGATGGCGGCGTCGTGCAGCAACTGCGCCACCTTGACAAAAGGTGCGCTGTTTTCTTTGTCCGGTGGCGCGTCCATGATGATGAGACTCTCAGCGTGGGCGCCGCGCTGGGTGTCAATGCGCAAATAGCGCCGAAAGCTGGCATCAGCCGAAGCCAGCCGCAGGGTTTCGGGCTGCAGCGCAAAGTGCACCTGAATCGAGGCCAGCCAGCTCTGGAATTGGCGTTGGCGCTCGGGGTCTGACCACAACACCGGTGCTGGCGTTGGCAAAGGGCGGGAGGGAGTGGAAAGGGTGCTCATGGATAATCCATTTTCTATCTTTTTGTGACGGGCCCTTTTTTCCCCATGGCATCTTCTGCGCGCGACGTGGCCTTCTTGCCGCCTGGCACCGGCCTTCGGGTTGCGACAGGGCGTGTCTGCGTTTTGGCCGCGGCCTGGAGCGGCTTGGCGCTGGCACAGGTTGCGCCGGCACCCGAGGCACCTGTGTTTTTGCAAGGAGACCGCCTGACCAGCCGGGCCGACCTCGACGCCACGCTCGAGGGTGACGCCGAGCTGCGCAAGGCGGGCACCATGATCCGCGCCGACCGGCTGGACTACGACATGCCGACCGACACGGCCCGTGCCACCGGCCATGTCTGGGTCAAGCGCAATGGAAATATTTTTCAGGGCCCCTATCTGGAGCTCGAGGTCGACGCTTTTGAGGGATTTTTTACCGCTCCCAGCTATGAGTTCGCGCAAAACGGCGCCCACGGTCAAGCGGCCCGGGCCGAATTTTTGGACAGCAGCCACTTGGTCGTGCACCAGGCCAGTTACACCACCTGCAAGCGCAAACCCGGTCCGGACTGGTTGCCGGATTGGGTATTGAACGCCGCCCGCATCGACATTGACAGCGACGAAGACATTGGCTTGGCGCAAAATGCCACTCTGAGCTTCAAGGGTGTGCCTCTTTTGCACGTGCTGCCGATCAGTTTTCCGCTGTCAGAGAAGCGCAAGAGCGGCATGCTGCCGCCGACCATTGGCTTGGACAATGCCAACGGGCTGGAAGTGTCGACGCCGTACTACCTGGACATTGCACCCAACCGCGACGCCACGTTGACGCCCACTTTCATGACCGCACGCGGCGTCAATCTGAGCGGCGAGTTTCGCTACCTGGAGCCGCGCTACACGGGCGCGGTGCGGCTGAGCTATATGCCCACCGACAAGCTGCGCGATGCGGATCGCTGGGGTGCGTCGGTCACGCACACAGGCGCTCTTGACTCGCCGATTGGCGGCATCGCGGTTACCGCCAATGTCAACCGGGTGAGTGACGACAACTATTGGCGAGATTTTTCCAACAGCAGTGCCGTCAACAACGGAAGCGCGATTGGCGGCGCAACGCAGCGCCTGTTGCCGGCGGATCTGACGGCGTCCTGGGGCCAGGGTGATTTTTCATCGGCGCTCAAGGTTCTGAAGTGGCAAACCCTGCAAGACACCAGCGCCCCCATCACTCCTCCGTACGACCGTGTGCCGCAGTGGACGGCGCGCTATGCGCAAAACAACGCGATGGGACTGGACTGGTCGGTGGATGCGGACATGACCCATTTTCATTCGGACCGCGGACTCACCCTGCAACCCAATGCCCAGCGCGTTTTTGGTTTGGCGCAGGTCAGCTACCCGATGGTCCGGCCAGCGGGCTTCGTCACACCCAAAGTGCAACTGCACGCCTCAGGCTATCAGTTTGACGCCGTCTATGCGGGAAGGCAAAACGCCGACCGTACGGTGCCTACCTTCAGCCTGGACAGCGGCCTGGTGTTTGAGCGCGATGCCACCGTCATGGGCCGCGAGCTTGTGCAAACCCTGGAGCCCCGTGCGTTTTATGTCTACACGCCGTTTCGCAACCAGAGCATGCTGCCCAACTACGACACGGGCGCCAATGACTTCAACTTCGCCACCATCTACACCGAGAACGCCTTTGTCGGAAATGACAAGATCTCTGACAACAACCTGTTGACGCTAGGACTGACGACGCGCTTCATCGACCCGAGCTCCGGGGCCCAGCTTGCTCGCTTTGGTGTGGCGCAACGCCTGCGGTTTGAAGACCAAAACGTCACGCTCAACTCTGCGAGCGCCAGTGCCGCATCGGGCGTCAGTGATATTTTGCTCGGGGCGGCCGCCAGCTTGACGGAGCGCTGGGTGGTGGACTCTACGGTGCAGTACAACGGCCGCACTGACCAATCGGTACGTTCCGTGCTGGGCATGCGCTTTAGCCCGTCCAACTACCGGGTGTTCAATGTGGCCTACCGCTTCCAGCGTGACCTCAGTGAGCAGATTGACGCCAGCTGGCAGTGGCCCATCAATGACCTGTGGGGCGACCGAGGCGAAGCCCTGGCTGCCGGGCAGGGCCAGGGGGAGGGACGCTACTACGCCTTGGGTCGCATGAACTACAGCCTGCGCGAAGGTCGGCTGGTCGATAGTCTGTTGGGCGTCGAGTACGATGCGGGTTGCTGGATCGGACGCGTGGTGGTCGAGCGGGTGCAGACCAGTGCCGAAACCGCGAACCAGCGCCTGATGTTTCAGCTTGAGTTTGTCGGTTTTACCCGTGTCGGCCTGAGCCCCGAAAAAACCCTGACTTCCAATATTTCACACTACCAGAACCTGCGCGATTCCAGCGTGTCGGGCGCACCCAGCCGTATCTACGATTAATCCCATTGACCACCATGAAACTGCATTTTTTCGCCACTGCGGCCACGGTTGTTGCGCTGCTTGCGGGTGGCCAGGGCGCTGCATTCGCGCAAAACACCCAAGCGGCCGATTTCATCGTCGCGCTGGTGAATTCCGAGCCCATCACGAATGCCGAGTTACAGACGCAAATCAAGCAAGTCACCGAGCAACGGACCCAGCAGCGCCAGCCTCTGCCCCCTGCCGCCGAGTTGCGCCGCTTGGTACTGGAGCGCTTGGTGAACGAACGCGCCCAGCTGCAACTGGCCCGCGAGCTGGGGCTGCGGGCCGAAGCGGCCGCCATTGACCAGGCCGAGGCCAATCTGGCAGCGCAAAACCAATTGGATCTTGCGCAATTTCGCCGCACCCTGGAGCAGCGCGGCATTGCGCAGTCGACGCTTCGTGCCCAACTCCGTGACCAGATCGTCCTGAGCCGCTTGCATGAGCGCGAAGTGGATGCCCGTGTGCGCATTACTGACGCCGAGGTTGAAAACGCGATTGCGGCCCGCCAGGCCGCCAACCTGGATCCGATGGCGCAAGAAATAAACCTGGCCCATCTGCTGGTGGCACTGACCGAAAACCCCACTGCAAGCCAGGTTGCGCAAGCGCAAGCCCAGGCGCAGCAGGTGCTGGCGCGCATCCGCGCCGGCGAAAAATTTGACACCCTGGTCAAAGAGTTGTCTGCGGCCGACCGCAGCAATGGGGGCCTGCTTGGTTTGCGCCGCGCCGACCGCTACCCGCCCCTGTTTGTCAACGCCGTCAAGTCCTTGGCGGTGGGCCAGGTATCGGAGCCGGTGCGCTCAGATGCAGGCTTTCACTTGGTGCAGCTGGTTGATCGCCGCATCGGCAGCTTGGTACAAACCGTGACGCAGACGCGTGCCCGTCATATTTTGTTGCGTCTGACCCCGCAGCTCAGCCAGGCCCAGGCGCTGACGCAATTGGCCCAGGTGCGCGCGCGCATTCTGGCCGGTGGCACCAGTTTTGAGGCGGCAGCGCGCGAACTTTCACAAGACGGCAGCGCGGCCCAGGGCGGCGATCTGGGCTGGGCCAACCCCGGCATGTTCGTGCCAGAGTTTGAGGAAGCCATGGACCGCCTCAAAGAGCGCGAAATCGGTGCCCCCATCGTTTCGCGCTTTGGCGTGCACCTGATTCAGCTGATGGAGCGGCGCACCGCAGAGCTCACGCCCGTGCAGCTGCGCGAGCGTATGCGGGCCGAGTTGCGAGCGCAGCGCATCGAAGAGGCCTTTCAGACCTGGGAGCGTGACATCCGCAGTCGTGCTTTCGTTGAAATCCGCGAGCCCAACTGAGTGACACGTCTTCTTGCCGCCCCGGGGGCCAAGCTCTGATGCAACACATCGCCCGCAAGCGGTTTGGCCAGCATTTTTTGTCGGATGGCGCCATCATTGATGCCATTGTGGATGCCATCGCTCCGGTGCCGGGACAAAACGTGGTGGAAATTGGACCCGGCCTGGCGGCCCTGACCCAGCCTCTGGTCGAGCGCCTGGGGGCACTGACGGTGATTGAATTGGACCGCGACTTGGCGCAACGCCTGCGCGCCCGCCCCCAGCTTACGGTGATTGAGGCGGATGTCTTGCGGGTCGATTTCACAACATTGGTGCGCGGACCCGAAAAAATCCGGGTGGTAGGCAACCTGCCCTACAACATTTCCACTCCGATCCTGTTTCACTTGCTCCAATTTGTGGACCTGGTGCAAGACCAGCACTTCATGCTGCAAAAGGAAGTGATTGATCGCATGGTCGCGGCACCAGACACCTCGGATTTCAGTCGCCTGAGCGTCATGCTGCAGTGGCGCTATGCCTTGGAAGACGTGCTGTTTGTGCCACCCGAGAGTTTTGAGCCGCCCCCGCGCGTGGACAGCGCCGTGGTGCGCATGGTGCCGCTCGCCACACCGCCCTCAATCAACGTGGCCCTCTTCAGTGAGCTGGTGCAGGTGGCTTTCAGCCAGCGCCGCAAGCTCATCCGCCACACCTTGGGCCACTGGCTCGAGACCAAGAACTTTGCCGGCAGCTTCGACCTGCAACGCCGAGCCCAGGAGATCCCGGTGGCGGAGTACGTGGCCTTGGTGCAGCAGCTCTAATCCGCAAGTCCTGGGCTCCACCCGATGGTGGTGGGTACGCTAGCGCCAAAGAAAAAGCCCACGCGAGTGGGCTTTTCTATGGCTTCGGCCAAAGCCGAAGTGATTGCGCTTAGGCCGCTGCGAGCCAATATCCCGCGTTAAACGGGCTGCTCATGCGCAGCGCCAGGGGCGACACGTCGATCAAAAAGTCACTGGGGAGCTTTTCGGTGACCGAATCTTGACCTTGAGCGACCAAGGGTGCAGATTCGCTGTTTGCCTGATTCGCCCGTTCTGCTTGGCTGGTTTGCGCAGAACGGGCTACAGAAAAGAATAGAAGCATCGGAACGGAATTTTCCGCTCCCCCCAGTAATCTGCCGTGTCCCGGAAGATGTCCAGCAATTGTTCGCGCGCTTCCTTGTCAAACTTGGCGTTGGCCGGAATGTGCTCGAGCACGGCAATAAAGCCTGGCTGAGGGCCCGATTTATGCACCGGATCGGTCATGCTGTCGTAGAGCGAGTCAAAGTTCTTGCCCGAGGTCGTCGCCAGCGTGAACTGGGCACCGATCAGGTCGAGTACATCTTGCTTGGTCTGGGCGCTGCCCAGATTAGCGTACAGGAAGTGGTGCCCCAAACCTTGGGCAGCTTCTTGCAGGTCAGATACGCGAAATGCGCGTATCGATTGAACGATATTCGTTCTTACGGTTCGAAGTGGCGTGTCCATCCTCGATTCACTTTCATCAATAAAAATTCAATTCAAGGCACGATCATGCGAAAACTCGCATAGTGATCGGCCGTGTAGTAACAAGCGTCTGGCGCGGTAGCAGGGCCGCCGCACACGATTCTTTGAGCTCCACGGTTTCGCGAGCCTGGCGTTTTGACGGTGTATTCCCGGTAATAACCCCGCTTTTGCAAAGGCAAAATACGTTCGCGATTACCGAAGACCGCACCATCTTTCTCGAAGGGAAACGGGCCGCCGCGTTGAATGTTGCGATAAGTTTCGACGCCTTGCAACGTCAGCGCTTGCTGCGAAATCGTCGGCAGTTGCCCACTCGACGCAAACGCTTGTGCCCCAGCCAAAGCGACGGTAGCAATCAGAAGCGCTGTCGCAAACTTGTGGGTTGCCTTAAACAACCCGCTTGCTAAACCCCCTGGAACCATCAGGCTTGAACGCACGCCAAAACCTTGTCAACAATCAAAAAAACTGCCCAAAACCAAGATTTGATTGTCGTTGATCTGGGGTATAAGCGCAATACCCAGACCGCCCCATTGCGGAGAAAAATGAGGGTTTACCCGATATTTTTTGCGCCAGCTCGGCTGCCGTAGCGGCTGCCTGGGGTTTTATCGCGCCGGGTCAAGGTGGCGCATCAGCTGTTCGCTGCGGCTGTCGCTCGGGTCTTTGGGTTTGGCCTTGCGCACCCCGGCACGGCCCAGGATACTGACAAAAAACGCGTCGGCCCCAGACTTTCCAGCCTCGTCCATCAGACCGATCAGGGTCGCAAAATGCACGTCGGTTGCCTGCGCCTCGGTCAATCCGAAGCGACAGGCAAAGTCCCAGTAGTCCACGCCTTCGGGCAAGGCGGCACGGCGTTGGCGTGCTACATATTTGCGCACTTCGTGTTTGCTGGCGTCCAGCAAGCGGTCCCGGTTGCGACCTTCGACGGTGAGTTGGAATAGTTTTTTCACGCAATCCTTAGGAGTCGGGCCCCGCCTCGCCTTTTGGCGCAGGCCAGCGCCGCGGTGTTAATTGGAGGCCGGCTTTAGCGGGTGGCGTTGGCGTCGGCTACTGTGAGCGCCGTCATGTTGACAATACGCCGTACCGTCGTGCTGGCCGTCAGCACGTGGACCGGTTTGGCGGCACCCAGCAAGACCGGGCCAATGGCGATATTGCCGCCGGCCGCGGTTTTGAGCAGGTTGTACGCGATGTTGGCAGCGTCGATGTTGGGCATGACCAGCAGGTTGGCATCGCCTTGGAGCGGGCTGTTGGGCATCAGGGCGGCGCGGGCATGGCCGTCCAATGCGATATCTCCGTGCATTTCACCGTCCACTTCAAGCCAGGGTGCATCTTGCTGCAGGATGCGCAGGGTTTCGCGCATTTTTACCGCGCTGGGCTCATTGCTGCTGCCAAAGTTGGAGTGGCTCAGCAGCGCGGCCTTGGGCGCGATGCCAAAGCGCAGCATTTCCTCGGCGGCCATCACGGTGATCCGAGCGAGCTCGCGTGCCGTGGGGTCGTAGTTGACGTGGGTGTCGACCACAAAAACCTGGCGTCCCGGCAGCATCAGGCCGTTCATGCAGGCGTAAATGGACACGTCCTGGCTGCTGCCTACCGGGGCCGAGTGGCGCTTGCCAATCACCTGATCGATGTAGTTCAGGTGCAAGGCGGTGGTGCCCCAGGTGCCGCAGATCAGGCCGTCCACATCGCCTTTGTGCAGCAGCATCGCTCCGATCAGGGTCAGGCGCCGACGCATTTCGATCTTTGCCACAGGCACCGTCACACCCTTGCGCTCGGCCATGCGGTGGTAGGTCTGCCAGAAGTCGCGGTAGCGGTGGTCGTTTTCCACGTTAACCACTGCGTAGTGCTGGCCCTCGCGCAGGCGCAGGCCAAATTTGGCGATGCGCTCGGCGATTACGGCGGGGCGGCCAATCAATGTCGGCATCGCCAGCCCTTCGTCGACCACGATCTGGGTGGCACGCAGCACGCGTTCGTCTTCGCCTTCGGCAAAGGCGACGCGCTTTTTCAGGGCATTCTTGGCCATCGCAAAAATCGGCCGCATGGTGGTGCCCGAGGCATAGACAAAGCTTTGCAGCTGCTCGCGGTAGGCGTCCATGTCGGCAATCGGGCGCAGGGCAACACCGCTGTCGGCGGCGGCTTGCGCCACGGCCGGCGCGATTTTCATCATCAGGCGCGGATCAAAGGGCTTGGGAATCAGGTATTCGGGGCCAAACGCGAGTTGCTCACCCGCGTAAGCGGCGGCGACAACGTCGCTTTGCTCCGCCTGGGCCAGTTCGGCAATCGCATGCACTGCCGCAATCTCCATCTCAATCGTGATGGTGGAGGCACCTGCGTCGAGCGCACCCCGAAAGATGTACGGAAAGCACAAGACGTTGTTGACCTGGTTGTGAAAGTCGCTGCGGCCGGTGGCCATGATGGCGTCGTCACGAACGGCCTTGACCTCTTCCGGCAGGATCTCGGGCGTCGGATTGGCCAGCGCGAAAATCAGCGGCTTGGCCGCCATGCTTTGCACCATGTCTTGTTTGAGCACACCGCCTGCGGACAATCCCAAAAACACGTCGGCGCCGGCAATGATGTCGCGCAGGGTGCGTGCATCGGTTTTTTGGGCAAAGAACGCCTTGTCTGCGTCCATCAGCTCGGTTCGGCCCTCGTACACCACACCGGCGAGGTCGGTCACAAAAATGTTCTCGCGGGGGATGCCCAATTTGACCAGCAGTCCCAGGCAGGCCAGCGCCGCGGCGCCAGCGCCGGAGGTCACCAGTTTGATTTCTTTGGGGTCTTTGCCCACCACCTTGAGGCCATTGAGGATGGCCGCACCCACCACGATCGCCGTACCATGCTGGTCGTCGTGGAAGACCGGAATTTTCATGCGTTCGCGCAGCTTGCGCTCCACATAAAAGCAGTCGGGGGCCTTGATGTCTTCGAGGTTGATGCCGCCAAAGGTGGGTTCAAGTGACGCGATGATGTCGACCAGTTTGTCGAGGTCGTGCTTTTCGTTGATCTCGATGTCAAACACGTCGATGCCGGCAAATTTCTTGAAGAGCACCCCTTTGCCCTCCATCACCGGCTTGGCGGCGAGTGGGCCAATGTCGCCCAAGCCCAGCACGGCGGTGCCGTTGGTGATGACGGCGACCAGGTTGCCCCGGCTGGTGTATTTGAAGGCGTTGTTGGGGTCTTTGACAATTTCTTCGCAAGGCGAGGCCACGCCAGGCGAGTACGCCAATGCCAAATCATGCTGGTTGATCAGCTGCTTGGTAGGTGTGACAGAAATCTTGCCCGGCGTTGGAAACTGGTGGTATTCCAGCGCCGCTTGCCGTAGCTGGGCTTTTTTCTCTTGCGCGTCAGCGTCGTGGTCGGATACGGGGGGGGTATTGTTGGGGGCCATCGTGCGTCCTGGTGCGTGGGCGGGGCCAGCCGGCATGCGGCCGGTGTCCGCTGGGCGGGTGAGACCTTTGATTGTAGACGCCCCACTTTGGGCCCCAGCCTTGCCGGGGCCGCTGGGGCTACCGCTGCCGTGGCTCAGAGCACCGTCGTTTTGGCCAGTTCCATGCGCCGCGCGCTTTGCTTGCCGGTCAGAACAAAGCCGCGCTGCTGTCCCTGGCCATCCAGGAAGCGCCAGGCGCCGCCGGTTTGTGCCGCCTCGGCGTCCAAATCGTCGGCAACCCAGTGACCCGCTAGGCCCGGGTGGGGCGCAGCTACGACGGTCGGCAAGGCTGGCGTCTTGACTGACACCGGCATGAGCGGAAATACCAAGGGCGTAGGGGTTCCGGCCAGTGTCGCCGCCAAGGCCCGCGCCGCGTTCATGATTGGCATGACGTAGGGCAGGGTGCGCGCACCCGCGCTGGCGTACTGGGCACAGTCGCCCAACGCAAAAACGTCTTGCGCGCTGGTGTGCAACTGCTCGTCTACCACCACCCCCCGCTCGCAGTGCAGGCCCGCTGCCTGCGCCAGTGCGGTGTCCGCGCGCAGTCCAATGGCGCTGAGCACCAGGTCGGCCGCCACCTCTTGACCGTTGGACAGTGTGGCTGCCAGCGCTGGGGTGCTGTCCGCATGGCGCAAAGACTGAACCGTCGACCCCAGATGCCAGACCACGCCCAGTGATTGCAGGGCGTCTTGCAGCTGCTGGCTCGCACCTGTGGGAAGCAACGCGGCGAGCGGGCGCTCGGCAGGGTCGGCAATGTGTACCCGGTGGCCGCCGAGCACCAGGTCGTTGGCAAACTCACAGCCGATCAGCCCTGCGCCCATGATCAACACGGTTTTGGGCGTATCGCCCAACACCAGCTGAAAGTGCGCCAGATCGCTCAGGTGATTGATGGATTGCACTTGCGCCGCTGCCTCGCCTTGCAGGGGCACACGTATGGGGTGCGCACCGGTGGCCAGCACCAGTTGGCGGTAGGGCAGCGTCTGGGAGTCGCCGTTTGCGCCCGCCACCGTCAGGCTGTGGGCCGCGGCGTTGATGGCCAGCACCAGGCTGTGCGCCAGAAGCGTCACATTCAGGGTTTCAGCCATTTTGGCGGCTGGCGTGGTGACCAGCTGTTCTGCAGCGCGCTTTTGGGCGCACGCGTTGGACAGCGTGGGCTTGGCGTAGAAGTCGCCGTTGTCTGCGGTAATTAGCACCACGGGCGTGCTGGTGTCGAGCTTTCTGAACTCCCGTGCCGTTGTCCAGCCCGCCAATCCGGCGCCCACGATCACCAGTGCTGCGGCGCTCATTCAGACTGCCACGACTTCAAAGTCGGCCTTGGCCACGCCACAGTCCGGGCAGCTCCAGGTCTCGGGCACGTCGGCCCACAGGGTGCCCGCGGCAATGCCGTCTTCGGGGCGGCCAGCGGCCTCGTCGTACACAAAGCCACACACGATGCAGATATAGGTTTTCATGGGTTTTTCTTCAAAAAGGGAAATAGGGGGGTGTTTACTTGGCCGCAACTGTAGCGAGGATGGCCTGGTAGTGTTTGGCGTGGCGCTCTTCGACCTTGGCCAGGGCGGCAAAGCGCTTTTGCGCCTTGTCCAGCGTGGCCTTCAGGGCGGCAGCAGTATCGAGTGCGGCTTGGAAGGCGGCGGCGTGCTCTTTGCTCTCGGAAATTTGTTCGTCGATCTCGGCCACGGCGGCGGCGTTGCCCTCGAGTTCGGCGGTTTTGCGAAAGCCGGGGTACATCTCGGTGTACTCGTAGGTTTCACCGTCGATGGCGATTTGCAGCGCTTTGGCCGGTGTCATGCTGGCCTTGGGGTAGAGCAGGTCAAGGTGGCCAAACGCGTGCATCACTTCCTGGTTGGCGGTTTCTTCGAATGTGCGGGCGGTGAGTTCGTCGCCCATTTCGCGTGCCAGTTTGGCGAAGTAGCGGTATTTGATGTGCGCCATCGATTCGCCGGCAAAGGCGGATTCGAGGTTGGCCAGGGTTTTGATTTCGGGGCGGGTGGCGGTAGTCATGCTTGGTTTCCTTAGGATTGTTACAAAGTGCCGATTGGTGTTTGTCAATCGGCATGGGGGGAATCATAGGTCTTGGCTATCGAATGTGCCAATTGGGAATGGCTAAGAGAGGGATAGCGATAGCAAAGGCTGGCTGGGGAGCTGGTCGGGGCGGTGGTTTGGGTGGCTTCGCGC
>JARWZT010000013.1 GCA_029866205.1 Rhodoferax sp.
GCTGGCGCCAGCGGCAATGCGCTGTGACACCGGCAAGACCGCGCCGGGGGCCAGATCCGACACGCGCAGCGCGTAGCCATCCATCGAGCTGTTGTCCTGCGGCGGCACCTGCAGGGCGGAGACCACCTCTTGCGCCAGCACGCGACCGTCCGCTTCAAAGGTCGAAACCAGCTCGGTGGCCAAGATTCGGCCGTCCAACGCACCGAGTAGCTGGGCAAGCGCTGTTTCCAGCGGCATCAGGGGTTTGCGGACCGGTGGCGTACTCATGTTTTTGAAGTCGGGTTTAGTCGCAAGCTTGGGCGATCAGGTTTTTGATCGCCTGCACATCAGGCGCCATGACGCTCACTTTTTTCGGCAATGCCTCAATGCCCGCAAACTTGGCCGGACGCTCGGGCTCGCGCCCCAAGGCCTCGACGATGGTGGCGGCGAATTTGATGGGCAAGGCAGTTTCCAGCACCAGCATGGGCACGCCAGTCTGGCGATGCTCCTGCGCCACTTTCAGGCCGTCGGCGGTATGGGTGTCCACCACCACACCGTACTTCTCCCAAGTCTGGCGGATGGTGGCCAGGCGGTCCTGGTGCGTGCTTTTGCCACTGGCAAAACCGTAGCGGCTGGCGGCTTGCGCAAACGCCGGGTCGGCACCCAGGTCAAATCGGCCCTGGCGAGGCACCTGCGAGCCGAACAAATCGGCGGTGCGGGCGCCGTCACGACCGAGCAGATCAAACACAAAGCGTTCGAAATTGCTGGCCTTGGAAATATCCATGGACGGGCTCGAGGTTTCGTGCGTATCCGCGGTTCCACGCACACGGTAGACGCCGGTGCGGAAGAACTCATCCAACACATCGTTTTCATTGGTGGCCACGACCAGCTGCGCAATCGGCAAACCCATCATGCGGGCCACGTGGCCCGCGCAGACGTTGCCAAAATTACCGCTGGGCACGGTGAAACTCACGCGTTCATCATTGGTTTTCGTGCTTTGCAGGTAGCCCGCGAAGTAGTACACCACCTGCGCCATCAAGCGCGCCCAGTTGATGGAATTGACCGTGCCGATTTTGTATTTGCGCTTGAAGTCGAGGTCGCCTGAGACAGCCTTGACCAGATCCTGGCAATCGTCGAACACGCCGGTAATGGCGATGTTGTAGATGTTGTCATCCAGCAGGCTGAACATTTGCGCCTGCTGAAACGGGCTCATGCGCCCGTCGGGGCTGGTCATGAAAACGCGTACGCCTTTTTTACCGCGCATGGCGTATTCAGCGGCGCTGCCGGTGTCGCCACTGGTGGCACCAAAGATGTTGAGCTCTTCGCCCCGGCGCGCCAATTCGTACTCGAACAGGTTGCCCAGCAATTGCATGGCCATGTCCTTGAACGCCAGCGTGGGCCCGTTGGACAGGGCTTGCAGGTACAAACCGTCTTCAAGCCGGGTCAGCGGCACGATGGCGGCGGTGCCAAACACTTCTTCGGTATAGGTCTTGCGGCACAGCGCGCGCAGGTCGTCGGCCGGGATGTCGTCCACAAACAGCGACAAGATTTCAAACGCGAGATCGGCGTAGGGCAGACCGCGCCAGCGACTCAGTGTGGCGGAGTCCACCTGAGGATAGGTCTCCGGCAGGTACAAGCCGCCGTCGGGCGCCAGGCCTTCCAGCAGGATTTCGCAAAAGCGCTTGGGTTCGGAGGGGGGCGTGCCGGTGGCGCGGGTGGAGATGTAACGCATCAGGCCAGCTCTTCCTTGCGGATGCGCACAATGGCTTGCAGTACCGTGGGCAGCGCCTGCATGTGTACCAGGGCCGTGTCCATGCGCGACTCGGCGCAGTCGTGGGTCAGGATGATGAGATCGGTTTGGTTGGCCTCTTCACCGCTCACTTCGTCAGCCTCGCGCTGCAAAACCGCGTCGATGCTGATGTCGGCGTCCGCCAAAATACCGGTGACCTTGGCCAGCACGCCGGTCTGGTCCGCCACCCGCAGGCGCAGGTAGTAGCTGGTGACGATTTGACTCATGGGCAAGATCGGCAGGTCGCTCATGGCGTTGGGTTGGAACGCCAAATGCGGTACGCGCTGGGCGGCGTCTGCGGTGTGCAGGCGGGTAATGTCCACCAAGTCGGCAATGACTGCACTGGCTGTGGGCTCGGAACCCGCGCCCTTACCGTAGTACAAGGTGGTTCCGACCGCGTCACCTTGCACCATGACGGCATTCATGGCGCCTTCAACATTGGCAATCAGGCGTTTGCTCGGCACCAGGCTGGGGTGGACGCGCAACTCGATACCTTCAGGGCGGCGTTTGGCAATCCCGAGGAGTTTGATGCGATAGCCCAGTTGCTCAGCGTACTTGATGTCCTGGCTGGAAAGCTTGGTGATGCCTTCCACATAGGCTTTGTCAAACTGCACCGAAATACCAAAAGCAATGGCCGACATGATGGTCGCCTTGTGGGCCGCGTCCACGCCTTCAATGTCAAAGGTCGGATCGGCCTCGGCATAGCCCAGTCGCTGCGCCTCCTTGAGCACCACGTCAAAGTCCAGCCCCTTGCTGCGCATTTCGGACAAGATGAAATTGGTGGTGCCGTTGATGATGCCGGCAATCCACTCGATGCGGTTGGCGGTCAGGCCTTCACGCAGCGCTTTGATGATCGGAATGCCACCGGCCACCGCCGCCTCAAACGCAACCATCACGCCTTTGGCCGAGGCGGCCGCAAAAATCTCGGTGCCGTGCACCGCCAGCAACGCCTTGTTGGCCGTCACCACGTGCTTGCCTGCGGCAATCGCCTCCAAGACCAGCGATTTGGCGATGCCATAACCACCGATGAGCTCAATCACGATGTCAATGTCAGGATTGGCGATCACAGCGCGGGCATCGTTGACCACGGTAACGTTGGGCCCCACGGCGGCACGCGCACGCTCCGTGTCCAGGTCCGCGACCATCGTGATCTCGATGCCACGGCCCGCACGGCGCTGGATTTCATTCTGGTTGCGGGCAAGCACATTGAATGTCCCAGAGCCCACCACGCCAATACCCAAAAGGCCTACTTGAATCGGTTTCATACAGTTCTTCGTTAAATAAATCAGGGAGCCAATGCACACAACCCTGGCCGGGTCACGCGCGCGATCGGCTTAATTGCTATGGCGCTTGCGGTAGGTTTCCAAAAACTTGGCGACGCGGCCAATGGCCTCGCGCAAATCGTCTTCATGCGGCAAAAACACAATGCGGAAGTGGTCTGGCTGGGCCCAGTTGAAGCCGGTTCCCTGCACCAGCATCACACGGGTTTCCTGCAGCAACTCCAGGAAAAAGGCCTGGTCGTCCTCAATCGGATAAACCACCGGATCAAGCCGGGGAAACATGTACAAGGCCGCGCTGGGTTTGACGCAGCTCACCCCCGGAATGGCGGTGATCAGCTCATAGGCCAAATCGCGCTGGCGACGCAGTCGCCCGCCTTCGCGCACCAGGTCGTCAATGCTTTGGTGGCCGCCCAACGCCGTCTGGATGGCGTACTGGCCCGGAACATTGGCGCACAAACGCATATTGGAGAGCATATTCAGGCCCTCAATGTAGTCCCTGGCCGGGCGCTTGTCGCCTGAAACGACCAGCCAGCCCGCGCGGTACCCGCAAGAGCGGTAGCTTTTTGACAGCGAATTAAAGGTAAGCGTGAGGACATCGTCACTGAGCGAGCCAATCGCCGTATGGCGCGCGCCGTCGTACAAGACCTTGTCGTAGACCTCGTCAGCAAAAATCACCAAGCCGTGTTCGCGCGCAATCGCCACAATAGCGAGCAGCAGTTCGTCCGAATACAGTGCACCGGTAGGGTTGTTGGGGTTAATCACCACAATCGCTTTGGTACGCGGCGTGATCTTGGCGCGGATGTCGTCGAGGTCCGGCATCCAGCCATTGGCCTCGTCGCACAGGTAGTGCACCGGCGTGCCGCCCGAGAGGCTGGCCGCAGCCGTCCACAGCGGGTAGTCGGGCGCGGGCAAAAGCATTTCGTCGCCGTCATCGAGCAGGCCGTTGGTCGCCATCACGATCAACTCGCTGGCTCCGTTGCCGAGGTAAATGTCGTCGAGCGTGACGCCGTGGATGCCCTGCTTTTGCGTTTCGTGCATCACCGCCTTGCGGGCGGCAAAAATGCCCTTGCTGTCCGAGTAACCCGCCGAATTGGGCAGGTTCCGGATCATGTCCTGTTGGATTTCCTCGGGTGCATCAAACCCAAAAACCGCAAGATTGCCGATATTGAGCTTGATGATTTTTTGACCTTCCTCTTCCATCTGGCGCGCGCGGTCCATGATGGGGCCGCGAATGTCGTAGCAGACGTTGGCCAGCTTGGCCGATTTGTAAATGGATTTCAAGGTCCCTCCGAGGGTAAACCACACAACACGAAACCTATAATTTGACCACAGTTCCGCGCCTGCCCCGAGGCAGAACACCCCTTACCACGCCAGATTGACCTCGCATGAAACTCCAACCCGACCGAAGCCAAGGCCCCACGATTACTGGTTACGGTGATGGCTGGGTCGCGGTAAACGGCGAACAAACGAACAGCTCCCTGCTGATCAGCAGTATGGGGCACCGACAAGACTGGCAAGCGCGTACTTTTGAGGCAATGGATGCCGCATGCTTCGATCCGATGCTGGATTGGGGCGCTGAATTGGTACTCTTCGGCAGTGGCCCGCGCCTGCGATTTGCCAATCCCCAGTGGCTGGCGGCCCTGTATGCACGACGGATTGGGGTGGAAACCATGGACACGCAGGCCGCCTGTCGAACCTACAACTTCCTGGCAGGCGAAGGGCGCAGAGTGGTCGCTGCGCTGCTGGTGTAACACCCCACACGGCGGCGGCGAGCCAGAGCGGTCGCCAATTTCAGAGTAAAATCCCGGGTTGTTGTTGAGAGCCCACACGGTACACAGTGTGCCGTTTCCCAACTTGACTGACACATCCAGCACGAGAGATTCAATACCCCATGGCGATCGTTGTCAACAAGCCCCTGCCCGAATTTGAAGCCAGCGCAACCGGTGGTTTGCGAGTCACCAACAGCTCGCACACCGGGCAAACCTTGGTCTTGTTTTTCTACCCCAAAGACAATACGCCTGGCTGCACCACTGAAGCCATGCAGTTTCGGGATCACTACCAAGAATTTATCGACGCGGGCGCCGAGGTCTTTGGTGTTTCGCGCGACAACATGAAGTCGCACGACGAATTCAAAGCCAAGCTCGAACTGCCGTTTGAGCTGATCGCGGACACCGAAGAAAAAATGTGCCACATGTTTGGCGTGGTCAAAAACAAGATCATGTACGGCAAAAAGGTCAAGGGCATCGAACGCAGTACCTTCCTGATTGGGGCGGACGGTTTGGTCAAAGAAGAGTGGCGCGGCCTGAAAGTACCCGGTCACGTGGAAGATGTCTTGACCGCCGTCAAGGCGCTCAGTGAGACCGCGTAACCATCGCGCGCAGCACCCGCTACACAGAGCTCTTTGACTTATGGCTCATGCATAATGTTTGCATGGCACTGAATCTATTGATACCGCTCTCTGCAAAGGCCGCCTTGTAACAAGGCGGCCTTTTTTATGGTGGTTTGCTTTGCTGTTCTGATCCCTTTTTCTTGAGTTCCACTCCATGCCCCTGCCTCCTGCGCCCTCCAAACGTGCCGACCGCCTGACACCAGCAGCATTTGACGGCACCAAGAAATCGTCGCGCTCTTCCGCAAGATCCAGCACGACCGCACAGCGGGACACAAGCCACTTGGAGGCTGAGGCCGACCACGCACCCGGGCGCACGGCCCCCAACACCGGCCGCCAGGCAGCTCTTTTGACCAAGGCGCGCTCGCCCTTGCCCACCCCGGCCGAACCCAAAAGCACCCGAATTACAGCGCCTCAAGTCGCCGCGCCCCTGTTGCCCCCGCTTGCGTCCCCTGCCATATCCGCAAAAGAGACGCTGCCAAGCGCTGCGCCCCGTGGCCGAAAAGCGGCCCGGGGCGGTGCTGCCAAGCTGTTCGTACTCGACACCAATGTGCTGATGCATGATCCCATGTGTCTGTTCCGCTTTGAGGAACACGACATCTTCTTGCCAATGATTGTGCTCGAGGAGCTTGACGGACACAAAAAAGGCATGACCGAGGTCGCCCGGAATGCGCGCCAGACCAGCCGCACGCTAGACGCCTTGGCCGGAGCACCGGGTGCCGACATCGCACAAGGATTCGACCTCAGCAGCACAGGCCAGCGTGAGGCCAAGGGAAAGCTGCTGTTCCAGACCCAGCCACTGGATTACAGCCTGCCAACCAGCCTGCCGCAGGGCAAGGCGGACAACCAGATTTTGGGAGTGGTGGAGGCGCTTCGCAAAAAATACCCCGCACGGGAGGTCGTGCTGGTGTCCAAAGACATCAATATGCGCGTCAAGGCACGCGCACTGGGTCTGGCCACGGACGACTACCAAAACGACAAAACCCTTGAAGACGGCGATTTGCTGTATTCGGGCTCCATGGCCTTGCCCACCGATTTTTGGTCTACCCATGGCCAGAGCGTGGAAAGCTGGCAACAGGGTCAAAACACCTTTTACAAGGTGAACGGCCCCACCGTTCCCAGCATGCTGATCAACCAGTTTGTTTACTTTGAGGCGCCCGGCGAACCCAGCCTGTACGCGCGCGTCACGGAAATCCGCGGCAATACGGCAGTTCTTAAGACGCTGCGCGACTTCAACCACCTGAAAAATGCCGTCTGGGGCGTTACCACCCGCAACCGGGAACAGAACTTCGCCATGAACCTGCTGACCGATCCAGAAGTGGACTTCGTGACACTCACCGGCACGGCCGGCACTGGCAAAACCCTGATGGCGCTGGCCGCTGGCCTGACCCAAGTGCTCGATGACCGCCGTTACACCGAAATCATCGTGACCCGTGCCACCGTGAGCGTGGGTGAAGACATTGGCTTCTTACCCGGCACCGAGGAAGAAAAGATGGGCCCCTGGATGGGCGCACTGGACGACAACCTGGAAGTCTTGGGTAAAACCGACACCAATGCAGGCGAATGGGGCCGCGCGGCCACCAGCGAACTGATTCGAAGCCGCATCAAAATCAAAAGCATGAATTTCATGCGCGGGCGCACTTTTTTGAACAAGTACGTGATCATCGACGAGGCGCAAAACCTCACGCCGAAACAAATGAAAACGCTGATTACTCGCGCGGGCCCGGGCACCAAGATCGTCTGTATGGGCAATTTGGCCCAAATTGACACGCCCTACCTCACCGAGGGCTCCTCCGGCCTGACTTTTGCCGTGGATCGGTTCAAAGGTTGGCCCCACGGTGGCCACATCACCCTGGCACGTGGCGAACGCTCGCGGCTGGCAGACTTTGCCAGCGAAGTGCTTTAAACGACACGCTTTAAAACCCCACACCAACCACGCCTGGATAGCCCAGCCCGGATGGGTCCTGTTTTGAAGGGGACCGACCGGGTCGGGTTCAGTTAATAGTCTCCCCCGCCGCCGCTGGCCAGGCTCTCAAACTTGGTGATGTTGCGCAAAAAGGCCAGCTTGACCGTGCCCGTTGGGCCGTTACGCTGCTTGGCGATGATGATCTCAGCGACACCGGGCTCTTTGCACGCTTCCTTGGTGTAGTACTCATCGCGGTAAATAAACATGATGATGTCCGCATCCTGTTCGATGGCACCCGACTCCCGCAAATCGCTCATCATGGGACGTTTGTCGGGGCGTTGCTCCACGCTGCGGTTGAGCTGCGACAAGGCAATCACGGGACATTTGAGTTCTCGTGCCAGCATTTTGAGGCCACGTGAGATTTCGCCCAGCTCGGTCGCTCGGTTTTCTCCATCACTGCCGCTGCCACTCATCAGCTGCAAATAGTCGACCACGATCAGGCCGAGTTGGCCGCATTGACGCGAGAGTCGGCGCGCGCTGGAGCGCAAGTCCCCAGACGTGAGGCCCGCGCTCTCGTCAATGTGCAAGGAGATGGTGCGCAGCTTCTCGATCGCCTCGGACAGGCGTGGCCACTCCTCGTCGGTGAGCTTGCCAGTACGCAAATGACCTTGGTCAATGCGACCAATGGAGCCCACGATACGCACGGCCAGCTGTGCCGCGCCCATTTCCATCGAAAACACCGCTACCGGCAGGCCTTCATTGAGCGCCACATGCTCGGCGATATTGATGGCCAGCGCCGTCTTGCCCATCGAGGGGCGCGCCGCCAGCACAATCAGGTCTCCCGCCTGCAAACCGGCAGTCATGCGGTCCAGGTCGTAAAAGCCGCTGGGCACGCCAGTCACGTCGTTGGGGTTGTCGGCCATCTCCTGGACACGGTCGAGCAGCTTGACCACCAGCGTGTCCATGGCTTGAAAGCCCCCGCTATTGCGCTTGCCCTGCTCGCCAATGTTGAAGATTTTTTGCTCGGACTCATCCACGATCTCGGATACTGGACGGCCCTTGGTGTTGAAAGCCGTGGTGGCGATCTCGTCGCTGGCAGCCACCAGTTTGCGCAGAATAGAGCGATCGCGCACGATTTCTGCGTAGCGGCGGATGTTGCTGGCGCTGGGCACGTACTGGGCGAGCGAATTGAGGTAGCTCAGCCCCCCGACTTCGTCAGCGCGACCTTGGCTTTGCAAATGCTCAAAAACCGTAATCACATCGGCCGGGCGGTTGGAATTGACCAAGGTCCCGATGGCAGCGTAGATCAACCGGTGCTCGTAGCGGTAAAAATCACCATCGGTCAGGATGTCGCCCACCCGGTCCCAAGCATCGTTGCTCAACAGCAAACCGCCAATCACGCTGGACTCGCCTTCAATCGAGTGTGGCGGAATGCGCAACTGCGCTACCTGGCGATCTGACACGAAATCGTCCGGGATTGAAATGTCATCTTGCATCGTTGTTCCTGTTTCGCGCCTTCAATCGAACGCCTTGCCGCTTTGCCAGATCAGAGCCTGTGGGAGCACCGCAAGCACCAATAGAAAAGCCGCAAGGGCGGGCCCTGGCGGCTTTTCGAGCTTAGCGCACAGTGTCACCGCAGTACGGCGCCATTGTGACCTTCTGGCGAAGGTCGTTTGCGTTTAGGCGGACTCTCCGTACACGGAGACGGTGATATCAACCACCACGTCGGTGTGCAAAGCCACGCTGACGGTGCTGTCACCAACAATTTTCACAGGGCCGTGAGGCATGCGAATGTTCGATTTGACAACTTTGTAACCGGCCTTGACCAGCTCTTCAGCGATGTCGGCGTTGGTCACGGAGCCAAACAAGCGTCCGTCCACGCCAGCCTTTTGGGTCAGCTTGATGGTGGTACCACCCAGCTTTTCGCCCAATTTCTGGCATTCGGCCAGCTTGGCGGCAGCGGCTTTTTCGAGTTCGATGCGACGGGCTTCGAATTCGGCTTTGGCCGCTTCGGTAGCGCGACGGGCACGACCCGAAGGAATCAGGAAGTTACGGGCATAGCCGTCTTTGACCTTGACGATTTCGCCCAGGTTACCGAGGTTCACGACCTTGTCGAGCAGAATGATTTGCATGGGTCAGGTCTCCTTAGATCTTGTGCTGGTCGCTGTAAGGCAGCATCGCCAGGAAGCGAGCGCGCTTGATAGCGGTGTTGAGTTGGCGCTGGAAAATGGCGCGGGTGCCCGTCAGGCGTGCGGGAATGATCTTGCCGTTTTCAGCAATGAAGTCACGCAAGGTGTCGATGTCTTTGTAGTCAATTTCTTCGACGCCGGTCACGGTGAAGCGGCAAAAGCGCTTGCGCTTGAACAGCAGGGACTGGGTATTGCGCTTGGGGCGCTTGTCTTTGTTGAATTTCTTGAACGTGGCCATAAAGCCTCCTAAAACTAATCTGGTAAAAAATCTTGTACGTGCAAAACAAGCGATTTGCTGCGGGATGCATTGGCGAGGAATCCCTCGAACTTCCAGTGGCTGCCGATGGCCTGTCTGGCCAGCCGCTCGGCCACCGAACCAAATGCCATGGCTTTCAAACTGGTGGCCACCTGCCTTTTACCGCCTGCCTCGTCTGCTTCGGACGCATGGTCCAAAACCAGATTCAAAGCAGGTACGCCTGCTGGCGTAAATCTCAGGGCTTGCGCCTCTGTGATCGATGCAGTGATTACCAGTGAATTGACAGCCACACCCTTTCGCGCTTCGTCGTTTTAGCGAGGTGTTTAAGCCTGGTACTCAGCCTGTTGTGTCTTGCGAGCATCTTCACGCTCAACCGTTTTCATCATGGAAGACGGGCCGGTGTCGGCCTTCTTCTTGAGCACGGTCAGGTGGCGCAAAACGGCGTCGTTGAACTTGAACGCATGCTCGAGCTCCGCCATGACAGCTTGGTCGGCTTCGATGTTCACGCACAGGTAGTGGGCTTTGGCCAGCTTGTTGATCATGTAGACCAATTGGCGACGACCCCAGTCTTCCACGCGGTGGATTTTTCCGCCGCCGGCAGTGATCATGCCTTTGTAACGCTCCAGCATGGCCGGAACTTGCTCGCTCTGATCCGGATGGATCATGAGAATGATTTCGTAGTGACGCATTGATACTCCTTTTGGATAAGCCCACAGCGGGGCCAGAAAAAGCCGCCTCCAGCGTCTAAGTGGAGTGCGGCAAGGCGAAGCCCGCGATTATAGCCCGGCAACGGGAGGTCGCCCGCGACCCGCCTAGTCGGAGCTTGAATGCCGCTGCCCGGCGCGCGTAACAGCGCTGATCAGCACCGTAGCGGCAATGCCTGCGGGCACGCCAAACACCCCGGCCGAGACCGGCTGAATACCCCACCACAGGGTGCCGCCCCACGCTGAGAACAAGCCCTGAAAGGCCGGCAGATTGGTAGCCATGTAGTACAGCGTGACGCCCAGTCCGGTCAACATACCGCCTACCGCACCCGCGCGGGTGGCGCCGGACCAAAAGATACCCAGCACCATGGCCGGTACCAGGCCAGCCGCGGCCAGTGAAAACGAGGCCGCCACCAAATAAAGGATGCCAGCAGGCCGCTGCGCAGCCGCATAGGCGGCCAGCAAAGCCACCACCAGCAAGGCAAACTTGGACCACATCACGGGCCGCATGGACCGGGCCTTGTCGCCCTCGCCTTCAAACACCAGGTCATGCGCCAGGGCGTTGCCGATGGTCAGCAACAGCCCGTCGGCTGTGGACAGTGCCGCCGCCAGCCCACCGGCGGCCACCAAAATCGAAAAGATGGCCGGCAAACCGCCGATTTCAGGGCTGGCCAGCATCACCACATCGGCGCCCACTTTCAACTCGGAGAACTGCAATATGCCGTCGCCGTTTACATCGGACACCGACAAAAGCGATGGGTCGCGCGACCACTGGGCAATCCAGGCGGGCAGGCTGTCCATGGGCTGACCTACCAAATGCGCCATGACTTCGTATTTGACCAAAACAGCAAGCGCCGGCGCTGCAAGATAAAGCAGCGCAATAAAAAACAAAGACCAGGCCACCGACTCCCGCGCCTGCGCCACATTGGGCGTGGTGAAGTAACGCGTCAGCAGGTGCGGCAGACCGGCAGTTCCCACCATGAGGCAAAACATCAGGGCCAGAAAGTTGGCGCGGGAACTGTTAAATGTTTCTTTTTCGGCGGGCGATCCGTTCGGGTCGCCCGCGAAGGCCTGGGTGTGTGGCGGCATGCCACCCAAGGGCTGGGCGCGGTTTCGGCTTTCGGCCAGCTGGCGGGTCCAAAGCTCGCGCGCAGCAGCGGCATCTTTGGGCACGGCTGCGATCTGGCGGCGCAAGGCCATGGCCCGGCTGTCATCGGCCACCGTGTCGCCCAACTCCCGCAACTGGCGGCGCAGCTCCATGCGCTCGAGGCGCATGGCCGCGTCCACATCCTGCAGCTTTTGCTCGAGCGCCGCAGCACGCTGCGCGTAAATCTCCAGCACCTGCTTCTCCGCGGGGGATGCCTGGATCTCTCGCTCCATTTCCGCAATTTTGGGTAACTGCTGACCATACGCCAGAGCCGCAAAGGGATTGCCCATTTGCTGGTACGACAGCCACGACACCGGTAAGGTGAATGCCAGGATGATGACCACGTATTGCGCCACCTGGGTCCAGGTCACAGCGCGCATACCGCCCAAAAAGGAGCACACCAGGACGCCACCCAGGCCGAGCAGAATGCCAATCTCAAAATGCAGACCGGTCAGGCGCGATGTGATCAGGCCCACCCCGTATATCTGGGCCACCACATAGGTAAATGAACACAAAATCGCCGCCCCAGACGCAATGCGCCGTGGCCAGCGCCCACCATAGCGCAAGGCGAAATAGTCCGGCAAGGTGTAAAGATTGAGCTGGCGCAGGTACGGCGCCACCAGCAGTGCCACCAGGCAAAAGCCCCCGGTCCAACCAAGCACATAGGCCAATCCGCCAGGCTGATTGCCAATGCCGGAGAAGCCCTGCAAGTACAAACCGCCCGACAAACTGATGAACGAAGCTGCACTCATCCAGTCCGCAGCCGTCGCCATGCCGTTGTACATGGCCGGGATGCGCCGTCCGGCAACGTAATACTCCTGTGCGTTTGCGGTGCGACCATAGACCCCGATGCCAGCGTACAAAACCAGGGTGACCGACAAGAAAATTCCGGCAATCCAGGCTTTGGGCAAGCCGGCCTGCTCCGCCAAGCCCAGTCCGATCAGGCTCACGAGCAAGACGGCCACATAGATGCCAAAGCGGCGGTGGATGCGGCGGGCGTAAGCGGACAGCCCGGTGCTCGTTTCAGGGGATTGGGCGTCCTCCCTGCGGTTCATGCGCCATGCAAAAAAAACCACGATGGCGATGAAAACCGCCACCGAGCCCTGCGCTGAAAACCAAAAACCCACCGGCCAACCGGCCACCACCGCCTGCAAATCGCGGACAAAAAACACCACGCCGAAAGACGCCGCAAACCACAAAGCCAGCAAGACGGCATGCAGCCGCCATGAGGTCAGGGTTTGCGCTACTTTCATCGGGCGGCGAGTTGCTGCCAGGTGGCGATCACCGAGTCCGGGTTAAGGGAAATGGACGAGATTCCCTGTTCATCGAGCCAGACCGCGAAGTCCGGGTGGTCGCTGGGCCCCTGGCCGCAGATACCGATGTACTTGCCCTGGGTCTTGCAAGCCGTAATTGCCATGCTGATCAGCGCCTTGACCGCCGGGTCACGTTCGTCAAAGTCAACCGCCAGCAGCTCCATACCCGAATCACGGTCCAGACCCAGGGTGAGCTGCGTCAGGTCGTTGGATCCGATCGAGAAACCGTCAAAGTAGACCAAAAACTGCTCTGCCAGAATCGCATTGCTCGGAATCTCACACATCATGATGAGCTTGAGACCGTCCTTGCCGCGCTCCAGACCGTGGCGCGCCAGCAACTCGGTCACCTTGCGGGCCTGCTCCAGGGTACGCACAAAAGGCACCATGACCTGCACGTTGTCCAAGCCCATGTCCTTGCGAACCCGCTTCAGGGCTTCGCACTCCATGGCAAAGGCCTCTCCAAAATCAGCACTCACGTAGCGCGCCGCGCCGCGGAAACCCAGCATGGGGTTTTCTTCTTCGGGTTCGTAGCGGCTGCCGCCAATCAACTTGCGGTATTCATTGCTCTTGAAATCCGACAGCCGCACGATCACCGGCTTGGGCCAGAAGGCTGCGGCAATGGTCGCCACGCCCTCGGCCACGCGGTCTACATAGAAAGCGCGGGGCGATGCGTGTCCGCGCGCCACCGATTCGACGGCTTTTTTCAGATCCGCATCAATATTGGGGTAGTCCAAAATCGCTTTGGGGTGCACGCCAATGTTGTTGTTGATGATGAACTCCAGTCGCGCCAAGCCCACGCCCTGGTTGGGCAACTGGCAAAAATCAAAGGCGAGTTGGGGGTTACCCACGTTCATCATGATCTTGACGGGAATCTCAGGCATCAGGCCGCGCTGTACCTCAGAGACCTCTGTCTCCAGCAAGCCGTCGTAAATAAACCCGGTATCCCCTTCGGCGCAACTCACCGTTACTAGCATGCCCTCTTTGAGCGTCTCGGTCGCGTCACCGCATCCGACCACGGCCGGAATGCCCAACTCGCGCGCAATGATCGCGGCGTGGCAGGTACGCCCACCGCGGTTGGTCACGATGGCCGAGGCGCGTTTCATTACGGGTTCCCAATTCGGGTCGGTCATGTCGGTGACCAGCACATCCCCCGCCTGAACCGTGTCCATCTCGCTGATGCTGTGAACAATACGCACCGGACCGGTGCCGATCTTTTGCCCAATGGCGCGCCCTTCGGCCAACACAGCGGCCCGGCCCTTGAGCTTGTAACGGTATTCCACGGCGTTGGCCGCCTGGCTTTTCACAGTCTCGGGGCGGGCCTGCAAAATGTAGAGCTCGCCGTCCAGTCCGTCCTTGCCCCACTCGATGTCCATGGGGCGGCCGTAGTGGTCTTCAATGACCAAGGCATAGCGGGCAAGCTGCTCGACATCGGCATCGGTGAGGGAATAGCGGTTGCGCAGCTCAGTGGGCACATCGGTGGTTTTGACTAACTTGGCGCCTGCCGCTTGCTCCTCGGGGCTGGTGAACTCCATCTGCAAGAGTTTGGAGCCCAAACTCCGGCGAATCACGGCACGCTTGCCGGCCCGAAGCATGGGCTTATGGACATAGAACTCGTCCGGGTTGACGGCACCCTGCACCACCGTCTCGCCCAAGCCATAGCTCGATGTGATGAAAACGACATCTGAGAAGCCCGATTCGGTATCAATGGTGAACATCACGCCCGCCGCACCCAAATCGGAACGCACCATGCGCTGGATGCCCGCACTCAATGCCACGTGCTCGTGGGCAAAACCCTTGTGCACGCGGTAGCTGATGGCGCGGTCGTTGTACAGCGAGGCAAAAACTTCACGGATTTTGTGAAGCACGTCTTCAATGCCCACCACATTCAAAAATGTCTCTTGCTGGCCGGCAAACGATGCGTCAGGCAGGTCCTCGGCGGTAGCCGACGAGCGCACCGCAAAGGACGCCACCGGGTTGCCTGCGCTCAAAGTCTGAAAGGCGCTGCGAATGCCTTGCTCCAAATCCGCAGGGAAAGGCTGCACTTCCACCATGGCGCGGATTTCGGCACCGGCAACCGCCAAAGCGCGCACATCCTCAATATCCAGTGCGCTCAGGCGCGCATTGATGCGACCGCTCAGGTTCTCGTAGGCCAGAAACGCGCGAAAGGCGTGCGCCGTAGTTGCAAAACCGGTGGGCACTTTCACCCCTTGTGGCAACTGGGAAATCATCTCCCCCAGGCTGGCGTTTTTGCCCCCCACAGACTCGACGTCACTCATGCGAAGGTGCTCAAAAGGCACGACCCAATCGGTGTCGCTAAATAGTTCAGACATTGAAGACTCCAAAGTTAAAAATCGGGCCCCCATGGACGCGGGCTTAGCGTCGGGTAGGGCGGCAGCGGCAAGGGGGTGAAAAACGTTGCGCCTCTGGATTTGTGGTTTTGGCGGCTTGGTTTTGTCACCCGTGCGGGCTACAGGGCGAATTGTAGGACGGGCCCCTGCATGGCCGCCAAGACAGCGGCCGAACCACAATTTGACTCACAATGCAGACTTGGGCACCCTTGGCAGCAGGTCTGGGCCCAGTCTCTGACTTTTAGGTTGATCACCCCACCATGTCCCAACGCAGCGTATTTTTTGTCTCTGATGGCACCGGTATCACCGCCGAAACCTTTGGCAACGCCATCTTGGCCCAGTTTGAGACCAAGGCCCGCCACAACCGCATGCCATTTGTTGACACGGTAGACAAGGCGCACCAGGTGGTGCGGCAAATCAACCATGCGGGGGTGATCGACGGCGCAAAACCGATTGTTTTCACCACGCTCGTCAACATGGAAGTGCTGCAGGTGATTCAGGCCGGGTGCCAAGGCATGCTGCTGGACATGTTTGGCATGTTCGTGCACCCGCTGGAGCAAGAGCTCAACCTCAAGTCCAACCACCGCATCGGTCGGTTCAGCGATGCTAGCAAAAGCAAGGAATACCACGACCGCATCGAAGCGATCAATTTTTCTCTCGCCCATGACGACGGCCAAAGCAATCGCGACCTGGAGCAGTCCGATGTCATTTTGGTAGGCGTCAGCCGCAGTGGCAAGACACCGACGTCGCTCTACCTGGCGATGCAATACGGTCTGAAGGCGTCCAATTACCCGTTGATTCCTGAGGATTTTGAGCGGCGGCAATTGCCTGCCGCGCTGGTGGCGCACAAGAAAAAGATCTTTGGTCTGACGATTCAGGCCGAGCGACTGAGCGAAATACGCAACGAACGGCGCCCTGACTCCAAGTACGCCTCACTGGCGAACTGCCGCATGGAGGTGAATGAGGCGGAAAGCATGATGCGCCGGGCGGGCATCCGATGGCTGTCCACCACGACCAAGTCGATCGAAGAAATTGCAACCACCATCTTGCAGGAGTTGCACCCCGAGCGACTGGTCTACTGACGCGGCCGGTGCTTAAAGGCCCACAGCGGCCAAACCTGCGCGGGCAATTTGCGCGTCTTCGCTGGACTTGACGCCACTCACGCCTACCGCACCCAGGCATTGGCCGTCTTTCATGATCGGAACACCGCCTTCCAGCATGCCATCCAAAGTGGGGGCGCTCAGGAAAGAAAAACGGCCGCCGTTGACCATGTCTTCGTACATCTTGGTTTCACGCCGTCCGATCGCTGACGTGCGCGCCTTGGCGGGAGCAATCAGTGAGGAGATGGGCGCTGCGCCGTCCAGGCGTTGCAGCCACAGCATATTGCCGCCATCGTCGACGATGGCAATGGTTACAGCCCAGGCGTGTGCCAGGGCTTCAGCTTCGGCAGCGGCGGCAATCGCCTTGATGTCGGCGAGTTCGAGTGAGAGTTTGTTTTTCATGCTTCTGAATCAAAAATAAGGGGACGGGGGAGCATACCCGCTCAGAACATTGGCCAGAATCCCCATTGAGGGTGGTCAACCCCATAAAAATTCAGGCCAATGGCCCGAACAGCTGGGCACCACGCTTGCAAATGCCTAGAATCCGCCCACCTGCTATCCAGGTTTTCAAGGAGTTTGACCATGAATGAACACGCAACGATGATCGACTACCGCGCAGGCTACGGCCTGTCAGCGCAAGAACGCAACAAAGTGCTGCGCAATACCTATGGGCTGCTGGCCCTGAGCATGGTGCCCACCGTGTTGGGCGCATGGATGGGTGTGGCCTTCGGTCTGGGCCAGATTTTCAGTGGCGGCCTGGGGCTGGTGCTGAGCTTGGCTGGCCTATTTGGATTTATCTACGCCATCGAAAAGACCAAAAACTCTGCCATGGGCGTTCCCGTGCTGTTGGGTTTCACATTCTTCATGGGGCTGATGCTTTCGCGCATGATCGGTCACACGCTGGGCTTCTCCAACGGACCCGCGCTGATCATGACCGCGTTTGGCGGCACAGCGGGCGTATTTTTCTTGATGGCCACCCTGGCGTCCGTCATCAAGCGTGACCTCTCCGGCATGGGCCAGTGGCTGTTTGTCGGCACCATCGTGCTGCTGGTGGGCAGTGTCATCAACATGTTTGTCGGCTCGTCCACTGGCATGGTGGTGATCTCCATGGTTGCCATTGGCATTTTCAGCGCCTACATGCTGTACGACATCAAGCGAATCATCGACGGCGGCGAGACCAACTACATCTCGGCCACGCTGGCGCTGTACCTCGACATTGTCAATGTGTTCCAGAGCCTCTTGGCACTCCTGGGAATTTTTGGCGGCGAGCGCGACTAAGCGACGGGTGCCCACCCCACAAAAAAGGCCCGCGAGGGCCTTTTTTTGTTGCCTGCCAAAAGGCAATACCCCCGCTTTCAAACCCGCTCAAACACCGCAATGCTTTCGACGTGCGCCGTGTGCGGGAACATATTCACCACGCCCGCGGCCGTGCAGCGGTAGCCCGCTTGCTCCACCAGCACGCCGGCGTCGCGCGCCAGGGTGGCAGGGTTGCAGCTGACATATACGATACGCCGGGGCGGTGTCCAGTCTTGGCGCACTTCGGGCGTGGCATGCAGTTCGGCCAAGGCTTGCACCAGCGCAAAAGCGCCCTCACGCGGCGGATCGACCAGCCATTTGTCGGCGCTGCCGTCGGCCGTCAGCAAGGCCGGCGTCATTTCAAACAGGTTGCGCGCAGCAAAGGTGGTGGGTGCCAGCCGGGGGCCGCCCTCGCGGTTGGCGTTGAGCGCCAAGTTGTCACGTGAACGCGCCACCAGCGACTCGGCACCCTCGATCCCCAGCACTTCGCGCGCTTGGGTTGCCAGCGGCAGGGTGAAATTGCCCAGGCCGCAAAACCAGTCAATCACCCGCTCTGATCGCTGGACCTGCAAGAGCCCCAGTGCACGCGACACCAGCACGCGGTTGATGTGCGGGTTCACCTGGGTGAAATCGGTGGGACGAAACGGCATCGTGATGCCATATTGCGGCAATCGGTAGGCCAAGTCCGCTGTGGCGTGCCCGGGCAACTCGTCCAAACGGACGATGGTGTCCGGTCCCTTGGCCTGCAGCCACCATTGCACGCCCGGGTGGGCTGCGGCAAAGGCCCGCAGCTTGTCGCGGTCACCATCGCTCAAAGGCACCATGTGGCGCAGCACCAGTGCGGTCACATCGCCCTGCGCCGCGGCGCCTGCGCCGTCGGCCATATCGCCCACGGCAAGCTCAATTTGCGGCAGTTGCTCGACCGCCTCCATAGACGCCACCAGCGCACGCAGGGGCAGCAACATGGCACTCACATGGGGCGCCAGCACATGGCACTCTTTGATGTCGGCCACAAAGTGGCTTTTGCGCTCGTGAAAGCCAATCAGCACCGCACCCTTTTTTCGTACAAAACGCACCGACAAGCGCGCCCGGTAACGGTAGCCCCAGGTCGGGCCCTCAATCGGGCGCATGACGGTTTCAGGCTTGACTTTGCCGATATGCCAAAGGTTGTCTTCAAGCACCCGTTGCTTGACCGCCACCTGGGCACTGGCGTGCAAATGCTGCATCTTGCAGCCGCCACAGGAATTGGGCTGCAGTCCGAAATGGGGGCAGGCGGGGCGCACACGCTGGGAAGACTCCAGATGAATCTCGGTCAGCGTGCCCTTTTCGAAACTGCTTTTACTGCGGTGAATATGGGCGCTGACCACCTCGAAGGGCAGTGCGCCATCAATGAAAACGACCTTGCCGTCGCTGCGGTGGGCAACGCCCTGGGCCTCAAGATCAAGGGATTTGACAGCCAGCCAGCCCTCGGGAAGGGCGGCGGCAGAAGGTTCTTGGAGGGCATCGTGCATGCCCTGATTGTCTCAGGTCAGCGCGCGGGCAAGTACTTGGAGGGGTCGACCGGCTTGCCCTGCTTTCGTACTTCAAAATGAAGCTTCACACGATCGGAGTCTGTGTTGCCCATTTCGGCGATCTTCTGACCTTTTTTCACCACCTGATCTTCTTTGACCAGCAGCGACTGGTTGTGCGCATACGCGGTCAGATAAAGATTGTTGTGTTTGAGAATGATGAGTTTTCCATAGCCGCGCAGGCCTGAGTCCGCATAAACCACTTTGCCATCTGCCGCAGCCCACACCGCGTCACCACTGGCGCCACCGATATCCACACCCTTGCGGTTTTTGGTCTCATCAAAGCCATCCAACACCTCGCCTTTGGCGGGCCAGGCGAAGCTGATGTCGTCCTCGATCGCCGCACTGGCGCCCGTGGCGGCCGGAGCCGGCGCCGGAGCGGCAGAGGCTACCTTGGCCGGGGGCGTGGCGGCTGGGGCGGGGGGAAGTGCCGTTGAGGTCACTTTGGCCACTGACACAGGTTTGGACGCCACGGCATCTTCGGGCGGAACCACGCGCAATACTTGGCCAATTTCAATGCGGTTCGGATTTTCCAGGGCGTTCCAGCGCGCAATGTCACGGTAACTTTGACCCGACTCAAGACCGATACGAATCAAGGTATCGCCCTGCTTGACGGAGTAATAGCCGGGCTTGCCTGCATTGGGATCAACCACAGCAACGGCAGCACTCTTGGACGCGTCGATGGACGGCACTGGCACCGGACTGGGAACCGGGGCTGATTGGGCGGCGCGCCCGCGGTCTTCGACGGGCACACGCAACGCGGGCTTTGAGCTGCATGCGGCCAAGGCCAGAACACACACCGTAGCCGCCACTGAACCCAACCTTAGCAGGCTAATTGACATCAGATCCATTCCCATTTGTATTGTTCAAGCCAAACCGGATTTTAGAGGCACAAAGTGAACCGCCTCGAGGATGGTTTGACTCAATCCCTGGCTGGTTTTGTTCACCACCACGAGCGCCTGGGCCACCGTCCCGGTCGTGCCGCCCACCCGGTGCTGTGCCACGGGTGCAACCAAGCGACCACCCACCGCGAGCTGGTCCGTCCAGGCAGTGGGAATCGCCTCGCCCCCGGCGGCTGCAATGATGGCCGCATAGGGTGCGCCTTGGGCATAGCCCAGCATGCCATCGCCCAACAGCAAATGCACATGGGCCAGTCGCAGATAGCGCAGGTTTTCGCGTGCCTTTTCGTGCAAGCCCCGCAGCCGCTCGATGGTGTAAACCTCGGTGGCGACCTCACTCAACACGGCGGCTTGGTAACCGCAGCCCGTGCCGATCTCCAAGACCCGGCCCAATTTACCCACGGCACCTTGGCACAGCAGTTCAACCATGCGGGACACCACCCCCGGCTTGGAAATGGTCTGACCCAAGCCAATGGGCAGGCTGGTGTCTTCATACGCCTGGTTGACCAATGCGCTATCGACAAAACGGTGGCGTTCGACCCGCCCCATGGCCGCCAGCACCCGTGGATCACTCAAGCCCAAGCCCGCCAGTTTTTGCACCATGCGCTGGCGAACCGCGACGGAATCCATGCCCAGGCCCTGCGGCAGGTTGGCGCTGGGCAGCGGCTTGACCTTGGCAGCGACGACGCTGCTGTCCATGCGGGCGGGAAACGTGGGCCGCTGCTTCATGCGGGCGACGCGGCGCGGGGTGCGGCAAAGATCGCCGCGGTCTGCGACCAGGCGTCCAGACTGAGGTGATCTGTCAGGTCAATTTTGAGCGGCGTGATCGACATATGGCCCAGCGTGGTCGCGTGAAAGTCGGTGCCTTCGGCATCGTCTTTGGCGGGGCCAGCTGCACCAATCCAGTACATGGTTTCGCCGCGCGGGCTGGTCTGCTGGATCACGGGCTCGGCTGCGTGGCGTTTTCCCAGGCGGCAGAGTTTGGTCGGGCCAATCTGGTCGTAAGGCAAATTGGGAATGTTCACGTTCAGCAGCCAGGGCGTCGCGCCCAGCATCTGGTGCTGCGCCATGGACATGACCAAATCACGCGCCTTGCGGGCGGCGGACTCAATTTCCAGCCAGTCTTTGTGCACCTGCGAAAAAGCAATTGCCGGGATACCGAACAAATACCCTTCCATCGCCGCACCCACCGTGCCGGAATAAATGGTGTCGTCACCCATATTGGCGCCGTTGTTGATTCCCGAGACCACCAAATCAGGCCGGTAGTCCAGCAAGCCCGACAGGGCAATGTGGACGCAGTCGGCGGGCGTGCCGTTCACATAGCGAAAACCATTCGCCCCCCGGTGCACATACAAAGGCGCGTTCAGAGTCAGCGCATTCGACTTGGCGCTGTTGTTGTGTTCAGGGGCAATCACCTCCACATCGGCCACTTCTTTGAGGGCGTTGAACAGGGCTAGCAGACCGGGCGCCTGGTAGCCATCGTCGTTGGAAATGAGGATTTTCATAGGTGCCTGAAGTAAGCGGCAATTGTAGGTGCGGGCGCCGCATCGGGGTCACGCCTGAGACAGATTGCCCCCCTTGGGCCAGCGGGCAGGCCTCTATGATGGCCGCTCCCTTTTTGGAGACTGAACTCATGCACGCTTGGCTCTGTGAAAACCCCGTGGGCGTTGACGCCCTGACCTGGACCGAACTTCCCACCCCCACCCCCAAAGCGGGGGAGGTACTGATTGAAATCAAGGCAGCCAGCCTGAACTTTCCGGATCTGCTGATCGTCCAAAACAAATACCAAATGAAGCCTGCCCTGCCCTTTGTGCCGGGTTCAGAGTACGCCGGCATCATCCAGGCGGTCGGCGAAGGCGTTACCCATCTCAAAGTGGGTCAGGCGGTGGCGTGCCTGAGCGGCACTGGCGGCTTTGGCAGCCACACGCTTGCGCCTGCAGCCTTGTGCATGCCGCTTCCCCCTGGTTTCCCGATGGTGGATGCGGCCGCCTTCATCATGATTTACGCCACCTCGCACCATGCGTTGATCGACCGCGCCGCGCTCAAAGCCGGTGAAACCGTACTGGTGCTGGGCGCTGCCGGTGGCGTGGGCACCTCGGCCATCCAGATTGCCAAGGCCGCGGGGGCACACGTGATTGCCGCCGCCTCGACCGACGAGAAATGCGCGCTATGCAAATCTATCGGCGCCGACGCCACCATCAACTACAGCACCGAAAATCTGCGCGACGCCATCAAGGCGTTCACCCAGGGCAAGGGCCCGGACGTGATTTATGACCCGGTGGGCGGTGACTTTGCCGAGCCGGCGTTTCGCTCTATCGCTTGGCGCGGGCGCTATCTGGTGGTCGGCTTTGCCGCAGGGCCCATTCCCGCCCTGCCCTTCAACCTCGCGCTGCTCAAAGGCGCGTCCATTGTGGGCGTGTTCTGGGGCGATTTTGCCAAGCGCGAGCCCAAAGCCAACGCCGCTGCCATGATGGAACTGGCACAGTGGTACGGCCGGGGGAAAATTAAACCGGTGATCGACCGGACCATGCCCATGGCGGACCTGAAGGCAGCCTACGCCCACATGGGCTCACGCGGGGTGATGGGCAAGCTGGTGATGGTGAACTGACACCAGCGGCGCGGTCAGTGGCGGAAGTGGCGCACTCCGGTGTAGACCATCGCCACGCCGCGTTCATTGGCGGCGGCCACCACTTCGTCGTCACGCATGCTACCGCCGGGCTGAATGATGCAGCTCGCGCCGGCATCCACCACGACGTCCAAGCCATCCCGGAAGGGGAAAAACGCATCGCTGGCCACCACCGTACCGGACAGCGAAAGCCCAGCGTGCTCGGCCTTGATGCTGGCAATACGGGCTGAATCAAGGCGGCTCATCTGGCCGGCG
Organism: Rhodoferax sp.; assembly: GCA_029866205.1. Lineage (GTDB taxonomy): Bacteria > Pseudomonadota > Gammaproteobacteria > Burkholderiales > Burkholderiaceae_C > Allorhodoferax. Next base: position 23,042 of record JARWZT010000013.1, read on the forward strand.
CCCACCCCACGGGTCTGACCGTCCTGACAAAACACAATCGCATTGGACTTGACGTATTTCGCGACTGTCCAGGCAAAAAGCATATCTTGCAGCTGCGCTGGGGTCGGTTGCACGGTGGTCACCACCCGGAGATCGGCGAGGCTGAGCGTGTGGTTGTCGGCCGTCTGAATCAGCAGGCCCGAGCCGATGCGCTTGACATCAACCGCATTGCGACCCTGCTCCCACGCGGTCACTCCCCCAGTCTGGCCAAGCGCGTGAGGCAAGGCGATTTGCAGCACGCGCACATTGGCCTTGGCCTGAAAGAGGGCCAGCGCCCCTGGCGTAAAGGCGGGGGCCATCAGGACCTCGACAAATTGCTTTGAAATTTGCGCGGCAGCGGCTTCGTCCACAGTGCAATTGAAGGCGATGATGCCGCCAAACGCCGAGGTGGGATCAGTGGCAAATGCCTTGGAATAGGCGGCGAGCGCATCCGACGCAATCGCCACACCGCAGGGATTGGCATGCTTGACGATGACGCAGGCCGGAACCTCGAAGCTCTTGACGCATTCCCAAGCCGCATCGGCATCGGCAATGTTGTTGAAGCTCAGTTCCTTGCCTTGCAACTGTTCCGCGGTGACCAGCGAACCGGGCGCGGGGTACAGGTCGCGGTAGAAAGCGGCGCTTTGGTGCGGGTTTTCACCGTAGCGCAGGTCTTGAAGTTTGATGAATCGGCCATTGGACTGCGCCGGAAACGCAGACATGCTGCCGTCTTCCTGAATGCTGGACAAGTAATCGCTGATGGCACCGTCGTACTGGCTGATGCGGTTGAATGCCGCCACCGCAAGGGCAAACTTGGTTTTTTGGCTTACGGCGCCCGCACTTTGCAGCTCAGCCACCACCGTGGCGTATTGCGAAGCGTCCGTCAATACCGCTACGTCTTTCCAGTTTTTGGCCGCGCTACGCACCATCGCCGGGCCGCCGATATCAATGTTCTCGATGGCGTCTTCGAGCGTGCAGCCGGGTTGGGCGACAGTGGCTTCAAAGGGGTACAGGTTGACCACCAGCACGTCGATCGTGTCAATGCCGTGGTCCGCCAGTGCCGCCATGTGCGCGGGCAAGTCGCGGCGGGCCAGCAGGCCGCCATGGACACGGGGGTGCAGGGTTTTGACGCGACCGTCAAGCATCTCGGGGAAGCCAGTCATGTCGGCCACCTCGGTGACGGGCAAGCCGTGTTCCGCCAGCAATTTGGCGGTGCCGCCGGTCGACAACAGGGCAATCCCCAATCCGTGCAGGACCCGGGCGAGTTCGACGATGCCGGTTTTGTCGGAGACGGAAAGCAATGCGTTCATAAAAGCTGATGTTCCAAAAGTTTTTTGCGAAGGGTGTTTCGGTTCAGTCCCAGCCATTGGGCGGCCTTGGACTGGTTGTTATCAGAGGCGACCATCACCATTTCGAGCAGGGGCTTTTCAACCGCGCGCACCAGCATCTCGTGCATGCCGTGGGGTTCGAGGCCGTCGAGATCGCGCAAATAGGCCTCCAAGCTGGCGCGAACGCATTCATCAAGTTGTTGTCTGCTCATAACGCCATTTCCATGGGGTCAGGGTTGTGTGTGGTCAAAAGGGCGGAGCCCGCGTGGGGATGAACGGCTTCAGTCGCCGAAACACGGGCTGGAATACGGTCCATGTCTTCGTTCAGGCGGTCCAGAAAATGGGCGACGGCCGCCACCTGGCTGGCACTGTCTTCCAGGGCGTTGATCTCCTGCCGAAACGCTTCGCCTCCGGGCAATGCACGCACATACCAGCCGATGTGTTTGCGCGCAGTGCGCACGCCGCTGAACTCGCCGTACAGGCTGTAATGGTCGTGCAGGTGCTCGATCAACAGACGCTTGACTTCGCTCACCAGCGGTGGCGCCAAGTGGGTGCCGGTGTCCAGAAAGTGGGAGATTTCCCGAAAAATCCAGGGCTGGCCCTGGGCGGCGCGTCCCACCATCAGGGCGTCTGCTCCGGTGCGTCGCAGCACTTCTCGGGCCTTTTCGGGGCTGTCAATATCGCCGTTGGCCACCACCGGAATGCGCAATGCTGCCTTGACCGCGGCAATCGTGTCGTATTCGGCAGCCCCCTTGTAGCCTTGTTCACGGGTGCGACCGTGCACCGTCACCATCTGCACACCTGCATCTTGGGCAGCCAGAGCGATCGCCAAGGCGTTTTTGCGGTTTTGGCACCAGCCGGTGCGCATCTTCAAGGTGACCGGAACGTTTGAGGACGCGCAGGCCTGCACCACCGCATCGATGATGGACAGCGCCAACGCCTCGTCTTGCATCAGTGCCGAGCCAGCCCATTTGTTGCACACTTTTTTGGCCGGGCAGCCCATGTTGATGTCAATGATTTGCGCACCCCGGTCCACGTTGTACCGTGCCGCATCCGCCATCATGGCCGCGTCGGTGCCGGCAATCTGAACCGCGATGGGTCCAGGCTCACCATCGTGGTTGGCCCGGCGTGAGGTTTTAAGGGTGTCCCACAAATCGCGCCGCGAAGTGACCATCTCGCTCACCGCATAGCCCGCCCCGAGCCGCTTGCACAGCTGCCGAAATGGACGATCGGTCACCCCGGCCATGGGCGCGACAAAAAGGGAATTTGCCAAGGCAAATGGACCGATGAACATGGGCAAGTGAACGGGGTGGGAAGGCAGAGGGCGCCCTGCAGGGCGTCGGGGTGGCTATTCTATCTGCCTAATATTTCAGCAGACGGGAGATTTTGCATGGCCCCGCGGCATCGCCCATTGCAACCCGGGAAATGACGCCGAGCGCTGCGCAATCACAGAGTCCACGACATCTACCCTGCCTATACTGCCTCACCCATGGAAGCCCTCCTTCACTCGATCCTTCACCTGCTCTCCCTGCCCGAGTACGGTTTGGTGACGGTGTTTGTGGTGTCCTTCGTGTCCGCCACCCTGCTGCCGCTGGGGTCTGAACCTGCGGTTTTGGGTTTGATCCAGCTCAATCCGGCCGAGTACTGGCCGGTCATCTTGGTAGCCACGCTGGGCAATACGCTGGGCGGGGCTCTGGACTGGTGGATGGGCTACGGCGCCAGCAAGGTGGCGCGCCATGACAAGCCCGAATCTGCCAATGGCCGCGCCCTGGCGTGGCTGGAAAAACTCGGGCCCAAAGCCTGCCTGCTGGGCTGGCTGCCCATTGTGGGAGATCCCCTGTGCACGCTGGCAGGGTGGCTGAAGCTGCCGTTTTGGCCCTGCGTGGGCTACATGCTCGTCGGCAAATTTTTCCGCTACGTGGTGATGACAGACGCTTTTTTCACCGGCCTGGAACTGCTGCGCTAAACCACGACGCTGCTCACCAAGCCGCTAAGGCTTGCGAATTTCATTAATTTCCAGGGCAATACCCTGGGTTCCCAACGCCACTGGGCCGGTCTGGCCGGTCAGGTCCCCGGGCTGAGGAATGGCATCACCTGATTTGCTGATGCGGGCGCCCAAAATCACTTGCGCCGAAGACGACAGAGGCTTGGCGGCCGACATGGACTTGCTGTCGTCCAGCGTGAACCGGTAGGGAAGGTCTTTGACCTGAATTCGCTGGGCTGCCAAGGGCATGCGTCCGCCATCGGCCGGCCGAGCAAAGATGAACACCGTATCTTGGGGCCCCGCCTTGGCCGCCATCGCGGGCGACAGGGACACGGTTCCACCCACCGACGCCGCATCTCCCTTGGAAGCCACCTGCTGGGGCGCAGGTGCGGACATCGGCGCGGGCGCAGCAGGCAAACCAGCCCGGCTTCGCGCCTCCTGCAAACTGCTGCTCACCTGCTGCACCAGAGCGTTGTCGGGCGGACCCACCTTTTGCACTTCAAACCAGTAGCGCACCGCCTGCGCATAGTCTTGACGCACAAAAGCGTCCGTCCCGGCCAGGGCCAGGCCCTTGAGGTTGGCGGGGTCGATCTTCAGCGCCTGGGCAATCAATTTCATGGGCTCGCCCGCCAGGCTATGGTTATTTTTGACGGCCAAAGCATCGGCATAGTCAACCAGCAGGGAAGGATCGTCCTTGCGCAGTGCGCTGGCCTTTTCATAGGCATCCAGCGCCTCGGCGTTGCGCTCCATGACGCTGTAGGAGCGCGCGAGCATGGCCCAGCCTTCGCCATCGTTGGGATCCTGCTTCAGATGCTGGGCCAACTTGTCCACCATGGCAATGATTTGCGTGGAATCGGGTTGGCCCGCCCCCTCGCCTTCGCTGGCCACTTGCGCTTCAAGCGCGGGTACGCCTTTGAACCAGTAGCCCGCCGCCGCAATGAGCACGATGGCCAGGGCAATACCCGCCAGCAGGCGCCCTGACGCTTTGTGGCCGCTCGGCTGGCCTGCGGGCGCTACCGAGTCTTGCAAGAGCAGGTCCAGCAGTTGGCGTTCGAGCGCCGCAGTCTGCAGGTCAAACTGGTCCTGGGGCAGTGCGCCCTGGAGGTGGCGTTGCTTGAGGTCGGCAAGCTGGCGCTTGAAGGGCGTCAACAACGAGGGCAGGTCAGCGGACATAGATGCAGCTTCCAATAATTAAGAGGGCGTGCGCCGCGCTACGGGGCGGGGTTTGATGGAGCAGCGACGCCGTTCAGGCGACGTGGTCCGGGTCTTCGGGCTCAAATTGGTCGGCGGCCATGCGGCTGCGCCGGCGCAGCACTGCGAACAAGGCGCCCAACCCAACGAGCACCATCACTGCCGGGCCGATCCACAGCAGTGCGGTCGCCGCTTTGAACGGCGGACGGTACAGCACAAAGTCGCCATAGCGCGCAGTCATGTAGTCGGTGATTTGCTGCTCGGTCTTGCCCGCCTGCAGCATCTCGCGCACTTGGGTGCGCAAATCGACGGCCAATTCGGCGTGCGAATCGGCAATCGTCTGGTTTTGGCACACCAGGCAGCGCAGTTCACTGGAAATCGCCATCACACGGGCTTCAAGTACCGGGTCAGCGCTGGCGGGCGCCGCCTCGTTGGCCCCAGCGGTGCCCATGGCGCAGGCCATCACCGCCGCCACTACGCCGTGGAGCAAGCGCTTAGCCATTGAGTTGCCTCACCAGGGGTTCGATTTTTGTCCGGATGACCTCGGGTGTGATCGGGCCAATCTGCTTGAAACGCACCACGCCCTGGCGGTCGATGATGAATGTTTCGGGCACGCCATAGACGCCAAAGTCAATGCCAACCCGGCCATCGCGGTCCGACAGCGATGCCTGGTAGGGATTCCCAAAATCTGCGAGCCACTTCTGACCTGCCGCAGGTTGGTCTTTGTAGTTCAGGCCGTAGATCGGAAGCATCTTGGATTTGGCAAACTCCACCAGCAGCGGATGCTCTTCACGGCAGGCCACGCACCACGAGGCCCAGACATTGAGCATCCAGACCTGGCCCAGCAAATCATCACGGCGAATCGTTTGTGCCGGATCGTCCAGCCGCGCCAAGGCAAAGGCCGGAGCGGGCTTGCCAATCAGGGGCGAGGGAACCTCCTTGGGGTCCAGCTTGAGCCCGGCACCCAAAAACAGCACCAGTACCAGCAGAATACCCATGGGAATCAGGAACTTCAGGGTTTTCATGCGGCCACTCCCGCTTTGCGGCGATAGCGGCGGTCCGTGACGGCCAGCAAACCACCCAGCGCCATCAACAGACAACCGCCCCATATCCAATTGATGAACGGTTTGACATAGACGCGCACGATCCAGGCGTCACCGTCGACCTTCTCACCCATCGAGACATACAAATCCCGGGTCACGCCGGCGTCAATGGCAGCTTCAGTCATCGGGTTTTTTTGTACGCGGTAGATACGTTTTTCCGGGCGCATTTCCAGTGGTGCACCGCCATTGTGGGTGACTTGCATCTGCCCTTGCAGGGCCACGTAATTGGGGCCTTGCAGTTCCTTGACCCCATTGAAGGTGAAGGTGTAACCCCGCACCGTCGTGCTGTCGCCGATCGCCATTTTGACGTCACGCTCCACCTCGTAGGACTTGACCATCACCACACCAAAGCAAAACGCGGCAATACCGAGGTGCGCCACCATCATGCCCACCAAGGCCCGCGGAATTTGCCTGGCCCGGCTGAACGCCTCCGCCCATGCGGCACCGGCAGGGTGCACACGCTCCCACAGGTCGGTTGCCACCGAAGCCGCAATCCACAGGGCCATGACCAAGCCCAGCGTGGAGACGAGGCGCACCTCGCCGGCCAGCGCCCCTGTTGCCAAGGCGGCCAAAACTGCCACCGCCGCCGCCCAGCGCAGGCGCAGGGCCAGTGACGGCAGGTCGGTTTCTTTCCAGCGCGCCAACGGACCCACGCCCATCAAAAACACCGTAGGCGCCATCAGGGGCATGAACACCGCATCAAAGTACGGAGGACCCACGGAAATCTTGCCCATGCCAAGCGCATCCAGCAGCAGCGGGTACAGCGTTCCCAGCAACACTGCCAACGCCGCCACCACCAACAGCACGTTGTTACCCAGCAAAGCCGACTCTTTGGACCACAGCCCAAAGCGCTTGCCCAGACCCACGGTAGGAGCGCGCCACGCATAGAGGGCAAACGATGCCCCCACCACGACCGTCAGGAAAGCCAAAATAAACAGGCCCCGGCGCGGGTCAGTGGCAAACGCATGGACCGACGACAACACGCCCGATCGCACCAGGAACGTTCCCAGCAGTGAAAAAGAAAAGGCCAGAATCGCCAACAAAACCGTCCAAGACTTGAAGCTGTTGCGCTTCTCCGTCACGGCCAGCGAGTGGATGAGTGCCGTACCCAGAAGCCAGGGCATGAGCGAGGCGTTTTCCACCGGATCCCAAAACCACCAGCCCCCCCAGCCCAGTTCGTAGTACGCCCACGAGCTGCCCAAGGCGATGCCGATGGTCAAAAACATCCAGGCCACCGTGGTCCAGGGCCGCGTCCAGCGTGCCCAGGTCGAGTCCAGATTACCCCCCAGAAGCGCGGCGATGGCGAAGGCAAATGCCACTGAGAAGCCGACGTAGCCCATATACAGCATGGGCGGGTGGATGACCATACCGGGGTCTTGCAACAGCGGGTTCAGGTCGCGCCCGTCCAGCGGGGCCGGAAACAAGCGGTCAAACGGGTTGGAGGTGAACAGCATGAAGAGCAAAAAACCGACGCTCACCAAGCCCATCACCGCCAGAATGCGCGCGACCACGGCCTCGGGCAGGTGGCGGCTGAAAGCAGCCACGGCCACCGTCCACAAGGCCAGCATTTGCACCCACAAAAGTAAAGAACCTTCGTGCCCGCCCCAAACCCCGGCAATGCGGTACTGCAGCGGCAACGCGGTATTGGAGTTGGAGGCCACGTAGAGCACCGAAAAATCGTGCCGTACAAACGACACCACCAGGCAGGCAAACGCAATCGCCACCAGAAAGAACAGCGCATAGGCGCCTGGGCGGGCCAACCCCATCCAGTCGCTGCGGCCATTGGCGGCGCCCGCCAGGGGCAGCACACCCAACACCAGCGCCACACCAAGCGCCAGCCACAATGCAAAGTGGCCCACTTCAGGAATCAAGGTCATTTTGTGGGTACCAAGGTGGTGGCCGCCTTTTGATTGGCAATGGCGGCGTTTTTCAAAGCCTCGGCCGCCTCAGGCGGCATGTAGTTTTCGTCGTGCTTAGCCAGCACCTCTTTGGCTTGAAACACCCCGTTTTCAAGCTGCCCTTGGGCCACCACGCCTTTGCCTTCCTTGAACAGGTCGGGCAGGATGCCCGCGAACTGCACCGGAACCGTCTTGGCGGTGTCGGTCACTTCAAAGCTGACGTTCACGCCGTCACGCTTGACACTGCCCTCCACCACCAATCCGCCCAGGCGAAAGGTGCGTCCGCCAGGCGCTTCTTTGGCGGCAATTTGTGTCGGCGTGTAAAAAAAGACCAGGTTGCTCTGAAAAGCATTCAGCACCAAGGCCGTAGCGGCGCCAACCACTGCGACGCCTCCCAGGGCAATGGCTATACGTTTACGCCTTGGCGTCATAAATCGGTGTCCTGTTGTTCGTGAATTTGCGCAATTGCGCGCTTCTGCCGCTGCGCGGCACTGCGTACTTCCAGCAGCAGCACCAGCGCCGTCACGCCGTACGAGCCCCACACGTAGAGGCCATAGCCGCCCATGGCCCAAAAATCGCCCCAACTCGCCCAGTTCATGCCGTCACCTCCTGTGCCCAGCGGGTGTGGCGCTCGCGCTCCAGAATGATGCTGCGCACACGGTACAAAGCGATCGCAATGGTATAGGCCCAAAATGCCAGCGCCATCAGCAGCATCGCCCACAACATGGTTTGCGCCATGCTGGAGCCTTTGGTGACCGAGACCGAGGCGCCTTGGTGCAAGGTGTTCCACCATTGGACCGAGAAGTAAATGATGGGCACGTTGACAGCCCCCACCAAGGCCAACAGGCCGCCGGCCTTGTCAGCGCGGCGCGGGTCCTCAATGGCACTGGTCAGGGCGATGTAGCCCATGTACAGAAAGAACAAGATCAATTCGGAAGTGAGCCGGGCATCCCAGACCCACCAGGCACCCCACATGGGCTTGCCCCACAAGGCCCCCGTCCAAAGCGACAAAAACGTGAACAAAGCACCGGTGGGCGCCAGGGCCTGGGTCATCATGCCCGACAGGCGGGTGTTGAAGGTGAACCCCAAAAAGGCCCAGAACGCCATGGCCAGGTAAATCACCATCGACATCCAGGACGCAGGTACGTGCACAAAAATGATGCGATAACCCTCACCCTGCTGGAAGTCCGTGGGTGCGACAAAAAAGCCCATGTACAAAGACACCGCCGCCAGCACGCCCGCCAGCACGGCAAACGGCCGCCACAGCTTGCCCGCCAAGGGATAAAAGGTCTGGGGTGCCGCCCAGTGGAACCATTGAAAGTTTTTGAAACTCATTTACTCAAGCGCAATGCGCAACGCAGCCGAACACATCCAGGGGCCAAAAAAAGACGCCAAAACCAACATCGCCATCAGGAGGGACAGATGGGCGGCATAACCGACACCACTGATTTGCGCCTCCACCGCGCCCGCGCCGAAAATCAGCGCCGGAATGTACAAAGGAAGCACCAGCAGGGACAACAGCACCTCACCACCCCGCACACCCAAAGTCAGCGCGGCACCCACGGCACCGATCAGCGATAGCAACGGCGTACCCACCAGCAGCGACAGTACCAGCACCCCCATGGCACCGGGTTCCAGCCCAAATTGCAGCGCCAAAACCGGCGCCAACAAGGCCAGCGGCAAACCGGACAAGAGCCAATGGGCCACGATTTTCGCGCCCACCAACATCGGAAGCGGCGTGGTCGAAAGCGCCATTTGTTCCAGCGTGCCGTCCTGAAAATCTGCCGAGAATAAACGCCCGAGCGACAGCAGGCTGGCCAGCAAGGCCCCTACCCACAAAATGCCTGGGGCGATCTTGCGCAAAACACCGGGTTCGGGGCCAATGCCCAGAGGAAACAGCGTGGCCACCACCACAAAAAAGAACAGCGCGGTCAGCACCTCGCTCTTGCGGCGCAGGGCCAAGCGCACGTCGCGCTGCACCACGGCAAGGAAAGCGTTCATGCGTTCAGTCGGTAGCTTGCGCCCCGCCCCTGCAAATCCAGCGGTTGGTGGCTGGTGAACAGTGCCATGCCGCCCTGATGCACGTGGGCAGAAATCGCATCGGCCACCAAGGTCTGGGCCTGCGCATCAAGCGCGACAAAAGGCTCGTCCAGCACCCAAAGGGGCGCGCGGTGCAGCATCAGGCGCGCCAAGGCGACGCGACGCTTTTGCCCCTGCGACAGGACGCGCACCGGCAAGCGGGTCCGCCCGCGCAAGCCGAGTCGCTGCAGCGCTGCCACGGCGTCGGTCGGCACAAAACGGCGCCCGGCAATGGCCGCGTCCGCTTGCAGATTTTCCAGAGCGGTGAGCTCGTCTTTGAGCGCCAGTGTGTGGCCGAGGTACAGCAAATCCGTGTGAAAAGCCTCGGGCGCATCGGCCAGGGGCCGGCCCTTCCAGCACACCCGGCCCTGGTCAGGCGGCGTAAAACCAGTGACGATGCGCAACAAACTGGTTTTCCCCGAACCGTTGGTACCTTCCAGGTGCAGCCACTGACCTGGGCTCAGGTCGAAGCTCACCCCAGAGAACAGGGTTTGGTCGCCGCGAATGCAAGACAGATCAGAAACAGAGAGCATGCAGTGGTGACGGGTGGGACGGGGCGTTGAAAACAGGTTTGACGCACCGTGGCCGAAAGCGGCCAGAGCGGTTAAGCCGCGTCTGGGTCCGATTTTAGGCTGGGCGCCTATTCCACCGCCGGCGCCACGGTCACCCGCACTTGCAAGGTGTGGTTGGCGCCGCCTTGCAGCACGCCGCGCAGGGGCGACACGTCGGCAAAGTCACGCCCCACGGCCAAGCGCACGTAGTCTGGCCCCGGCGTGCCCAAGCCCGCGCGGTCGTTGGTCGGATCCAGGTCCAGCCAGCCGCCATGCGGCAGGCCCCGGCTGCCTCCCAAGTCGGGCAGGTAGACCGAGACCCAGGCATGCGAGGCGTCTGCGCCGGTAAGGCGCGGTTGGCCCGGCGGGGGTTCGGACAGCAAATAACCGCTGACATAGCGGGCCGCCAGCCCCAAAGAGCGCAAACAGGCCAGCAGCACATGGGCAAAGTCTTGGCAGACGCCCCGGCGATCCGCCAACACCTCCAGCGCCGGGGTACTGATCTCGGTACTCAGCGCCTCGTAGACAAAATCGCGGTGAATACGCTCCATCAGCTCGCAGGCCGCCGCCGCCAAAGGGCGTCCGGCGTCAAAACTGGGGGCCGCATAGGCGGCAAAGGCCGTGTCCACCGGCGCGTGGTGCGATGCGTAGCTGAATTCACTGGCGGCATCTGAGGGCTGTCCCGAGGCGTAACAAAACAAATCGCGCGCCGCTTCCCATGGCATGCCGGTACGCACGGCCAGCGCTAGCGCATCTGACTCCGGGCCGGTACCACCGTTGGTCTGGGGCGCACCGGACATTGCATCCACGTGGTCGGATGGCGGGCCAAGGGTGCGCACCTCGCTTTGAGCGCACACCTCCATTTGCGGGTGATGGGACACCATCGCCCAATAGCTGCGGAGGTTGCCAAACGCGTCTAGCCGGGTGTCAAAGTCAGCACAAGAGGGCGTCACATTGATGCGGTGGCTCAGGCAGCTTTGGTAGGGCGTGTCGGGCGGCTGCAAATGCGCCATGTGCTGCGCGGTGTCCACGCCGGGGGTGTAGCGGTAAAGGGTTTCGTGGGTGATGCGCAGCAGCATGTCAGGCACCCACACTTTGTGACGACTCGCCGCTGTGGGCAAAAAACAGGGTGTTCAGACTGTCCGAAGTGGCGCGTGCGGCATCGCGGCAGTCTTGCAGCAGGATCAGCAGCGCTGGTGTGGTGTGCAACCCGTCGGGGCACAGGGCGCGCAGATCGGCACTGGCAAGCTTGGGTACGCGTGCGGCCATGGCCTGCGTACCCCCTTCAGCCAAGTCCCCCATGCGGGCCAAACGCGCACGCAGCGTGTGCGCCACCCAGGCCAAGGCGCGCGGGTTGTCGGCATGGGTCAACAACAACTCCAGCAAGGCACTGACGGTACGCGACTGCTGGTACTGGGCATGAAAGCTGATCGTGCTGTCAAACAGCGCCAGGACGGCGTCAAAACCGGCCTGCTCCTGGAGCGCGCCCGCGTGCACGGCACACGACAAGGCGTGGGCCAAAAAGTCCAGCCGCTCGATATGGCGACCAATTGAGAGCAGGCGCCAGCCGTCGTCCCGGGTCATGCGGTCGGTTTGGGCACCGGTGAGTGCCGCCATGAGCTGGCTCGTACGCACCAGCACCCGCTGTGCCTGCACCGGGTCATGCAGGTCGGTCACGTCGGGCTGGAGCAAGGTGTTTTGAGCCTGCTCAATCAAGCTCCAATGTTCCGGAGACAAGCGCTCGCGCACGCACGAGGCCGCCAAAAATACGGCTTTCAGGTTGAAGCCCACGCCCGTGGTGTGCTGGGTGTCCCACAAACCCGCCACCAGCGAACGCTCGAAAACCCGGCGTGACTGCTGGGCCGCAGGCACGCCCGGCACCACCAGACCATGGGACACGGCGAGCTGGTTGAGCCAGGCGATCAGGGGGGCGCAAGTCTGGTCTTCGCTGCCCAGCACGTCGAGCGAGAGGCGGGTGAGTCGCAAAATGTTTTCGCTGCGCTCGGTGTAGCGCCCCATCCAGAACAGGTTTTCGGCCGCACGGCTGGTAACAATGCGCTGGCGCAGCGCACCGGCGGCCAGGGTGGGCGTGAGAGACGGTGTGCCCTGCCAGGGTCGCAGCGGTGCGGCACTGGCGCTGTCCAGCGCCAGTGCGCTTTGGGATTGGCTTTGGGATTGGCTTTGGGTCTGGCCTGAATTCTGCGATTGGCCCTGCCCAGCGGTCTGATTTTTGCCGTCTGCCCGCACAGCGACACCGGGCGCACCGGAGCTGCCGGTCAGCACCCAGACATCGGCGCTGCTGCCGCCACGCTGCATGGACGCAATGCCCTCGTGGGTACCGAGTCGGGCCAGGCCACCCGGCAGCACGTTCCAGCCGCCCTGCGCGTTGGCCAGCGCAAATACCCGCAATATCACCGGGCGCGCGCCAAAAGACGGTGTGCCCGGATCGGCCTGCCAGACCGGTGTGTGTGAAATCGGCAAAAAGGCCTGCAGCGTGTGCGCCGCGCCATCCCGAAAAATGCGGCCCGACCATTCGTCGCGCTCGCGCTGGGACAGCGTACGCCCCAACACCGGCTCAAAACTGTGTCGACTGGAAAACGCCGGATAGCTGGGTTTGATCACGCAGTCCGCCATGCGCGGCAGCACCTGCTGCATCGCGCTGCGCTCACCACACCACCAACTCGGAATGGCCGGCAGGCGCAGCTCTTCGCCCAGCACCGACTTGGCCAGGGCCGGCATAAAGCCCAAAAGCGCGCTGGACTCCAAAAAGCCTGCACCCGGTGCATTGGCCAACAGCACATTGCCGGCCCGCACCACCTGCAACAAACCGGGCACGCCCAAAGTTGAATCGGCACGAAGCTCCAAGGGGTCCAGCCACGCGTCGTCAACGCGCTTGAGCAGGCAATGCACCCGTTGCAGACCCTGCAGGGTTTTGAGGTAAAGCTTTTGGTGCCGCACCAGCAGGTCACCGCCTTGCACCAGCGTCAAACCCAGATACCGCGCCAGATAAGCGTGCTCAAAATAGGTTTCGTTGTAGGGGCCCGGGGTGAGCAAGGCGATATGGGCCTCTGCGCCCGCCGGGGAGCGCTGCTTGAGCCCGTCCACCAAACCCCGATAGGCCTCCGCCAGACGCTGTACCGGCATGGTCTCAAAAGCCTGCGGAAACTGGCGCGAGATCAGCAAGCGGTTTTCCAGCAAATAACCCAGGCCGGAAGGCGCCTCGGTACGCTGAGACAGCATCCACCAGCAACCGTCGGGCCCGCGCGCCAGGTCAAAGGCCGCCAAGGCCAAATGCTGTCCGCCCACCGGCGCTACGCCCTGCATGGCATGCAAATAGCCGGGATGGCCTTGCACCAGTGCAGTGGGCAACATGCCGGTCTTGAGCAGCCGCTGCGGACCATAGGTATCGGCCATGATGTGTTCGAGCAAGCGCATGCGCTGCAAGACACCGCCCTCAATCTGCTGCCAGCTCAGGGCATCCACCATGAGCGGCAACAGGTCGAGCGACCAGGGGCGCTGCGGCCGATCCGCATCGGCGTAGACGTTGTACGAAATGCCGTTGTCGCGCACCTGACGTTCGAGTTGCGCGACCCGCGGGCTCAGGCCTGCCACGCCCTGGGGCCCCAAATGCTGCAAAAACTCAGACCAAGGCGCGCTCAGCGGCTCAAACCCGGCGTCGCGCTTGGGCTCAGGCGCTTCCACCCCGCCCCGTAACTCGTCCCACGCGCCCGGCGGCGCAGCCTGCGCTCGGCGCAGGAGCTCCAGCGCAGTGAGGCCCGTGGCTGCGACAGCCGCTCGGGGCGACCCGGACAGGGGCGAGAAGGGTTTGTAGTTTTCCACTGCGCGGGATTATTGCGGGCTTTTGCCGGTGGCAGCTTGGCGCCCGCTCAAGGCGCGCAGCGCCGCAGGTCCAGTGTGAAGGGAAACTCCGCGCTCGGTACCAAGTGGGCGTTGGGGGGCGGCATCGGCATCGGGCCGGGCGTGTGGCCCATGCGGGCGAAGCGCGCCAAGCGACGGCTCTCTGCCTCGTAGGCATTCACTGGCAGGGTGTCGTAGGCCAGACCGCCAGGGTGCGACACAAAGTACTGGCAGCCGCCCATGGAACGCTGCATCCAGGTGTCCACCACATCAAAGGTCAGGGGCGCGTGCACGCCGATGGACGGATGCAGGGACGAGGGTGGGTTCCAGGCTTTGTAGCGTACGCTGGCCACAAACTCGCCCACCACGCCGGTGGGTTGCAAGGGCAAGGGATTGCCATTGACCGTGACTGCGTAGCGGCTGCTGTTCAGGCCGTTAACCTTGACCTCCAGCCGCTCCAGCGACGAATCCACATACCGCGCTGTACCCCCCGCTGAGCCCTCTTCACCCATCACGTGCCAGGGCTCCAGCGCCTGGCGCAGCGTGACCTGCACGCCTTTGCTCTGAATCTGACCCACCAAGGGGAAGCGGAACTCGAAATGCGGTGCAAACCAGGCCGTGTCAAAGGCGAAGCCGGCTTCTTGCAACTCGGTGATCACGTCGTCAAAGTCTTCCTGCACGCAGTGCGGCAGCAAAAAGCGGTCGTGCAGCTCGGTGCCCCAGCGCGCCACCGGTGCCAAATAGGGTTGATCCCAGAACCGCGCCACCAGGGCCCGAAGCAACAACTGCTGCACCAGGCTCATGCGGGCGTGCGGCGGCATCTCAAAGGCGCGCAGCTCCAACAAGCCCAAGCGGCCGGTTGACGAGTCCGGGGAGTACATCTTGTCGATGCAAAACTCGCTGCGGTGGGTGTTGCCGGTCACGTCTACCAGGATATTTCGCAAGGTGCGGTCCAGCAGCCAGGGCTGCATATACGTTTCAGCGGCCTGGGAATGGCCCAGCACTGCTTTGGCCTGTTCGCTCAGCCGGTGGATTTCGCGCAGTGCGATTTCCAGCTCATAGATCTGGTCGTTGCGCGCTTCGTCCACCCGTGGGGCCTGGCTGGTCGGGCCGATGAACATCCCGCTGAACAGGTAGCTCAGGCTGGGGTGGTTGTGCCAGTACAGCAGCAGGCTGGCCAGCAGCGTCGGCCGGCGCAGAAAGGGGCTGTCGGCCGGAGTGGCTCCACCCATGACCACATGGTTGCCGCCGCCGGTACCCGTGTGGCGACCGTCGGTCATGAACTTTTCGGCCGAAAGACGGGTCTCAAAAGCCGCCTGGTACAAAAACTCGGTGTGCGCCACCACCTCACCCCAATGGTGGGCCGGGTGAATGTTGACCTCAATCACACCGGGGTCGGGGGTGACTTGCAGCAATTTGAGGCGCGGATCCCGGGGTGGCGGGTAGCCTTCCATGACGATCTTGACACCCAGCTGCCGGGCTGTGGCTTCGACTGCGGCCACCAGATCAAGGTAGTCGTCAAGCTTGGGCAAAGGCGGCATGAACACATACAAAACGCCGTTGGCACTGCCTTTCGCTTCGGCCTGGGGGCCGTTGGCACGGCGTGGGTCGCGCACTTCCACACACACAGCGGTCCGCACCACGCTGGGGTCGGACTTGAATTTTTCAGGCATCGCTGCCTTGGTGCTGGCCGCAGCGGCCAAGCCTCGAACTTGCATTGCCGGGGCCACCACCGGGGGCTTGAGCGCGCTGCGCGGTGCAAAGGGGTCTTGCTCAATCAGTTGCGGACGTTCGGTGGGCGCGACCCACGGCAAGGAATCCAGCGGCAGGCGCCAACCCATTGGCGAGTCGCCGGGCATGAGGTACAGGCGCTCATCACGGACAAACCAGCGGCCGCTCTGCCACTGCGGATCGGTGCTGGAGGCGACGCCCAGCTTCGGGTCCGCCTCAAACGGCTGGAGCGGCAAGATGTACCCGACCTCGGCGTCCAGGCCCTGCGAGAACACGCGGCGCAGACGCGCACGCTCCAGCTCGTCATCCAGGCGCGCATCAAACGGGTCGACGTTGACCGGCAGGCGACGTTCGCGCCAGAGGTAATACAGCGCGTCTTCGTGGCCTGCCAAGATGTGCTCTTGGGGTACGGCCAAGTGCGTTGCCAGCGTATCGATAAAGCGGCGCGCATCGGCGGCGGTGTAGTGGCTGGGTTCACGTTCGTAGGCAAACAGCGCGGGGTCTTGCCAGCAAGGCTGGCCGTCAGCCCGCCAATAAATGCTCAGGGCCCAGCGGGGCAATTGTTCGCCGGGGTACCACTTGCCTTGGCCAAAATGCAAAAAGCCCCCCTGCCCGTATTCCATGCGCAGCTTGTGCACCAACTCAGTGGCCAGGCCCCGCTTGGTGGGGCCCAGCGCGTCGGTGTTCCATTCGGGAGCGTCGCGGTCGTTGACAGCCACAAAGGTCGGCTCGCCGCCCATGGTGAGGCGTACATCGCCCGCCAGCAGCTTTTCGTCCACCTGTTCGCCCAGGGCCAGCACTGCGGCCCACTGCTCGTCGCTGTAGGGGCGCGTCACCCGGGGTGACTCATGCACCCGGGTGACTTTCATCTCGTGGTGGAAGGTGACCTCCGCCTCGTCCATCAAGCCTTCGATCGGCGCCGCGGCCGACGGTTGGGGGGTGCAGGCAAGCGGAATATGGCCCTCGCCCGCAAGCAAGCCCGAGGTTGGATCCAGTCCAATCCAGCCGGCGCCGGGCAAATACACCTCGCACCAGGCATGCAGGTCGGTGAAATCAACGTCGGTGCCGCTGGGGCCGTCCAGGGATTTGACATCGGGCGTCAGCTGAATCAGGTAACCCGACACAAAGCGCGCCGCCAGTCCCATGTGCCGAAACAGCTGCACCAGCAGCCAGGCCGAGTCACGGCACGAACCGCTGCCCAAAGTGAGCGTTTCTTCCGGAGTTTGTACGCCCGGCTCCATGCGGATCAGGTAGCTAATGTCGTGGTGAAGACGCTGGTTGGTCTGCACCAGAAAGTCGATGCTGCGTTGCGCCTTGCGATCGAAATCAGCAAGGTACTTTTCAAACTGGGGCTCCAAGGGCAACTTGACCAGATACGCCTGCAATTCATCCTTCAGGGAATCGCTGTAATTGAAGGGCACCACTTTGGCCGAGGGTTCCACAAAAAAGTCAAACGGGTTGAACACCGCCATCTCGGCGACCAAATCCACCGTCACCTTGAACTTTGTGGTCTTCTTTGGAAAGACCAGACGCGCCTGGTAATTGGCAAACGGGTCTTGCTGCCAATTGATGAAGTGCTCCTCTGGCTCAATGCGCAGGCTGTAAGACAGGATGCGGCTGCGGCAATGCGGTGCCGGGCGCAGTCGGACAACCTGGGGCCCGAGTTGCACCGGGCGGTCGTACGAGTAGTGGGTAACGTGATGCAGTGCGACGTGGATGGACATGGGCGGCTTGGGTGGCAATCGTTGGAAGAGTCAGTCTGTACTGGTGGGGCAGCATACGTGGAAACCGGGCAGCTCCTTCAGGCACCGGATCCTGATAGATCGCAAGCAAGAGACAGGCCACCAAAACCGCATTACCCGCCCCAAAACCGTGCATTTGGGTCGCTGCGGGCCTGCCCATCGGCCATAACCCCGCCCAGTGCAAGCCAAAACAATCACTGACAAAATTACGCAGACCGCGCCGTGGCCATCACCTGAGGCCCAAGAGGTACCGTCAACAAAGGAGTCGGATGTGCGAATTGTGGCAACGTTGTGCCTGTCGGCATTGGGATTTTCCGCGCAGGCCGCGAACTGGACGCTGCTGACCACCAGCACCGACTTGAAAAAAGTCACCTACTGGTACGTGGACACCTCCAGCGTGGTGGCGGACGACAAATTTGTCAAAGCCCAACTGCGAACCGCTTGGTCGCAAATGCAGTTCGGGCCCGACAACACCGGCTACCTGTCAACCACTTACATCAGCTATGTCGACTGCAGTCGCCGGCTGCTGGCCTACACCGCCAACACCTATTTCAGCGATTTCGACTCCACCAGTGCGCCGGTCCACCAAGAAGCTGAGCTCCCCTTGACCGAACTCAATTTCTCGCCTGCCCGGGCAGGAACACCGGGTGAAATGCGGATCAACTACCTTTGCAAATCGTCCGAAGGATCGTCCAACAAATCGATTTAGGTCCCGCCGGGCCAAGGACTCCCCTGGCCAGTGGGCTCAGGGGCGCCCCATGGCCTCGGCCAAGACGACGGCCTCCATCAGGCCCCGGTCGTCCACCGCGTTGGGAAAATAGGTTTTGCTCACCTGAATCTGCACCTGCGGGTCTGCCGCACCCATGGCACGCACGGCGTCCAGGGCACTTTGCCGAGCCAGGGTGCTTGCCGCATCCAAGGCCAGTGCCGCATCGGTAAATTGTTGGGTGCCCACGGTGGAGTGCAGGCGAAACACGCCGCTGCCGTCGCCGTGGACCTCAACCCGCACCGAATGGGCCACTACGCCGGTGGCCGCGCCCACGGCATTGGCCACGTCACAAAAATCGGGGAACACCATCTCGCAACCCAAGCGCGAGCCCACTTCGCCGTAATACACCTTGACCGGACCGCCGACCGCCACCACCGGGACGCCGGGGCGCAAGCCCACCTGGACCAGACCTACGCTGCCGGCACCATTGCAGACCGCCTGGACCAGCTTATCGTCGGGCAGCGTGAAGCCACAGGCAGTGTCCAAAATGGCTTTGGCCGTCAGGCGCACGGTTTCGCCCCAGACCATCTGCGCATAGGCTTGGGTGCGCTCGGGGGTGGGTAACTTCATTTCACGCAAGCGACAGCCCAACTGCGCCGCCAGCACAGCTGCGGGCTTGGACCAATTGGCCTGCAGATCGAGCACATGGGCCGCGTCCGATGGCGTAAACCCCGCAACCTGCACCAATCCCTTTTTCTGCAGCGCCGCAATGGCACGTTGGGCGTGCAATGAGGTGGCCAACTTGCGCAAAGGCTGGGGAGCCTCGGTCACCAAGCGCAGGACCTCTGCCTCACGCGCAGGCAACTCAGCGGTCAACATACCCGCCCGCGCCCCAAAGGGCAGCAATACAAAGCGGCCGTGCAAAGCACCGCCACCGTCCACGTCAGCCATGTCGGCCTGCAACATGGCCAGCACCTGCGGATAGCGCGCACCCAGCAGGGAGACGGGCACGATGCGCTGGGGATTGATGGTGAGTTTGCCGGCTGCGCCCAGCGCCACCTCGCTGTCACCCCCCAAGCCAATGGTGCGCACGTCAATGGCACGTACCATAGTGCGCCAGCCTCCGACCTCGGCGCCCTCCTCGTTCACACGCGGCCGGCCGTCGATCAGCACACCCAAATCGGTGGTTGTGCCGCCCATGTCGGACATGATGAAACTCTGCAGGCCCGAGAGCCACTGGGCTCCCACCAGGCTGGCTGCCGGGCCTGACAGCACGGTCTCAATCGGCCGGGTGGCGACACTTTGCGCCAGCGCCAGACTGCCATCGCCCTTGACAATCATGAGCGGGCAGACGATGCCCAAGTGAGTCATGGCGCGGCCCACCGCGTCAATCAGGCCTGAAACCCGGGCGATCAGGCGTGCGTTAAGTGTGGCGGTGAGCGCGCGCCGGGGCGCGTCCAGCGACGACGACAACTCGGTCGACAAAGTCACCGGTTTGCCCGTGGCGGCCACGATCAGCTCGCGCGCCTCCAGCTCATGCGCCGAATTGCGCACCGCAAACGCCGACGCCACCGCAAAAGCATCCACCTTGGGCGCCATCGTCGCCAGCGCGGCCTGCAAGGCGTCCCCATCGAGCGGTAACCGAGCGTCGCCGTTGTGGTCGTGGCCACCGTCTATGACCGCAATCGGAATGCCTGGAAAAGCCTTGGCAATGCCGGTGCGTTCGACCATGGCCGCATCAAACCCGATCAACACCACGCCCACTGCGCTGCCATGGCCTTCGACGACGGCATTGGTCGCCAGTGTGGTCGACACCGACACCAGTGCGATGTCTTTGGCGGCCAAACCCTGGGGCAGTTTGGCGATGGCGTCGGTAATGGCGCCAGTCACCCCAATGGCCAAATCACCCTTGGTGGTAATCGACTTGGCGGATGCCACGACCTTGTGGCCCTGGGCTTCGATGATCGCAGCGTCGGTATAGGTGCCGCCGGTGTCTACGCCGATGAGGTAAGACGGGGCAACGGACTTGAGAGTAGGAGCGTTCATAAAGAAACAGCGGCCGCGCCGCTGTAGCAATATTCAAAGGTGGGGAGTGTGCCATCACCGGCAGCCCGGCCTAGGGCAGCTCCACAATGGCCATAGGAATTTGCTCGGTCAGCCAGAACTTGTCGTTTGGCAGGCTCACCACGATGGGGTAGAGCGACGGGGGCAGCTGCAATTGCACCCGGTTGATCGGCGTTTTGGCTTGCACCTGGGCCAGCACCTGCACCGGGTCCAGGTGCGACGCGGCACTGGGCGGCATGTTGAGCAGCATCTGACTGATCTTGAAGGAATCGCGCAGCGCCTGTTTGTCGGGGAACTGCCATTGCTTCAAATTCGCTTTGACGCCGGATGGCAAGGTGAAATAGGCCTTGGCGCTCAAAGCGGCGCTGGCCTTGGCCAGCTCACGGTCCAGTGCAGGGTCAGGCATATCCGCATAGCTCTGCAGAAACACCGGGTAAGTCAGCTGAGGCGCCAGCAGTTGGTGCAGGACTTGGGGAAGGTTCAGGGCAAACGCAAATTGAACGCTGGTGGCGGATTCGCGCTTGAGCTCTAAGGAGTTGTAGTGCGCCACTTGCGGGGCTTGGGCCAGCGCACCGCTTGAATACAGGAGGAAAACGGCGACCCCAAGGAGAGCCGCCGCGTTTTTCAGCAGGTTCAATTTACCGATGGTCAATCCGCAACCGTGCCACTAACGGTACCGCCCAGGTACTTGTTGGTGGCAAAACTGCTATTGGTTCGAAAGAAGGGAATGCTACTGGTGGCTCCGATGTAGGCGCCCTTCATCAAGGGATACATGTCCTTGGTCGTGGTAGCGCCAGATTGATCCACGGACGAGTAACTGGACACCGTGTGGGCATGGTAATGGTAGCCAATGGAGTCGTGGTTGTGGGCGCCAAAGTCATCCAAAGTTCCATAGCCCAGCATGGCGGTGTCGGCGCTGCGGTAACGGGCAAATAGCGCGATGCCGTCGTAGCCGAAGCCCAGCAAAGGCGGATGGGTTTTGCCCACGTAATCCGCATCGTTGTAGAGACCCAGGCCTTGGCCGGACTGGTAGCCGTCAGCATGGCAGTGGGGGCCGCCGCCGCCCTGGCCGACGTGGCAACCACTGGCTGACAATTCTCCAGAGAGGTGGGACGGGACGACCGAATTGTTAAAGGCAGGGAACATGACCGCACCGTTTACCAAAATGCCGTTGTCCGCCGAGTCGGCCCAGGTGTAAACATTTTTTCCGACATAGGAAGTAGTCGCCTTGCTAAACATGTCGTACCACAGGTTTTTTGTACCGGAGCTGGGATAGACGTTGGTGGTTACGTCCGTCACTTGCCCATAGTCTTTCATCGGTATGGTGAAAATGTAGTTTTCAAGGTTGGAGTAACGCGTGACCGTGGCGTCCTTGTAGTCTGAGCCGGCACTGCCCGGTGGGTGGGGCACATCCTTCAATCCGTTGGGCGAGGCCTGGTTTCCGTAGCTCACTACCACCATCATCGGATGGTAAACATTCGAGCTGTCCTTTTCGTTGGTGAAGTAGACATAAGGCACCAGGTTTTGCCCAGGTGTACCGTCGGCAATCGAGTCACTCACCAGTTTGGTCGCCAACGCCGCGTCACGGTAGGCGGTATACACATCGGTGGAGTACCGCAGTTTTCCGCCGCTGGCCTCCACCGTGGACTTGATGGTTGCCAGCATGGTGGTCGCTGCCGCTTTGGTGGCCTCATTGGTTCCCACAGCGGCAACCTGACTTTGGTAAGTGGAATTCACCTGCTTGTAAATACTGCCCGAGGTGCCTTCAATGGCCGTCGTGGTCACCTTGGAGAGAAAGGGCGCTGCGCCATTGTCGACAAAGCCAACACTACTCGGATTCATGAACGTTGGGACACCCAGTGATAAAGGCGTGACATATAGATACACGGACGTAGCGGTTGAACTCAACGCGTAAGTGCCGCTGGCGTAAGCGAGGGATCTCCCAGAAGCCGTAAATGTCCCCTTCGTATAGCTACCGGTATAGGGGGTTGATCCATTTGTTGTATCGCCCGCTTTGATAGCGTAGGTGTAACGGTTCTTCGCTGTCAGAGTCACTGCGGTCCCAACGAAGGCGACCTCAAAAGTCACAAATCCGTTGTCGGTGACCGAAGTCTTGCCAAAATTATTCTTGAACCTCAGCGCCGTCGAACTTGCAGACTCGACGTCCAAGGAGTTGTTGGGATGCAAATAGGAGTCAATCCGGTAATAGCCATCTGTGGCTTTGACCAACTGCATCGTTTTGGTCAGGTAATCGTTGTAGGTCGAGGTGGACACCAGCGTACCCGCAGTGACCGAGTACCCCGCCGTGCTGTAGGTCGAGCCGATGGCGGCGTAATTCGACGTGGTGCTGGCAGTGGCAGCATTAGAGATCATGTAATACCCGCGGTTGCTGAACGTGCTGGACGCCGTCAGCGTGGTGGACGGGATATAACTTTTTGCCACCACATCGGCAAAGTTCGAGGGCGTGGAATAGGTGATCGTTGTGCCGGCAACAGGCGTCACAGACACCGCGCCAGAAGCGGCGCTGCTGCCAACGCTGTTGTTCGCCTTAACCGTGCAGCTGTAGGCCGTGCTATTTGTCAAGTTCGAGACCGTAACCGGGCTGCTGCTTGCCGTTCCTGTCTTGGTGGTGCTACCAGTAACGCATGAAGCGGTGTATCCAGTGATGCTTGCGCCTCCGTTTGAGCTGGGTGCGGTAAACGCAATGCTGGCGCTGGCGTTACCCGCGGTGGCTGCGCCTATGGTGGGAGCGCCCGGTACCGTGGTCGTTGTCAAGGCTGCTGGAGTTACCGACACCGCGCCAGAAGCCGCGCTGTCGCCAACGCTATTGGTGGCCTTGACCGTACAGCTGTAGACCTTACCGTTGGTCAGGCTCGGTACTGTGATCGGGCTTGAAGTGGCCGTTCCTGTCTTGGTGCTCTTACCAGCAACGCAAGAGACGGTGTATCCGATGATGGCGGCACCTCCGTTGGAGCTGGGCACAGTGAATGCGATGCTGGCACTGGCATTACCCGCGGTGGCCGTCCCTATGGTTGGGGCGTTGGGTACTGTTATGGATATCGGC
This sequence comes from Rhodoferax sp., assembly GCA_029866205.1. Classification (GTDB taxonomy): domain Bacteria; phylum Pseudomonadota; class Gammaproteobacteria; order Burkholderiales; family Burkholderiaceae_C; genus Allorhodoferax. The sequence goes on from JARWZT010000013.1 coordinate 46,362, forward strand.
GTGACGGACACCGCGCCCGAGGCCGCGCCAGTTCCCTTGGAATTGGTCGCCTTGACTGTGCAGCTATAGACTTTGCCGTTGGTCAGGCTAGAGACGGTGACCGGGCTTGAAGTGGCCTCTCCTGTCTTGGTGGTTTTGCCTGCAACGCAGTAGACGGTGTAGCCAGTGATGGCGGCGCCTCCGTTGGAGCTGGGTGCGCTAAAAGCGATGCTGGCGCTGGCGTTACCTGCAGTAGCTGTGCCTATAGTGGGGGCGCCCGGAGCTTTAACCGCGCCAAAGGCCAGCGCAGCCATCCCTGACAATACCCAGAAGCCGAACACCGACAGGACCTGCTTTGCACCGGAAACTTGCATATTCATAGCTTTCTTTGAATTTTCGCAGCGTAAAAATGAAAGAATGTCTGCGACTCCTTCTTTTATTTTAAATTTAACGAAAAACAAATATTTCATAGTTACTCAGTGATGCTTCAGAGATTCACCCGATTTGCGCTGAATGCGCTGCTGTTGCTTTTAAGCACGCTTAGCCACGCTTCAGTCCCCGGCTACAAAATCGAGCGCAGCTTTTTTCATGATGGTCAGAATCAAGCGTCGATAGACGCCATTTCGCAGGCCGATTTCAAGCCCTTTTCCGGCGACCTGCGGCTCGGCTTGCAACAGGGCTCCACCTGGATCCGGTTCGACATCCGCCATGACGACCCGTCGGGCAACCGGGCAGTCGCAGATATCGGCAATCCGTTTATCCTTCGGGTAGGCCCGTACACCTTAGATGAAATCGACTTGTACGAAAAGACAGGGGAAATCTGGCAAGTCAGGCGGACCGGAGACCGACATCCCAGGAGTGCGGGACAGTGCCCAGACGACATGCACTGTTTTGCACTGCAGACCTACGGACAGGAAACCAGCACGGTTTACCTCAAGGTGCAAACGCAGGGCATGCGGTTGATTGAAACGGAGCTCACCCTGGAGGAAACGCTTGCACTGTCGGTGGCGCCGCGCATCGCGCGAACCAGTACCGCCCTCGCACTTGCCAACGGCTTACTGCTGCTCGGGTTGCTCTTTTTCTTGTTGCAGCGCACCCGCCTTCTGTTCTTCTACTGTATCTACCAAGGTAGCGTGGTTCTGCTCATCTACGCCAGCTCGGGCATGCTGGCGCAAAGATTCGCAGGACTTTCCCCCGCGACATTGGATGCCCTCAGCAACTATATTCAAATGGTGCGCGTTTTGGCGGTGGTACTGCTCGGATGGGCCGCAATTTCACTCTACCAACCCACGCGCGGCTATCAAAATTTATTAAAAACCCTGGTGTGCATTTGCGGGCTGAATGCCACTTTGCCGTTCTTTGGCTTGACACATCTGGCTTTAAGCGCCAACTACTTGGTGCTCGCCGTCAATCCAGTCCTGCAGATATGGGGCACGCTTACTGCGAAAACGACCACCCGAACCCTGAGGAACATCAGCTACGCGGCCTACGCCTGCTATATCGTAGCCCTGGTCCTTGGTTCCCTCGCCGCATTTGACGGCGCAAATTTCAGTGCGCTCGGGGGGGTGTTCCAGAGCCTTTCTGACTGGCGTCTCAATGGCGTGGTGGTCGGCGTGTTCATCATGGCGTTTGTCAACAGCGAACAGGCCAGCAAAAAGCTGCTGGCTTTGCGTGAAGTCCAGGCCTTGCGGATTGAGTCCTTGCAGGCCAAGGCACAGCGAGAAATCCTGAATGAACGCAACACCCTGATCGATGTGCTGACCCACGAGCTCAAAACTCCGCTCAGCACCATGCGCTTTGCTCTGGCATCCCTCAAGCGCGACCCGACGGTCAGCCCCGATTCGCTGCAACGCATCAGGCACATCGACACGTCCGTTGGCCGTATGAACACCCTCATCGAACATGTGGCCTCGTCGATCAAATTGGAGGAAAAAAATCCGCCGCTGCAGTTGGAAAAAATCCCCGCAGCGCCGCTGATCTCTGAACTGCTGCAGGACCGACCTGGCGGCGAACGATTCAAGTGCCATATTGATCCCGGAGCCACCTTCTACACCGATCGCCGCCTGCTGCTGCAAATATTGGAAAACCTGATCAGCAACGCCGAAAAGTACGCGTCTGCCGGGGACATACTGGTTTTCATCCGCGGCAACGAAAGCACACCGCCAGACCGGCAGGGTCAACAAGACACCACGGCTACCGAATCCGCGCCTGCGATGCTGCACTTTGAAATATGCAATCGGGTTTCACCTGAAAACGCACCCGATGCGTCCCGGCTTTTTGAGCGTTATTACCGGCATCCCAACGTTTTGGGGCTTCCTGGCATTGGTATCGGTCTTAACTTGGTGCAGGTCGCGGCAGAAAACATAGGCGCCAAGGTACATTACCGCTACGAAAACGGCTGGGCCATTTTTGAAGTGCAGGTTCCTTCCTGAAATATTTATGCCACCTGAAATCGAACTGTCAAAAACCCCCTTGGTCGTCGCGATCGTGGAAGACGATGCCCTGCTTCGCGAGGAAATCGAGATTCACCTGCAAGCCCATGGCATGCGGGTGTATGCCGTGAACAGCGCGTCGGCACTGGACGACTTGGTGGCACGCGAGCGCATTGATGTTTTCCTGATCGATCTGAACCTGCCCGGCGAAGGGGGCCTCAGCCTTTGCAAACGTTTGCGGGCGTCGCTGCCGGGCGCAGGCATTGTGATTTGCACCGGTCGCACAGCGCTGATTGACCGCATTGCCGGCTACAAGCAAGGTGGTGCCGACTTTTACCTGACCAAACCGGTGTCGCCGGACGAGCTGGTGCTGGTCATTGAGAGCTTGGGGCGGCGCCTGAAGCAGGCTACCAACGCCGACACGTGGTCATTGAGCCTGCGCGACCGCACTCTGGAGGGCCCGCTTCCAGGCCAAAAGATGCGCATCACGGAACGCGAAAAAACCTTGTTGGTGGCGTTGATGCAAGCCAAAGACAACTCTCTGGACTCGGGCGTGCTCTGCGATCTGTTTGGCGACGAGGCGTCTGATCGTTCCATCAGCAAGCACTCGCTGGAAGAACTGGTGGCGCGCTTGCGAAAAAAATTCAAGGCCCTGCAAGGCGAAGACGCCGAATCCGCCATCAAATCGGTGTGGGGCGTGGGTTACCAGTTGTGCATCCGGGTTAACTTTGTGCATTGACCCGGCACGCGGGTCAGGCGACAGATCCGCCTAAACGACCCGCTCCACCAGCCAATAAGCGCCCATCGCCATGGACAGAGCGCCCGCACCGCGCTGCCAGGCTGCGTCACCCTGGCGCACAAAAATGCGGCGCAGCACCAGTACCAGCGCGTACAAAGCCAGCGCCACCGCGCATTGCCCTGCCTCAATGCCGAGATTAAAGCCCACGATGCTCCACACCGGATAGGGGCTGAGAGCAATCAGCTGGCTGGCACCCTCCTCGCGCATGGCCGATGCAAAACCCAGCCCGTGCACCAGACCCAGGCCCAGCACCAGCAGCAACTCCCATTTCAGCGGCACCTGCCTGCGCAGCAGGTGCAACGCCGACACCGCCACAATGGACGCGGCAATAGCGGGCTCCACCAGGCTGGCAGGTACGTTGACCCAGCCCATAGTAGCCAGCCCAAAAGTCAGACCATGCGCTAGCGTAAACGCGGTCAACAAGGCCAGCCAACGCCGCACGCTGATGCCGCTGGCCAACAGCGCCACCAAAAACACCAGGTGGTCCGCGCCACCCAGAATGTGGTCAAAACCGTGGCGCGCAAAGTTCGCGACGTGACGCTGCACGGGTGCAAAAAACTCCAATCGGGATTGGCGGGGGGACAGCAGGCCCACTTCTTCGGCCAGCGTTTTGCCGTTCTCGGTGCGGACGACCTTGACCTTCAGCGTCTCAAGCGGCGCACCCGGCAGGGGGGACGCCCCCACAGAGGCCGGGCTCCACAGCCCATAGTCCAGCGTCACCACGGCGGGCGCACGGTCCCACGCGGCGGCTCCCACCACCAGCAACTGCTGCGGTTGCGGCAAGGGCGGCGCGGCCGCCGGAGCCGCGGCATCGGGCGCCTGCGCAGGCGTCAGCACCACTTGGGTCCAGACCGCCTGCTGGCCGTCGCCCTCCAGGCCAACGCCGCTGCGCACTTGCGCGACCAGCGCAGCCTGGTGCGCCTGAATTTCTGCCGGGTCCAGCAAACCGTCACCGTTGTCATCAGCGCCGACAAAAGCGGCTGCAGGTATGGAAATCGCCACAAAAACCTGTTCGCCGGCCAGGCTCAAAGTAGCATGGCCGGTTTCAACCACATGGGCGCTGACTGCCAAGGGCACAGCCCAGATACCCCAGCGCAGAGCGCGCACGCATTGATAAAAAAAGCCGCGCATCAGAAAGGCACCAGAGAAAGAAATGCGCCGGAGCGCGTTTGCATGACAAAAAGAACTGGGCAGCGCCGTATCCCGGCGCTTGCGAAATTGGGTTTACGATGCCGCCACCCGCACCGGCAGACACCACCAAGCGTCTGTGAATAATATCCGGCAAGCGCAGCCCACGATCGACCCCTGGTTCTGAGGTTCCCATGAAAACTGTGAAATCCTTCCCACGCAAAGTCAAAGAGACGCCTAACCTCTTTATCCCCCTGCCCGATGGCACGCAACTGGCCGCTCGTGTATGGATGCCCACCGATGCCGCCAAAAATCCGGTGCCGGTGATTCTCGAATACCTGCCCTACCGAAAACGGGACGGCACCGTGGTGCGCGATGCCCTGACCCATCCCTACCTGGCGGGCCACGGGTATGCCTGCGTGCGCGTGGACATGCGGGGCAACGGCGATTCCGACGGTCTGATGTTGGACGAGTACAGCGAGCAAGAGCTCCAAGACGCTGACGACGTGATTGCCTGGCTGGTAGCCCAGCCCTGGAGCACCGGGCGTGTGGGCATGATGGGTATTTCCTGGGGCGGCTTCAACGGCCTGCAGGTGGCAGCGCGTCAGCCTAAGGGCCTGGACGCGGTCATTACCCTATGCTCAACAGACGACCGCTACAGCGACGACATACATTTCAAGGGCGGCTGCCTGCTGAGTGAAAACCTGGGCTGGTCGGCCACGATGTTTGGCTACTCTTCGCGTCCGCCAGACCCGGTTTTGGTCGGGGACAAATGGCGGGATATGTGGCTGGAACGCCTGAACGCCGAGCCCCTGCTGGCCATCGACTGGCTGCAACACCCCCATCGCGACGCGTATTGGAAGCGCGGCTCAGTGTGCGAAGACATTGGCGCCATCCAAGCCGCCGTGCTGGCGGTGGGCGGCTGGAACGACGCCTATACCAACGCCGTGCCGCGCCTGGTGGGCAGCGTGAAGGCACCGGTCAAAGGGATTATTGGTCCGTGGGCGCACAAATACCCGCACTTTGCGGTGCCCGAGCCTCGCATTGGGTTTTTGCAGGAAGCGCTGCGTTGGTGGGACCGCTGGCTCAAAGATGCGCCCACCGGTGTCGAACACGATCCGGCGTTTCGCACCTACGTGATGGACCTGCAGCCCCCGGGCGCCAGTATCAGCCACATTTCCGGACGCTGGGTGAGCGACCAGACGTGGCCCAGCGACCGCAACCAGACCCAGCGCCTGTACCTGAACGGCTCGGCCCTGTCGCCCGAAGCGGGACGCGCCGGCAAGCACAAGGTCAGCTCGCCCCAACACACCGGGGCGGACAGTGGCGAATACTGCATCATCTGGATGGGGCCGGAATTTCCGGGTGACCAGCGCCAAGATGACGCGGGCTCGCTCACCTTTGACGCCGAGGCCCTCAAAACCGGCTTTGATTTGGTCGGTGCCCCGGTGCTCACGCTGCAATTCAGCGCCGACCAGCCGGTGGCGCATGTGGCTGTGCGTCTGAACAGCGTCTGGCCCGACGGCAGCGTCTCGCGCCTGAGTTACGCGGTGGCCAATCTGACGCACCTGCACGGCACCAGCAACCACGAGCACCCCCAGCCGCTGGAACCCGGCAAGCGCTACACGGTCCAAATTCAGCTTGACGATGTGGCCTGCCACGTCCCCAAAGGCCACCGCCTACGGGTGTCCCTGTCCACCAGCTACTGGCCGCTGATCTGGCCTGCGCCCCAACCGGTGCAACTTACGGTACATACCGGCAGCAGCTTTATCGACATTCCCACCCGGCCCAAAATCCGGGGCGAGAAAGCCCCGGTATTTGCGCCTGCCGAAGCGGCACCGGCGGTCAAGCTGAAAACCATCGACAAGCCCTGGAACAAGCGCGAGGTCACCATCGACCAAGCCACCGGCGAGCGGCGCATGACGATTGAGGACGATTTTGGCCGCAGCACCAGCACCGAGCATGGACTGACGACTTGGGGCCGGGGCCGCGAAAGCTACCGCATCCTGCCGCATGACCCGCTATCGGCCCGCCAGGAATGCCATTGGTCCATGGAGACCGCGCGCGGCGACTGGGTGACCCGCACTGAAACCTATTCCGCGATGCGGGCCAGCGCCACCCACTGGCACATCACTGGCCGCCTGGAAGCCTATGAGGGCGACAAACAGATATTGGTGCGCACCTGGGACAAGAAAATCAAGCGCCAGCTGCTGTAAGCGCCATGCGCAGGCGCCGCGCGGCGTCTTCGGCGCGGGCGTCGTCGATCTCCCGCAGTACGCCGCCCACGTCCACCACCGCCGTGGAATGCGCAAACTGGCCAGTCAGAGGCGTGTCGTTGGTCAGCAAGCCGGCCTGGTAGAGGCTCCAGATCTCGGGGCCAAAGTCAGTGCGCAGCAGCGCCGGGGCAAACTGGCCAAAGAAGTCACGCAGATTTTGCACATCACGCAGCAGCATGCGTTGGGCGTGGTTGTTGCCCGCCGCGTCAACCGCCTGCGGCAGATCGATGATGACCGGCGTATCCACCCCGTTGACGCTCGCCAGCAAAATATTGAACTCCGACAAATCACCGTGCACCACCCCCGCGCACAACATGCGCACCACCTCGGCAATCAGGGTGGCGTGGTGGGCCAGTGCCTGCTCGGCCGCAAAAGCCACGTCGTTCAGGCGCGGCGCGGCGTCACCGTGTACGTCCGTCACCAGCTCCATGAGCAGCACGCCTTCGAAAAAGTTGAAAGGCTGGGGCACGCGCACGCCGGCGGCAGCCAGGCGGTACAGCGCATCGACTTCTGCGCTTTGCCAGGCCGCCTCTTGCGCCTGCCGGCCAAACTTGCTGCCCTTGGCCATGGCGCGTCCCTGGCGCGAGTTTTTGACCTTGCGATTTTCGGTGTAGTCCACCGCCTGGCGAAAGCTGCGGAGGGTAGCTTCTTTGTAAATCTTGGCGCAACGGGTTTCTTCACCGCAGCGCACCACGAACACCATGGCCTCTTTGCCGCTCATCAGTTGGCGCACCACGGTGTCGATCAGGCCTTCGTCAACGAGGGCCTGGAGTCTGGGAGGTGCTTTCATGGGAGCCATTTTGCGCTCTTGCGCCGCCGCGCTCTCAGAGCGCGGATTGGAGCCGGGCCCATCCTAAAATGCCGTTGTGAACGCACCCACCCTGCCCCCCCGCCGCCCCATTCGCGAACTCCCCGACACGCTGATCAGCCAGATTGCCGCTGGTGAAGTGGTGGAGCGGCCGGCTTCGGTGGTGCGCGAACTGGTCGACAACGCGCTGGACGCCGGAGCGCGCCAGGTGACGGTTCGGCTGCTGGCCGGTGGCGTGCGCCTGATTGCCGTAGAAGACGATGGCATGGGCATCTTGCCGGGCGAATTGCCGATTGCTTTCAAACGCCATGCCACCAGCAAGATTGGCAATTTGCAAGACCTGGAATCAGTGGTCACCATGGGCTTTCGGGGTGAAGCGCTGGCCGCCATCAACTCGATTGCGGATTGCGCCATTTTGTCGCGCGCCAGTGGGCAAACTGAGGCCTTTTTATTGGATGGCCGCACCGGAGAGCTGCGCCCGGTCGCCCGCGCCCAGGGCACCACGGTCGAAGTCAAAGAGCTGTTTTACAGCACCCCGGCGCGGCGCAAATTTCTTAAAACCGATGCGACCGAACTGGCGCACTGCATCGAAGCCGTGCGCCGCCACGCGCTGGCCCGCCCCGACGTGGGTTTTGCCATCTGGCATGAGGGCAAGGTGGTCGAGCAATGGCGCGCCTGCGGCACCGACTCTGATGTTACGGCCCTGCCGTCACAGACACAGGACGCCCTGGATCGGCGGCTCGCTGACGTGTTGGGCACCGACTTTCTGGCGCGCTCGATTGCCGTGGACTGGAGCAGCTCGGGCGACAGACATGACTCCTTTGGCACTGCGGGGCGCCCGATGCGGGTATGGGGCCGCGTGGGCATTCCTGACGCCGCACGGTCGCGACCCGACCAGCAGTATTGCTATGTGAACGGCCGCTTTGTGCGCGACAAGGTGCTGAGCCACGCCGCCCGCAGCGCGTTTGAAGACGTTTTGCACGGCCAGCGCCAGCCCGTCTATGCGCTCTACCTCGAGATGGACCCCACACGCGTGGACGTGAACGTGCACCCGACCAAGATCGAAGTGCGTTTTCGGGACAGCCGCGAAGTGCACCAGGCCGTGCGCCACGCCACCGAAAATGCGCTTGCCACACCCCGCGCGCAAGCCGAAACCGCCAACCCGGCCCGCCCCCAAGGCGACGACATCACCCCGGCGAGCACACCGTTTGCACCGCGCTGGACCCACGCTTTGCAACCCACGCCGACGCGTCCCGCCAGCGTCCTCTACAGCGACCAGCGCCCCATGGCGTTTCATGCGCAAGAGTCGCAACCGGGCCAACGCGTGAGCGACTTGGCGGCGCTGTGGCAATCGCCTGCGCAGGCTTCGGCGCCCGCGGCAGGTGAAGCCAGCAGCCCTTGGGGTGCCAGCCCCGCCGCGACCTTGGCCCAAGGCGAATGGCCGCTGGGCCGCGCACTGGCGCAGCTGCAGGGCATCTACATCCTGGCGGAGAGCGCGCAGGGCTTGGTCGTGGTCGATATGCACGCAGCGCACGAGCGCATCGTCTACGAAAGGCTCAAATCCCAATGGGCGAGTGCGGCAGACGACCCAAGCACACGACGTTTGGCCAGCCAGCCCTTGCTGATACCGGCCACTTTTGCCTGTACCGACGCTGAAGCCGCTTGCGCCGAGGCCCATGCCGATACCCTGCAAGCACTGGGCCTGGAGATCAGCGCCTTCTCGCCGCGCACGCTGGCGGTACGCGCGGTGCCCACCACGCTGGCCCAGGGCGATCCGGTCGAGCTGGCGCGCAGCGTGCTGGCCGAGCTGGAACAGCACGAAGCCAGCACCGTGGTACAGCGCGCCCACAACGAACTGCTGGCCACCATGGCCTGCCACGGCGCGGTGCGCGCCAATCGCCGCTTGACTTTGGATGAAATGAACGCCTTGCTGCGCCAGATGGAACACACCGAGCGGAGCGACCAATGCAACCACGGGCGACCGACCTGGCGCACCATTTCCGTGGCGGATTTGGACAAGCTGTTTATGCGGGGGCGCTAGCAGGGCTGGTTGAGACCTGCTAAGCGCCCACCAGCGGGCAGGTCAGCGGCATTGGGGCTGCCCGAAGCATCAGGAATCGGCCGGCGGCTCCCGCTTTAGATCGCCCAGCACGAGGGTGGGGCCGGACATTGATGCCAAGAACGGGAAATTCTCCGCGTCTCCCAACTGCAGGGGCTCGGTGTGCTCTAGGCTGGCCTGCTGCTCCGCCAACTCCAGGGCGCGACGGGCGCTGGCGGTCAAGGTCACAAAAGTATTGCGTTTATCCGCCTCACCTTTGTGCAACAACAACCAATCCTCTGCAATCAAGCGCTTCAGGTGGTAGCGCACACCCGTTTGAGAATGGGTAAGCCCGGCAAGCAGCGACTTGATAGTGACATTCTGCACCCCGTCATTCATCATGACCAACAGGAGAATATCAAAGGGTATGAGCGATGAGTTAATCCCCAGATACTTGTGGATCAACACCCTAAATCTAAGTAATCTTGTGTTTTTTAAATTTGCATCCAAGATCATCGAGTAATTCAAGTGAATTTTTAGCCCACAGGATTTTTTTGCTGCCAATAAATGAAAAAATAATATTTAAATTTTTTCTACAATAAATTTTGTTAAATCTATATTAATATATTTATATTAAAATTCTCCATTAATTTTTTATAATATCTTTAATTAATATTTTTTAATTAAAATATACTCACATTTAATGCATTTAAATAAAACGCATCAAACTCGCTTGTCTCGTTCGGCAGACTAATCAGGGCAAACCGTAGGGGTATTGATACCGGCGCATGCTCCGTCGTTTGCGGCTGACTGGGAGCGTTACAGGCCGGCAAATGATCGAAGCCAAACCCTTAACTCCGCATCACTTCCTAATTTCACCGCGCACAAAACTGACGTTTGTAATTGCGGCGTTAATTCTAGGTAATTTACCGTTTAGGCAAAAGAAAATTTTGCGAAATCTGCCACTAAAACAAAATTTCAACAAAAGGTACTAATTTAGTATATTTATTTTTTAATTCCTTGGTGATGCACAGGTGCCGCCGCGCCTGTTCGACCATCACACGCCAAGCGCCAGACGGTGATTCGACACCCCTTTGACCTCGCGTTCAGTGCACCCCGCCGTAGAATCCCGCGTTCATGGTCACCCCCAGCGCCCACCCCAAAACCCACACAAACACAACCCCCGTGCGCACTGAAATCCGCGCGCTATGGTTATTGGCCTGGCCCATCATGGTGGGTCAGTTGGCCAATATCGGTATGTCAGTGGCGCAGTTGGCCATGGCCGGTCACGCCTCGGCGCAGGATCTGGCGGGCGTGTCACTGGGTATTTCCGTCTGGAATATGGTCATCATTACCCTGATGGGCGTCATGATGTCGGTGAATCCCCTGGTCGCGCACCATATTGGGGCCCAAGAGCACAGCCATATTCCTCACCTGGTGCGCCAGGCCCTGTGGAAAGCACTGTTATCGGGGCTGGTAGCCGCAGGTATTTTGCAAAGCAGCACGCTGGTATTTGATTTCATGGCCCTTGAGCCTGTGACCCACCAGGTGGCGGTAGGTTTTGTGCAAATTACCAGTTTTGCATTGCCGGCTTTTGCTGCCTACCGGGTGCTTTACGGATACAGCGCCAGCATCGGCCAGACCAAACCCCTGATGGCCGTGGCGCTGGGCGTGCTGCTGGTGAATATATTGTTGAGCTGGCTCATGGTGTTTGGCCACGGGGGATTCACGGCTCTGGGCGGACTGGGCTGTGCCTGGTCGACCTTGGCCTGCGTGTGGATCAATTTGGGGGGGCTGCTGTGGTGGATGCGCCGCAGCCCGGCATTTGCCAGCACCTGGCCTTTTACCCAATGGGAATGGCCCCATTGGCCCAAGCTGCGCAGCCTGCTGAAAATTGGCCTTCCGATTGGGGTGACCTATTTTGCCGAGACCAGCGCTTTTGCCCTGATTGCCTTGTTGGTCGCCCGCTTTGGCAGCCACCAGGTGGCGGCGCACCAGGTGGCGCTCAATTTCACCTCATTGGTATTTATGGTGCCGCTCAGCTTGGGCGTGGGCGTTCTGACCCGCGTGGGTCACGCCCTGGGTGCGGGCGACCCCCAGGCTGCGCGTTTTCGCGCCTGGATTGGGGTTGCGCTGGGACTGGCTTTTGCCCTGATGTCGGCGGGTGGCATTGCCTGGTGGCGCACCGAAATTGCCAGCATGTACACCGACGACGCGGTGGTGGTGGCGCTGGCCGCAGAGTTGCTGCTGTTGGCGGCCGTGTTCCAGTTGTCCGATGCCGCACAGGTTGTGACCAGCGGCGCGATTCGGGGCTACAAGATCATCCGCGCACCGATGTGGGTTCAGTTGCTGGCATTTTGGGTGGTGTCACTGCCCCTGGGCTATGTGTTGGGCATTGCCCCCCATCTCGCGCCTGACGGGGTGCGCGCCCTGCCCTGGTTTCCGGCGCAAGCGCTCCAGGCCAGTGGGTTCTGGCTGGGCTTGGTGGTCGGGCTGACGGTGGCCGGCGTGGGCCTGATGCTGCTGCTGCACCAAGTGGCGCGCGCCCATGTGGTCGGCCGGCCCGTCCGGCACACACCCCCGCAAACCGCAGACCACTGACATGGTGCCCGCCCTGCCTTTTCACATCTGCCTGGCCGGCCCCACGGCCGCCGGTAAAACCGCGGCCGCCCTGGCCATTGCCCAAGCGCACGACTGCGAAATCATCAGCGTGGACTCCGCGCTGGTCTACTGCGGCATGGATATTGGCACCGCCAAGCCCAGCGCCGCTGAATTGGCCGCGGTGCCCCACCACCTGATCAACATTCGCGACCCGCTGCACGCCTACAGCGCCGCCGAATTTGTGGTGGATGCCCAGCGCCTGATCGCCGATATCAGCGCGCGCGGCAAGCTACCCCTGCTGGTGGGCGGCACCATGATGTATTTCAAGGCCCTTTTCGATGGCATTGACCCCATGCCTGCGGCCAACGCCGAGGTCCGCGCTGAGATCGAGCGCGAGGCCCACCACAAGGGCTGGCCCGCGCTGCACGCTGAACTCGCCCGAGTGGACCCCGCCACGGCGGCGCGCTTGGCCCCCGCAGACAGCCAGCGCATTCAGCGTGCACTGGAAGTTTTTCGGATCAGCGGACTGCCACTGTCGCACTTTCATGCGCGCCAAAAAAAGGCGGCCGAGGCCACCTCGCCACCGCAGGCAACGCTGATTTCTCTGGAGCCGCAAGACCGCGCCTGGCTGCACGCGCGTATCGGTCTGCGTTTTGACCAGATGCTGGCTGAGGGCCTGGCAGACGAAGTCCGCACCCTGCGCGGGCGCGGCGACCTGCACCCCGACCTGCCCTCCATGCGCTGTGTTGGGTACCGCCAGGTATGGGAGGCGCTCGACGGAACGTCACCCTGGGCCGAGCTGCGCGACAAAGGCATTTTTGCCACCCGCCAGTTGGCCAAGCGCCAGATCACTTGGCTGCGCTCCATGCCCCAGCGCCAGGTGGTGTTCTGTGACCAAGTTGATGCGCTGGACCAGGTGCTGCACGCCGTAAGACACTCGGAGGCGCAGCGTCCATGAGCCCGCAAAGTTTCAGCCTGGAAATCGCGCATTTGTCCAAGCGCTATGGCACCAGCCCGGTGTTCTGCGACGTCTCGCTAAACGTCGCACCTGGCGAATTTGTGGCCATCATGGGCGAATCGGGCGTCGGCAAATCGACCTTGCTCAATTGCATGGCGGGCCTGGACACCTGGGACACCGGCAGCGTGCACGTGGGCGGCGTAGACCTGGGCGCCCTGAACGACGACCAGCGGGCCGCGCTACGACGCAGGCAAATTGGCTTTGTGTTCCAGGCCTTTCATGTGCTGCCCCACCTGGACGTTGCGCAAAACGTGGCCCTGCCCTTGTTGCTGCTGGGCACCCCGGACGCGGCGCGTGTGGCGGCTCTGCTCGAATCGGTGGGCTTGGGCGGCTTAGGCGCGCGCCTGCCCCAGCAGCTGAGTGGCGGGCAACTCCAACGGGTGGCGATTGCCCGAGCACTGGTGCACCACCCCCGACTGATTTTGGCCGACGAACCCACCGGCAACCTAGACCCCAGCACTGCGGCCGTGGTGATGGACGCGCTGGTGGCACAAACCCGGCTGCATGGCGCCTCGCTCGTACTGGTCACGCATTCGGCGGCGGCTACCGAGCGGGCTGACCGCGTCCTGCGGCTCAAGCTTGAGGGAATGGTGGATACAGGTCCGCCGCCAGCCAACCGCGCAGGCTATTGACAAAGGCCACGCCTGTGGCCTGCGCCAGGTCTTCGCGTCGCACCACCGCCTCGACCACCCGGCCACTGGCCAGCGCCTGGGCCCGGCCCACGCCCGCCAACAAACCGCAAGCCAACGCAGGCGTCACCCATTGGCCCCCAATCTGTAGCGCCACGTTGCCGCGCGTGCACTCGGTTATTTCGCCCTCTGGGTTCCAGAGCAGGGTGTCGAACACGGCTGCGTCCGTGGGGGTAAACGCGTCGTAGTGCGCCCGCCGGCTGGTTTTGAAACGTACAAACTCGCCGTGCGCTTCGGCCAGGGGCCGATCCGCCACCTGTAGCCGAACCCGCGCCGGACTCTCGGCCAAGGCATAAGCCTGTGCCTGGGGCGCACCGTGCGCGTCGAGCAAGAGGCGCACGCGCCACACGCCCGACGGATGCTCCAACGCCACCGCTTGCAGGCATGCACGCACCCTTGCCTCCTCCCAGGGCGTGGCGAAATGCGTGGCCCCCCCCTGCATTCGCGCCAGATGCGCGTCCAGGTGGCGAAACCGGCCGTCTTGCAAGGCCATGGTTTCCAACAATGAAAAGGCCTGGCTGGCGCGCTGCACGAACGCCTGCTTGTAGCCCCATTCCTGCCATTCGCCTTCAGGGCGTGCATCGGCCGTAATGCCGCTGCCAATGCCGCAGCGCACCTGCGTGCCGCGCAAGGTGACGGTGCGAATCGGTACATTGAAGGTCGCCGCTCCCCCGGGCTGCACCACGCCCAAGGCACCGCAATAAACACCACGCGGTTCGGGCTCCAGCGCACGAATCATCTGCATGGCGCGCACCTTGGGCGCACCCGTCACCGAACCGCAGGGAAACAGCGCACCAAACACGTCGGCAAGACTGGTGCTTTCGCGGGTGCGCGCCAGCACGTCTGAGGTCATTTGCCAGACGGTGGGCAAGGCCTCGGTATGAAACAGGCGCTCTACCGTGACGCTGAACGGCTCGGCCACCCGCGACATGTCGTTGCGCAAGAGGTCCACCACCATCACGTTTTCGGCGCGCTCTTTGGGCGAACTGCGCAGGGTCTGCGCAAGGGCGACGTCTTCCTCGGGGGTGTGGCCGCGGCGCGCTGTGCCCTTCATGGGCCGGGCCAGCAAGTCGCGGTTGCGCCAGTCAAAAAACAGCTCGGGCGACACCGACATCACCTGCCCGTGCGGGCCGGTGTCCAGGTAGGCGGCGTAGCCACCCGGCTGGGCGCGTTGCAGCGCGGCAAACAAGGCCCGGGTGCCATCGGTTGGAGAGGCCTCGCCGTCCACCGCCAACGCACCCTGCAGGGTGGTGGTGAAGTTGACCTGGTAGAGCTCACCCTCGCCAATCGCGTGCAAGATGCTGGCCATGGAGGCGTCAAAGTCGGCCCGCGCCAGCAGCGGCTGCCAGTCTGCGCGGACCGTGGCCGCGGGCGCGGCGACGTCCTGCGGCCAGGGCATGGTCTGGTCGTAGACCGCAAACCAGGCGAGCGGGGCGGGTAGCGCACCGGGCGCATGCACTTGCAGGGCCGGGTCAAAAGCGGGCGCCGCCTCATAGGCAACATAGCCCACACACCAGCGCCCCGCCAGCGCGTGGGCCTGCACCGCGTCGAGCACGCCACGCACCTCTGGGAGCGTGTCGGCCTGCAAATGCAGGCGCGCCGTGCCGAAGGCCAGACGCAGACGCGATGCGGCAGGGTCTTGGGGGTCGGAAAAATCAATCAGCGCCGAACAGACAGCACCCCCTGGAACCTCCGGTATCGCAGGCGCAAGGTCGTGGGGGCTGGGCGCGTCGGCCGGGGTCACGCGGCCCCGATATGGGGTACCAGACCCGCCGTCGGTTGGCCACTCTTGAGCGCGGCGGTAAACGCCAGCATGCGATCAATCGGCAAGCGCGCACGCAGGCCCAACGCTGGATCGACCAGTACCTCGTTGGTGCCGGTTTCCAGCACCTGGGCCACACCCGCCAAGCCGTTCATGGCCATCCAAGGGCAGTGGGCGCAGCTTTTACAGGTGGCGCTGTTGCCGGCCGTGGGTGCCTCGATAAAGATTTTGCCGGGGTTCAGGGTGCGCAGTTTGTGCATCATCCCGCTGTCCGTGGCCACGATAAAGGTGATGGCGTCCAGCGTCTGTGCGGCTTTCAAAATGGCCGAGGTAGAGCCCACGGCGTCAGCCAAGGCCACCACGTCGGCCGGCGACTCAGGGTGGACCAGCACCTTGGCGCCCGGGTGTTCAGCTTTGAGGGCCTGCAGCTCAAAGGCCTTGAATTCGTCGTGGACGATACAGGCGCCTTGCCAAAACACCATATCGGCGCCGGTTTCCCGCTGGATATAAGCACCCAAATGCTTGTCGGGCGCCCACAGGATCTTCTGTCCGTCGTCTTTGAGCGCACGCACGATGTCCAGCGCGCAGCTCGAGGTGACAACCCAGTCTGCACGCGCTTTGACGGCCGCGCTGGTGTTGGCGTAGACCACCACCGTACGGTCGGGGTGGGCGTCACAAAAGGCGCTGAACTCACTGATCGGGCAACCCAGGTCCAGGGAGCAGGTGGCGTCCAGATCGGGCATGAGCACGCGTTTTTCCGGGCTCAGAATCTTGGCCGTCTCGCCCATGAACCGCACGCCCGAGACCACCAGCGTCTGGGCTGCGTGGTCGCGGCCAAAACGCGCCATTTCCAGCGAATCGCTCACCAAGCCGCCGGTAGCTTCGGCCAGATCCTGCAGATCGGGGTGCACGTAATAGTGCGACACCATAACGGCGTTTTTTTCTTTCAGCAGGCGGGCGATTTTTTCTTTCAGCAGTGCGCGCTCGGACTGCGAGGGCTCCACCGGAACCCGCGCCCAGGCGTGGCGGGTGGTGCAAGCGGGTTGCTCGTATTCAACGTCGATGACGGTCGAATCCACAGGTGCGATGGCCATCACAAGTCCTCAAAACGCATGGAAAAATCGGTCGCGCGCACGTCTTTGGTGAGCGCTCCAATGGAAATTCGGTCCACGCCGGTGGCAGCGATGTCGCGTACGGTGTCCATATTCACGCCACCGGAGACCTCCAAAATCGCCCGCCCGGCGTTCAGCGCCACCGCCTGGCGCATTTGGTCAAAGCTCATGTTGTCGAGCAATACCATGCGGGCGCCAGCGCTGAGCGCTTCGTCGAGCTGCGCCAGAGTTTCCACCTCGATCTCGATGAACTGGGCTTGGGCGGCCACGGCCTGGGCGCACGCAAGCGCGGCGCGGACCCCGCCAGCAGCAGCAATGTGGTTCTCTTTGATCAGCACGGCATCAAACAGTCCGATACGGTGGTTGGTGCCGCCCGCGGCGCGCACCGCGTACTTTTGCGCCAGACGCAGACCCGGCAGGGTTTTGCGGGTGTCCACAATCACCGCGCGGTTGCCCGGGACCTGGACGATGGCCTGCACAAAGCTGGCCGTGTGGGTGGCAACGGCGCTGAGCAGCTGCAAAAAGTTCAAAGCGGTGCGTTCGGCCGTCAGTAGGGCTTGGGCCTGACCCTCGACCTGCAAGACCACCTGGTCGCGCTCGGTGCGTTGGCCTTCCGGTACCCGCCAAGTGAGCGTGGCACTGGGGTCCAGCGCCAGCACCGCAGCGCTGGCCCAGGCGCTGCCACACAAAATAGCCGATTCGCGCACCAGCACGCGGGCACGGGCCCGGCGCTGGGGGTCGATCAGGGCGGCGGTCAGGTCGCCTGCGCCCACGTCCTCAGCCAGTGCACGCGCCACATCGGCGCTGGCCAAGGCCGAAATGGCTTGGGGAGAAAAGTCGAAATGCGTCATAGGGCGCGTAGCATAGCGTCCGCTCTGCCACCCGGTCAGGCTTCGGGTCAAGACCCAGGGCGGACCCGGTAAAATCCGTCGCAACCAGGATTAAATATGTCACTATTTCGCCGCCCCGACTACCACTCTGACGCCACGCAGTTCATTGACAAGCTCAAGTCCGCAAAACCCCAGCTGGAGGCGCAGCAACGTGCGGGTCGTGCCCTGCTGTGGGACAAAAATCTGGACCGCACCGAGCAGCAAGAATTCAAAAGTGCCAAAGTGGCACAAGGCGCCTACGTCTACCAGACCAAGTCGGACCACTAGGCCTGCTTCCCGTGACACCGGACGCCTTGCCGGACCGTGGATTTCGTGTCCAAATTGCCAGAGGGCCGGGCGCCTGCGCGGCCGGTAGGTCGCAATGGCGTTTGCAACGACGTTTGCGGCGGTGTTTGCTTTAGGCGCTTTTGACCCAGCATATCCTCCCCCTTGAGGTGGGCGACTCCGAGCTTTCCTCCATGCCGCTGGTGGTAGACCACGTTGCCGTGGCGCGGCTGTACGGGGAGCCGCTGTTTGCGATGCCGCAGGACCTGTACATCCCACCTGACGCGCTGGAAGTTTTTCTGGAGGCTTTTGAGGGGCCGCTGGACTTTTTGCTCTACCTGATCCGCAAGCAGAACTTCAACATTCTTGATATTCCCATGCTCAGCGTGACCAAGCAGTATTTGGTTTACGTAGACCAGATCCGCAAGCGCAACCTGGAGCTGGCCGCCGAATACCTGCTGATGGCGGCGATGCTCATCGAGATCAAGTCGCGCATGCTGCTGCCGCCCAAAAAAGTGGCGGATGGCGAAGAAGCAGAAGACCCCCGCGCCGAGCTGGTACGTCGCCTGCTGGAGTACGAGCAAATCAAACTCGGTGCGGCCCGCCTGAACGCCATTCCCCAATTTGGCCGCGACTTTTTGCAAGCCGCGGTATTTATCGAGCAAAGCCTGCAACCGCGGTTTCCCGAAGTGAGCGTGGTCGACCTGCGCGAAGCCTGGGCCTCCATCCTGCAGCGTGCCCGGTTGGTGCAGCACCACAAGATCAGCCGCGAGGAACTCTCGGTGCGCGAGCACATGAGCATGGTCCTGAAGAGGCTGCAAGGCCGGCGTTTTGTGGGCTTTGAGGAGCTGTTCGACCCCGGCAGCAGCATGGGCGTGCTGGTGGTGACTTTTATTGCGTTGCTGGAGCTCGCCAAAGAAACGCTGGTGGAAATCACCCAAGCGGAAGCTTTTGCCCCCATTTACGTGCGATTGGCGTATACCGCCACGTAAAGTGCGGTGCCCGTACCCCATGCGCAAGCCGCGACTGACCTTTGACCGCACTGCCCACAAGGAGTTTCCCCATGGCCGCACCCGCAACCCCTGACATCAACGCTGCCGGCCAAATTGGCGGCACACCCTATGGCACCTTGCCACCGGCATCGCCGATGGCTACGCGCCGTCCCATCAGCCTGCCGCGTCTGCTGGAAATGCACACACGGGGCGAAAAAATCACCATGCTCACCGCCTACGACGCCACCTTTGCCGCCGTAGCCGACGCGGCTGGCGTCGAATGCATTCTGGTTGGCGACTCGCTGGGCATGGTGTGCCAAGGCTTGCACAGCACCGTCGGCGTCAGCCTCGAAAACATGCGCTACCACACCGAAAGCGTCGCGCGCGGAATTCGCCGCGCCCAAGGTACCGCGTGGGTCATCGCCGACTTGCCGTTTGGCACCTACCAGGAGTCCAAGGAACAGGCCTTTCGCAGTGCGGCCGTGCTGATGCAGGCCGGCGCCCACATGATCAAGCTGGAGGGTGGCGGTTGGACCACCGAGGTGGTGCACTTTCTGGTGCAGCGCGGCATTCCGGTGTGTGCGCATCTGGGCCTGACGCCGCAAACCGTGCATGCGCTGGGCGGCTACCGGGTCCAAGGCAAGTCAGACGCCAGTGCCGAACTGCTCACGCAAGAGGCGCATGCGCTGCAAGAGGCGGGTGCCTCCATGCTGGTGCTGGAAATGGTGCCCGCGCAGTTGTCAGCCAGTCTGACGCAGTCGTTGACGCGCTGCGCCACCATTGGCATTGGTGCGGGCAAAGACACCGCAGGGCAAGTGCTGGTCCTGCACGACATGCTGGGCGTCAACCTGGGCAAGATGCCCAAATTTGTGCGCAACTTTATGGCAGACTCTGCCTCCATTCGCGGCGCCATGGAGTCCTATGTGGCTGCTGTAAAAGACGGCAGCTTCCCGGTCAACGCCTTGCACGCCTGGTAGCCCCCACCGCAATTTGCGCCCTGGCTGCCAGCCAAGCTGGCGCCTTTTGATTCATTTACTGCTGCGCAATTGATGCAAATCGTCCACACCCTGCCCGCACTGGCAGACGCACTCAAGCCCTACCGCCACCCGGCCGTGGTGCCCACCATGGGCAATCTGCACGAAGGGCATCTGGCACTGGTAAGGCAAGCCAAACCGTTGGGCGATGTGACGGTGGCCACCATTTTTGTCAACCGCCTCCAGTTTGGCCCGCAAGACGACTTTGACACCTACCCGCGAACCTTGGCAGCCGACTGCGCACAGCTGGAGGCTGCGGGTTGCGACCTGGTGTTTGCGCCCACCGAGCAAGAGTTCTACCCCGAGCCACAGGTGTTTCGCATCACACCGCCGCCAGCACTGACCGATATGTTGGAGGGGCAGTTTCGCCCCGGGTTTTTTGCCGGCGTATGTACTGTGGTGCTCAAGTTGCTGTGCTGCACGCAAGCCCGCAGTGCCGTTTTTGGCAAAAAAGACTACCAGCAACTGATGGTGATACGCCAAATGGCGCGCCAGTTCACCCTGCCGGTGGACATTGTGGGGGGAGATACCCGGCGGGCGCCGGACGGACTGGCCCTGTCCTCTCGCAATGGATACCTGAACGCCGCAGAGCGCGCCCAGGCGGCCGAACTGCATGCCTGCCTGCAATCGGTAGCCCAGGCCGTCCGGGCGGGCAACGCAGACTTTGCCCGCCTAGAGGCACAGGCGATGGACTCGCTGCGCCAACGCGGCTGGCAGCCTGACTATGTTGCGCTGCGCCGCCAAAGCGATCTGCAATTGCCCCAGGCAGATGACGCGCTGGTGGTGTTGGCTGCGGCACGGTTGGGGAATACGCGCTTGATTGATAACTTGGAGTTGTAGGGCTCTGGGGTTTCTCGACAATCGCCGGGCCATTTCCTCCGACTTTCCCGCGAGCCACCGTTGATTTTCTTGCTTCGGGCCGGGCACCAAAAGGTACTGCCCGTGGCGGGCGCGCTGCTTCTGAAGCCAGGGAACGGCGCGCAAACGTCGGCGTTTGACTTGTATCAGGTGCGCAAGGCGGGTTTTCGCGCAGCATGCAGGTGTGGCTTTGGGCGGGCGTGGTGCTTGCGTTTGTCGTTTGAGCCAGGCGTTAGCGACTTTGCCTTGCGGCCCCACTTATGTCCTCCCTGCCCCTGTTTCGGAAAACCCTTTGGTGGATATTCCTGGCTGCCTGCACGGCTTTGGCCGCTTCACTATTGGGCTGGCGCTGGTGGCACGGCACCGAGGTAGTCGGCGAACCGGTGCTGCGGCGAGACTTTGTACAAACCGTGGTGGCCAGCGGCCGGGTGGAAAACCCACACCGTATTGACATCGGTGCGCAGGTGACGAGCACCGTGCTGCGGGTGCCGGTACAAGAAGGCCAGACGGTGCGCACCGGGGACCTGTTGATACAACTGTCAAACGACGAGCTGCGCGCGGCAGAGCGCCTTGCAGAGATGGGTTTGGCGCAAGCGCAAGCCCGATTGCGCCAACTCCAGGAAGTGCAGGCACCCGTGGCCGAACAGGCACTGCGCCAAGCGCAGGTGACGGCGGACTTTACCCGTGCCACGCTGCGCCGCAGCGAAGACCTTTTTGCCAAAAACTTTATTGGTACGGCGGCACTTGACGAGGCGCGCAAGTCTGCCGAACTGGCGCAAGCGCAGCAACGCTCGGCCCAGCAGCAGCTGGCGTCTGCCGGACCACAGGGCAGCGACTTTCCGATTGCGCAGACCGCCGTGGCGCAGGCCCAAGCCGGAGTGGCCGCCGCGCGGGCGCGCAGCCAATACGCACAGATTCGGGCACCGGTGGACGGCGTGCTGATCAGCCGCAATGTGGAGGCCGGCGACGTGGTGCAACCGGGCAAGCTGCTGATGACGCTTTCGCCCCTGGGCCGCTCCCAGCTGGTGCTGGCGATTGACGAAAAAAACCTGCACCTGCTGGCGCTTGGGCAAAAGGCGCTGGTGTCCGCCGACGCCTATCCCCAGACCCACTTTGAGGCCACACTGGTGTTTATCAACCCAGGTGTCAATCCCCAAACGGGCGCCGTGGACGTCAAGCTCGACGTGGCCCAGCCACCGGCGTTTTTACGCCAGGACATGACGGCCTCGGTCGACATCGAAGTGGCGCAGCGCAAGGCCACCTTGTTGGTGTCGGCGGGTGTGGTGCACGCGCCCGAGAGCACACAACCCTGGGTGCTTCGTGTTGAGGGTACCCGCGCCAGCAAGGTGCCAGTGCAACTGGGCGTGCGAAGCGCCGGCTTTTATGAGGTGCTGGGTGGCGTGCAGGAGGGCGAGCTGCTGCTGCCCACCTCCGCGGCCGTCGCGCCGGGTGACCGCGTGTCGCTCCGCGCACCCTCACACTGAGGACGCGCAGAATGCGGACCACTTGGCTGCCGTTTGAGTGGATCGTGGCCCTGCGCTTTTTGCGAGAGGGGCGGCTGCAAACCCTGTTTATCGTGAGCGGAATTGCCATTGGCGTGGCGGTGATCGTGTTTATGTCGGCCCTTTTGGCCGGTTTGCAGGGCAACTTTATCCGCCGCGTGCTGTCGGCGCAGGCGCACATTCAGCTGCTGCTGCCTCAGCAGGTCAGTAGGCCCTTGCGTGGCGCCAAGCCGGGCGGCGGCGAACCCATCGAAGGTGCCATTGCGCAACCGCCCTTGCAGCAAACCAAGTCCATCGACCAATGGCAGGCCTTGGTGGAGCAAACCCGGCGCATGCCCGAAGTCAAGGTGGTATCGCCCGTGACCAGCGGACCGGCGCTGGTGCTGCGCGGCAGCGCCACGCGCGCAGTCACCGTGACCGGCATTGAGACCGAAACCTATTTCCGCATCGTCGATTTCAGCGACAAGCTGCTGCGCGGCAGCTTGCGCCTGGGGGGCACCGACGTGCTGGTGGGCACCGAGCTGGCGCACGACCTGGGCGTCGACGTGGGCGACAAGCTGCACCTCACCACCGCCCAAGGTGCCAGCAGCGTACTGACGATTGCTGGCGTTTTTGACCTGGGCAACCGGGGGGCCAACCAGCGCATGACCTTCACCACCTTGCACACCGCGCAAAACCTGCTCGATTTGCCGGGTGGCGTGACCAGCATTGAAGTGACCGTGCACGACATTTATGCGGCAGAACGTATTGCCCAAAGTATTGCTGCGGTCGGTGGGGTACAGGCCGACAGCTGGATCAAAAACAGTGCCCAGTTTTTTTCGGCGGTCAGCGCCCAAACCACCGCCAACACGGCCATCCGATTCTTTGTGGGACTCTCAGTGGCCTTTGGCATTGCCAGCGTACTGGTGGTGTCGGTGGTGCAGCGTTCGAGGGAAATCGGAATTTTGCGAGCCATGGGCATTTCGCAAGGGCAAATATTGCGTCTTTTTTTGCTGCAAGGCGGGCTCTTGGGAATGGCGGGTTCGGTGCTCGGCTGTGGCATTGGTGCGCTGGGTCTGGTCGGCTGGCAGCGTCTGGCGCGCAACGCCGACGGCACACCGCTGTTTCCTCTGGCATTTGACGCCAATCTGTTTTACTTGGCGCTGGTGCTGGCCACCTTGACCGGCTTGCTGGCCGCTTTTGCTCCTGCGTTGCGCGCTGCACGCCTCGACCCGGTGGTGGCGATCCGTGGCTGACGCGCTTTTGGAACCTGCCCTCGCCGGTGACGACGCCGAGGTCGTGGTGTGCCTGCATGGCGTGCGCAAGGCCTTCAACGTCGGCAAAGCCTTTGAAACCGAGGTCTTGCACGGCATTGACTTGCGCTTGCAGCGCGGCGACTTTTGTGCCGTGGTGGGTCCTTCAGGCTCGGGCAAAAGCACCTTGCTCAATATCGTGGGGCTGCTCGACCGCCCCACCACCGGGTCATTGCAGGTCTGTGGCGAAGAAACCACCACCATGAACGACCGTGCCTTGACACGGTTGCGCGGCCACAAGATCGGCTTTGTATTCCAGTACCACCACCTGATTGGTGCCTTTACCGCGCTGGAAAACGTGATGCTGCCCATGCTGGGCGCAGCCGGCTTTCCCAGCGCCGCCATGCGCGCCCATGCCACCACGCTGATCGAAAGTGTAGGCCTGGGACCTTGGCAAAACAACCTGGCCGGGCATTTGAGTGGGGGTCAACAACAGCGTGTAGCGGTAGCCCGCGCCCTGGCCATGAACCCGGCCGTGCTGCTGGCCGATGAGCCCACCGGCAACCTGGACACCAAGAGTGCCAACGGCGTGTTTGAGCTGCTGCGCCAGTTCAACCGCGAGCAGGGCACAACCGTGCTGTTTGTTACCCACAACGCCGCACTGGCCCAGCGCTGTGACCGGACGATTGAGGTTATTGACGGGCAGGTGGCGTAAAGCGCGAGGGTTTGAGCTGCGCTCGCAGCAGCTCCATCTGGCGGTCAATCGCCGGCGCGTCCGGGGCATCGTGGGCGTAGACGCTGTAGCACTCCAGATCAGACAGGGCTTGGTCGTGGTTGCCCAGCAGTGCGTGGGCCAGACCACGGTCGCGGTACTCGGACCAGCCCTCGGGCAACAGCACCACCAGGCGTTCTTGCACCGCCAACCACTGGGCGCCGTAGCGCTGGCTTTTGTAAATTTCTTTCAGGTTGCGCAGCATGCGCACCACCATGTCGCGGCCGGGTGCGGACTGCAGGTACAAGCCCAGCGGAACATCAAAGTCTTCACCTTTGCCCGCAGATCGGTAGGGCTCCAACATGGTCACCAGGTCTTCGCGGCTGAAGGACTCGCCGGTCATGGGATCCATGACGGCCTGCCCCACGGGCAAACCGACCTTGACCAAAAAATGGCCCGGAAAACTGACCCCGGTCGCGTCCAGGCCCATACCCTGGGCCAGCTCCAGCCACAGCACGGCCAGCGAAATCGGAATCCCGCGACGCGATTGCACCACGTGGTGCAGAAAGCTGTTGTCCGGCGCGTAGTAGTCGTTCAGGTTGCCGCCAAAGCCCAATTCCTTGAAAAAATACTGGTTGAGCTGCAAGAGCTTGGCCATGGGCGCCGCATCGGCGGCAACGCGCTGGCGCAAACGCTGCTGCCAGATGTCCACTTGCGACAGCACACCCTGCACATCCAGAACGGGCTGGGAAATTTGCCCGAGGCAAATCGCCGCCTCCAACAGGGGGAAACCGGTATCGCTTCGCACCAGGGAGGCAAAATATTCCAGCGGATCGGGAGCTTCAAACAACAGGTTCATAGGCATGGTGCGCAGCAGATTACGGGAATTTAACGGCGCAAGAATTGACGCAGGTTCAAACCCAGCAGCGCCACGGTCGCAAGATACAGCAAAGCTGCGCCAGCTACGGCCGCGGCCACCAGGGCGATACGCAGCAAATACTGGCCCGGCATATGCAACCAGTCCACTGCCTGGGCGGCCCAAAGCAAATAGGCACAAAGCAGCGCCGCGCCCAGCAGCACCCTGAGCAAAAACAGGCTCCACCCGGGTGAGGGGCGGTAGCTGCCACGCCGACGCAAGCCCATCAGCAACCACAAGGCATTCACCACGGCGCCCAACCCAATCGACAAAGACAATGCCGCATGGGCAAACAGCGGCACCAGTACCAGATTGAGCAACTGGGTGATCACCAACACCGCAATGGCAATGCGCACCGGTGTTTTGATGTCCTGGTTGGCGTAATAGCCGGGCGCCAGCACCTTGATCGCCACAATGCCTACCAGGCCCACGCCCCAGCCCTGCAGCGCGCGCGCCGTCTGCGCCACGTCAGAGGCGGTAAATGCCTTGTACTGGAACAACACCGCCACCAGTGGCTGCGCAAAGACCAGCAGCGCCACCGCACACGGCACCGCCAACAGCACCACAATGCGCAAGCCCCAGTCCAGCGAGGCCGAATAGTCTTGCGCATCGCCTGAAGCGCGTGCCGCCGCCAACTGCGGCATCAGCACCACGCCCAGCGCCACGCCCAACATCGCCGTAGGAAACTCCATCAAGCGGTCGGCGTAACTCAGCCAGCTCACACTGCCCGAGGGCAAATGCGAGGCAATCTGTGTATTGATCAGCAGTGAAATCTGCGCCACGCTCACGCCCAGCAACGCTGGAGCCATCAGGTGGGTAATGTTGCGGGTGGCCGGGTCAGCCCAAGCCGCGCGAATGGACGACCAACCCAAGCCAAAGCGCGGCAGCATGCCCAGGGCGCGCAACGCAGGGATTTGCAAACCCAGCTGCAACACACCGCCCGCCATCACGCCCACCGCCATGGCAAAAATAGGCTCGATGCCCTGCTGCCCAAACCAAGGTGCCAGTCCCCAAGCGGCGGCAATGGTGGCCACGTTGAGCAAGACGGGCGTGGCCGCAGGCACCGCAAAACGCTTGTAGGTGTTCAATATGCCCGAAGACAACGCAACCATCGACATAAATCCAATGTAGGGAAACATAAATCGCGTCATGACGACGGCGGCGTCATAGCCACGCGGATCTTTTTGCAGGCCACTGGCCATGGCCCAGACCATCCAGGGCGCAATCGCCACCCCCACAATGCAGGTCAGCACCAGCGCCCAGGCCAGCACCGTGGCCACCTTGTCCACCACCTGCTTGGTGGCGGCATCACCCTGTTGCGCACGGGTGGCCGCCAGCACCGGCACAAAGGCCTGGCTGAAAGCGCCTTCGGCAAACAGGCGGCGAAACAGATTGGGAATGCGAAAGGCGACGTTAAACGCATCCGTCAGGGCACTGGCGCCAAACATGGCGGCCAAGAGCGACTCACGCACCAGTCCGGTAATGCGTGAGGCCAGTGTCCAAAGGGACACGGTAGAGGCGGATTTAAGGAGGCTCACCAGTCAAGTTTAGCCGTAGCGTGGGGGCTGAACGAAGCATAAAAGACCGGCGGCTATAATCGTGGGCTTTGCTGGCATCATCCACAGACACAAGGAAACTCAATCATGGCATCTGGAAAACCCAAGAAAAAGAACCCGCGCCTGGCGTCGGGCCGTAAACGCGTCCGTCAGGACGTCAAAATCAACGCCGCGAACACCTCGCTGCGCTCCAAATACCGCACCGCGGTGAAAAACGTTGAAAAAGCAGTGTTGGCGGGTGACAAAACCAAAGCCAGCGAACTGTTTGGCAAGATGCAAGCAGTGGTTGACACCATTGCCGACAAAGGCATCTTCCACAAAAACAAAGCAGCACGCGACAAGAGCCGTTTGGCTACCAAGGTGAAAGCCTTGGCACTCGCAGCCTAAATCTTTTAGGCAACTCGCACGAATCCTGCCCGCAGGATTCGCCGTTTGAAACGGGTGCGCTACCAGCAAAGCAAAAAGCCGTCGAAAGACGGCTTTTTTGCGTTTGGGGCCCAGAAATCCAAAGGGCTCAACTAGCGCGGCCGGTGCATCCGAAACAACTGCTCCGGCCCCACCGTAAAGTAATCTGCAAGCCCACCGCCGCGCAATATAGGGCCCGCCGCTGCGGTGTCATAGACACCGTCCTTGAGCAAAGCCTGGTCAATATGTACCGCCACCACCTCACCCAACACCAACCACGTGTCTACTTGCGCACCGTCTGCGCCCTGGAGCTGAAGTATTTGCGTGCGCTTGCACTCAAAAGTCACCGGACTCTCGGCCACCCGTGGCGGCTCCACCATGGTCGACGCCAGTGCTGTGAGCCCCGCCAGTGCAAACTCGCTCACCTCAGGCCCCACGGCGGCGCAGCTTTGGTTCATGGCCTCAGCCAGCGCGCGAGTGGTCAGGTTCCAAACAAATTCGCCAGTTTCTTCGATGTTGCGCAATGTGTCCTTGTAGCCAATACTGGCAAAACCAATGATGGGCGGAACGTAGTTGAAAGCGTTGAAAAAGCTGTAGGGCGCCAAGTTGTCAACGCCGCTGGCGCTGCGGGTGGATATCCAGCCAATGGGCCGTGGGCCGACGATGGCGTTAAATGGGTCGTGCCGTAGACCGTGGCCTTGGCGCGGTTGGTAGGAGTGGGTGGTGTGCGGCATTGCGCGATCCTAGCGCGCCGCCAAAGCGACGCTAGCGCTGCCCGCGCGCCGGCAGCGTGGGCAGCCCTTCGCTGGTTTGCAGGTCGTTGTCGCGGGCGAAGTTGAGGCAAAACTCCCAGGCCATGACGTCATAGTCCCGCAAATCGGGGTGGATGATCACGCATTTGACCTCTCCTACCGAGCTGGGTACGCACCAAGGCGAATACCCCAAGTGGCTCCCCGGCTGGGGGCCACCCGGGCGAAACTGGCTCATGACCCCGGCAAGTCGCTCGGACCAGTCACTCGGGCGAAAAGTCTTTCCTTGGCTGGTCAGGCCCAGGATATAAATTTCGTGTGAGAGTGAAGTTGCCATATTGGGTAGGTAAAACGCCCGCATTTCAGCCCAAAGGGGCCGGGTTGCTGCGCTGCACCAAGCAGTTTACCCTTTGGGCGGGCAGGCGCCTCAGCGCAATTTGGCCAATTGCACCCCGAAGCACTGCGTCCAAGGGCGTAGCCAAGCCATGCTGCCCCTAAAATCGCCCGGTTCGGCCCAACCTGCGTTGGGCTGCTTTGTTTTGAGCCTGCCTCTCGGAGTTTGCCCATGACCGCACCCCACACCGCCGCCGCATCACCCCACGTCATGCCCACCTACGGGCGTTTGCCGATCGCCTTGTCGCACGGCCAAGGCTGCCGCGTCTGGGATACCGAGGGCAAACAATACCTCGACGCGCTCGGCGGCATTGCCGTCAATACCCTGGGCCACAACCACCCCGACCTCGTTTCGGCTTTGCAGCACCAGCTCACCCAGCTCATTCACACCTCCAACTATTACCACATCCCCCTGCAAGAGGCGCTGGCGGCCAAGCTGGTGGAACTCTCGGGCATGACAAACGTGTTCTTTTGCTCCACCGGGCTGGAAGCCAATGAGGCGGCGCTCAAACTGGCGCGTAAGTTTGGCCATGACAAGGGCATTGAGCGCCCTGAAGTAGTGGTTTTTGACAAAGCGTTCCACGGCCGCAGCATTGCCACGCTGAGCGCCACGGGCAACCCCAAGGTCCAGGCGGGCTTTGGTCCGCTGGTGGAAGGTTTTATTCGCGTGCCCCTGAACGATATGGCAGCCCTGGAGGCTGCCACGGCGGGCAATGCGAACGTGGTGGCGGTGTTTGTCGAAGCCATTCAGGGCGAAGGCGGCGTCAACCCGCTGCACCTGGACACCTTGCGCCAGCTGCGTGCCCTGTGCGACGCACGCGACTGGCTGCTCATGATCGACGAAGTGCAGTGCGGCATGGGACGGACCGGCAAGTGGTTTGCGCACCAGTGGGCGGGCATCGTGCCCGACGTCATGCCCCTTGCCAAGGGCCTGGGTTCGGGCGTGCCGGTGGGCGCGGTGGTGGCGGGCCCCAAAGCGGCGCATATTTTCGCTGTCGGCAACCACGGCAGCACCTTTGGAGGCAACCCACTGGCGATGCGCGCGGGCGTAGAAACCATCCGCATCATGGAACGTGATGGTCTGCTGGCCAATGCCGCCACCGTTGGCACCCACCTGCAAGCAGCGTTAGCGGCGGGCCTAACGGCCGAGCTTGCGAACGGGAGCGTAAAAGAAATCCGAGGTGTGGGCCTGATGTTGGGCATTGACCTGTCCAAACCCTGCAGCGCTTTGGTGCAGCGGGCCGCCGAGGCCGGGTTGCTGATCAGCGTGACGGCGGACACCGTGGTGCGCCTGGTGCCATCGCTGATTCTGTCCGCAGCGGAAGCCGATGAAATTGCGGCCATTTTGTGCCCCTTGATTTCTGCCCTTCTGAAGGAAACCGCATGAGCCCGCTGCACAAAGGCATTCCCAGCACTTTGCCCAAGGGTGCGCCCCCGGTAAGGCACTTTTTGCAGTTTGCCGACTTCACCACCGAAGAGCATGTGTATGTGCTGGAGCGTGCGGCGCTGATCAAAAAGAAGTTCAAGAACTTCGAGCGCCACCATTCGCTGGCGGACCGAACGCTGGCCATGATTTTTGAGAAAGCCTCAACCCGCACACGCGTGAGCTTTGAGGCAGGTATGTACCAGTTGGGCGGCAGCGTGGTGCACCTGACCACAGGCGACAGCCAACTCGGGCGCGCCGAACCGATCGAGGACAGTGCCAAGGTCATTAGCCGTATGACCGACATCGTGATGATCCGCACCTATGAACAAACCAAGATCGAGCGCTTTGCCGCGCACTCCCGGGTCCCGGTGATCAATGGGCTGACCAACGAGTTTCACCCCTGCCAGATCCTGGCGGACATCTTTACTTACATTGAACACCGTGGCCCCATCCAAGGCAAGACAGTGGCCTGGGTGGGCGACGGCAACAACATGGCCAACACCTGGCTGCAGGCGGCAGCCCTGCTGGGCTTTCACTTGCGCGTGAGCACGCCCAGCGGCTACGAGGTCAACGAGGTCACGGCCGCTGCGCCAGCCAGCATGGGCAGCGGCAGCTACAAAGCCTTTAGTGACCCGATGGAGGCCTGTGCCGGTGCCGATTTGGTCACCACGGACGTCTGGACCAGCATGGGCTTTGAAGCTGAAAACGATGTGCGCCGCAAGGCCTTTGCAGCCTGGTGCGTGGACCGCCGCTTGATGGGTGCAGCCCACCCCGACGCCCTGTTCATGCACTGCTTGCCCGCCCACCGGGGCGAAGAGGTAGAAGCCGAAGTGATTGACGGGCCGCAAAGCGTGGTCTGGGACGAGGCCGAAAACCGTATGCATGTGCAAAAGGCGCTGATGGAATACCTGTTGCTGGGGCGGGTACACAACGCGCCATGATCACTTTGCAAGACTGCCAGCAGCGCGACGCTAGCGACCCGTTGCGCTCACTGCGCGACCTTTTTTCTATCCCTGACGGCGTCATTTACCTCGACGGCAACTCGCTGGGTGTCATGCCCAAGAGTGCGGCATCGCGTGCCGCCCAGGTGGTCAGTCAGGAGTGGGGCCAGGGCCTGATTCGCTCCTGGAACACGGCGGGGTGGTTCGACCTTCCCCAGCGCCTGGGCAACCAGATCGCGCCGCTGATTGGTGCGGGCCAGGATGAAGTGGTTGCCACCGACACCACGTCCATCAATTTGTTCAAGGTCTTGTCTGCCGCGCTGTCGATCGCGCAGGTCGACCACCCCACACGCCGCGTGCTGCTGAGCGAGCGCAGTAATTTCCCGACCGATCTCTACATTGCCGAAGGCCTGTGCGCCGAGCGGGGCTACACGCTCAAGCTGGTGGAGCCCGACGAAATAGCCGCCGCACTCAACAGCCAAGTCGCGATCCTGATGCTGACCCATGTGAACTACCGCACCGGTGCCATGCACGACATGGCCGCAGTCACCCAAGCGGCGCACGCGGCAGGTGCGATGGTGGTGTGGGACCTAGCGCACAGCGCGGGCGCAGTGCCGGTCGACCTGCGGGGCGCAGGTGCCGACTTTGCGGTGGGCTGTGGTTACAAATACCTGAACGGCGGCCCCGGCGCGCCGGCCTTTGTATGGGCCAGCCCCCCGCACGCCGAGCGCAGTGACTTGCCCTTTTTACAACCGCTCACCGGCTGGTGGGGCCATGCCGCGCCGTTTGCCTTTACACCGGACTACCAGCCTGCGCCCGGAATCAACCGCTACTTGTGCGGTACGCAGCCCATCGTGAGCCTGTCTTTGCTCGAATGCGGCCTGGACGGGTTCAAGGCGGCAGAACCTTTGGGTGGCATGGCGGCACTGCGCGCCAAGTCGCTGGCGTTGACCGACCTGTTTATTGCGCTGGTCGAAGAGCGCTGTCAGGGCTTTGGTCTGGGGCTGGCCACGCCCCGCGCACATGCGCAGCGGGGCTCGCAAGTGTGTCTGACACGCGAGCACGATGCCGGCGGCGTCCTGGGCTCAGGCGCGTTTGCCATCATGCAGGCACTGATTGCGCGCGGCGTGATTGGCGACTACCGCGCAGGCGATGGTGGCGTGCACAAGGACATCTTGCGCTTCGGCCTGACGCCGCTGTACATCGGGTTTGAAGATGTGTGGAACGCGGTGGAGCATTTGCGGCAAGTGCTGGTCCACGAGGAATGGAAGCAAGCCGCATTCAACGTGAAACACGCAGTCACCTAGGCCCAGCATTGGAGGGTTTCCCGTGGCGATGCGCCCTGTAGGGCGGTCACGCTAGCGATAGCGCGCTCAGCCGCCGCCGTACAACCAAGGCACATCCAACAAGCGCTGGCCCAGTAGCCGCATTGCGGCGTCGCGGCCCCAGCGTTGCACACCTGTGGCGTGGAAGATCTCGCCGTTGCGCTGGGCGCGCGCCTGGACGCGGGCATTGCGGCGCCAGCGGGTTTGGGCAAAACGCTCCAAGGCCGCCACATCGCCCAACGCGGGCACTGACAGCACGTCCGCCAAAGCAACGGCGTCTTCGATGGCCATGCCTGCGCCTTGGGCCAAATACGGCAGCATGGGGTGGGCGGCGTCGCCCATGAGCGCGATGCGGCCAAAGGCCAGCTCTTTGGCGCCACCCAGGTGGGGCATTCGGTTGAGAGGCCAAAGGCGCCAGGTCTTGATGGCAGCGAGAACATCTTGCAGCGCAGTGGCGGTGCCATCGAGGTGGCTGCGCAGGTCGTGGGCATTGGCGTCGTGGTCCCAGTGGTGCATGTCCTCAGGGGCCGCCGCCTGCACGATCACCACCACGTTGAGCCATTCGCCGCCATGCACCGGGTACTGCACTGCGTGAAAGCGCGGCCCAAGCCAAGCGGTAATCACCTCGCTGCGCAGCGCTTCAGGCAGCGCCGCCTGCGGCACCATGGCACGGTAAGCCAGGTGACCGCTAAACAGGGGCTGGGCGTCGGTGCGGACAAAATCGCGCAGATGGCTCCACAAACCGTCGGCGCCGATCACCACGTTGGCACGGCGCTGGCGGCCATCGGCCGTGGTGACTTGCACGGCGTTGGCGTCTTGGCTGACGTTTTGCAGGGCATTGTCCAGTAGCAGCTGCGTAAGGCCCTGGGTCTGCACGGCGTCCAGCAACAATTGGTGCAAATCAGCACGGGCAATGGTGGCGTAGCGCGCACCGTAGCGCTGCACCGCGCGCGCTCCCAGCGCCAACTGCCCCAGCAAAGCCCCCGACTGGGCACTGCGCACCTGCAACAGGGGCGGGAAGCAGGCCACCGCGTCCAGCCGCGGGGCCAGCCCCCAACCCTCCAGCAATCGCACTACGTTGGGACTGAGCTGTATGCCGGCGCCGACTTCCGAGAATACCGGCTTTTTTTCAATCAACTGCGTGGGCAAGCCGCGCGCGCCACAGGCCAGCGCCGTGGCCAAGCCGCCAATACCGCCCCCCACAATCAGAATCTTTTTCTGCATGGTCGCCATTCTCACACCGTGCAGTGCGCGCTATTCCGCCCGTGAAATTGCCTGAGGTTTGAACCCCAAATCTGCTGCCTTGCCCTTGCGCCCCCGCAAAGCGCGGGCATTGTTCAGGCTGCGGATTTCCAGCGTTTCTTCGCGCTCTTTGCCTCCGCGCCCGATGCCTGCAATGCGCACGCTGCGGGTGTAGGCGGCGGCGCCGGCCAGCGTGTCTTTGTCTTCCAGCGCCAGCAGCATCAGACCGCGACCGCCCTTTTCCATGGTTTTAAGTTCGGACAGCTTAAACGTCAGAATCCGGCCCAAGGTCGAGGCACATGCCACATCGGTGGCCGGTGCCACCGCAGCGCGCGCGATGTTCGCCACGGCCGCCGCAGGCGCCGAGGTCAGGCCCTGGGGCAAACTGGCGCCCGCCACCAAGGAGGGAACACACACCGTTTCCCCGGGGTTACAGGCAATAAAGGCCTTGCCCGCCTTTTGCCGGGAAACCATGTTGTCCACCGAGGCCACAAAGCCATAGCCCCCGCTGCCCGACAACAGCAATTGGGCGCTGGCCGGACCGGCAAAGTAATGCAGCACTTGGGTGCCCGATTCCAGCTCAATCAAGCTGGTGAGCGGTTGACCGTCGCCGCGTCCTCCGGGCAGCAATGAGACCGCCACCGAGTACACCCGCCCATGGGATCCAAAGGCCAACAGTGTGTCCACACTGCGGCACTCAAACGTGCCGTAGAGGCCGTCGCCCGCTTTGAACGCAAAGCTGCCGGCCTCGTGGCCGTGGCCGGTGCGCGTACGGACCCAGCCCTTGGCGCTGACGACCACGGTGACCGGTTCGTCGACGATCTTGACCTCGGCCACCGCCTTTTTCTCTTCCTGAATCAGGGTCCGCCGGGCATCGGCAAAGGTTTTGGCGTCCGCCTCAATCTCTTTGACCATGAGCCGCCGCAGTGCCTGCGGATTGCCCAAGATGTCTTCGAGTTTTTGCTGTTCGGTGCGAAGCTCAGCGAGCTCTTGCTCAATCTTGATCGCCTCGAGCCGCGCCAACTGGCGCAATCGGATTTCGAGAATGTCTTCGGCCTGACGATCACTCAAATGGAAGCGCGCAATCAAGGCCGCTTTCGGCTCATCCGATTGGCGGATGATGGCGATCACCTCGTCGATGTTCAGCAATACCGTCTGGCGCCCCTCCAGGATGTGAATGCGGTCCAACACCTTGCCCAGTCGGTGGCGTGAGCGCTTTTCGATCGTGGTCTGACGAAACGCGATCCACTCGGTGAGCATTTGGCGGAACGACTTTTGCGTGGGCCGCCCGTCCAAACCCACCATGGTGAGGTTGATCGGCGTGGACGACTCCAGGCTGGTATGCGCCAACAACGCGGTAATGAGTTCTTGCTGCTCAATGCGGCTGGTTTTGGGCTCGAACACCAGGCGCACTGCATTTTCCTTGCCCGACTCGTCGCGTACCACGTCCAAGACTGCCAGGATGCTGGCCTTGAGCTGCGTCTGGTCGAGGGAAAGCGCTTTTTTTCCGGCTTTCACCTTGGGATTGGTCAGCTCTTCGATTTCTTCAAGCACGCGCTGGCTGCTCACGCCGGGTGGCAACTCGGTCACCACCAGCTGCCATTGGCCGCGCGCCAAGTCCTCAATCTTCCAGCGCGCACGCACCTTCAACGAGCCGCGCCCGGTACGGTAAGCCTCGGCAATATCGGCTGCCGGACTGATGATCTGCGCACCACCGGGGTAATCGGGGCCGGGCACCAGCGCATACAAATCCGCATCACTCAAGGTGGGTGACTTGACCAGCGCGACGCAAGCGTCGGCAATTTCGCGCAAGTTGTGGCTGGGGATTTCAGTGGCCAAGCCCACGGCAATGCCACTGGCACCGTTGAGCAAGGCAAAAGGCAGACGCGCGGGCAGCTGCCGCGGCTCTTCCGTGGATCCGTCGTAATTGGGCTGAAAGTCGACCGTTCCCTGGTCAATTTCATCCAGCAACAAACTGGTAATTTTGGCCAGCCGGGCCTCGGTATAGCGCATCGCCGCAGCCCCGTCGCCGTCCCGCGAGCCAAAATTGCCTTGGCCGTCAATCAGGGGGTAGCGTTGCGAAAAATCCTGCGCCATGCGAACCAGCGCGTCGTATGCCGCTTGGTCCCCGTGGGGGTGAAAGCGGCCCAACACGTCGCCGACCACCCGCGCACTTTTCACCGGCTTGGCCCCGGTATTGCCATTGGCCCCACCAAAACCCAGGCCCATGCGGGACATGGAATACAAAATCCGCCGTTGCACCGGTTTTTGGCCGTCGCATACGTCAGGTAACGCGCGGCCTTTTACGACGCTGAGCGCGTATTCCAGGTAAGCGCGCTGGGCGTAAGTGGCCAGGTTCAACTGGTCATCGCCCTCGGGGGCGGGGGCAAGGTCGAGGGTGGGTTGGTCGGTCATTGTTGTATTTCTTGCTTCGAATTTTGTGTTGAGGCACTTTTATCAACGGAAGTGGTAGCGCGTCTATCGCAAAGGAGCGCAGGGTAAAGGCGGCTTCCTCATGGTGGGGTACCACAAATCGTCAGCCGCCCAAACCCTGCGCTCCTCGGGTTTTGGTGAACGACACAATTTGAAACGCCATGCGCGAAGACACCGGCCAAGGGCAATAAACGCATCCGGCAAAACGGCCAATATTCAGACATCAATCTCAACCGAGTCTCCGTGGATTTCCATCAGCTCGCGCCGTGCAGCCGCCTCACCCTTGCCCATCAGCTTGGTGATCAAAGCCTCTGTCTGACCGAAATCGATGGCCCCGAGCATCACCGGCATCAGGCGTCGGGTGTCGGGGTTTAGGGTGGTGTCCCACAGCTGCTCGGCATTCATCTCGCCCAGGCCTTTGAAGCGGCTGATGCTCCAGGCACCCTCTCGCACACCCTCTTTGCGCAGCTTGTCCAAAATCACGGTCAGTTCGCCCTCGTCCAGCGCATAGGCCTTGGAGGCCGGCTTTTTGCCACGCGCCGGGGCATCGACCCGAAACAGGGGTGGCCGCGCCACAAACACATGGCCGGCATCAATCAGCTTGGGGAAATGGCGGAAAAACAGTGTCAGCAGCAGCACCTGAATGTGCGAACCATCCACGTCCGCGTCACTCAGAATGCAGACCTTGCCATAACGCAGGCCGCTCATGTCGGGCGTATCGTTGGGGCCGTGCGGGTCAACACCTATCGCCACTGAAATATCGTGGATTTCAGTATTGGCAAACAAGCGGTCGCGGTCCACTTCCCAAGTATTGAGTACCTTGCCGCGCAATGGCAAGACGGCCTGACTCTCTTTGTCCCGACCCATCTTGGCGCTGCCACCGGCTGAATCGCCTTCGACCAAAAAGACTTCGTTGTAGGCCAGGTCGCGGCTCTCGCAGTCGGTCAACTTGCCAGGCAACACCGCGACGCCAGAACTTTTGCGTTTTTCGACTTTTTGTCCGGCACGCTGGCGGGTCTGTGCGGCTTTGATGGCCAACTCAGCCAACTTTTTCCCATAGTCCACATGCTGGTTGAGCCACAACTCCAAGGCAGGGCGAACAAAACTGGACACCAGACGCACCGCGTCCCGCGAATTCAGCCGCTCCTTGATCTGGCCTTGAAACTGCGGATCCAGCACCTTGGCAGACAACACGTAACTGGCGCGCGCGAAAACGTCCTCAGGCATGAGCTTGACACCCTTGGGGAGCAAGCTGTGCATGTCGACAAAACTTTTGACCGCCGTGAACAGTCCATCGCGCAGTCCACTCTCGTGTGTGCCCCCGGCACTGGTGGGAATCAAATTGACGTAGCTTTCGCGCACCGTGGCACCGTCTTCGGTAAAGGCGACGCACCACATGGCACCCTCGCCATCGGCAAAACTGTCGTGCTGGGCGTCGGCGAAACCTTCGCCGTTGAACAAGGGAATCACTGGCTCCCCCTGCAAAGACTGCATCAGGTAGTCGCCGAGCCCGCCTTTGTAGAGCCATGTTTGGGTTTCCTTGGACTTTTCGCTCCAAAGCGACACGGTCACGCCGGGCATCAATACCGCCTTGCTGCGCAGCAAGTGGATCAGCTCTGCCATGGGCAGCGCGGCGGATTCAAAATATTTGGGGTCTGGCCACACCCGAACGGTCGTACCCGATTTGCGATCACCCTCGCCTGCCTTGCGCACTTGCAAGGCCTCGGACACATCGCCACCTTCAAAAACGATGCGCGCCACCGAGCCTTCGCGGTAACTGGTGACCTCCAGCCGTTTTCCCAGAGCGTTGGTC
Organism: Rhodoferax sp.; assembly: GCA_029866205.1. GTDB lineage: Bacteria > Pseudomonadota > Gammaproteobacteria > Burkholderiales > Burkholderiaceae_C > Allorhodoferax. Next base: position 83,687 of record JARWZT010000013.1, read on the forward strand.
ACGCTCACCCCAACGCCGTGCAAGCCACCGGAAAAGCTATAGGCGCCGCCCTTGCCCTTGTCAAATTTGCCCCCGGCGTGTAGGCGGGTGAAGACCAGCTCAATAACTGGCGCCATTTCTTCGGGGTGCATCCCGAAGGGAATACCCCGACCATCGTCGTCAATGGTGACCGAACCATCCGCATGCAGCGCCACCTTGATTTTTTTACCATGACCGGCCAGCGCTTCGTCTGCCGCGTTGTCCAGCACTTCCTGGATGACGTGCAAGGGGTTGTCGGTGCGGGTGTACATGCCGGGGCGCTGTTTGACGGGTTCCAGTCCCTTCAGAACGCGAATGGAAGCCTCGGAATATCCAACAGGAACGGCGGTGGCGGAGTTAGGTTTGGCAGACATAGCGCGCGATTGTAGACGCAGGGTACCTAAATAACTGTATGAATACACAGTTTAATTCCCCCATTTTTTCGGTCGATCGCGTTGAATTCTGGGCCCTACGCCGCCCTTGAAGCCACTCGCACCATCTGTCCTGCGACGCCAAAAGCGGAGGCCATTTCGCCATCGTGACTCCCCGCGCTTCCCGCAGTGGCTATATTTGGGGAATGCAGAACTTTCATCCCGATCGCCCGCCGCTGTCGATTTTTCAGGTTTTGGCCTGCGGCGCGGCCATCGTCACGCTGTCCATGGGCATCCGCCACGGTTTTGGTTTGTGGATGCAGCCGCTCACCCAAGCCCGGGATTGGACGCGCGAGACCTACGCACTGGCGATTGCCATCCAAAACATTTCCTGGGGAATTGCAGGCATTTTTGTTGGCATGGTGGCGGATCGTTTTGGCGCCTTTCGGGTGCTGGTAGTCGGTGCACTTCTTTACGCCTTCGGCTTGGTGGTCATGGCAAATGCCGAGACACCGCTGCTGCTGATGCTCTCTTGCGGCGTCATGCTGGGTGTTGCCCAAGCGGGTACGACCTATGCAGTGGTGTATGGCGTGGTTGGCCGCAACGTCCCTGCAAGCCGGCGGTCGTGGGCCATGGGCGTGACGGCTGCCGCGGGTTCCTTTGGCCAATTTTTGATGGTGCCCATTGAGGGCCATTTGATCAACACGCTGGGCTGGCAGGCGGCGTTAGCGGCACTGGGACTGGCGGCATTGCTGATCGCCCCCTTGGCCTGGGGACTGCGCGAGCCCCATCTCGCGCCGAACCAGGCCCAATCTCCCCGCGAACAGAGTATTTTCCACGCCCTGAGCGAGGCTTTTTCTTACCGCAGTTTCCAGCTCCTGATGGCGGGCTACTTTGTCTGCGGATTCCAGGTGGTGTTTATTGGTGTGCACATGCCCAGCTACCTGAAAGACCAGGGCTTGTCGCCGCAAGTGGCGAGCTATGCATTGGCCCTGATCGGTTTGTTCAATGTGTTTGGCACTTACGCCTCCGGCGCATTGGGCCAGCGTTTTGAGAAGCGTTACATCCTGGCCTTTATTTACTTTTCACGTGCGCTGGTGATCGGCCTATTTCTGTGGTCGCCGCTCAGCCCCATGAGCGTTTACGTGTTTTCCGCGGTGATGGGGCTTTTGTGGTTATCCACTGTCCCGGCCACCAATGCCGCTATTGCCCAAATATTTGGTGTGGCACATTTGTCCATGCTGAGCGGTTTTGTGTTTTTGAGCCACCAAATTGGGTCGTTTTTAGGGGTCTGGCTGGGCGGCTGGGTCTATGACCGCACCGGAAATTACGACCTGGTCTGGTATATCGCCATCGCGCTTGGAGTATTTGCGGGCCTGGTCAACCTGCCCGTCAAAGAAGCAGCGATCGAACGCGCCCCACGCCTGGCACCCCTGACCTGAAGGCGCTTGCCAAAGCCATGATCAGCACCCGGCGACCCTGGACCCGCAAACTGGCCATTGGCCTGGCGATGGTGCTCGCCGGCACCGTGTTGGTATGGGTTTTCGGACTCTACAGCCGAGCCGATTTCCTGCTGCAACTGACGAATCAGTTGTGGTCCTGTTTTTAATGTTTTTTCGAGCTTGAACGCCATGCGCACATCGGACACCCCAGCCCAAGTCATTGTCATTACGGGCGCCTCGGACGGGATTGGCGCCGAAATGGCGCGCCAAATCGCCCAAAAACACGGCTCCAACGTGGCGCTGGTGCTGGCATCTCGCACCGAAACAACCTTGCAATCCGTTGCGGCGCAGTGCAGCGCGCTGGGCGCCACGTGCCTGGTGGTACCCACCGACGTATCAGACCCCGCCCAATGCCGGGCACTGATCGCCAGCACGGCAGACCGCTTCGGCCGCATTGACGGCTTGATCAACAACGCCGGTATTTCTGCCCAGGCCCTTTTTGGTGAGGTGCGCGCGAACGACCTGGGCTGGTATGAGCACCTTATGCGCATCAACCTTTGGGGAAGCGTTTGGTGCACGCATGCCGCCCTGCCCTACTTGCAAAGTAGCCGAGGCCGCATCGTGGCGGTATCGTCCTTGGCCGGTCTGATTGGTGTGCCCGGTCGCACCGCGTACAGCGCTTCCAAGTTCGCCATGACGGGATTTTTTGAAGCCCTGCGTGCCGAATTGGTGGGTGCTGGCGTCAGTGTGACCACCGCCTTCCCTGGCGTGGTGTTGACCAATATCCGCAGCCACGGCTTGAACGCCGCTGGCGTCGCCGCCGGCTCCAGTGGTTTGAAAGAAGACAAGGCCATGGGCGTTGAAGAGTGCGCCGCACTGATACTCAAGGGCATGCAGCAGCGTGATCGCGAAGTGGTCATGACAGCCCCCGGCAAAGTGGGGCGATTCCTCAAACTGCTTTGGCCAGCAGCGGTCGAACGCATGGCCCTGAACGCGCTCAAAGACGATGTCAAACCCCGCTAGTTCCAACCACGCCCCCGAGGCGACACATTCCGGTCAGGCGGCCTACCCGGGCGCTGTTTCCGCTTGGGTGAAACGCTGGTCGCATCTTGCTGCGCCTGGCGCAACGGTGCTCGACATCGCCTGTGGTGGTGGCCGCCATCTGGCCTGGTTTTCGCAACGCGGTCACCCGGTGACCGGCGTGGACCGGGACACGGCAGCGGCACGGGCGCATCTGCCCCACGCGGAACTGATCACGGCCGATCTTGAAGGCGCACCCTGGCCCTTGACCCAGAGCGACCCGGCCACAGACCCAAAGCTTCGGCAATTTGACCTGGTCGTGGTGACCAACTATTTGTGGCGCCCCTTGTGGCCGGCAATTTTGGGCAGCCTAGCGCCTGGGGGGATGCTGATTTACGAAACTTTTGCCGCCGGTAATGAGACCGTGGGCCGCCCAAGCCGGCCCGATTTTTTGCTCCAGCCCGGCGAACTGCTGCATCTTTGCTCTGGCCTGCATGTGGTGGCCTACGAAAACGGCACGCTCACCGAACCTGCACGCTTTGTGCAGCGCATCGTTGCCCTGCGTAAAGCGGACGCAAAGTCCAGCACGCCGCCCAACCCAGCTTGCCCGCTCTAGGTAAAATTGGCCTTTTAACCAAGCACCGCCGTCCCATGAACCATTCACACACGCCTATCCGAGGCAGCATCGTCGCTCTGGTGACCCCTATGCTGGACGATGGCGCCGTTGATTACCCGGCTCTGCGCCGACTCATTGACTGGCATATTGCTGAAGGAACCGACTGCATTGGTGTCGTCGGCACCACGGGCGAGTCACCCACGGTGAATGTCCAAGAGCACTGTGAAATCATCCGCGTCTCCGTCGAGCAATCAGCGGGTCGGGTGCCCATCATGGCCGGCTGCGGCGCCAATTCCACGAAAGAGGCGATTGAGCTGGCGCACTTTGCGAAAAAAGTCGGGGCCGATTGCCAGCTGCAAGTGGTGCCTTACTACAACAAACCCACCCAAGAAGGACAGTACCAACATTTCAAGGCCATCGCCGAATCGGTCGACCTGCCCGTCGTTTTGTACAACGTGCCAGGACGTTCGGTCGCCGATATGGCCCATGACACGGTGATCCGTCTGGCCCAGGTGCCCGGTATCGTGGGTATCAAGGAGGCGACCGGCAACATCGAACGCGCGCAGTGGCTGATCAAAGAGGCTCCTGCAGGTTTTTCGATTTATTCCGGCGACGACCCCACCGCGGTAGCCTTGATGCTGTGCGGTGGCCATGGAAATGTCAGTGTGACCGCCAATGTGGCCCCCAAGCTCATGCACGAGCTGTGCATGGCGGCGATTGCGGGCGATGTGCGGCGCGCGATGGATCTCCAATTCAAGTTGCTGCCTCTGCACAAGGGCTTGTTCGTGGAGTCGAATCCGATCCCCGTGAAATGGGCAGTGGCCAGGAAGGGCCTGTGCGGCGAGGCGCTTCGCCTGCCGCTGACCCCCCTGACCCAGGGCAATCGCCCGGCCCTTGAGCAATTGCTCCAAACGACTGGCCTCATTTAATCCCCATGCAAAGGCACTTTGTGAATTCCTCTTTTAAGTTGACCCTGCTGGCAGCGGCCGTAGCCCTGAGCGCTTGCTCCGTGCTCGAAGGTGAAAAAGTGGACTACAAGTCCAGCACCAAGACACCCTCGCTGGCCGTCCCCCCCGATTTGACGCAGCTTTCCAAAGACACGCGGTATTCGGTGGTCAACGGCGGCGTGTCAGCTGCAAGCTCCAAAGCAGCAACCACAACCACCGGCAAAGAAGCGGTTGCAGTCGCTGCCTTGTCCGACATTCGGGTGGAACGCCAGGGCAACCAGCGCTGGCTGGTGGTCAAGCGAAGCCCGGAGAGCTTGTGGTCACCCCTTAAAGACTTTTGGCAGGAAAGCGGATTCACCCTGACCCTGGAGCAAAGTAATCTGGGAATCATGGAAACCGAGTGGAATGAAAACCGGGCCAATATTCCGCAGGATGCGATTCGCCGCGCCTTGGGCAAGGTGCTTGACAGCCTGTATTCCACGTCGCTGCGTGACAAATACCGCACTCGCCTCGAGGTTCGCGCCGACGGAGGTACCGAAATCTTTATCACGCACCGCGGCATGCAAGAGGTGTACGCCACGGAAGACAAAAATCGCACCATCTGGCAACCTCGCCCGGCAGACCCGGAACTCGAAGCCGAGTTTTTGCGCCGCCTCATGCTAAAGCTGGGTGCAAGCACGGAACAAGCGGCGCAAGTCGGCGTGGTACCGCCTGCCAAACCCTCTGCCAGTGCCACCACTTCCAACGGGATGCCCTTGCTTGAATTGTCCGACGGCTTTGACCGCGCTTGGCGTCGTGTGGGCCTCTCGCTGGACCGCACCGGGTTCACGGTCGAAGACCGCGACCGCAACAAGGGGATTTACTTTGTCCGCTACGTAGGCGCAGACAGCCAAGCAGGCGACGAGGGCTTCATCAAGAAACTTTTCGGCGGGTCGACCAAGGCAGCCGCAGCGGTTAAGTACCAAATCGCCGTGCGCAGTTCCGCAGACAAGAGCACCGTGTCGGTACTCAGCGAGCTAGGCGCCCCTGAAGTGTCCGAGGCCGCCCAAAAAATGATCAAAGTTCTGGCCGACGATCTCAAGTAGAACGCCAGAGGGCAGGCGAAAAAAAACCACCTTGCGGTGGTTTTTTTTATCTGGCGAAGCGATTACTTCGATGCTTCCGATGCTGCAGGAGCAGCAGCAGGTGCAGCGGACGCATCAGCAGCAGGTGCAGCAGCGGCGGGGGCAGCAGCAGGAGCAGCAGCTTCTTCTTTTTTACCGCAAGCAGCCAGGGCAGCAGCAGCAATAACAGCTGCCAAGATGAGAGTTTTGTTCATGATTGAAAAATAGATTGAGTTACGAAACAATTTCCGGAAATTGCCTGAGCGGCTGACCGCCCAAACCCCGACAAAAAGCTTTCTAGAACCTTTCGCCAGAGCCCCCAATTATACAAGATGGTGCGCCTGGATACCGGGTAAACCCTCATTTCATGAATATCGGCACCGAAAAAGTGCCCTCAATTCCTGAATATATGGATTTATGGGCTCGGACTTTCATCCTGCTGGTCCATTTGCAGCCAGCCATCCTCAAACCACTGCGCCAACAATTCAAGGGCACCCGCACTCAGCCGACGGATGTCCGAGGCGCTCAGGCGATGCTGGTCAGCCAATTGACTCATCAGGGTGGCATCCCGACCGGAAGCAAGAAAGCTTTCGCCATTGATGAAAATGTGGGCAGCGTCGTAGAGCATTTGCGTGCGGCGGTCCAGGCACACGCCCTGGGTCGGGTCCAACGGGGCGTTGGAACTGTCAAACCACACTTGGGCTTTGGGTTCACTGAGGTATTCGCCCAATGCGCGCTGCAGCGCCAGCGGGTCTTGCAAGGCCTTTTCAACGGACTCCTGGGCAAACCGGGTCAAGTCGGCAGGGATCTTGGCGCAGTCGGCCTGGGCCACCTGTTTCGGATCACGGTACAGGGTGTCTCCCACTTCGTCACGGGCCTGTTCGGCGAAGCGTTGCAAGATTTCTTGCGCCAGTTCACCGGCGCCTGGCGCGCGAAAACCAATGGAATAGGTCATGCACTCGCCCAGCGCTACCCCGTCATGCGCATAACGCGGCGGCAAATACAGCATGTCGCCAGCCTGCAGCACAAACTCCTGTTCAGGGGTGAAATCCGCCAATATCTTCAAAGGCATCCCAGGCTGCAAGTCCAGGTTTTTCTGCCGTCCGATGCGCCATCGGCGTTGCCCATGGGCTTGCAGTAAAAAGACGTCATAACTATCGAAGTGCGGGCCCACGCCGCCGCCATCGCTGGCATAACTCACCATGACGTCGTCTAGCCGGGCATCAGGAACAAAACGGAATTGATCCCGCAGCGCGCGTGCCCGGGCGTCGTGCAAGTCCACGCTCTGCACCAGCAGCGTCCAGCCGGGTTGTTTTAACGCGGGCAAAGCCTTGCGACCAAACGGCCCTTGCTTCAGACGCCAGGGGCGGTCCGCGTCCGCAGGTGTCTGGATCACCAACCGCGATTGCACGTCGTCCTGCGCAGCCAGATCAAACAACTCAGCACGATCAATCGGCGCCATCAGTCCCGGAATAGCCTGGCGAATGACCAAGGGCTTCTTTTGCCAATGGCGGCTCATGAAAAGGGCGGGCGAGAGCCCACCCAGCAGTTGGAGTGGCTGGTCAATGTTCATAAGTCGTTCATCCTGTGGCAAAAATCAGTAAAAGGAAACTGCGACAATTGTCGGATGGAAATTTATGACAACTGCGTAGTCGCCCTCACCTGGGTCCTTCAAGACACTTTAGGTGAAGAATTGGACGTACTTGACGAACCGGTCGAGTTTTTGTTGGGTGGGAAAGACCTGTTGCCGGCCATTGAAGCGGCCCTGCAAGGCCATCGCGTCGGTGCCAAACTGCAATTGCAGATTGAGCCCGAAGAAGCGTTTGGCGATTTCAATGACCAACTGTTGTTTTTGGAGCCACGTGCGCTTTTTCCAGCCGAACTTCAGGTTGGCCTGACCCTCGAGGGCTCGGCACTGCCCGCCGGCTGCAACCCCACGGCGCCGAAAGATGCGCTGTTTACCGTCACCGATATTTACCCGGAACACGTGGTGCTCGATGCCAACCATCCACTGGCGGGCATTGCCATCCGCATCAGCCTGCGGGTTGAAGGCGTACGCGACGCAACCGAAGAAGAGCTGGAACGCGGAAGCACGGGCACAGGCTTTTTCCGCATCGAGGCATTGCCGTCCTCAGACCGCGGCGACGCCGCGCTGCATTAACGGTCCGCTGATTTCTGGCTGGGACCTGCGTCAGGCCTTGCCAGTCGAGCCGTAACCGCCCTCGCCCCGCTGCGAGGCGGTGAATTCCTGAACGATATTGAACTCTGCCTGAACCACGGGAACGATGACAAGCTGGGCAATGCGCTCCATCGGCTCGATCGTGAAGGCTACCGTACTGCGGTTCCAAGCACTGACCATGAGTTGCCCTTGGTAGTCGCTGTCAATCAGGCCCACCAAATTACCCAGCACGATGCCATGTTTGTGGCCCAATCCTGAGCGCGGCAATATCAGCGCGGCAAAGTTCGGATCCTGCAAATAGATGGCCATGCCGGTGGGCACCAGTTGCCAGGCGTTAGGCTGCAGAGTCAGTGGCGCATCCAGGCAAGCGCGCAGGTCCAATCCCGCGCTGCCCGGGGTGGCGTAGGCCGGCATTTGGTCGGTCAGGCGGGAATCCAGAATTTTGACGTCGAGTTTCATAGGTTGATAAGAAAAATTCAAAGAGGCGCACCGGGCAGGCGCTGGGAGATTTCGCGAACCAAGATGCGGGCCAGGCTCAATTTGCTGGCGCGGGGTAGGTCTACAGCGCCTTGCGCATCCACCAACAAAAGCGCGTTATCGTCTTGGCCAAAAGTGGCTGGGCCAATATTTCCCACCAGCAGTGGCACGCCTTTGCGTTGGCGCTTGGCGGTGGCATGGGCCAGCAAATCGTGGCTTTCCGCCGCAAATCCAACACAAAACAAGGCCCCACTTTGCGCACGCGCCGACTGTGCGAGCGTCGCCAAAATGTCGGCGTTTTCTTCCAAGGCCAAGAGTGGCGCCTGGCCTGAACCGTCTTTTTTGATTTTTTGGTCGGTAGAGACCTGGGGACGCCAGTCCGCTACGGCCGCGGTCGCAATGAAGACTTGGGCGGAGTCCATATGCAACAGGCAAGCCTGCAACATTTCTTGGGCCGATTGCACGTCAACGCGGCGCACGCCCTGTGGCGTGGCCAATGCCACCGGCCCAGCGACCAAGGTGACATCCGCGCCGGCTTCCTGGGCGGCGCGCGCCAGGGCAAAGCCCATCTTCCCGCTGGATCGATTGGTGATTCCGCGAACCGGATCAATGGCCTCAAACGTAGGCCCCGCCGTAATCAAAACCCGTTGACCGGCAAGCACTTTGGGTTGAAAAAAAGCGATCACATCGTGCAACAACTCCGCAGGCTCACGCATGCGGCCATCGCCTGTTTCGCCACAGGCCTGCTCGCCGACACCCACGCCCAGCACGGTGGCACCGTCCAAGCGCAACTGCGCCACATTGCGCATGGTGGCTGGATGCGCCCACATTTCGCGGTTCATGGCCGGGGCCAGCAACAAGGGCACTGACTCGATCGGCCGGGCCAGACACATCAAACTGAGCAAATCGTCCGCGTTGCCGTGCAGCAGTTTGGCCATAAAGTCTGCGCTGCAAGGGGCGATCAAAATCGCATCCGCCTCACGGCTGAGGTTGATATGCGCCATATTGTTCGCCTCGCGTGCGTCCCACTGCGAGGTGTACACACTGCGCTGGCTGAGGGCTTGGAGCGTGACCGGGGTAATGAACTGCGCCGCGGCCTCGGTCATGACGACCTGCACGCTCGCGCCTTCTTTGATGAGCGCGCGGCAGAGCTCGGCGGCTTTGTAGCAGGCAATGCCGCCCGTCAGTCCCAAAACAATGTGTTTACCGTCTAAATCCATCGGCCAAGCCTTGCCTGAAATACGTTTAAGGGACCAAAACGGGCCCGAAGCGCAATGTAGCAGACACCTATAATCTCGCATTACCAGCTTCCCGAGCCCCAGGGTTCGTACACTGACATGACCAAATTTGTCTTCGTCACCGGCGGCGTGGTGTCTTCCCTGGGTAAGGGAATTGCATCCGCCTCCCTCGCCGCGCTCCTGGAATCGCGGGGTCTGACAGTCACCCTGATCAAACTCGATCCTTACCTCAACGTCGATCCGGGCACCATGTCGCCCCTGCAACACGGGGAAGTGTTTGTCACCGACGATGGTGCTGAAACCGACTTGGATTTGGGGCATTACGAGCGCTTTGTGGAAACCCGCATGCGCAAGGCCAACAACTTCACGACTGGCCAAATCTACAAAAGCGTGCTGGACAAGGAGCGCCGCGGCGACTACCTGGGCAAGACCGTACAGGTCATTCCCCATGTCACCAATGAAATCCAGGAGTTCGTGAAACGTGGCGCGCGCCTGGGTGAGCCCGATGCGGTGGACGTGGCGATTGTCGAAATTGGTGGCACTGTGGGCGACATCGAGTCCCTGCCCTTCTTAGAGGCAGTGCGCCAGATGAGCCTGCAACTCGGCCCAAACAACACAGCGTTTGTACACCTGAGCTATGTTCCCTGGATTGCGGCCGCAGGCGAACTCAAAACCAAGCCAACCCAGCACACCGCCAAGCAACTCCGCGAAATCGGCATTCAGGCCGATGCGCTGATCTGCCGTGCAGACCGGCCCATTCCAGATGAAGAGCGGCAGAAAATTTCGCTTTTCTCCAACGTGCCGGTATGGGGCGTGATTTCCATGTGGGACGTGGACACGATCTACAAGGTTCCACGGATGCTGCACGAGCAGGGCCTGGACGGCCTGATTTGCGACAAATTGCGACTGAACACCCCCCCGGCCAAGCTCAAGCGCTGGGACGACCTGGTTTATGAGACGGAACATCCGGAAGGCGAGGTCTCTATCGCCATGGTCGGCAAATACGTCGATTTGTCAGACAGTTACAAGTCGCTCAATGAAGCGCTGCGCCATGCCGGCATGAAGAACCATGTCAAGGTCAAGATCAACTACATCGACTCGGAGACCATCACCCCTGAATCGGTGCAGCAACTGGCCAAGTTTGATGCGGTGCTGGTACCCGGTGGCTTTGGCAAGCGCGGCATTGAGGGCAAGATCAACGCCGCCCGGTTTGCCCGCGAAAACAAAGTGCCCTACCTCGGAATTTGCCTGGGAATGCAGGTGGCCACCATTGAATTCGCCCGCCACGTGGCGGGACTCTCGGACGCCAATAGCACCGAGTTTGAGCCAGACAGCCTCCATCCAGTGATCGCGCTGATCACCGAGTGGAAAGACAGCGACGGCACCATCAACACCCGCGACAAAAATTCCGACCTCGGAGGCACCATGCGCCTTGGAGCGCAAAGTTCGGACGTTGCCAAAAACACGATCGCCCACGCCATCTATGGCGACGTGGTGACCGAGCGCCATCGGCACCGCTATGAAGCCAATGTGCACTACCTGGACCAACTGCGCAGCGCCGGTCTGGTGATCTCGGCCCTGACCCAGCGCGAGCAATTGACCGAGATGGTCGAATTGCCGCAATCGGTGCATCCTTGGTTCGTGGGTGTGCAGTTTCACCCCGAGTTCAAATCCACCCCCTGGAATGGGCACCCGTTGTTCAACGCCTTCATCAAGGCTGCGCTGGACCACCAAATGGGCGGAAAAACCCTGAAGGTCGCCGCATGAAGCTGTGTGGATTTGACGTTGGTCTGGAGCACCGATTTTTTCTGATCGCGGGCCCCTGCGTCATTGAGTCGGAGCAATTGCAGATGGACACCGCTGGCACGCTCAAAGAAATTACCAGCAGTCTGGGTATCCCGTTCATTTTCAAAAGCAGTTTTGACAAGGCGAATCGCTCCAGCGGCAGCACCTTTCGCGGCCCGGGGATCGACAAAGGTCTGGAGATTTTGGCCAAGGTCAAGCGCGAGCTGCAAGTGCCGGTCCTGACCGATATTCACAGCGAAGACCAAATCGCCCAAGTCTGCAGTGTGGTGGATGTGCTGCAGACCCCGGCATTTTTGTGCCGCCAGACCGATTTCATCCGCGCTGTCGCCCAGTCCGGCAAGCCGGTGAATATCAAGAAGGGGCAGTTTTTGGCCCCAGGGGACATGAAAAACGTGATCGACAAGGCCCGTGTGGCAGCGCGCGAAGCCGGTTTGCCCGAGGACAACTTCATGGCCTGCGAGCGCGGTGTCAGCTTTGGATACAACAACCTTGTCAGCGACATGCGGAGCCTGGCGATCATGCGCGACACCCGTGCGCCGGTCGTTTTTGACGCGACCCACTCGGTTCAATTGCCGGGTGGCCAGGGCACCAGCAGCGGTGGCCAACGCGAAATGGTACCCGTGCTGGCGCGGGCGGCTGTGGCGGTGGGCGTTGCCGGCCTGTTCATGGAAACCCATCCGGATCCCGCCAAAGCGCTGAGCGATGGTCCGAACGCTGTGCCTCTGAAGCACATGCGCGCGCTTCTGGAAACCCTGCTGGCGCTGGATTACGTAACCAAAAAAACTCCCTTTCTGGAAAATAACTTCCAATAAATGACTTACAAACCTCTGCGGGCCCGACAGGTTTTAGCCTGGCTGAGCAGCAGCGATTTTTGACCTTAACCTTTTGAAAGACCAGTGATGAGTGCAATTGTGGATATCGTGGGACGCGAGATTTTGGACAGCCGGGGTAACCCGACTGTCGAATGTGACGTTTTGCTGGAAAGTGGCACCATGGGTCGTGCCGCGGTCCCCTCGGGCGCGTCAACCGGATCGCGTGAAGCCATTGAGCTGCGCGACGGAGACCACATGCGCTATTTGGGCAAGGGCGTTCGAAAAGCCGTGGACCACATCAACACAGAAATCTCTGAGGCCGTTTTGGGGCTGGATGCGTCTGAGCAGGCCTTTTTGGACAAGACTTTAATTGACCTGGACGGTACTGAAAACAAGAGCCGCTTGGGCGCCAACGCCATGTTGGCCGTGTCGATGGCGGTCGCGCGTGCGGCCGCTGAAGAAGCCGGGCTGCCTCTGTATCGCTACTTTGGCGGCATGGGCGCGGTGCAAATGCCGGTGCCGATGATGAACGTCATCAACGGCGGCGAACACGCCAACAACAACCTGGATCTGCAGGAGCTGATGATCATCCCCGTGGGGGCGCCCAGCTTTCGCGAAGCCCTTCGCTACGGCGCAGAAGTGTTCCATGCCCTCAAAAAAATCCTGCACGCCAAAGGCATCAGCACTGCGGTGGGTGACGAAGGCGGCTTTGCCCCCAATGTTCCCAACCACGAAGCGGCCATTCAGATGATTCTGGAAGCCATCGACAAGGCCGGTTATGTGGCTGGCGAGCAGATTGCCTTGGGCCTGGATTGCGCCGCGTCCGAGTTTTACAAAGACGGCAAGTACGAGTTGGCCGGGGAAGGCCTGAGCCTGACGGCCCAGGAATGGACCGACATGATGGCGGCGTGGGTCGACAAATACCCCATCATCAGCATTGAAGACGGGATGGCCGAGGGCGACTGGGATGGCTGGAAAATTTTGACCGACCGACTGGGCAAAAAAGTGCAAATCGTCGGTGACGATCTGTTCGTGACCAACACCAAGATCTTGAAAGAAGGCATCGACAAGGGAATCGCCAACTCGATTCTCATCAAGATCAACCAGATCGGTACCTTGAGTGAAACGTTTGCCGCGATTGAAATGGCCAAGCGTGCCGGCTATACCGCCGTCATCAGCCACCGATCGGGCGAAACAGAGGACACCACCATTGCCGATATTGCAGTGGGCACCAACGCAGGCCAAATCAAGACCGGCAGCCTGAGTCGCTCAGACCGCATGGCCAAATACAACCAACTGTTGCGGATTGAAGAAGACTTGGGTGAGGTGGCGGTGTATCCCGGACGCTCGGCGTTTTACAACCTGCGCTAAACCCTGCGATGGGCCGTCGTCTGATCCCCGCCGCGCTGTTGGTCCTGCTGCTGGTGCTGCAGGGCCAGCTGTGGTTTGGGCGGGGCAGTGTGCCCAATGTGGCGCGTTTGAATGAAGAGCTTGCCGCCCAAAAACGCAGCAACGCCCACGCTGAACAGGTCAACGGGCGCATGGAAGCCGAAATTCGCGACCTGAAGGAAGGCCTGGAGATGGTGGAAGAAAAAGCCCGCTCCGAGTTGGGCATGGTCAAGCCCAATGAAATTTTTGTGCAAGTATCAAAGTAGTCACCGTGTCTGCACGGTCTGCAAGCCCCACCCTCCCATTTGCGCATGAAGATTGCGATTTTGGGAGCTGAGTGCACCGGAAAAACCACACTGATACAGGCGCTCGCCGCGGCGCTTGAACTGCGAGGCCAATCGGCCCTGTGCATCAGCGAAACCCTGCGGGAATGGTGCGATGCGCATGGGCGCACACCCCTGGCCCACGAACAAATCCTCATTGCGCACACCCAGGCCCAGCGGGTACTCCAAGCGCCCCTCTGCGACGTACTGCTGGTGGACACCACGCCGCTGATGACGGCGATTTACAGTGATATCGTACTAAGCGACGCGTCGCTCTACCCTTTTGCGCTGGCGCACCACGGGGTTTATGACCTGGTGCTGCTCACCGGACTGGACTTGCCTTGGGTCGCTGACGGCATTCAGCGGGACGGCAAAGCCATGCAACACCAGATTGACGCCCGATTACGGGAAATATTACAGGGCCATGGACTGCATTTCAGCGTGGTGTACGGCAGTGCGGAAAACCGATGCTCCAGCGCCATGGCGGCAATCGACCAATGCGCCGCCCAGCGCGCGAGCGGACCGACTCCAAGGCCTTCTGATCAACCACGCTGGCAGTGGACTTGTGAGAAATGCTCGGACGCACAATGTGAGCACCATTTGTTCACCACACTGCTCGCCAGCACCACCGCACAGCACCCGTAATCAGTGGGGCGTGTCGCCACCCTCGATTCGCTGGGTGGAGGGCACGAACAGACGCGCTGTGTCCACCGGGTCAAAGTGGTATTGCACACCGCAAAACTCACATGCCACCTCAATGTTCGGACGCTCTTGCAAAATGCTGTGCGCCTCGTCGGCCCCCAAACCCACAATCATGCGGCCCACACGTTCGCGGCTGCAGCTGCAGGAAAAGCGCGGCGCGGACTCACCCACCGCAGGCTCAAAACGCGTAATCGCCTCTTCCCAAAACAAACGGTGCAGAACGGTGTCAACGTCCAGTGACAGCAACTCGTCGCGCTTCAGACTGCGCGCCAAAATGGAGATACGGTTGTAGTGCTCGTTCAGGCCAATCTGGTCTTCGTTGTCTTTGCTCACCAGACTGCCCGACAAATTGCCGTCGCCCTGGACGGGCAATCGCTGAATCAGCAGGCCTGCCGCCACCTTTTCATCCGCCGCGAGCACCAGTGTGGTGTCGAGTTGCTCGCTTTGCAGCATGTAGTGTTGCAGCACCTCGTTGAGTTTTTCGATCGGGTGGCCATCGTCGTCAAACAAGGGCACCACGCCCTGGTAGGGCTGCTGGCCAGGAAACTTGGTTTGCGGGTCCAGCGTGATGGCGCATCGCCCTTGATTGTGGACGTTGACCATCTGGCTCAGCGTGGCGCCGTCAGGCACGGGCTGAAGCACGGTGGCCGTTGCACGCAGCTCCAGGTTGGACTGCACCTCCACCACGGCGAGTTTGACCGGCCCGTCGCCCATGATCTGCAAGACCAAGGCACCATCGAACTTGATACTCGACTGCATCAATACACCCGCAGCAGCCATTTCGCCAAGCATTTCGCGCACGGGAACGGCGTAGCCCCCATGCTCACTGTTGGAAGCCCGCCTGCGCAATATCTCGGTCCAGCTGTCGGTCAGCCGCACGACGATGCCGCGCACCGGCAAGCCGTCAAATATAAATTTATGTAACTCAGACACGCACTACTCCGTTATGGCCAGGCGAAAGGCCTGGCGGTGGTGGCCGCATCGGACCAAACCATTCAAAAAAGGCCTGTGGTCAGGCAATCTTGTGAAGCTCTGACTTGAAGCGCTGTGCATTGTCGATGTAGTGCTTGGCGCTCAACCGCAAAAACTCCTTTTGCTCCGGCGTGAGACTGCGCACCACCTTGGCCGGGCTGCCCACGATCAGCGAGCCGTCGGGAAATTCTTTGCCTTCCGTTACTAAGGCGCCTGCGCCCACCAGACAGTTTTTCCCAATTTTTGCACCGTTCAGCACGATGGCCCCAATGCCAATCAGCGACTCATCCCCAATGGTGCAGCCATGCAGCATGACCTTGTGCCCCACAGTCACATGCTTGCCGACACGCAGTGGCTGACCAACATCGGCGTGCAAGACGCTGCCGTCCTGGATGTTGCTACCCTCTCCGATAGAGATGCTCTCGGTGTCCCCACGGATCACGACGCCAAACCAGATGCTGGTGTTCGCCTCCAGGTCAACGCGGCCCATGACCTGGGCGCTATCGGCGACCCATGCGGACTCGGCGAGTGTGGGGGAAATCTGCTCTAACTCGTAAATTGCCATGACCGGACCTCGTGGAACGCGTTGTTGCGTACCTAGAATTGTAGGGATGGAAATTCGATACTGCGCCCTTGCCGCTTTTTGTGCCACGGATCCCCGCGACAAGGTGAAGGCGGTGCAGACACTTTGGCAAAATTCTGGGGGAATGGTGTGCGACGCCGGCGCTTCGTTTGGTGCTTCCACTGCTCCGGGACGCCCGTCGCAACCACTTCTGGTGGCCCCCGCCTTGGTGCCAAGGCGCTCGCCGTTTACCCCGGCAGGCCATGCGGCACTGATGCATTCCATCGCGCATATTGAGTTCAACGCCATCAACCTGGCACTGGACGCCGTCTGGCGTTTTGCCGGCATGCCAGAGGTCTATTACCGCGACTGGCTGCGGGTGGCCGCAGAAGAGGCCAAGCACTTTTCGCTGCTTCAGTCGCACTTGGAGACGCTCGGCCAAAGCTATGGCGACTTCACGGCCCATGACGGACTGTGGACCATGTGTGAGGCGACCCAAGACGATATCGTCGCCCGCATGGCGCTGGTGCCACGGACCTTGGAGGCGCGAGGTTTGGACGCCACGCCGCTCATTCAGGCGAAGTTACGCAAGGTAGCCACCCCAGCGGCATTGGAGGCAGTCGGCATCCTGGACATCATTCTGGACGATGAAGTGGGTCATGTGGCAATCGGGAATCGCTGGTTCAATTGGCTCTGCCAGCGGGACCGACTTGATGCCGCCACGTTCTACCCCGCCGCCGCCCTGCGCTACCGCGCACCGAGCCTGAAACCGCCTTTTAACCTGGCAGCGCGCAAAGCCGCGGGTTTTACGGCAACAGAGATTGCCGCGCTGCCGCGCTAAAGCGGTGCCTTGGCAGGTTCAACTCTGGCTTGCCAGCGCTTGCGCTGCGGCCAGCGCCTGGGCTACATCGGCGAACAAGTCGCCTTCAGGCAAGGAGGCCAGCAGCCCGGTGCGCTGAAAAATATCCTGCGGTTGGTGTGAAACCCCGGCGAGTAACAAACGCACTTGCCGCGCCCGGCATGCCTTAGCCAGGTTGTGCAGCGCATCGGCCCCGGTGGAATCCACATAAATCACATTTTTAAGGTCCAACACCAGCGCTGAATTTGGCAAATGCAACTCCAGGTCTTCAATGAGCTGCACCGCACCAAAAAACAAAGCTCCGTACAGACGATGCACCTGCACTTCGGGCGTTTCCAGCACCCGCTCGCTGCGGGTCAAACTGGATATTCGGTAAATGAAGGTCAAGCATGCGCCCAGCAGGCCAACTTCTACGGCCACGGTCAAATCGACCAGCACGGTCAAAAGAAAAACCGCCAACAAGGTGCTCCGGTAGGGCAGGCGAAATTGCTGCAGTTGGGCAAAGGCCCGCCAGTCCCCCATATTCCAGGCGACAAACATCAAAATGGCCGACAGGGCTGGCAAGGGAATGTGAAAAGCCAGGGGGGCAGCCACCAATATGACCACCAGCAAAGTCAGGGCGTGCACCATGCCAGCGACCGGACTGGTCGCGCCACTTTTGACGTTGGTTACGGTACGGGCGATCGTGCCGGTGGCCGGCATACCACCAAAAAATGGCGTCACAAGATTGGCAATACCCTGCGCCACGAGTTCCTGGTTGGGGTCATGCCGGTCCGCAATCATTGCGTCGGCCACACGCGCACAGAGCAAGGACTCAATGGCGCCCAGCATGGCAAGGGTCAACGCAGGCATCAGCAAAGACCGGACGTTGGCCCACTGAAAATCAGGCAAGACCAGCGCAGGCAAGGCCGAGGGAATGCCGCCAAAACGCGTGCCAATCGTTTGCACCGGAAGGTCCATCGCCGCCGTCAGCAGGGTTGCCGATACCAAAACAACGACGGCTCCGGGAACACTGCTGACTTTTTTTGTCGACCATCCGTGGGTCCGCAAAAAGTACGGTAACAAAAACTGCCAAGCCACCAGCAGCACAAGTGAACCGCTCGCCAAGCCCAGCGCCCAAGGGCTGAATGCCTGCAAATGGGCGGCGATAGTTGAAACAATTCCCACGAAATCGGCAGGCATGTGCTCCACCGGCAGACCCAAAAAGTCTTTGATTTGCGAGAGTGCAATCAGGACCGCAATCCCGTTGCTGAAGCCAATCACCACCGACACAGGAATAAATCGAACCAGCGTGCCCAATCGCAAGAGCCCCATGGCCAAAAGCATCGCGCCCGACATGGCTGTGGCGATGATCAGATTCGCCACGCCATGAACCTGCACAATGCCATAGACGATGACAATAAACGCGCCCGCCGGACCACCGACCTGCACCCGGCTGCCGCCCAGCAAAGAGATCAAAAAGCCCGCGATGATGGCCGTAAATAGACCGGTCTCGGGGGTCAGACCTGAGGCAATCGCAAAGGCCATGGACAAGGGCAGCGCCACGACACCGACCGTCAGGCCCGCCCCAATGTCCTGCACCAGGCGCTGCCGGCTGTAGCCTTGCAAGGCGACGACTATTTTGGGCTGAAACACCTTATCGACCTGCGGCAGAGCGTCGGCGGGCAAAAGAGTTCGGGGGAACTGTGAATCGGTTTGACAAGAGCAGGCCCTCAAAGTGTTTCGGTCCCATCCAGACGTAAAACGCGCGCCCGCTGGTTGGATGACCCCTGCGTGCGCAAGGATACTATGCGTGGGCTGCGAAGTCCTGTGTCCCAGGGCGGCTCATGGGGACAATATGGGGACAGTGAATTCGGTTCAGGCAACAAAAAAGCCCGTTACTTTCGTAACGGGCTTTCTGTAAGTCCTTGATTTACAAGGAAATTTTGGCGGAGTGGACGGGACTCGAACCCGCGACCCCCGGCGTGACAGGCCGGTATTCTAACCAACTGAACTACCACTCCTGGTAGCGGCAACCTTGCGGTTGCCTACTGATGCTTTCATCATCTTTCGATGAATCTGGCGACCCCACGGGGATTCGAACCCCGGTACTCACCGTGAAAGGGTGATGTCCTAGGCCTCTAGACGATGGGGTCAAAACCTTGGACTAATCCGTTTTTCTCAAAAGCTTTTGGTGGAGGTAAGCGGGATCGAACCGCTGACCTCTTGCATGCCATGCAAGCGCTCTCCCAGCTGAGCTATACCCCCTAAACCCACGCTTACCGCAAGCGGTTCACGTTACTTCCGAGCCCTCAATTATAGCCAGCTTTTTCATGCCTTCTGCAGCCTCGTGAGAACTTTTTCTTTGTCGCACAAAGCGAGCACCGCATCCAGCGAAGGAGTTTGCGTTGTTCCCATTACCAGCAAGCGCACCGGCATGGCCAGCTGTGGCATTTTGAGGCCGGTTTGGGCCAGTACTTCTTTCATCACCGCGGCGATGCTCGCCTTGTCCCAGAGGCAGGTGGTGAGACGCTCTTGCAACATCGCGATCGCCGGCAGAACAGCCGGTGTTACGTGCTGCGCCAACTCCGCCGGATCGGCCGCCGCGTCAGCGTAAAAACGTGAAACCCATTCGGCCAGCACGACGGTAGTGTCACAGCGGTCCTTGAGCAAATCACACAGCGACGGCAGTTTGCCGTCAGCGGCAATACCTTGACGCGCAAGGTGCGCGCTTACCAGCGGCGCAAGTGCCTCCCCGGGCATCGCTTTGAGATGCTGCGCGTTCACCCAGCGCAATTTGGCTTCATCGAACTGCGCTGCACTGCGCCCCAAATGGTCCAGGTTGAACCACTCCAAAAATTGGGCACGGCTGAAGATTTCGGCATCTCCATGGCTCCAGCCCAGTCGGGCCAGGTAATTCACCATGGCCTCAGGCAGGTAGCCCTCCAGGGCATATTGCGTAACGGCTTTGGCGCCATTGCGTTTGCTCATCTTCTCGCCCTGCTCGTTGAGCACGGTCGGCAGATGCGCGTACACCGGCGGGGTTTTTCCCAAGGCCTGAAAGATGTTGATCTGACGTGGTGTGTTGTTGACGTGATCATCGCCCCGAATCACGTGGCTGATGGCCATGTCGATGTCATCGACCACGACGCAAAAATTGTAGGTTGGGGTCCCCACCGCCTCACCGGGCTGGGCAGGTCGCGCAATCACCAGGTCGTCGAGCTCATCGTTGCTGATTTCAATACGGCCCTTGACTTTGTCCTCCCACACCACACTGCCAGTTTGCGGATTTTTGAACCGCAAGACAGGCTGCACACCTGCAGGTACCGGAGGAAGTACTTTGCCCGGAGCGGGACGCCAAGTGCCGTCGTAACGAGGCTTTTCCTTGGCCTGCATCTGACGCTCGCGCAGCGCGTCAAGCTCTTCCACAGACATGTAGCAAGGGTAGACCCAACCGTCCGCTTGCAATTCGAGCAGCACTTCTTTGTAGCGGTCCATGCGCTCCATTTGGTAGAACGGACCCTCGTCATAGTCCAGTCCGAGCCAACGCATGCCTTCGATAATCACATCCACAGCAGCCTGGGTCGACCGGTCTTGGTCGGTGTCTTCAATGCGAAGAACGAAATCTCCGCCTGTGGCACGGGCAAAGGCCCAAGGATAGAGCGCCGAGCGAATGTTGCCCAGGTGAATGAAGCCCGTGGGCGAAGGCGCAAAGCGCGTACGGGTTTTGTGCATAGTCAAGCTTTCAAGCTATTCAGGCCACGCAACAGATCGGCCTTCAAATCGTCAATATGCTCCAGACCGACGGCCACGCGAATCAGGCCTTGAACCACGCCTGCCGCTTGGCGCTGGGCCTCGGTGATACGGGCATGCGAGGTACTGGCCGGGTGACAAATGGTGGTTTTGGTATCGCCCAAATTGGTGGTAATCGAGCAGACGCGGGTGCTGTCAATCACATGAAAGGCATTGGCGCGCGCCGATACAGCATCGGCGTTTTTCACTTCAAATGCCAAGACCGGGCCACCCCGACCCGACTGCTGGCGCATCGCCAGCGCATGCTGCGGGTGCGAAGCCAAACCGGGGTAATGAACGCGCGCCACCTGTGGCTGGCCTTGCAGCCAGGTGGCCAGCGCCAGCGCGTTTGCGCATTGGGCATCCATGCGAACTGACAGCGTTTCCATGCCCTTGAGCACCACCCAGGCATTGAAGGGCGAAAGCACCATGCCGGCCGTGCGGGTGATGGGCAAGAAAATCTGCTCCACATCCTTCTGGCTGCAACAGATGGCACCCGCCATGACGCGGCCTTGGCCATCCAGGTATTTGGTTCCCGAATGAATCACGTAGTCGGCGCCAAAGCGCACCGGCTGTTGCAGCGCCGGGCTGCAAAAGCAGTTGTCAACCGCCAATTTGGCACCGGCACCGTGCGCCACATCGGCCAAGGCCTGAATGTCGCAGACATCGGTAAGCGGGTTGGTCGGGGTTTCCGCGAACAGCAGTTTGGTATTGGGCCGCAGCGCCGCCGCCCATGCCGCCACGTCCGATTGCGGCACGTACGTCGTCTCGATGCCAAACTTGGCGAACTCCCCCGAGAACAGGCGGATGGTCGAACCAAACACGGACTGTGAACACACCACGTGGTCGCCCGCGCGCAACAAGCCCATGCCCAACAACAAAATGGCTGCCATGCCGCTGGAGGTGGCAATTGCCGCCTCGGTGCCTTCGAGCGCGGCCAGGCGCATCTCCATGCTGGTCACGGTGGGATTACCCACACGGGTGTACATATAGCCCTCTTCTTCTTGGGCAAAGCGACGGGCCGCCGTGGCCGCATCCGGCTGGACAAAGCTGCTGGTGAGGTACATCGTCTCGGAGTGCTCGCCGTACTGGCTGGGCGCAATGGCGGTTCGCAGCGCCAGGGTGTCACGGTGCAGGTCGGGGGGAAGTTTTCTTTCAGTCATGGGTTCATTCCATTGGATTGGGAAGTGCCAGGCGGGACGCATCGTCCTGGTCTTCTTCGCCACCGCCGCGGGTAGCGCTCAGGCGGGTGATGTCGTCGCTGGTAATGTCGCCCGTTACGTAGACACCGTCAAAGCACGAAGCGTCAAAGTCGGCAATAGCCGGATTCAACGAGCCCACGGCCTTTTTCATACCGTCCACGTCCTGGTAAATCAGGGCGTCACAGCCGATGATTTCGCGGATTTCTTCTACGCTACGGTTGTAAGCCACCAGCTCACTGCTGGTGGGCATGTCGATGCCGTAGACGTTGGGGTGACGCACCGGAGGCGCGGCGCTGGCCAGGTAGACCCGCCGCGCACCGGCGTCTCGCGCCATTTGCACAATTTCCTTGCTGGTCGTGCCGCGAACAATAGAGTCATCCACCAACAGCACATTGCGGCCTTTGAACTCACTGGCAATCACATTGAGCTTTTGGCGCACCGACTTTTTGCGAACTGCCTGACCCGGCATGATGAAAGTTCGGCCCACGTAGCGGTTTTTGACAAAACCCTCCCGGTAAGGCAAGCCCAAAAGCTGGGCCAGTTGGGCGGCGCTGGGGCGACTGGACTCAGGAATGGGAATAACCACGTCAATCTCGTTGGGTGGCACGGTAGAAATCACCCGCTTGGCCAAGGTTTCACCCAAATTGAGCCGGGCCTGGTACACCGAAATCCCATCCATCACCGAGTCAGGCCGCGCCAGGTAGACGTATTCAAAAATACAGGGGCTCAGCTTGGGCGCATCAGCGCACTGCTGTGCCAAAACCTCGCCTTGCAAATTGACGAACACGGCCTCACCTGGGTCGATATTGCGCTCAAATTTATGCAGCGTACCTTCCAGCGCCACGGACTCACTGGCCAGCACCACATTGTCAGCGCTGCGGCCAATGCACAGAGGCCGAATGCCGTGCGGATCGCGAAACGCCAGCACGCCGTGGCCAGCAATCAGCGCGATCACCGCGTACGAACCTTTGACCCGTGCATGCACATTGCGCACGGCCGCAAACAAATGGGCAGGTTGCAACGGCAGACCCCGGCTCGTGCGCTCAAGCTCGTGGGCCAGCACATTGAGCAGCACCTCCGAGTCACTGTCGGTGTTGATGTGGCGGTGGTCGTCGGTAAACAATTCGCGCTTAAGCGCATGGGCGTTGGTCAGGTTGCCGTTGTGCACCAGAACGATGCCAAAGGGCGCATTCACATAAAAAGGCTGCGCCTCTTCTTCGCTGTACGCGTTGCCAGCCGTGGGGTAGCGCACCTGGCCCAGGCCGCAGTTACCCGGAAGGGATCGCATATTGCGCGTGCGAAACACGTCCTTGACCATGCCCTTGGCCTTGTGCATGAAAAACTTGCGCTCTTGCTGGGTAACGATGCCAGCGGCATCCTGACCGCGGTGCTGCAGCAGCAGCAATGCGTCATAGATGAGCTGGTTCACAGGTGCGTTGCTGACAACGCCGACGATTCCACACATGGTTAGTTCACTCGCTCAGGGTAAGAATCTTGCAAATTCGGAGGGCAACAGAGGCTTCAGACCACTCAGTGCCGCTTGGCTTATCTGCGGACCACGCGCCGCCAGCCATGTCTCGCTGGTACGTAACGGCGTCATGGAGACCACCACGGTGACCGCCAGTAACAGCACAGCGCCGCGGGCCGCGCCAAACGCAGCCCCCAGCAGCCGGTCCATGGGGCGCAAACCGGCGGCCGTCAAAACGCCTTTGATCGCCATCGTCAAAAGACTGCCGACCAACAACGTGCCCACAAATGCAATCACAAACCCTGCGGCGTAGCGCAGCGTCTCACTCAAGCCTGATGCGTTGACCCATTGCGCAACATGGGGTGCCAAGCGCTGCGCCAGCACGAAAGCCGCGATCCACGTCAACAGGGAAAAAACCTCTTTGACCAACCCACGCAACACACCAAGCACCGTGGAGAGGGCCAAAAGGGCCCCGAAGATCCAGTCCAAATCGGCCATCAGTGGGGACTGCCTACAAGGTCAGAACCGCAGCGGGCAACTTCAACTTCTTGATCTTTTCAGCCGTCTTTTCAGCTTCGGCCTTGTCGTCCCAAGGGCCGGCACGCACACGGGTGCGCTTGCCGTCCGGCGTAGTAACGACTTGGGTGTAGGTCTTGATGCCCGCCTTTTCAAGGGTCACTCGCGCATCCTGGGCTTTTTTGGCGTCAGAAAACGCACCCACTTGTACGGCGTAGCGCGGCGAAGCTGCTGCTGAACTGGCAGGCTCCTTCCCGTCGAGCAATGCTTGGGCTTTGGCCGAGCTGGGCGCCTTGTCGTCAACCTTGGCTGCGGCTTTGGCGTCAGACTTGGAATCTGCCTTGGGTTCCGTTGCCGGCGTAGCCGCCTTGGGCTCGGCCTTGGCAGGCGCCGCAGCGACCGGCGTGGCGGCAGGTTTCAAGGCGGTCGCGGGCTCCGATGCTGGCGCACTGCTGGCTGCGGAAACTGCGGCGGGCTCGGGTGCCACTGGAGTGCTTGCAGGAGCAGCCGTCAGCGGGGCCGCTTTGGCCTTGTCGGGAATATCGATCGCTATGTCCACCGCCACCGGGCGGGGTTGGCTGTCAAACAGCATCGGGAACCCCACCACGCCCAACAGCACCAATGCCGCTGCGCCAATCAGGCGGTGACGGGCCCTTTTGCGGAGGACTTCCAGGCTCTCGGGCGCAGGGGTAGGACCGGACTGCTCAGCGCCATTTTTGCGAAATTTAAAAAAGGCCATAGCGGGGGGTAGATTCTCAAGAACTCAGGTGCTCGCCATGCAGGCGGGGCAGGCCTTGCTGCATGACGCCACCCACCGTGTAGAACGATCCAAAGACCACAATTCTATCAGCGGGGTCGGCTGCGGCCACCGCTGCGGCCAGGGCTGCCGCAGGCTCGGCGAACAAGGCTGAGCGTGCACCGGACGGCGGATTTTGCGCCAACCAGCGGGACTGCAAATCAGCGGCAGTCGCGGCGCGGGGCGTGGGCAAGTCGGTGAAATACCAACGGTCAATCACCGGATTGATCCGCGCCAGCATGGGCGCCAGGTCCTTGTCCGCCATGGCTCCAAATACGGCATGGGTGCAGGCAAAGTAGCCCATCGCGTCAAGATTTGCGGCCAAGGCGGCCACTGAATGCGGGTTGTGCGCCACATCCAGCACCAGCATGGGCTTGCCAGCAATGATCTGGAAGCGACCGGCAAATTCCACAAAGGCCAGGCCATTGCGGATGGCCTGGGCTGTCACCGGCAACAGCTCCCTCATTGCGGTGAGTGCCGCCAGCACGCCCGATGCGTTAACCAACTGGTTGGCTCCGCGCAATGCCGGGTAGGCCAAGCCACTGTACCGGCGCCCCCGCCCTGCCCAGTTCCACTGCTGGGGGTCGCCCGCCACGTTGAAATCTTGTCCCACGCGCCACAGGTCGGCTCCGATGCGTTGGGCGTGGTCGAGCACACTTTGCGGCGGCACCGGGTCACTCACCACCACCGGTCGACCGGCGCGCATGATGCCGGCTTTCTCGCGCCCGATGGCTTCGCGGTCGTTGCCCAAAAATTCCATGTGGTCCAAATCAATGCTGGTAATCACCGCGCAATCGGGATCAATGATATTCACCGCATCCAGCCGACCGCCCAGCCCAACCTCCAAAATCACCACATCCAGGGCCGTGCGCCCCACTACGTCCAGTATGGCCAGCGTGGAAAATTCGAAATAGGTGAGCGAAATGGCTTCGCCAGAGGTTCGTGCCGCCTCCACTGCCGCAAAGCCCGCCACCAGGGCATCCGCTTGCACCGGCTGGCCTTGCAGGCGCAAGCGTTCCTCAAAATGCACCAGATGGGGTGACGAGTACACCGCCGTGCGGTAACCCGCCTGCAAATAAATCGACTCCAACATGGCACAAGTCGACCCCTTGCCGTTGGTTCCTGCCACGGTAATGACCGGGCATTTCAGCGCGAGGCCCATTCGGGTCGCCACTTCGCGCACCCGGTCCAGGCCCATATCGATGTTTTTGGGGTGGAGTTGCTCGCAATACGCCAGCCAGTCAGGTAAGTTATTCATAAGCGCCGCATTTTCACCCAGCGCGCGGCAAGCGCACTGGTGGCATGATGATGTTCTTTGCATTGCCCCAAAAGTACTCCCCCACTTCCCCATGAGCAAAACCTCCAGCCCCACGGTCTATGGCATCCCGAATTGCAGCACGGTCAAAAACGCCCGCGAGTGGCTGGCTGCAGCAGACCTGCACTTCCAGTTTCACGACTTCAAGAAGTCGGGCGTACCCCAAGACGCTTTGGCTGATTGGATGGATGCGCTGGGTTGGGAAGCCCTGCTCAACAGCAAAGGCACAACGTGGCGCAAAGTCGATGCCAGTCGGCAAGCCGCAATTCACGACGCCGCAAGCGCCAGCGCGCTGATGCATGAGCTCCCCAGCGTGATCAAACGCCCGGTGGTGCGCTGGGCCGATGGCAGTTTGACCGTGGGTTTTAGCGCCGCGCAATTTGCCGCCAAGCAGGCCCACCCAACCGCCTGATCTCTGGCGCCGCTAGCCTAAAATGCCACTCACACGGCGGTTTTTGCCGTCGATGCTGCAGCCCGACAGCACGATCTTTTGACGTGAATCCTTCTTTACCAAAGCAATCCACCATGACTACCACCCACATTCCCGGCGTTACCGTCACCACGCAAGCCAGTGTTTACTTTGATGGCAAATGCGTCAGTCACAGCCTGACCCTGCCCGACGGCAGCAAAAAGTCCGTGGGCGTGGTGCTGCCAGCAGAACTCACCTTCGGCACAGCAGCGCCCGAAATCATGGAGTGTGTGGCCGGTGGCTGCGAATACCTGCTGGCCGGAGAAACGGTATGGCACAGCGTCAGCGCAGGCCAGAGCTTTAGCGTGCCGGGCGACAGCAAATTCCAGATTCGCGTGACAGAAGCCTTTCATTACATCTGCCATTACGCCTGAGTCCGGCGGCCGAGCCCGCCCCGCTTAAAAACGAACACTTTCATCACGATTGCATTCCATGTCCACAATTCTTCAAAGTATCCCGGTCGGCAAAAAGGTGGGGATTGCCTTCTCTGGCGGGCTCGACACCAGCGCCGCCCTGCATTGGATGCGCAACAAAGGCGCCATTCCTTATGCTTACACCGCCAACCTGGGGCAGCCCGACGAGGCTGATTACGATGAAATTCCGCGCAAGGCCATGGAATACGGCGCCGAGAACGCCCGCCTGATTGATTGCCGCAGCCAACTGGCCGCCGAAGGCATTGCCGCACTCCAAAGCGGCGCCTTCCACATCTCGACCGCCGGGGTGACCTATTTCAACACCACCCCCATCGGCCGCGCCGTGACCGGCACCATGCTGGTGGCCGCCATGAAGGAAGACGACGTCCACATCTGGGGCGATGGCAGCACCTTCAAAGGCAACGACATTGAGCGTTTTTACCGCTACGGCCTGCTCACCAACCCCGCGCTGAAAATTTATAAACCTTGGCTCGACCAGGCTTTTATTGACGAACTCGGTGGCCGCGCAGAAATGTCGGCCTTTATGACGGCCGCTGGCTTTGGCTACAAGATGTCAGCGGAAAAGGCCTATTCCACCGACTCCAACATGCTGGGTGCCACCCACGAGGCCAAGGACCTGGAGCACCTGAACAGCGGCATGATGATCGTCAACCCCATCATGGGCGTGGCGTTCTGGAAAGATGAAGTCGAAGTCAAGCGCGAAAACGTGTCGGTTCGCTTTGAAGAAGGCCGCCCGGTCGCATTGAACGGCGTGGAATACCCCGATTTGGTGGAACTGATACTCGAGGCCAACCGCATTGGCGGACGCCACGGTTTGGGCATGAGCGACCAGATCGAAAACCGCATCATCGAGGCCAAGAGCCGCGGCATCTACGAGGCCCCCGGTTTGGCGCTGCTGTTTGCCGCCTACGAGCGTCTGGTCACCGGCATCCACAACGAAGACACGATTGAGCAGTACCGCGACAACGGCCGCAAGCTCGGACGCCTCTTGTACCAAGGTCGCTGGTTTGACCCGCAGGCCATCATGCTGCGCGAAGCGGCACAGCGCTGGATTGCGCGTGCGGTGACGGGCGAGGTGACTTTGCAACTGCGCCGGGGCAACGACTACTCCATTTTGGACACCAGCTCGTCCAACCTGACCTACCACCCTGAACGCCTGACCATGGAAAAGGGCGAGTCCATGTTCTCTCCGGCCGACCGGATTGGTCAATTGACGATGCGCAACCTGGACATCGTCGACACCCGTGCAAAGCTCGGTATCTACGCCCAGAGCGGCTTGTTGGGCCACGACGCAGGCACCGATATGCTGGGCATTACCCACCAGTCACCGCTGTAAGCCCCAGCCAACGCCACCAAGCCACGGCACCATGCAAATCCCCAGCTCCTCTGCGCGCGCGTTGAATCCGCCGCGTGATTGCTAGGTACTTTCATGGTCAATGGTAATAAAGCGCTCCCCTTCACACATTGGTTGCGGGCGCTTGGCGGTGCCATGGTGCTGGCCTGCCTTGCCCTGCTGGGTTTGCAATGGCAGCATCAGCAAACCCTGCAGGCGCAGCTGAGCCTGCGCGCCGAAAGCGCTGCTGCGCCGGTCGATGCGCTTGAACGCGAATTTTTGCGATTTCGAGGCGCACTGCTGCGCCAGTTGAACGAGGGCGAAAGCAGCGATCCGCAAATGGTGTTGGAGCATGCCGCCCTGCTGCGCTCGCGAGCCATGATTGCGAGCCAGTCGCCGGGCACAGCGGCGCTCTTGGCAGAGCCTGAACATGCACGCCTGCTCGGTCAACTGATCGCCGTGAGCCAAAAAATTGAGGTAAACGCCCCGGGTGCGCCGCCCGACCTGGGCAAAGTGCAAGCCGTACTGGGTGAGACGGATACGCTGGCCCCCACTCTGGAGCAGCTGGTCAAAGTCGCGCAAAGTGCGGCAACAGACCGGCTCACACTCGAAAGCAGGCAAGTCCAGACGCAAACCCAGGTGCTGGCGACATTGACGGCCGTGCTACTGGCCCTGCTCCTGGGCGCCACCTACCTCTCGTGGCAACGACTGAGAAACGTTTACTCGGCAGAACAAAAGGCGCAATCGCTGAACGCGCATTTCCGCGAAACACAAATCCAGGCCGAGCGCGCCAACGAGAGCAAGAGCAAGTTTTTGGCCAATATGAGCCACGAACTGCGCACACCGTTTAACGGCATTTTGGGCATGCTCGGGCTGCTGAGTACGACCGAACTCGATGCGCAGCAGGCAGACTACGTCAGAACAGCCAACGCCTCGGCCAGCCATTTACTCAATGTACTGAACGACATTCTGGACATCTCCGCACTGGACGAGGGGAAAATCAGCATTCACCCGGAGCCCTTGCACTTGCCGCAATTGCTCCAAGACATCGAGAGCGTGACGCGTCCCCAAGCGCTGGCCAAGGGTTTGAGCTTTGGTTTTGAACTCAGCCCCGACATTCCGACCTGGGGCCTGGTGGACGCTACCCGCTTCAGGCAAATCTTGTTTAACCTGATCAACAACGCCATCAAATTCACCCAGCGGGGGGCTGTGGTCGTGACGGTGCGCCGGGCACCCGCGCAACACCCCGCCGCGTCTGATTACTTCAGCCAAACACTCTGGTTTGAAGTCAAAGATACCGGCATCGGCATGGCCGACGAGGCAATCGATGGCCTCTTCCAACGCTTTCACCAGGTGGACAACAGTGTGGCGCGTCAATTTGGGGGGTCTGGCCTGGGGCTTGAAATTTCGCAGTCGCTGGCCCGCATGATGGGCGGCGACATTGATGTTCGCAGCACCCCGGGCCAGGGCTCCTGCTTCACGCTGGAGATGCCCATCCGGCCCTGCGAGCCGCTGGTCCAAATTCCAAGCCCGCCGCCGATGCAGTCTGCCGCGCTGAATCTGGGTGCCACCGGCATGGGCCGGATTTTGGTCGCCGAGGACAACTCGGTGAATCGCAAATTTGTGGGTATCTTGCTCGACAAGATGGGCTACGAAGCCACCTTTTGCGAAAACGGGCAATTGGCGCTGGAATGCGTGCAAAGCAGTGAATTTGACTTGGTGCTGATGGACGTGCACATGCCGGTCATGGATGGCTTGGCCGCGACTCGGGCCATCCGCACGCTGCACGGGACGACCAAAAATATTCCGATCATCGCGCTCACCGCAGACGCCATGAACAACGCACAAGAAGAAGCGCTTGCGGCCGGCGTGAACTACTTTGTCACCAAACCGGTGCACTTGGCGCGGCTACAAGAGGCCATCGAGCGGTGCTTGGCGCTCAGAACCAACCGCCCAAGCGCTACCGAAACTACCTAAGCCAGCTAGTGGGCGCGCTGGCGCGTCCCCATCAGACCCAGCTCCGCCCTATTGGCCACCAGATACTGGGGCGCAATAGCCGCCAAGGACGCTGGAGCGATGCCCAAGGCCTGCAAACCGGGCCATTGCGCGCTTGCGATGTTGTCAACCCGCATTGAATCAAGGTTGTCCACGCTCATCACGGGCTCACCGGGCATGAGGCCGAGCAATACCGCTTGAATCTTGCCCATCCAGCGGGGCAGTCCGATCACCGGCCGACCCCGCCCCTGGCGAATACCGGTCAAACGCCCCGCCAGTTGCACCAGCTCTCGCAAGGTGCAGACCGTTGGGCCCACCAGCTCATAAATTTGCCACTGGGGCCGGTCTGCCAAACCGTTTTGCACGCTTTGCACCACGGCGCTGGCTACATCTTCGACCCACACCGGCTGGAACTTGGCGTCAGCGCCCGCCAGCGGCATGACCGGAAAAATTTTCTGCAGTGCGGCAAACACGTTCAAAAACTTGTCCTGCGCACCAAAAATCACGCTCGGGCGCAGTACGGTCAGGCCGGTACGCTCAGACTCCCATGGTTGCGCGCTAGCGTTTTCGGACCAACCCAAGGTCTGCATCAGCGCGGCCTCGCCTTGGCCTTTGCTGCGCAGGTAGTTGGAGGGGCAATTTTGCGGCGCACGGTGATCGGTGCCCAAGGCACTCACATGCACCAACTGGCGCACCCCTTGGGCCCGGCAGGCACGGGCGATTTTTTCGGGCAGCACCCGATGCACCTGATCAAAGGCCGATGGCGTGCCATGCAGGATCGCCACCAGATTGACCACTGCGTCCACGCCCTCCATGGCCCGGGTGAGTGCCGGCTCGTCATGGACATTGCACTCCAGCACCGTAAGCGCCGGCAGGTGCTGTATGTGGCGGGCGTTCACGGCCCGTCGGGTGGGAACGCTCACGCGAAAACCCGCGCGCACCAGCTTTTCACAAACATGGCTACCGACAAACCCGGTGCCTCCCAAGACCAAAACATGTTTCATGGTGTTGACTGTAGCGTCCGCGCGCAGCTTGGCACTTGCAAAGGGTCAAATAGGGATCAAAGAACCACGGGTTCGGTTTCGAGCCGCAGGCCAAAACGCTCGTAGACACTGGTCTGAATCGACCGCGCCAAGGTCATCACCTCGCCGCCGGTGGCACCCTGCCCTTCGCCGGGCGCGCCGCGGTTCACCAGCACCAACGCCTGTTTCTCGTACACCCCCGCCTGGCCGATCGACTTGCCGCGCCAGCCACAGGCGTCTATGAGCCAGCCCGCCGCCAGTTTGAAGCTCCCGTCCACCAAGCGGTAGTGCACCACCTTGGGGTCGCGCGCGATGATGTCGGCACACTGCTCGGCACTCACCGTGGGGTTCTTGAAAAAACTGCCGGCGTTGCCAATCAGGGCCGGATCGGGCAGCTTGGCGCGCCTGATCTGGCAAATCCAGTCAAACAGCTGACTTGCCGTGGGTTGCAGCCCCCCGTGCTCGGCCTGTTTTTTCTCGAGGTCGGCATAGCCCAGCACCGGCTTCCAGACCTTGGGCAGCGCAAAGCGCACCCGCAAAATCATCGCCCGGTCTTTGAGACCCAAGCCCTTTTCACCCGCCTCGTGCTTGAACACCGAGTCGCGGTAACCAAAGCCACACTGCGCCGCGTCCAGCGTAAACAGCTGCCCGGTCTGTAAATCAATGGCGTCCAATGACTCAAAACGGTCTTGCAGCTCCACGCCGTAGGCACCAATGTTTTGCACCGGGGTGGCGCCCACGGTGCCTGGAATCATGGCCAGGTTTTCCAGTCCGGGCAGGCCCTGCTCAAGCGTCCAGGCCACAAAGTCGTGCCAGTTTTCGCCCGCGCCGGCTTCGACGATGTAATGCCGGGGGGTTTCGCGCAGCAGGCTGCGCCCCATCAGCTCCACCTTGAGCACCAAGGGCTTGACGTCCCCGGTGATCACCAGGTTGCTGCCCCCGCCGAGCACAAACTTGGGCTGGCCACGCCATTCGGGGGCGGCACAGATTTCCTGGGCATCTGCATCGCTGCAAACGCGCACCAGCGAATGCGCTTTGGCCACGATGTGGAAGGTATTAAGTGCCTGCAGGGGAACGTTTTTCTCGACTAACATTCAGGGATTGTCGCATCCGCCCCGGATGCCTGTCCCAACTTCAGCGCACCGAGAAACACGCCATGCCCTCATTTGACACCGTCTGCGAAGCCAACCTGGTTGACGTAAAAAACGGAGTGGAAAACACCGTCAAGGAAATCACCACCCGCTTTGATTTCAAAGGCACCAGCGCCAGCATCGAGATCAAGGACAAAGAAATCACCATGATCGGCGACGCCGAGTTCCAGCTCGCGCAAATTGAAGACGTGCTGCGCAACAAACTCACCAAGCGCAATGTCGATGTGCGCTTTCTGGACATGGGCGATGTTCAAAAAATGGGCGGCGACAAGGTCAAGCAGGTCATTACCGTGCGCAACGGCATTGAGGCCGAGCTGGGCAAAAAAATCCAGCGCATCCTTAAAGACAGCAAGCTCAAGGTGCAAGGCGCGATTCAAGGCGACTCGGTGCGGGTAACCGGCGCCAAACGCGACGATCTGCAAACCGCCATGGCGCTGCTGAAAAAAGAAATTACCGACGTTCCCCTGAGTTTCAACAACTTCCGGGACTAAGCCGGGCCGCCCGCTACCCGTGGGGTCGGGCTATTTTTTGCCGATCTTGGACTCGGTGCCTTTGACCAGGCGCGACAGATTTTCGGCATGGCGCCAGATCAGCAAGCCGCTAACCACCACCAAAGTCAGGGCAATGCGGTTGTCCGCACGCCAAAACACACCGTCGGCCATCAGGTAATACACCGGTACAAACACGGCGGACACCAGTGCGGCCAGCGACGAGTACCGGAAAAAATACGCAATCAACAACCAGGTCACGATGGTGGCCAAGCCCAGCACCGGGTTGACCGCCAGCACCACGCCAATGGCCGTGGCCACGCCTTTGCCGCCCACAAAGCGAAAGAACACCGGGTACAAATGCCCCAAAAACGCGCCCAGGCCGACCATCGCCACCGTGCCAGCGTCCAGCCCGAACTCAGCGCCCCAGGTTTGCACCGCCACCACCGGCAGCCAGCCCTTGAAGGCGTCCAGCAACAGCGTGAGCACCGCCGCGAGCTTGTTGCCCGAGCGCAGCACGTTGGTGGCGCCGGGGTTTTTGCTGCCGTAGCTGCGCGGGTCGTTCAGGCCCATGGCGCTGCTGACGATGACTGCAAAAGACAGCGACCCGATCAGGTAAGCGGCCACTGCGGCCAGGGCCGGAAAAAAGGGGGCAATGGGGGCAAATGGGGCAAGGGCTTCCAAGAAAATTCTCCGTATGTTTTGTCAGGACGCTGCGCCAGGCACTGGCCCTGCGGGTCCCGTTAGTCTTCTAGCGCGCACTGTACCGCCTTTGCGCCCAGCAAAGTCAGGCACAGCGCCGGGTCAATGCCCACCAGATAGCCGCGCCGGCCGCCGTTGATCAGGATTTTGGGCAACTCAAGAATGCTGGACTCCACGAACACCGGCATGGTCTTGCGCGTGGCAAAAGGCGAAGTACCGCCCACCAAATAGCCACTGTGGCGGTTGGCCGTCTCGGGCGCACAAGGCGCCACCGACTTGGCGCCAATCTGGCGCGCCAGGTTTTTGGTCGACACCTTGCGGTTGCCGTGCATCAGCACCACCAGCGGTTTGGCGTCCTGGTCTTCCATGATGAGGGTTTTGACCACATGAAACGGGTCCCAGCCCAGCACCTCGGCGCTGTGCTGGGCACCGCCGTGCTCCAGGTATTCGTACGGGTGTTCGGTAAACACCACCTTCTGGGCCTTGAGGAACTGGGTGGCCGGGGTTTCGCTGACGCGGTCGTTGCGCTGGTCTTTTTTTGCCATAGGTGGGTATTTTCTACTCGCGCACCCCTGCGCCAAACAGGTTAGCGGCGCAACCCCTGCGTATCCGCCGCCAGCTGAGTAATCCGCGCCCAGTCCCCCGCCGCCATCGCGTCCGCGGGCACCAACCAAGATCCGCCCACGCACACCACGTTGGGCAGGGCCAAGAAGTCGGCGGCGTTTTGCAGGCTTACGCCGCCAGTGGGGCAAAAGCGTACGTCAAAGAAGGGGCCGCTCCAGGCCTTGAGCATGGCGGGGCCGCCGGCTTGCATGGCGGGGAAAAATTTGAGCTCGGTAAAGCCGTCTTCTTGGGCCATCATGATTTCGCTGCCGGTGGCCACGCCGGGCAGCAGCGCCAGGCCCACATCGCGGCAGGCTTGGCCTACGGCGCTGGTGTAGCCGGGGCTGACCGCAAAGCGTGCACCGGCGTTGGCGGCGGCCTGGGCATCGGCGCGCGAACGCACCGTGCCTGCGCCCACCACCGCCTCAGGTACTGCGCGGGCAATGGCCTCAATGCAGGCCAAGGCCTGGGGCGTGCGCAGCGTGACTTCGAGCATGCGCACACCACCGGCCACCAGCGCGCGCGCCATGGGTACGGCGTGGGCTACGTCGTTCAAGACAATGACTGGAATGACGGGTGCGTCTTGCATGACTTGCAGGGCGGTGAAAGTAGCGGCGGATGGGGTTGTCATGGGATATTCCTGTTTAATAAATCTTGGGGTCGGGGCGGCGGCTTAAAGCCAGCTGCAAGCGCCCTCTTCGGCGGCCAGGGCGCTGCGGCGCATGCCCGCAAACAACTCACGGCCCATGCCGATGCCGTTTGCGGTGCGCAGCTCGCTGGGCATGGTGGCCACCGGGCGGGCGTCCCAGTCGCTGGCAGATACCAGCACTTGCAGCGTGCCGGCGGTGGCGTCCAAGCGCACCAGGTCGCCATCCTGCACTTTGGCCAAGGGGCCACCGGCGGCCGCCTCGGGCGACACGTGAATGGCCGCAGGCACCTTGCCCGAGGCGCCACTCATGCGCCCGTCGGTCACCAGAGCCACTTTGAAGCCTTTGCCTTGCAGCACGGCCATCGGCGGCGTCAGCTTGTGCAACTCAGGCATGCCGTTGGCTTGGGGGCCTTGCCAACGCACCACGCAAACCACGTCTTGGTTGAGTTCGTTGGCGCTAAAAGCGGTGTGCAGCGCTTCTTGCGAGTCAAACACGCGGCACGGCGCTTCGATTACATGGCGGTCTTCGGGCACCGAAGACACCTTGATCACGCTGCGGCCCAGATTGCCCGACAGCAGGCGCAGCCCGCCGCTGGCGCTGAACGGATCTTGCGCGGAGCGCACCACGGTGTCGTCTTTGCTGGGGCCAGCGTCTGACCACGCCAACGCGCCGTCCACCGCATGGGGAATCTGCGTGAACTCGCGCAAGCCACGCGGGCGCACCGTGGCCACGTCGGCGTGCATAAATCCGGCGTCCAGCAACTCGCGGATCACAAAGCCTGGGCCACCCGCGGCCTGGAACTGGTTCACATCTGCGCTGCCGTTGGGATACACGCGCGTCAGCAAGGGCACCACGTCCGACAAATCAGAAAAATCGTTCCAGTCGATGGTGATGCCTGCCGCACGCGCCACGGCCACCCAGTGGATCAGGTGGTTGGTAGAGCCGCCGGTGGCCAGCAAGGCCACCATGGCGTTGACGATGCAGCGTTCGTCCACCAGCACACCAATGGGTGTGCACGCCGCCGCGCCGCTGGCGCTGTGGCCCAGCACCGTGCGTGCGGCCTCGCGCGTGAGTTCGCTGCGGATTTCGGCGCCGGGGTTCACAAAAGCGGTGCCGGGCACGTGCAGGCCCATGGCCTCCAACAGCATTTGGTTGCTGTTGGCGGTGCCGTAAAAGGTGCAGGTGCCTGCGCCGTGGTAGGCAGCAGACTCGGCCTCCAGCAGTTCGGCACGTCCCACCAGGCCTTGGGCGGCCTGTTCGCGCACCTTGGCTTTTTCGTTGTTGGGCAAGCCCGAGGTCATGGGGCCAGCAGGCACAAACACCGTTGGCAGATGACCAAAATGCAGCGCCCCGATCAGCAGACCGGGCACGATCTTGTCGCACACGCCGAGCATCAGCGCGCAGTCAAACACGTCGTGGCTGAGCGACACGGCGGTGGCCATGGCGATGGCATCGCGCGAGAACAGGCTGAGCTCCATGCCGGCCGTGCCCTGGGTCACGCCGTCGCACATGGCTGGTACGCCGCCCGCCACCTGGGCAGTGGCACCGTGCTTGCGCGCTTCGTCTTTAATGACATCAGGGTAGTACTGCAACGGCGCGTGGGCTGACAGCAAGTCGTTGTAGGCGTTGATGATGCCGATATTGGGTGCACGCTGCGTTACCGGCTGGAACTTGTCCAGGGCGCTGGCGCGGCGCTTGTCGGCCGGCTCCATGGCGGCAAAGGCATGAGCCACATTGGCGCAGCCCATGCGCTGGGCGCCCGGCGCGCGCTGGGCCATGGCGTGTACCTGGGCGAGATAAGCACTACGTGCATCAGCACTGCGCAGAGTGATTCGGCGGGTGACGGCGTCAACAACAGCGTGGAGTTTCATAGAATTTGGTAACAAAATTACAAACTCCATGGTAACCGGATGCAGGCGGGCGTGCCCTGACGGGGGTTACAGCTTGGTTACCAAAACACCTGCCCCCAGGGTGCATGGCCTTGAAAACAGGCCCCTTTGTAGAATGAGCCGATGACCTCCATTGCCGATATTCGCAAAAGCTACGAGCGCGCCGAACTCAATGAGAACGCCTCGCACAGCGACCCGCTGGCCCAGTTTCACCAGTGGCTCACAGAAGCGATTGCCAGCGAGGTGCCCGAGCCCAACGCCATGACGCTGGCTACCGTGGGCTGCGACCTGCGGCCCTCGACCCGGGTGGTGCTGATCAAGGGCTATGACGCCCAGGGGATTGTCTGGTACACCAATTTTTCCAGCCGCAAGGGCCAGGAACTCGCGGCCAACCCATTCGCGGCGCTGCAGTTTCACTGGGTGGAGTTGGAGCGCGTGGTGCGTATTGAAGGCGTGGTCGAAAAAGTGAGCGACGCTGAGGCCGACGCCTATTTTCACAGCCGCCCATTGGATTCGCGCATCGGCGCCTGGGCCTCGCCGCAAAGCGAGGTGATCAGCGGGCGCGGCGTGCTGGTAGCCAATGCCGCAAAATACGCCGCGCAATTCATGCTGAACCCGCCCCGCCCGCCCCACTGGGGAGGCTACCGCCTCAAGCCGGACAACTGGCAGTTTTGGCAAGGGCGCAAAAGCCGTTTGCACGACCGCTTGCGCTACCGCCAAGACGCAGACCAGCAGTGGGTGCGCGAGCGCTTGGCGCCCTAAGCCCCCCTATTTCGGGAAGCGGCGCCTTATTTGACGGCTACCGCATCTGACATGCGGTAGTACATGCCGTAGGGGTCATCGGCCAGCACCGAAAACTTGCCCTCCACCACCACAGGCTCAAGCGAGTACTTGACCGGCGTCTTGGTGCGTACTTCCACCAGGCTCTCGGGACCACCGGGCAAGCAGAAAGAGCAACTCAGAGGCACCGAGCTGATCAGAAAGTGTTTTTGCTTTTCGCCCGGGTCCAGCGGCATCATGAACCCCTGAAGACGCTGGCTCTTTTGGTTCAGGGCCAGCACGTTGGAAGCAAACACCGGCAGGATGCGATTTTTTTCGGTCTTGGTTTTGACCGCCGTCAACAGCGACCAAGGCAACACATCATTGCGCTCAACCAGCGGCGCAATCGGGCTGTTGGGGCTGTGAAAGCCTGCGCCGCTGCCCTGGGGAGCGACGGTGGCGCCCTCGCCCATCGGAGAACTCAGCTGCGCTGAAGCAGGCGTGGGCAGGGCCAGAACGACCGCCAGTACGGGGGCAGCCAGCGCACCGACAACCCACGAGTGGAGCCCAGCGGTGCGGGGGGTAAAACACAGATTCATGCTCATCCTTCGCCGTTCAATTTCAATGTTGGTGCTTCATGCCGCAATATTTGCCGATCGCCAGGCCTTTGCAGGCAGTGCGCAGCTCTTGCGCGCAGACTTCTTCTTTTTTGCCCGCCTCGAGGCACTTGGCAGCCGTTTCATGGGCCGCTGCAATGGCACGGTGGCGGACGATGTCTTCCTTGCGTTCCTTGTCGCCTTCGTCAGCGGCCCCGGCAAAACCGGCCGACAAGGCCAAAGTGCAAAGCAGTAGTGCGTATTTTTTCATGATTTCACCTTGATTGAAGTAACTGAAGAACATCCGATCGGTACGCCCCAAGTGCAGGCAAAAGGGCGGCACCCAGCGACACAGCAAGAGCCAACGTAGGCACCCACAGCAACTCGGCAGGCCACAAAGCGCCGGTCAGCAGGAGCGACTGGTCCAAGCCCAGCATCCAGCCCAATGCCAGCACAAAGCCCTGGCCCAGCGCCAGGCCCAGCAGCGCAGCCATCAGCCCCAGCCACAAGGCCTCGCTCAGCAGCAGGGCTGCAATACGGGCCGGCGGCGCACCGAGCATGCGCAGCAAGGCCAGATCGCCACGGCGCTCGCGCACGGCGTTCCACAACGCAATAAAAACGCTTAATCCTGCCGTGAGCAAAAGCATGGCGGCAAAGGCGCGCAGCACGTCGGTGCCCAGGCCCAGCATGTGCAGCAAACGTGTGACCTCCAGGGCCGGGGCGGCGGCCTGCATTTCGGTGCTGGTGTTGACCCAGCGCGGAAAACTCAGGGCCGCCATGGGGCTTTTGTAGCGCACCAGCGCCATGGTCACTTCGCGCTCTTCTTGCAAGGCCTTGCGGTCTTCCTCATCGTCGGCGGAGTCGTCCTCGTGCACTTTCCAGACCGAAGTGGAATCGGTGAGGATCAGGCGGTCGAGCACGCTCCCGCTGGCCGCGAGCACGCCCACCACCGTATAGGCACTGTCGCCATGCGCGTGCCCCCCGCCGCCCAAACCGTGCGAGCCGACAAAGGTGTCGCCTGTGCGCAACCCCAGCGTGCGGGCCACGGTGGCACCCAGCACGGCCTCCATAGGCGCGCTCCACAAACGGCCTTGGGCCAACACGGCGCCATAGTGCGCAGGGTAGGCCTGCGATGTCCCGACGATGCGGTAGGCCTGAAAGTTGTCACCCAGGCTGATCGGAATCACCTCGGCCACCAGCGGATTTTTTTGCAGGGCATTGACGGAGGCCAGGGGCACGTTTCCGGGCGGCACATCCAGGTGCAGAACGCCCGACAAAATCAGCTGCATGGGGCTGCCCTTGGCGCCCACCACCACGTCGATGCCGGCCAGATCGCGGTCAAAAGCGCGCTCCACCTGGTGCGCCACCAGCAGCAAAAAAGTGATGGACGCCAGACCCAAGCCCAGCAGCAGCACATTGAGCAGGGCGGCCAAGGGGCGGGCCCACAAATACCGCCAGGACAATGCCAGTGTGGTCAAACCGCCGTCCCGTGGAGTGAAGCAGGGCTGAGGTCCACGCGCTGGAAGGCGGGCGCAGCACCTAGCGGGATCAGGCGGTGCAGAGACTGGCTGACGCGGGCGTCATGGGTGGCAATTACCAGCGTGGCGCCCAAGTTTTGGGCGGTGGTCCACAGCAAGTGCACGGCGTCTGCGGCGTTATGGTCATCCAGGCTGGCGGTGGGCTCGTCGGCCAGAAGTACGCGCGGGCGCATGAGCACGGCGCGCGCCAGCGCCACCCGCTGCGCCTGACCGCCCGAGAGCTGAGCCGGCAGGCGTTGCGCCAAGTCGGCCACGCCCAAGGCCTCTAGCGCACCGTGGATACGCGCCTTGTCTTGCGCCACCCCAGCAGCCCAAAAAGCCAGCGCCAAGTTTTGTTGCACCGTGAGCGCGGCGCTTAAATGCAGTTTTTGCGGCAAAAAGCCGATGGTGTGGGCGCGCCAGGCATCGGTTTTCAGGGCACCCAGAGCACCCAGCATTTGCCCTGCCACCTGTAGGCTCCCGCTGCTTGGGGCCACCAAGCCCGCTGCCAGCGCCAGCCAGGTCGATTTGCCACTGCCCGAGGGGCCACCCAGCAGCAGCACGCCGCCTTGGGGCACATCCACATCGGGAAAACGCAGGCGCAGGTCGCTGTCGTAGGCAAACTCCAGCGCCTGACTGCGAATCATGGTGGTGCCAAACTCCCTTCAGCCCTTCGCCAACCGAGCAAAGGTCTTGCGAAACTTGGCCACCTTGGGGGCAGCCACCGCCACGCAGTAGCCCTGCGTCGGGTTACGGGCAAAGAAGTTCTGGTGGTAGTCCTCGGCGCGGGCGTAGTGCGCGAGCATCTGCACCTCCGTGACCACGGGGTTGGCGTAGGTGCCGCTGGCGTTGACTTCAGCCACCAGGTCTTGGGCGATTTGCAGTTGCTCGGGGGTGGTGCAGTAAATGCCGCTGCGGTACTGCGTGCCGACGTCGTGGCCCTGGCGGTTCAGGGTGGTGGGGTCGTGAATCAGAAAAAAGATCTCCAGCACCTCGCGCACGCTGATCACCGAGGGATCAAATTCAAGTTTGACGACCTCGTTGTGGCCGCTGGTTCCGGTGCAGACGTCGTCGTAGGTCGGGTTGGGCAAGTGGCCATTGCTGTAGCCGGACTCCACGGCCAGTACGCCGCGCACCTGCAGATAGACCGATTCGCTGCACCAGAAGCAGCCCGCGCCCAGAGCCAGTGTTTGGGTGGAATGTTGCATGCGTAAGACCTCCTGGAAATGCTTGGAAACCGCCAAGCATACGGTGCCCGCTTTTACGGTGTGCACATCGGGGCTCTTAGGGGGCACTGCAGGATGCGGGAAGGCCCGCAAATATAACGTTCGCCAGCACGCGGCTACACTACTAACCTGCAAGTCAGTAAGAAATGAATTCCCCCGCCTGCCCCCTCGACCACGACTGCGCCACTGCGCCCAAACGCGAGCGGCGCAAGGATGCGCGGCCGCGCGAATTGCTGGACGCGGCATTGGCTCTTTTTGTGGAGCAAGGCTTTGCGGCGACCAAAGTGGAAGACGTCGCCCGGCGCGCAGGCGTGTCCAAAGGCACCTTGTTTTTGTACTTTGCCACCAAAGAAGAACTGTTCAAAGCGGTGGTGCGCGAGAACATCGTGGGCCAGTTCTCAGAATTCAATGTGGCGCTGGACAGTTTTACCGGCACCACCGAGACGCTCTTGCGGACTTTTATGACGGCTTGGTGGCACCGCGTGGGCTGCACCCGCAGTGCCGGCATCTGCAAGCTGATGGTGAGCGAGGGCCGGCAGTTTCCGGAACTGGCGGATTTCTACCGCACCGAAGTGATTGACCCGGCCTGCCAGATCATTGGTCGGGTGCTGGCGCGTGGCGTGCAACGCGGCGAACTGCAGGCGCTGCCCGCACCGCTGAGCATTTACACCCTGCTCGCACCCATTTTGTTTTTGATGCTTTGGAACAGTGCTCCCAGCCTGTCAGGCGCTCTGGCGCTGGATGGCGAGGCCTTTCTGGATACCCAAATCGACGTGCTACTGCATGGCATTGCCGTGCGCCAACCCGTGGCCAATCCCAACCTTACTTCCATTCCTCCTTCCGCCCCCACTGCGGCGGCCTAACGGACTCTTGATGATGAAAATCCAACTCAAATGGCTGGTGATTGCTGCGGCGCTTGTGGCACTGGGTGCAGGTGGATTTCACACCTGGCAAACCCGCAAGCAGCAGCAACAACTGATCGTGGCGCAACAGGAATCCCAAAAAAGCCGCACCGCCGTGCAGCTTGCAGCGACCGATGTGGTCACCGTGCAAACTGTGGTGCTGTCCCAGGGGCTGCCCATTTCCGGCCAGACCAAGGCCGTCAACACCGCATTTGTCAAAGCCCGTGTCGCCGGCGAGCTGCAAGACCTGCAAGTCCGAGAAGGTGATTTTTTGCAGGCCGGACAGGTGATTGCGCGTATTGACAGCACCGAGTACACCGCCCGCCTGCGCCAGGCACAGCAGCAGGCCCAAGCGGCCAAAGCGCAGGTGGACATCGCCCAGCGCAGCTTTGACAACAACCGTGCACTGGTAGACCAGGGCTTCATTTCCAAAACCGGCCTCGACGCCTCTGCGTCCAACCTGGCGGCGGCGCAAGCCAGCTTTTCTGCCGCACAGTCGGGTGCCGACGTGTTGCAAAAGGCATTGGAAGATACGGTACTGCGCGCACCGATTGCCGGCCAGGTGGCACAACGTCTGGCACAAAGCGGCGAACGGGTCGGGGTCGACAGCCGTATTGTGGAAATCGTCGATGTCCGGCGCCTTGAGCTGGAGGCCACCGTAGGCGCGGCCGAGGCCCTGCAGGTGAGCGTCGGCCAAACAGCGCAACTTCGCTTTGAAGGTGCCACCGAATTGGTGGCCGCCCGGGTGGTGCGCATGAACCCCAGCGCCACCCCGGGCAGCCGCGCGGTGACGGTGTACCTCGCCCTGAGTGGCAATGAGGCGCTGCGCCAAGGGCTGTACGCCCAAGGTCTGCTCGCCACGGGAAGCCTCAGCGCATTGGCCTTGCCCCTGAGTGCGGTGCGCACGGACAAACCGGCGCCCTATGTCCAAATGCTGGAGGGTGACCGGGTGCGCCACGTGCCGGTGGTGCTGGGCGCACG
Source organism: Rhodoferax sp. (assembly GCA_029866205.1). Taxonomy (GTDB): domain Bacteria; phylum Pseudomonadota; class Gammaproteobacteria; order Burkholderiales; family Burkholderiaceae_C; genus Allorhodoferax. The sequence goes on from JARWZT010000013.1 coordinate 126,308, forward strand.
CGGCGAGTCAAACCAGCAAACCATGGTCGCCGTCAGTGGTCTGCCCGAGGGTGCAAAAGTCTTGATCGGCGGTGTCGGGCCGATGCTGGCCGACACCCTGATCAGCCTGAACGGCGGAGCGAAGTAAGTTATGTGGTTCACCCGCGTCAGCCTGCACAACCCCGTATTTGCCACCATGATGATGCTGGCGCTGATGGTGCTGGGTCTGTTTTCGCTGCAGCGTCTGCAGGTCGACCAATTTCCGAACATCGACTTTCCGGTGGTGGTGGTGATTGCCGACTACCCCGGCGCATCGCCCGAGATTGTGGAGACCGAGGTCTCCAAAAAAATCGAGGAAAGCGTCAACTCCATCGCGGGCATCAACGCCCTCACCTCGCGCAGCTACGAAGGGCAGTCGGTGGTGATCATCGAGTTTGGCCTGCACATTGATGGCCGCAAGGCGGCTGACGACGTGCGGGAAAAAGTGGCTGCTGTCAAACCGCTGCTTCGCGCCGAAGTCAAGGAGCCGCGGGTACTGCGTTTTGACCCGTCCGCCAAGGCCATTTGGTCGGTCGCGGTGCTGCCGGACACCAGCGCGGGAGCGCCCCGCCTCAGCGCGGTTGAACTCACCAACTGGGCCGACCAGGTGTTCAAAAAGCGCCTTGAAAACGTGCGTGGCGTGGGCTCGGCCACGGTGGTGGGTGGTACCAAGCGCGAAATCAACATCTACCTCGACCCCCAAGCGCTCGAATCCTTTGGCATTACCCCCGACCAGGTGGTGGCCGCAGTGCGCAATGAAAACCAGGATCTCCCCGTGGGCAGCATTCGCTCGCTGCAGCAAGAGCGCACCATCCAGATTGCGGCGCGCCTGAAGCGCCCGGAAGATTTTGGCCAGATTATTGTGGCGCGCAAGAGTGGTGCACCGGTACGTGTAAACCAGCTGGCGCAGGTGCGCGATGGCGCCCAGGAAGTGGACAGCCTGGCGCTCTACAACGGCGAACGCACGCTAATGCTCACGGTGCAGAAGGCGCAAGACGAAAACACCATTGCGGTGGTCGACGGCTTGCAAAAGACGCTGTCCGAGCTGCAAAAGCAGCTGCCGCCTGGTATTACGCTGACGCCCATCACCGATGGTTCGCGCTCCATACGGGTGTCTGTCAACAACGTCACGCGCACGCTGGTGGAAGGCTCGCTGCTGACGGTGCTGATTGTTTTCCTGTTCCTGAACTCCTGGCGCTCCACCGTGATTACGGGCCTGACGCTGCCCATCGCCATCATCGGTACCTTCCTGTTCATGAACATGCTGGGTTTCACCCTCAACATGATCACCATGATGGCGCTCAGCCTGTGCGTAGGTCTGCTGATTGACGACGCCATTGTGGTGCGCGAAAACATCGTGCGCCATGTGCAAATGGGCAAAACACCGTTTCAGGCGTCATTGGATGGCACGCAGGAAATTGGCCTGGCGGTGCTGGCCACGACCCTGTCCATCGTGGCGGTGTTTTTACCGATTGGCTTCATGGGCGGCATCATCGGCAAGTTTTTCCATGAGTTTGGCCTGACCATTGTGGTGGCGGTGCTGATATCCATGTTTGTCAGCTTCACGCTGGACCCGATGCTCTCGAGCATTTGGCACGACCCCAGCGTGGAACACCACAGCCTGCGGGGCCCGCCCGTCACCTGGTACGACCGCACGCTGGGCCGCGTTACCGGCTGGTTTGAGCGCGCCACCGAATCACTGGCCGAGGGCTACCAAAGCCTGTTGACCTGGGCGCTGGTGCACAAAATAAAGACCGTGCTGTTTGCCGTGGCGATATTTGCGCTCAGCGTGGCCATGGTGCCGCTGCTGGGCACCGAGTTCGTGCCCAAGTCGGACTTTTCGGAAACCACGCTCAACTTCAATACCCCCACGGGCACCTCACTCGAGGTAACTGAAGCCAAGGCGCGGCAGGTCGAAGCCATCGTGCGCTCTTACCCCGAGGTGCGCTACACCCTGACCACCATCAACACCGGCAACGCCCAGGGAAAAATTTACGCCAGCATCTACATTCGTCTGGTGGACCGCAAGCAACGCAGCTTGGGCATTGAGCAGATGACCGTGAAGCTGCGCGAGCGGCTGAAGCAGATTCCGGGTATCAGCGTGACGCACATCGGTCTGTTTGACTCGGTGGGCGGCTCCAAACAAATCCTGTTTTCTATCCAGGGGGCCGACACTCCCACGCTGGAGCGCCTGACGCAAGCCGCGTTGGACAAGCTGCGCAGTGTGCCCGGCCTGGTGGACCTGGATTCGACTTTCAAACCCAACAAACCCACGCTCAACGTGGAGGTGCGCCCTGAGGTGGCATCGGACCTGGGCCTGAGCGTGGCGCAGATTGGCAGCAGCCTGCGCACCATGGTGGCCGGCCAGACTGTGGGTAACTGGCGCGCTGCCGACGACCAGACCTACGACGTCAACGTGCGCCTGAACCCCGAAGCCCGCAATACGCCGCAAGACCTGGAGCGCTTGCCCTTTGCATTGACCCAGGCTGCAGACGGCAGCACCCGCATCGTGCGCCTGAATCAGGTCGCACAAGTGGTGGAAACCACCGGTTCCAGCCAGATCAACCGACGTGACCTGACGCGCGAGGTCGGGATCAGTGCCAATGTCTCGGGCCGCTCGGCCGGCGAGGTGTCGGCCGACATCAAGAAAGTCATGGACCAGATCGCCATGCCCCAGGGCTACAGCTACAAGTTCAGCGGGTCGACCAAAGACATGGCAGAGGCCTTTGGCTACGCCATTTCGGCGTTGGCGCTGGCCATCGTGTTCATTTACATGATTTTGGCCAGCCAGTTCAAGAGTTTCCTGCAGCCCTTGGCCCTGATGACGGCGCTGCCGCTGACGCTGATCGGCGTGGTTCTGGCGCTGCTGATGTTCAACTCCACGCTGTCCATGTTCTCGGTGATCGGGGTGATCATGCTGATGGGCCTGGTCACCAAAAATGCGATTTTGCTGGTGGATTTTGCGATCCGCGCCCGTGAAGACAGCACCGACGCGCAGGGCCGCACGGTACCGGGCCTGCCCCGCTCGGAGGCCTTGCTGCTGGCCGCCAAAGTGCGCTTGCGCCCCATTTTGATGACCACCCTGGCCATGATCTTCGGCATGGTGCCGCTGGCCTTTGCCCTGAGTGAAGGCGCCGAAATGCGCGCCCCCATGGGCCAGGCGGTGATCGGCGGGGTGATCACCTCCTCGCTCTTGACGCTGGTGGTCGTGCCGGTGGTGTATTGCTACATGGACGACCTTGCGGCCTGGGCCCTGCGCATGTGGCGCAAAGCCCCCGCCCCCGGCCGGTAAAATTTGTCACACCTGTTTAACGTGACCCAAGGAAACTTCGCCATGCATTCGAACCAAGCCCGCTTCAACATGATCGAGCAACAAATCCGCCCCTGGAATGTGCTCGACCTCCAGGTGCTGGAGTTGCTGGGCACCATCCACCGCGAAGACTTTGTGCCGGAAGCCCACCGCGCCCTGGCTTTTGCCGACACTGAGATCCCGCTCCCGGGAGGCCAATCCATGCTGGCACCCCGTCTGGAAGCCCGCATGCTGCAAGACCAGATGGCCCAGCCC
>JARWZT010000011.1 GCA_029866205.1 Rhodoferax sp.
GGTGGCCAACCTGACGACCTCGCAAGTTGCACAGGGCTTGAGCACGGCGCAGATTGCGGCGATGCAGACGGCTGATGTCGCAGCCCTGACGACAGCCCAAGTGGCTGCGCTGACGACCGCGCAAGTGGCGCAGGGCTTGACCACCTCGGTTATCTCCGGGCTGACGACCACCCAGGTTGCGTCTCTGAGGACGGCCGTGATTGCTGCTCTGACCACCGCCCAAATCGCGGGACTGAGCACTGCGCAAGTGGCCTTTGGGTTGACCACGACTCAGATCGCGGCCTTGACCACGGCCGGCGTTGCCGCGCTGGCCAACTACGCCCCGGGAACGCTGACCGTCAAGCAAACGGCTTTGACGACCTCCCAAATTGCGGCGCTGAACACATCGCAAATCAACCTCGGCATGACCACCGCGCAGATCGTGGCCTTGACCACAGCCCAAGCGGCTGCGCTCACGACCGCCCAGGTAGCGCAGGGCCTGAGCACCGCGCAAGTGGCGGCGATGGAGACGGCAGACCTGGCGGCACTGACTGCTGCAAATATTGCAGTGCTGACGACGTCCCAAATAAACCTGGGCCTGACAACCACCCAGATCGTGGGCTTGACGACTGCGCAAGTTGCCGCCTTGACGACATCACAGATCAACCAAGGTCTGTCAACCGCGCAACTTGCAGCGATGGAGACGGCCGACGTTGCAGTGCTGAGTGCCAAGCAGATGTCAGGTCTGACCACGGCCCAGTTGGCGCAAGCGCTGACGACAGCGCAGATGTCGGCGATCACGACCACGCAGATCGCCTCGGGCTTGAGCACCACCCAAGTGGCCGCCTTGTCCACGGCGGTCGTAGCGGTGATGACCACCGCCCAAATCGCAGCCTTGAGTGATACGCAATTCGAAGCGCTGACGACCCAGCAGATCGCTGGTCTGACCACGACGCAGGTGTACAACCTGACAGCGGCCGAGGTCGCTACCTTGACCACCACACAGGTCGGACAAGGTCTGACGACAGACCAAATTGTTGCGATGACCACGACCCAGCTGGTTGCGCTGACGACCGCCCAGGTGGGCCAGGGCCTGACGACCGCCCAGTTGCAGGCCCTTGCGACTAGCGACGTCGCAGCCTTGTCTGTCACGCAAGTGGCGGCATTGACCACGGCGCAAATCGCTCAGGGTTTGAGCACGGCGCAAACGGCGGCCCTGACGGTCAAGCAAGTGGCCGCGCTGACCACGGCCCAAGTTGCCCTTGGCTTGACTACGTCCCAGCTGGCTAACTTGACGACCGTCCAAATGGCCGCCATGGAGGCAGCTGACGTTGCAGTGCTGACTACAGCGCAAATCCAACAGGGCATGACGACCCAACAGTTGGCAGCCCTGAGTGCCAGCCAGTTCAAGGCCTTCACTACCGCGCAAGTGGCCCAAGGCCTGACGACCTCGCACATCGCGGCGATGACGACCGCACAGGCGGCGGGTCTCACCGCCGCGCAAGTGGCCCAGGGTATGTCCACCGCGCAGGTTGCGGCACTGACCACCGCATCCATGGCGGTCCTGACAGCTTCTGCCGCTGCGGCGCTGACGACCAGCCAGGTTCAACTTGGACTGGGCACGACCCAAATCGCTGCGATGTCTTTGGTTGGTATTGCCGCATTGACGACAGCCCAGCTCAGTCAGGGTATGACGACCAGCCAATTGGTGGCGCTTACTACCGCGCAAGCCGCGGAGCTGACAACCACCCAAGTGGCCTCGGGCCTCACCACCGCACAACTGGCTGCGATGCAAACCCGGGACATTGCGGCCCTGAGCGTGAACGCCATTCAGGCAATGACGACGTCGCAAGTTGCAGCCCTGACCACGGCGCAAATTGCCGGTCTTAGTGTTACGCAAATCGCGGTGTTGACCAGCGCGCAAATCGTCCAAGGGCTGACCACGGCGCAAATCGCGGCCATGGAAACCCAGGATCTGGTGGCGCTCTCCACAGAGCAACTGAATTACCTGACCACGGCCCAAATCGCCCAAGGTCTGACCACAACCCAATTGGTGGCACTGAGTGCCGCAGATATCGGGACATTGACGACCTCGCAAATCAACCTGGGTCTGACGACCACGCAGATCGTGGCTTTGACCACGGCCCAGGTGGCCGGACTGACCACGGCGCAAGTCGCCCAAGGCCTGAGCACCACCCAAGTTGCTGCCATGGAGACAGCTGACGTTGCGGCCTTGAAGGTGTCCCGCTTGGCCGCCATGACCACTGCCCAGGTAGCGGCAATGACGACGAAGCAAATCGTGGGCTTGACCTCGACCCAGGTGGCTGCCCTGACGACGGCTCAAGTCGCGCAGGCGCTGACCACAGCCCAAATTGCGGCGATGGAAACCGCGGACCTCGCAGCATTGACCACCAAGCAATTGGTGACGCTGACAACGACGCAAATTGCCCAAGGGCTTACGACCACGCAAGTGGCGTCGATGACGGAGACCCAGGTAGCCTCCCTGACTACGGCGCAGATCAATCAAGGCCTGACGACCGCACAAGTCGTTGCGCTGACTACTGCGCAAGTGGCAGGATTGACCACCGCGCAAGTGGCCCAAGGACTGAGCACCACCCAACTGGCGGCAATGCAGACCGCCGATGTTGCGGCATTGGACGTGATCCAAGTGGCGGTGCTGACGACCGCCCAAGTGGCAGCGATGACGACGGCGCAAATCGTGGGCTTGACCACGGCCCAAGTGGCTGCGTTGACGACCGCCCAGGTGGCGCAGGCCTTGACCACCGCCCAGTTGCTGGTGATGCAAACCAGCGACCTGGCCGCTTTGACGGCGGTCCAAGCCGCAACGCTCACCACGGCGCAAATCGCCAGTGGTTTGAGCACCAGCCAGATTAGTGCATTGAAGGCGGCGACGCTTGCCGCCTTGACTACGGCCCAAGTGCGCCAAGGACTAACCACGTCGCAATTGGTGGCCTTGACCACGGCCCAGGTCGCTGCCTTGACCACGGCGCAGTTGGCGCAAGGATTGACTACGGCGCAAATTGCGGCGATGGAAACGGCAGATATTGCCGCATTGACCACGAAACAAGTGGTGGCTTTGACCACTGCGCAAATTGCCCAAGGCCTCACGACCTCGCAACTCGCGTCTATGACAGTTGACCAGGTGGCGGCTCTGACCACGGCGCAGATCAATCAGGTACTGACGACCGCACAGGTTGTCGCGCTGACCACTGCTCAGGTAGCAGGGTTGACCACGGCGCAAGTGGCTCAAGGGCTGAGTACCGTTCAAGTTGCGGCCATGCAGACCGCCGATGTTGCGGCACTAGACGTGACCCAGGTGGCCGTGTTGACGACCGCCCAGGTGGCTGCCATGACCACGGCACAAACCGCGGGCCTGACCACGGCCCAGGCGGCGGCGCTGACCACCGCACAGGTGGCCCAAGGCTTGACTACTGCAGCGGTGGCGGCCATGGAAACCCGTGATTTGGCGGTACTTTCGGCGACCCAAGTGGCGGCCCTGACTTCGACCCAATCCCTGGCGCTGACGACGGCACAACTGAGCATCCTGAGCACCACCCAGGTGGCAGCGCTCACGGCGCTTGCGGTCACCGCGCTGAGTACGGCGCAAATTGCCCAAGGCCTGAGCACCAGCCAGTTGCAGGCTCTGACCACGGCGCAGGCGGCTGCTTTGAACACAGCGCAGGTGTCGCAAGGTTTGACAACCACCCAACTCGTGGCGCTGACCACCAAGAGTGTGGCGGCGCTCAATACCGCCTCGCTGGCTGCCTTGACGACCGCCCAGGTCGTGCTGCTGACAACCGCGCAGGTGGGCGCCCTGACCACGACACAAATCGCTTCGGGCCTGACCACCGCCCAGGTGGCCGCAATGGAAACAAGTGATCTGGCGCAATTGTCTGAAACTCAGATCGCTTCCTTGACCACCGTGCAAATTGCGCAAGGCTTGACGACCACCCAGGTGGCGGCCCTGTCTGTCACCCAAGTGGCTGCGCTGACCACAGCCCAAGTGGCTCAGGGCCTAACCACCGCTCAGGTGGCGGCGATGGAAACCCGCGATGTTGCTGTTCTGACGACCAGCCAACTAGCTTCGCTGACGACCGCACAAATCCAGCAGGGTCTGGCCACCACCAACCTGGCAGCTTTGACCGCTAACCAGTTGGCGTCGTTGACCACCGCGCAGATCAGCACAGGCCTCAGCACCGCGCAGATCGTGGCGTTGACCACCAAACAGGTGTTGGGCCTGACCACAACCCAAGTGGCCCAGGGGTTGACGACGACCCAAGTGGCCGTATTGGAAACCAGTGACCTGGCCGCAATGAGTACGGCGCAGGTTAGCGCCCTGACCACGGCGCAGTTGGCCCAGGGTCTGACGACCACCCAAGTTGCTGCCATGACTACCAAGCAATTGGCGGCGCTGGGCACTAGCCAAACGCTGAAACTGACCACCAACCAACTGGTTGCGTTGACCACGGCGCAAGTGGCCGCCCTAACGACGACGCAGTTGGCGTCCGGCCTCACCACCAGCCAAGTTGCGGCGCTGATTACCAGCGAGATCGCGGCGCTCACCACGTCACAGGTACGAGCATTCAGTTCAGCCCAAATAGCAGGTCTTACGACGGCGCAAGTCGTCGGGTTGACGACGGCCCAAGTCGCTGCGCTGACCACGGCACAGGTGGCCCAAGGACTGAGCACGACACAAGTAGCGGCCATGGAAACCCGCGACCTCGCAGCGCTGAGTACCGCCAGCGTGGCTGCCCTGACGACGACCCAGATCAATACGGGCTTGACCACCGCACAAATCACCGCGCTGAGTGCCACGCAAATGGCCGTATTGACGACGACCCAATTGGCCAAAGGCCTGACCACCGCGCAAGTGGCGGCGCTCACCACCGCCCAGGTGTCAGCCTTGTCGGCAACGCAGACTGCACAGGGTCTGACAACTACGCAATTGGCAAAGTTGACCACGACCGCCGTAGCCGCTCTGACCACCACGCAGGTCGCAGGCCTGACTACCACCCAAGTGGTGCAAGGCCTGACCACCACCCAATTGGTTGCGCTGACCACCACGCAAGTGGCTGCCTTGACTGCCACGCAAGTGCTGACCGGACTGACCACCGCTCAAACGGCGGCGATGCAGACCAGCCAGATTGCAGCACTGTCGGCGGTGCGGATTGCTGCAATGACGACCGTGCAGATCAAACAAGGCTTGACGACCTCGCAAATTGCGGGAATGACCACCGCCCAGGTGGCCGCGCTGACCACGACGCAGGTCAACCAAGGGTTGACCACCGCCCAGATTGTTGCCTTGACTACTGCGCAAGTCGCAGCCTTGAGCATCACCCAATTGATCAACGGGCTGAGCACTGCGCAGTTGGCGATCATGGAGACGCGCGACATCGCGGCCTTGACGACCTACCAGGTCATAGGCCTCACAACTACGCAAATTGCGCAGGCTTTGACGACGGCGCAGGTGGCCGGTATGACAACCACCCAAGTTGCGGCCTTGACCACGGCGCAAGTGGCAAAGGGATTGACCACCAGCCAAATTACCGCGATGGGCACGGCCAGCGTGGCGGCACTTACTACTGCGCAGGTCTATGCACTAACCACCAGCCAGCTGTCGTCTCTGACGACGAGTCAGGTGGCTTCAATGACCGCGCTGCAAATGGCGGCCTTGAGCACCTCACAAGCCAACCAAGCGCTCGGAACCGCGCAACTGGCGGCACTGACCACGGTGCAAGCCGCTGGTTTGAGTACTGCGCAGGTTCGCGCATTGAGTACCGTGCAGGTAGCGGCCCTGAGCACCACGGCTGTAGCGGCACTGAGCACGGCGCAGATCGCACAAGGCTTGAGCACCAGCCAGCTTGCGGCAATGACAACCGCCGAAATCGTGTCACTCACGACCAAGCAAGTCGCCAGCGGCTTGACGACGGCTCAGATCGTGGCACTGACCACTGCGCAAGTTGCGGCCATGACCACATCTCAAATTGGACTGGGCTTGACCACGGTGCAGGTCGCTATCATGGAGACGGCTGACGTGGCGTCGCTGACCACGGCGCAAGTGGTAGCGCTCTCCACTGAGCAGGTTGCTGCCCTAACCACCGCGCAGGTCGCCTCTGGATTTACGACAGCGCAGCTGGCGGCTATGGAAACCCGAGACGTCGCGGCCTTGACGACGCGCCAGGTTTTGGCTCTGACGACCGCTCAGTTGGCGCAAGGCATGACCACGGCTCAATTCGCGGGGCTGACGACGACCCAGATAGCAGCCTTCAGCACGGCCCAGATCGCAGGTGGATTAACCACCTATCAGGTCGCGACCCTGAGTGTCAAGCAAGTGAAAGCGCTGACCACGGCGCAAGTTGCCCAAGGTTTGACAACCGCCCAGATTGCTGCGATTACCACGGCCGACGTGGCCGTGTTGACCACCGCCCAGGTGGCGGCAATGACTACCGCCCAAGTGGCCCAAGGCCTAACGACCGACCAGATCGTTGCGCTAACCGCCAAGCAAGTTGCCGCAATGACCACAGCGCAGGTCGGACAAGGACTGACCACCGCGCAATTGGCTGCCATGGAAGTCAGTGATCTTGCGGCAATGACCACGGCGCAGATCGTAGCCCTGACCACATCACAGATCAGCGAAGCTCTGAGCGTCACACAGGTCGCGGGCTTGTCAACGGCGCAGGTGGCGGCTATGACCACAACGCAGATTGCGTCGGGCCTGTCGGGTACGCAGTTGGCTGCTATGACTGACGCACAGCTGTCCGCGATGACAACGGCGCAAGTCTGCGCGGTGACAGATACGCAACTGGAGTCCTTGAGCCTCGAACAAATCGACCTCTTCGGCACCATCACACCAATCGCACTGGACCTGAATGGCGACGGCATACGTACTCTGAGTATTGCTGCCGGGGTGCAGTTCGATATCGCAGCCAACGGAACGGCGGCGCATACCGGTTGGGTAAGCAACACGGACGGCTTGCTGGTGATGGACCGCAATGCGGACGGCGCCATCAACGATGGTTCTGAATTGTTTGGTTCTTCCACCACGCTCCTCGACGGAACGAAGGCGACAGACGGCTATGCGGCGCTGAGTGAACTGGATACCAACCACGACGGCATGGTGAGCAGTGCGGATGCCGGATTTGCCAAGCTACAGGTGTGGGTGGATGCGAACTCCGATGGTGTCAGCAACGCAGGTGAACTCAAATCACTCGCCGACCTGGACATCAGCAACATCAGCGTCGTGGCCGAACGCAACATCAGCAAGGACAACGGCAACATCATTGGCCTGACCAGCAGCTACCAGACCACTGACGGCGCAAGCCACGCAGTGGCGGACGTATGGTTTGTGACCGACGCTTGCAAGCCAAGTGTGGCACCAGCAATCGATGCCAGCGCCGCTGAGATGAGCAACAGGGTCAGTGACTTGGTCAAAGCCATTGGGGAATTTGATAGCAGCGCTCCCGCCGCAAGCGCGAGTCGCGGTCTGGGGCAAGCCGTCTCCGCCCACATGGACGCAGGCCCAGCGCTGAACTTTGCGGGCATGGGCAGCATGGTCGACCTGCTTAAGCAGTTTGACGCCCATGGCAATTTGACGACGACACAGCCACTATTGGGCGCGGCCCCGGTTACGCCGCTCAAGGCGCCGACGTTCGGCGATTTGCTTGGGAATGGTCAACTCGCCAGCAGTGTCCTTGGTAAGTGATGCAGTTGGTTTAGGAAAGAATGCCTTGTGGCGGGTGAATACACTCACACAATGCGCGCTTGGTTAACGGAGGAAGAGACGCAAAAGATGTTGAACATCTCGTGCGTCTCGACCTGCACGTTAAAGTGGATGGAACAATGAAAAGTGCGCTGGCGAAATCGCGAGAGAGCAGATGGTCCGCACCTTGGATTCCCAGCGCAGTGTCCCGCAAATTGCCGGCTTGATGGGGAGCCATAGGTCGACGATGCGCTGCAGGTGGCCACTTGGCGTGGGGCAATGATTTGACCTGCTTAAAAGTGTCCCACTGTCGAGTGGTGAAAATGTGACTGGGCCCAGGTCGAATGGGGTTGTACGGAAGCGAGACCGGCTATGCCAGAGCGCTTTGGGCGCTGGGTTTTCCACTGCAGTCAGTGGGTCTTGTTAAGTAAATTAAATAAAATATCAAAAGTTAAAACTCGTTGACGATGAAATAATCAACGAAAAGTGTGCAACTATTTATAAAATTGGAAAATAAAATGACGGATACCATAGAAAAACTTCACCGGGGCAAAACAGGAAAAGTAAGCGATAAATGGTCATCCTATTTGAAGTATTACGACACCCTGATGAATCCGCTCAAGGAGGAGCCCGTTTCGCTTCTTGAAATAGGGGTGCAAAACGGGGGGTCCTTGGAAACTTGGTCCAGGTATTTCCAGAATGGTGAAAATTTTATTGGTTGTGACATTGATCCGAACTGTGGCAAGTTGCAGTACGACGATCCACGCATCAAGGTCATCGTGGGTGATGCAAACATTATTGAAACCTTACAAGCGATCAAGTCCGTAAAAGAGCAATTGGACATCGTGATTGATGATGGATCGCACCGCTCAATAGATATATTGAACTCTTTTGTCAATTACTTTCCGATGGTCAAACCAGGAGGTGTTTACATCATAGAGGACACACATACGCTGTACCAAATGCAGTTTGGCGGTGGAATAATGAATGATTTCAGCGCGTATGCATTCTTTAAGAAGTTGATCGACGTCATTGGATTTCAATTCTGGTCTCAAGATCTTGCAATTGCAACGATGTTCCAGACATTTTTTCCAATTGGGCAAGTGCCCGAATTTATAAATAGTGGTTGGATTGAATCGATCGAGTTCCGTAACTCAATTATCACTATTCGAAAATCGCTGGAGGCGACTCACAACAAACTTGGTGACCGAGTATTGGTCGGGGATTCTGCGCAGGTTCAAACTTGGGGTGGAACATTCGTCCCGGCGCAGCCTCAACAATAAATCCAAGGAACCAAATTGATAAATGTAGTATTTGGCGTAGACGGCTACGTATCGCAGTTAGCGGTGTCCATGATCTCAATGTTTGAGAGCAATAAAAATAATAAAATTCAGGTTTACATCATATGTCTGAACTTAAATGCCCGTGACCAAGCTGCTCTCGACGAAATCGCACAAAGATATGAATGCCAGATTAAATATCTCAGTTTCGATGCGAGCAAACTTAAAAATTTAAAAGCATTTTTCCATCTGACCCATGCAACATTTTATCGTTTATTTATCGCAGATCTGATACCTGAAATAGATAAGGTAATATACCTTGATTGCGACCTGATTGTCGAGGCAGATATTGCAGAATTATGGGGAGTGGATGTTACAGGGTGCGGTAACGCAGGGGTAATATTCAATGGCAAGGACACTGAGCAGAGATTGGGGGTGCCCGGTGGAAAGGATATGAATGCCGGGATACTTCTTATGAATCTTGAGTTTTGGCGTGATAATAATATCTCTGACAAATGCATTGATTGGCTTGAGAAAACTGAGTCCGCTTATATGGACAACGACGCAATGAATGTCATCTTGCACGGTGCTCAAAAAGGAATAGAAGAGCGCTGGAATTTAAATCCCATTCATTTCAAAAAATACGCTGAAGAAAGTGAGCATCCCTCAAGGATATTGCATTTCGCTGGAGCCATAAAGCCGTGGCACAAGGCCTACGACTTCAGTTTTCAAAGAAAATACGAGCAATACCTTGCGCTTACGCCTTGGATCGATGGATACAAACCCGAGGAGCCATGGAATATCAGTCAGGCGATATCCGTGGCTAATCAATACTACGAAAATGGCGAGTTTGTGCAGGCGTGTGGCTATTACAATCTCGCCATCAAATATCGCGTCGCCGAAACAAAGTTGGAATCGGCAGAATTAATGAATGTAATAAACCAAGGTCTTGAGTTGCAAAGCAAAGGTGATTGCGAGGGCGCCGCCCAGATATTTCGCCAAGTGATGTTGTTTTGGGGGTTTCCTACTGCGCACATGTGCAATGTATACCAGTTTCCGCAGATATCCCAATCCTGACGCATTGTGGACATACTATGACTCGCCTTATTTGAATTTATTTAGTGACGGCTGAGTGATTTAACTGGCAATTTTTTGCAATCCAAAATATGGAATTTATATGAAGGTTGTTATTCTGGCCGGTGGTTTTGGAACGAGGATCAGTGAGGAATCCCATCTAAAACCAAAACCCATGATTGAAATCGGGGGCAGACCGATACTATGGCATATTATGAAAACCTATTCATTCTATGGATACAATGATTTTATTATATGCTTGGGGTATAAGGGGTATCATATTAAGGAATACTTCGAGCATTATTTCCTGCATGAATCCGATGTCACATTCAATTTCGGTATGCAAAGCGAGAGGGTTATTCATGAGCACTCGGCTGAGCCATGGCGTGTGACTTTGGTGAATACCGGCCTGGAAACGATGACTGGTGGACGGGTAAAGAAGATCCAAAAATACGTGGGCAATGAGCCGTTCATGCTGACCTATGGTGACGGTGTCGCAGACGTTAATGTCAATGATCTCGTGTCATACCACCAAAAAAACAGAAAACTCGCCACCGTAACTGCAATTCAACCTTCAGGAAGATTTGGTTCCCTGGATCTATCGCCTACCAACCAGGTGCTTGGTTTCGAAGAAAAACCAAAGGGGGATGGTTCATGGATTAATGGTGGTTTTTTTGTCTTGGAACCTGGTGTTTTCGACTATATTGAAGGTGACCAGTCCGTGTTTGAAGAAGCACCACTTGAAAACTTGGCCAAAAATGGGCAACTTACCGCGTTTAAGCATCAAAAATTCTGGCAACCAATGGACTCAATGCGTGATAAAAATAAACTGAATGAACTTTGGGATGCCGGCAAAGCTCCTTGGAAGGTATGGTGAAGAGTATTTTTAATAATGTCTATCACGGCAAACGTGTCCTGATCACGGGACACACGGGCTTTAAAGGAACTTGGCTCACCACGTGGTTGTTACGGCTCAATGCCATTGTTGCTGGTATTTCAGACGGCATCCCTACAAAGCCTTCAATGTTCGAAGAATTGGCGCTGGGTGACCAAATTGAAAGTCACATATTTGACATTTGTGATTTGGAAAAAGTCATTGGTGTTGTAAATTCGTTCAAGCCTGATTTCGTTTTTCATTTGGCTGCGCAGTCCTTGGTGTCGGTCTCGCACAGGGAGCCCCTGCGAACTTTATCGACCAACGTCATTGGTACTGCAAATGTGCTCGAAGCATTGAGGCTTGTGAACCCCGAATGTGTCGCGGTGATTATCACCTCCGATAAGTGTTATGAAAATTTTGAATGGGTATGGGGATACAAAGAATCTGACCCGATGGGTGGTAAGGACGTTTACAGCGCTTCAAAAGGCGCAGCGGAGCTTGTCTTTCATGCCTACTATCACTCTTACTTCAAAAAGCCAGAGTCCCGCGTTCTGATCGCCTCTGGCCGCGCGGGTAACGTGATTGGCGGAGGTGACTGGGCCAAGGACCGCATCGTTGCGGACTGTGTGCGTAACTGGTCCAGTGGCAATTCGGTCGAAATTCGCAATCCCGCCTCAACCAGGCCCTGGCAGCATGTTTTGGAGCCCCTCAGTGGTTATCTTGGGCTGGGGGCTCAGTTATTTGCCGACCGCAAACTGAACGGTGAATCTTTTAACTTTGGTCCGAGAGCTGAGCAAAGCAAAAATGTCTCTGAGCTTATTCAGGATTTGAGCGTCTATTGGGAAAATTTAAAACCAGCGCATCCTTTTACGTTAAATCCGGTCACTAGTTATGTCGAGGCTGGCTTATTGAAACTAAATTGTGATAAAGCTTTGCATACACTGAAGTGGCATGGAAATCTTGATTACTCTCAGTGCGTAAAGTTTACCAGTGAATGGTATGTTCATTTCTACCGAGGTTCAACAGATATGCATTCCTTCACCACCAATCAAATTGCTGAGTACGAAGTTATCGCGAAAGATCGTAACCTATTATGGAGTCAGTGATATGCCGTCCGACTGGAGTTAGGGTGACTCCCTTATTGAGAATTCCTCATCCAGATGGATTCATCGGTCATGCAATGAAATCTCTCGATACTGGTTTTAGCGGATTCGGAGAGGCTTATTTCACTACAGTACACCATGGGCACACCAAGGGATGGAAGCGCCATGAAAAGATGGTGTTGAATCTGGTGGTTGCAGTTGGAGATGTTACGTTTTATATTCACGATCAAAGCAACCATAAAACAGACTATATAACGATCGGCGATTCTAACTATTGCCGTCTCACTGTGCCTTCCGGTCTTTGTGTGGCTTTTGCCGGAGCCGGAGCTAATTTGAATATGGTTTTGAATATCGCTAGCATTCCTCACGATCCTCAGGAGTCAACCACCTTTCCATTGGCATGCTTTCCAATGTCTGGAGATTTTTGTGAAAATATTGCTAACGGGTGCTAATGGGCTGCTGGGGTCCGCGATCCGCACGGTGTCTTTGAACCGGGGGCATACTTGTGTTCCCTTGAACCGCGACAAGTATGACTGGAAAAAATCGTATGTGGACTCGGTCACACACAACGATGCTGACGTTCTTATCCATGCGGCAGCCGACACAGACGTAGAGCGATGCGAGATTCATCCCGAGATTTGCTATCGCGACAATTATCTATTGAGTCAGCATGCTGCGATGCTTGCCGCTTCTACCAACAAGAAATTTGTATTCATTTCGAGTACAGGCGTATACGGATGTGAAAAGAGTACGCCGTACGCTGAATATGACAGTGTCAATCCTACGACCCAACACCACAAAAGTAAGGTCTTGGCTGAGCATTCAATACAAAGGATATTGCCTCGTTCCTTGATTATTCGTGCTGGGTGGCTATTTGGCGTTGGTGAGAACGGGGCCAAGAATTTTATTGCGAATCGTATTGCGGAGGCGAAGAATTCGTCTTCTGGAATCATCAGCGCCAATAAGGATCAGTTTGGCAATCCTTCCTACAATCTCGACATAGCGGAGCGAATTATCGAATTAATGGAGCTTGATTTTTTTGGAGTTTTTAATTGCACCAATGCTGGGGCTGCCAGCCGTTTCGAATATGTAAGAGAAATTGTTGCGCTAGCAAAAATTCCGGTTTCGGTGGTGGAGTCGAGTTCCCAGTCATTCAACCGAATTGCCCAAGTGTCCAACAACGAATCGGCAACCGATTGGCGGTCCCGCGCCATGGGGCTTGCCAGTCTTCCGGACTGGCGCCATAGTTTGGAGCGACACATCCTGAGTCTTTCCGCCTCAACCTGATTTATGGCTTGAGTATTGATTTTTTAACCTATTCCAATGATGAAGCGCGTCATCCAAGTCTATAAATCGCCGGTCGATTGGATCAACAGTCCACCTGGGCTGGGTGATTTTGTGCGGGGGATTGTGCATCTCTCTGAGCTTGTGGAGGGCTACGGTGTGGAGTTGCGAGTCGATGTGAGCCAGACCGATTTCTGCTCTTTAATTGTTCAGAACCCTGCCTATTTTCAATCAGGAGATCCGGCGCGCATCGCAGCAGCCGAAGAACATTTCGTTGATCACCAGGCCCTTGTTCAGCGACTCGATGCCTTTTCTAAGTCCGAAGAAGCAGATCTCTATATTTGTACCAATCTTGGCAGTTGGAACAGAACCAAGTTGTCGTCAGGTGGCCGTTTATTTGGCGCTCAGTTCTATAGTTTTGCAGAGACCGTTGAATGTGAGCTCAAGAGGGATCTTCCAGTGACGCAGTACGAGGTTCTCAGTTTGCGATGCGGCGACCGTTTTTATGGGGGAACATCAGTCCAATTGAAAACGGAACTTGACCCGCGTATTTGCAATATTTTAGAAAATGTAATTATTCCAAACAGTCGGGCACCCATCGTGGTGACGAGCGACAATCATCTGGCGAAGCTTGATTTGGTTAAACGCTATGGATTTTTGGCACTCCCTCATCATTCCCAGCATGGCGCATTTGGCAACGTGATGCCTGTCGCCATGGACTTGTGCATGCTTCGCGATTCCCGCTTCAATTACCACATTAACGCCTGGGCGACATGGTGGTCGGGGTTTTCTCACTACACGTCGCTTATATTTCGGATACCCAGCATGAATTTTCGTGCGCCAGCCTTTCTAAAGGAAGAAGTTGGCGCTGACGGTCAGATAAATTAAGTGCTGGGTTTGATCTGAAATCTATTGGCGTTTGTGGAGCGCTTGATTTCTGCCCCTGACGCTCTCTTTGCCCAGCATGAAAATGTAGCCGCCCGCCCAGTTCTTGAGGCTTGCGATAGCCAGTGATACGTTGGATTCGATGTTGCCAATGAAGTAGTCGCATCGTGTCGCAAGCAAGGCGTCAATGAGCACGTCGTCGCCGAGGTTGTGGGCATCTCCACCACTCATGTGAACCCCGGTAGCGGTACTGCTGCGAACGGCAGCGGTCGTCAGAACCCTGTCACCATACTCTGCGGTGAATGTGTTCAGCATTTGCTCTGAGTCGGTAAGTAAAAATATGCCGATGTTGGGATTCAGTTCCAGTATGCGCTGTAGATAGGGCGCATAAGTTGCATTTGTTTCCAATAGGTGCGGCGATTCATGGATCTTGTCAGTGCCTCGCAGATGTACCGCGACCCAGTTTTTCCCTTTCATCCTCGTATTGAAGAATTTTTCTTCCTGGTTTCTTACGCGTTCAGTGGCTTTGAAGTATTTTTGAAATAATTCCGCATACAAGGTATTTTCATCTTTTCCGTAATAACTCGAGGTCGAATCGATCCAGGGAATCAGGGAGTCTATGGTTGAATAGAAATCGCTGACAACTAATGTCTCTTCACGGGGCATCATTTGCTGAGCCGATAATCTTGATTGTGGACCCTCCCATTTGTTCAGGTCCTCGTCTCTTAGATTAATGGCATTCCATTTGGATGGAAATATAGTCGCGGTGATGGGTACGTCGTTCAGTGACGAAAGCAGTTTCTCATCAAAATATCTGGAGTAGGCATTGCTCGTGGGGTCATTGTTAAAAAGACAGTTTTTTCCCCACAACACGATGGGCTCTCTTTGCGTCAATTCCGCCAGGAGAAATTGCGTCGCTACATGGTGCGCATCACTCCAAAAACCATATCCCCATGACTTGATCAGTAAGAACTTTCTTTCGTTGCGTTCCCGCTTCAGATTTTCACTCAGTCTAAAGTCTGGCGGTATGTCGTATTTTTCCCGTATTCTGGCTATCAGGTTCAAACCATTGGACTCAGCAGCATTTTCTTTCAGGGATTCACGTACAAAAAATTCTGCTTGCGGATAATTTGCTTTTTGAAAGTTGAGCACCGCCTCTTCAAAGTTGCTGAGCTTCCCATGGCGTGGTGAATGGGCCGTGTCAACGAATGGGCTGGCGATGGGTGTAGCCGCTATTACTTCATGGGCTTCGTTATTGATCTCGGAAGTGCTTATACGGTCATATACCGCTTCCAGTCGTCTCGTAAATGACGCCCCAAAAAATGGATGACTTTTTAGCTTGTCCGTTGTCAGCCGGTCTTTGAATTTTTGTAAATGTTCCGGATTGCCCGCTAAATCGCTGGCTGTTTGAAAATATTGCTCAAAAGAGTCAGTTGCAAGTTCAGACATGTCCACCGACTCCAACAGACTGGCGGCCACGCGTGATGGAAAGGACTGGCCTCTGTAGGTGACTACCGGCAATCCCGAGAGTAAGGCGTCGGCAGCAGTCGTATGGGCGTTATAGGGCCATGTGTCGAGGAATAGATCGGCCACTCGGTATCTTGCCAGATGGTCTTCGATCCGTGGGACCCTGCTGGCAAACACCAACCGCGTTGGGTCGATGCCTCGCGCTTCGGCTTCTCGCTTCAAGTTGTCATGTGTTGCCTGGTTGCGGGACATTAACCAAAACACGCTTCCCGGATGGGCATGCAGCAGTCGCATCCACACATCAAAAACCTTGGGATGGATTTTGTAGTCGTGGCTAAAGGCACAAAAAACAAAGCCTTCTGATGGAAGTCCGTACTGATCTCGCGACAAGGGGGTTGCGACTTCAATTCCAGATGCGATAGGCAAATAGCAGTAGTCTAGATACGCAGCCTTTTCGGTGTAATGCTGGGCGTGCTCTGGAGGTAATACGGTTCTGTCTGCAATAATATAATCATAGCAGTCAAGAGCCATCGTTCCTGGATATCCAAGATAATTGACCTGAACCGGTGCGGCACGATGCATGAATATTTCAGAACGGGAATCTGTTGTATATCCCGCTAAATCTATTGCGATGTCTACCTCTAATTCCCTGATTAACTTAGCTATTTCGCCGGCGGACATGCTTCTTGCCAAAATAAACTGATCTGAAGCGGCAACCAGCCGTGCCCTGATACTGCTGTTGTCGTCCGCTCCGATTGAGATACAGATCACTTCATATCGGCTGCGATCATGATTTTCTATGACGCCAGCCATCAGATGCCCGACCGGGTGTTCGCGGAGGTCTGGAGATACGTACGCAATTTTCAGTCGCCTGTGGGTATACCGCTCGCCTTGCCATAGTGGCGTAAATCTCTTTGTAAATTGTGCTTTCGCGAAAATTTCCGCACACTTGAAATGATCGGCAGCGACATCAGAAAGAGCCATGTATCCCAGCGTCTTACAGGTCTTTTCGCCTAACTGAATCCCTTCAGTGATGCGTTTGACATCATTTTCTAATCCAGCCCAATTGCATATATGCATTCGCTCATAAGTCAACAATCCATATCCAAAGGAATAAGAGGGATTGATTTTCATCAATCGCTCAAACGCATCGATGGCTTCATTGATCATTCGGCATTCAGACAGAACGATTCCGTAATTAGCCAAGGCGTTGGAATTTTGCCCGTCGATGTCCAAAGCACGTTTGAATCTTGTGATGGATTCAACATGCCGCTGTGTATCGTGCAGTATGACGCCGCTGTTGATTAATGCGTCGACACTGTTGGAGTCTATTTCCAGAGCGTGGTTGTAAGCGTCCAAGGCATCATTAACTTGTTGCAAGCTGTTGTGTACGCTGGCACGCATGAGCCACAAGGGGACAAAATTTGGATTTGATTCGGTCCCTGACACTGCATATTTCAGTGCCTCAGTACCTTGTTTGGCATTCAATGCTATCAGAGCCAAATAATAAAGTGCCACGCCGTTTGTTGGCGCGGCCATCAATATTTTTTTGAATCTATCTTCAGATTCTCTGAATTTTTCTTGATTATATAAATTCATAGCGTCGATCAGAGGATCGACTGCTTTTGCTTTATTTGGCACTATTTTTTTTGATTTCATATTGGATTCATAATCGAAGTGGCATCAATAATTTAAATCAAACGTCTTGAACCCATATTGATGTTTGGAAGACCTCGATGTCTCAAGTTCCTGCTCGTCGCCTACCGTTGCGCTTTCGATAACGACGCTTTTGCAAATCACGGTGGAGTGGTCCTGGCCGCTCTGCCCGATTGATGTGGGTCTTCGTGAATCACAAGGTGTTTGTCCATTTGTGGATGAGTGGGCGAAAATAGGTGAGATGCCACCCTACCTAAAGCTGTAATTAGCATTCTTTCCGTCGTCATACCCGTACCACCATCCCGGTCATTTCCGACGCCAGCAGTTTGCAGGCCGTCAATGCGACTTCATAGGGATTGAGCAAGGTGTCGGCGGCCTCACCCGCAAAGTTATTTCTCCGCATGGCCGTATCGGTTCGTCCTGGAACCAGACAATTGACCCGTATCTCGGTCGGGGCCCATTCTTCCGCCAGTCCTTGTGTGAGATTCACAATTGCAGCCTTGCTGGCGGAGTAGGGCGTGTAATGCGATCGCCCACGCGTGTAGGACGAAGAAGAAAAGTTCAGCAACATGCCCTTGCTCTGCGCGAGTGCGGCGTGCGCTGCTTTGGCGATATGGATGGTTCCCATCAGGTTGACTTGCAGCAGTTGCGCAATTCCGCTGACGTCCTGGAGGTGCAGTTCTTGTTTCTCCAACTGCCCGACGGTATTGACGACATAGTCCAAGCCCCCCAGTTCCTTTTCGGCCCGTGCTACTGCCGACGTCACCTGTACGTAATCACCAACATCGCACCCGCTGCTGCGTGACGCGATACTAACCTGGGCACCCGACTCCTGCAGCACTTGGGTGATGGCCCGGCCAATGCCGGCGTTTCCGCCAAACACCAAGGCGCGCCTCCCTCGAACGTCCAGGCCTTGTGTTTGTGGCAGCCATTGGTTTGCTCGGATGCGAAACAACTCGTCTGCCAAGACCATGTCCAGGTCTTCCGTGATTTTGATGTTCTCGCTGCTTCCCTTGACGATCCGCACACGGCCCATGGGATTGCATTCCATGTAAACGCCGCAGTCATCGGTAAATTCCGTCAGACGGATGTCGCCAATTTCTTGGTACGCGCGCCACAAAGCATGGAAGTGAAAGCCCTGGGGCGTTTGCCCCCGGTAAATATGGTTTCTTTTGGGGATCGACTGGATAAATCCGTCGCGCTCCACGATGATCGTGTCGGCCGTTGGTATGGCTACATCGACAGCTTCAAATTGTTGAAGCGCTTGCACAACGTCGTGGACAATTTGTGCAGACAAAAAAGGACGTGCGGCTTCGTGAATCACAACACTCTTGGGTGGCGCGCTGCTCAAGTGCTTCATGGCCGCCCAAGTTGATGCTTGTCGGCTGGTGCCGCCAATCACAAATTCTGCGCGCGGATGATCGGACAGCAGGTTTTTGGCCAGTGCCACGGCGTCTGCGGGAACCACTACGATGATTCGTGCATCGGGGTCGTAGGAACTGAGGCAGCAGAAGCTGTGCTCAAGCAAGGATTTTCCGGCGACGCGTATAAATTGTTTCGGAGTGTCTTGGTTTAGTCGGACACCTTGGCCACCGGCCAAAAGAACAAAGGCGAGGCGGTCAGGCATGCGCAGGTGCCTCGTGTTCAATAGCCGGCTGGTTGGCACCTTGGAGCGTACCAAAGCGATGTTCGAGGCGATCAATCAGTTCGGTCGCCATGGCGTAGGGCGCATTGCTCCAGTGACGCAAAATTTTCGCAATGCGGTCGACCTTGATTTTTTTGCCCTCAACGAGCGCGCGTAGCATTTCAAGCCGCGCCACCACCATGTAGACCGTACCGCCGACGTCCACCGTGGTCGGGCATTCGAGGTGGGAGATGAAATAGGGATCCGGAACCTGCCAGGGTCCGAAATTTTCTTGCAGATTCAGCGAAGCGTCCGCTGGAATCGCAAAGTCGATGTCCAAAAATTTGACGGTTTCAAGGGCGAAAGGCGTGAATGTGAAATTTTGCGTATAGCCGAAGTTGCCCTGCACGCCCGTGATCAGCTTGTCGTCGTGGGGGTGATAGACAAAAATGTCAATCGACATGCCGGTGGGGCGGTGAATGATGGGGACCTGGTAGGTTTTTTCCATTCGCAGGTACTTGTACTTGACATCAAAAAGTCCGTTTTGGCTCAACAAGGTAACCACATCAAAAATATTTTGGGACGCGAAAATTCCGACATCAATATCTTTGTCGTGACTCAGAAATCCGCGATTTCTGGCGTAGCCCAGCAGCGTTCCGGAGACCAAAAAGGGAGACAAGCCCACCGCTGAAAGCGAAGTTTGCAGGTCTGTCAATGCCGAGGCCGCGGCGCTGAGGTTGAATTTTGCGTTGCTGGACTTGTCGCCGTCTGCGTCCGCATTGAGAAAATTCTTGTTGATCCAATCATTCGATTGGCCGCAAACCCTCACCAGTACTTCATCAAGTTCTTGTAGGGCGTTCTCAAAGTCCTGCATGTGCCCATAGGCGCGGGCTGATTGGTATTGTGCGATGATGGATTTGTCTGAGCTTCGGGCAATTTTTCGGTACCAAGTGATCGATTCATTCTGGTCTCCGGCAAAGTGACAATACTCGCCGAGCAACTGCACAACGGCCTCCGCGGCCGCGTCTTGCTTTTGTCGCTTGAGTTCATTGAAAACGGCGGACTGCAGCGCAATCCATTCTTTCCATGGCAGGGCGTCACTGGCGGTAATTCCAGAAGCCCGCTCAATCAGTGCCTTGGCACAGAGGAGCAAGAAATCTGCGTTTGAGGTGCTGCGCAGGTGCTCATGCAGAAGCATGAGGGCCGATGCGGGCGCTCCATGGTCCATGCAAAGCTCCATGGCGAGCAGCCATTCCTGTCCGGTTCCCTTGCGTTTTTGAGAATCCAAACGGGTGGGCGGAAGCGGCGACTTCTCGGCAAGGGAGGCAATAACTTGCCGCAGCACATGCCGTTTCGGCAATTGGGCAATGCCCGCGCTGATACCGCTTGCCGCAATGGACTGGTAGGCCTGCAAGATCATCTGCGGCCGGACGGGATTTTTGGCGTTATGAACGGCCAGTGTTGACAAAAAAATGACACTTGCCGGGTCTTTGACCCGGCGGCTGAAGTCAATGAACTCGTCGGAAATCAGAAAATCCAAGCCCCATTCGGCTGCAAAAGCGTCAATCTGCGCGAAATTTTGGTCTTTGACCATAGGTCGCAGCTGCGATAACGCCCGCACCATGTCGGATTTTGAAAACATAGCCCTGGCTCCTGTCCTGTTCTTATGCCGTTTTGCGCAGGCACATTGATTGTGTTGCGCCCTCCCTGCTGCAAAGTGTGAGCCGCCTCCGTCGTCGCCTCACCCCACACGGGCACAAACCGCCAAAGAAAATTACTTTAGCAAAGCCATCACGCCTTGGGCCTGTTGGTTGGCTTGGGCGAGCATGGCGGTCGACGCCTGCTGCAAAATTTGGGTTTTGGCCAACTGGGTGGTGGCCATTGCATAGTCGGTGTCCATGATGGTGCTGCGCGACTGGGTGACGTTGGCCGAGATATTCGTCATATTGTCTGCCGCATAGGCGAGCTGGTTGATACCGGCACCGATGGCTGCGCGTTGCAGGTTGATTTTGTCCAGTGCATCGTCAATATCCGTGATGGCGGAGGACGCCCCGGATGCGGTCGCAATTGCCAAACCACTGACTGCCAGTCCTGAGGACCCCGTACTCATGTCGCCAATATTGACAGTCAGCGTCTGCCCCGATGCCTGTCCAATTTGAAATTCAAAGGCGCCAGACGTGCCGGTAATGGAGTTCGTGTTCGTACCCGTCAACAAACTTTGTCCGTTCCAGGTGGTCTGGGTCGCGATGTTTTCAATTTGCGTAATCAAGGCGGAAAATTCGGTATTGAGGTAGCCGCGCTGATCGCTGGAGTAGGTGCCATTGCTGGATTGCACCGCTAACTCGCGCATGCGTTGGAGCATATTCGACTGCTCGACCATGGCTCCCTCTGCCGTTTGCATCATGTTGACGCCATCATTGGCGTTGCGAACCGCCTGGTTCAGGCCCCTGATTTGGGAGGTCATGCTTTGGCCGATCGCCAAGCCGGCGGCATCGTCCTTGGCTGAATTAATGCGCGTTCCGGTTGAGAGTTGTTCCATCGCCGTGTTCATGGAGCGGGCGTTGGTTTTCATCGCGTTTTGTGAGTAAAGCGCGCTCACGTTGGTGTTGATCACGGACATAGGGTTTCTCCATAGAAAAAATAGTCGTCAGCATGCACGAACACGCTGAGCAGGCTGAAACCCCAAGTGTCAATAAGTTGTACAAAGGGCCGGCAGCAAGCCATCTAAGCAATAGCTGTGCCAAAGTTTTTTCTTGGATTGCATCCGGTGCGTCAACCGAGACGAAAAAAAGCGGCCTGTCACAACGACAGGCCGCTTTTTGCGGGCCTCAGGTCAGTGACTCCCTGAGGGTCCCGAAGGCACCCTCAGGGAGTCACCGCATTCAAGGCTTACTTCAATAGTGCGAGCACGCTTTGTGGCTGCTGGTTGGCCTGGGCCAACATCGCCGTCGAGGCTTGCTGAATAATCTGCGTCTTGGACAGTTGGGTCGATGCCAAGGCATAGTCCGTGTCCATTATGGAACTGCGCGACGCAGTGACGTTTGCCGAGATGTTCGTCAGATTGTCTGCTGCATAGGTCAACTGGTTAATGCTAGCGCCGAGTGTGGCGCGGGTGTTGTTGATCGTGTCCAGCGCGTCATCGATTGTTGATATTGCGTCCGAAGCATCCGATGCCGTAGAGACCGACAGCGCACTGATCCCCAGCGCCGACGCTGACATGCCACTGATGGTGACCGAGATGGTTTGGCCACTCGATTGGCCAACTTGGAACTCAAAAGTGCCAGAGCCCGTTGCCGTGGGGCCGTTGTAAGCGGAGCCGCTCAGAACTGCCTGTCCATTCCAGGTGGTCTCACTGGCAATGCTGTCGATCTGGGTAATCAGAGCCGAAAACTCCGTATCCAAGTAGCCGCGTTGTGCCGAGGAATACGTACCGTTGCTCGCTTGCACGGCCAATTCACGCATACGCTGCAGCATGTTGGACTGCTCGACCAATGCACCTTCAGCGGTTTGCAGCATGTTGATGCCGTCGTTGGCGTTGCGCACTGCCTGGTTCAGGCCGCGAATCTGCGAGGTCATGCTTTGGCCAATGGCCAAACCGGCGGCGTCGTCTTTGGCCGAGTTGATGCGGCTGCCAGTCGACAATTGCTCCATGGCGGTGCTCATGGCGCGGCTGTTGACCTTCATGGCGTTTTGAGAGTAAAGAGCGCTTACGTTGGTGTTGATAACTGACATAACAATTCTCCTGAGAGTGAAGAGTGAATAACCTTAAATTGATAAGCAGACAAAGAACTTGTTTTGCGTCTCTTTACCTACCGCGACAGAAACTTGTCTCTGTTAAATAATGAATCGGATGCTGCGGAAATTTCTTTAGCACTTCTTCAAAAATTAAACGGATTTATTGAACAAAATTCCCTTGAGTTCATCGATCTTGTGCGCCATGTGAAGCACGTCTTCGGTCGGAATCTGCCGAACAACTTCACCCGTGTGAATGTTGCGCACGCTGATAACCGGCGCGTTGATCGATTCGTCAAATGAGAATCCCAAACCCTGCTTGGTGGAAGCCATTTGATCGTTCAGCATGCTTACTGCCGCATGCAGATTTTGGCGAGCCTTCGCTGGGTCAAATTGAATTTCCGCCGGCTTGATTGCCATCACCTTGGGTGCGACATGTGCCTTGGCGTCCATCAACTTACCTAGCGATGCGCTTGCCGCGGAGCTGGTGCTCACATTGCTTATTTCGGAAGCCATCGTCTACCGTCCTTTCAAAAGTGCACTTCGCCTGCGTTTTGCTCGGTACTGCGGGGGGCAGCGCCTTTAACGAAGTTGCAGTGTCTGAAGAATCGGCACCAGTGTGAAAAACTTGAGGCCAGGTGAGAAGCACCGCCTGAATTTTTCCCCTTCGGCTGTAGCTGCCGTTGGGGACGCGCCTGCAAGAGGCTGCTTTATTTATTCGTGTACATGGCCATGAGGCCAGCGAAGGTGCTGGTCAGGCCTGTTTGGGTGCTGCGCGTTTGCCCCACGATGCTGTCCATCGCGGCAAACTGTTTGGTGTAGCGGGTCAAAAGCATGGCCATGCGATCTTCGAGAGCAGTCAGATCGTCCTGGTATTTTTCGATGCGCGTGGTTGCGTTGGCACTTTCTTTGGCGACGGTGCCCGTGCTGCTCAGCATGGTGATCAAGCTTTTGCTTGCATCGCCCGCCAGACCGGAATCCTCGGTGTCGTAGACACTTTGGTTTTCCTGGTTGCCCGAGAGCAGGGTGACCGTGTTGGCGAAGTCAAAGTTCAGTGCCAAGTCCAGTGTGACAGAGTTGGTCGTTAGTCGACCTTTGCTGTTGATCTCCACTCCAATATCACGCAACGCGGTCAATGTGCCGGACGCACTGGCGGTTGACGAATCATCGGTTACCAAGGTGCGCAGCGTGTTCCTTATGGCGTTGACGCTGGAGTTGCCCACCATCGTGCCGCCATAGGTTTCCAGGGTGGATTTCGGATTGGTGATTT
This sequence comes from Rhodoferax sp., assembly GCA_029866205.1. Classification (GTDB taxonomy): domain Bacteria; phylum Pseudomonadota; class Gammaproteobacteria; order Burkholderiales; family Burkholderiaceae_C; genus Allorhodoferax. The sequence goes on from JARWZT010000011.1 coordinate 23,952, forward strand.
CGTCCAGCAGGTCCATCGCGTCGTTGTACGCGGTGACCAAAGCGGTGATTTTTGTCTTGGCTGCCGACGTGTCGTTGGTCAAAGAGACGGTCGCTGCCGTGCTGTTGGTGCTCAGCAGGTTCAAAGTGACGCCAGAAATTGCGCCAGACACCGTGTTGCTGCTGCTGGTAATGGCGATACCGTCCACGGTAAGGGAGGCATCGCTGGCGGTCTGCAGCGAAGTATCAAAGTTCAGCGCGCTCACGCTGCTGGTCACGCTGAATGCGTTGTATTTGCCCGAGGCGCCGGTCAGAACCACCTTGTAGGGCGTGCTGGCATCGCCGGTGTTGACCAGTTGGGCGCTCAGGCCGGTACCTGCGTTGTTGACCGCGTCCACCACGCCTGCAGGCGTGTCGCTCCCGGCGTCGATGGTGATGGTCGAGGTGCTTGCCGATTGGATCGTGGTGTCGAAATCAATCCCAGAGGCACTGCTGGAAACAGTGAAGGCATAGTCCGAACCCGCGGTTCCGGTGACAACCACTTTGTACGGCGCAGTGGCGTCGCCGGTGTTGACCAGTGAGGCGGTGACGCTGAGCCCGGCATTGTTGATCGCGTCGACAATGCCTGCCGGTGTGTCGTCGCCCGCGGCGACCGCCACAGTAACCCCGCTCGAAAATGCGGTGCCGCCCAGGGTCAGGGTCATTGCCGCACCCCCGTTGATGGCTGTGGTGGAGCTGGCAAAACCGGTGGTTCCGGTGCTGCTTTGCGCAATGTCTACCGCCAGCGAAATGGCGCTGCCACTGTTAATGGCCGTGGTGGAGCTGGCAAAGCCAGTGGTGCCGGTGTTGCGCTGCGCTGTGGCCAAACTGTTCACCAGTACCGAGTGGTTGCCCGAATCGGCGCCGGAGGTGGTTGTGGCGGTAAAAGCGCTGGTATTGGAGTTGGTCGCGCTGATGGCTTTGAAGTCACTCCGGTCCTTCAGGTCATCAAAGGCTGTTTTAAGGTTGGTCAGCGCATATTTGACGGCTGCAAAGCCCGACACCAGTGACTCATTCTTGGTGATGTTTCTGTTGATCGCGGTCTCGCGCGGTGCCTTTTCTGCGGCAATCAGGCTGTTGGCCAGCGATTTGGTGTCAATGCCCGAGCCTGCGCCGAGTGCGCTGACAACAGCAGCCGCAGTGGTGGACGTTGTGCTGGTGGTGGTAGTCATGGGCGGTTCAATGTGTGCATGGTTAGCATCGGCATCGATACAAGGAACTTAAGCCGCATGCGCCTACTTCAGGTAGGCAAACAAAGACATTTGCGAAATTTTGGCAAAGCTGCTTTGTGCTGCCTCCAACGACAGCATCTGCTTTTGCATGGCAGTGATGGCTTTGGCCATGTCAAGTTCTTCCACGCTGGAGAGTGCGGATGCCAAAGTCAATTTGGTTTCGTCCAAAGCCGCACCCTGTTGCTCGATGACTTTCATGTCGGTCCCGGAGCTGGCCTGCGCCAGGATGATGCCTTGGTGCAGGGCCTCCACCTCGCCCAGGCCGCGCTGCATCGAAGTTTTATCTGCAGATTTAACGCCGGCTATCAGGTCGTCGATCGCGCGAAAGAACCCCGCGCCAGAACTCGAGCCGTCGTCGGCGGTGCGCACCACGCTGACAAATGCGCGTGTGCCGGGGCGGTTGGTGGACACGGTTCGATGTTCACCCACGGCGACCTTGACTTCGGTTTGGTCACCTTGGTAGCTCACTTCGCCCTCGGAATCTGACACAAACGCTGGGGTGTGCACTTTGGTGCCCGAAAAAACGTAGTTGCCGGTCGAATCAGTCGCATTGGCCAGACTGAGCAGCTGGTCGCGCAGTCCTTGCATCTCGGTGGCGATGACGGTGCTGCTGGTTTTTCCATTGGTGCCGTTATTGGCCTGTATGGTCAGTTCCTTGAGCCGGATCAGGATGTCGCCGGCGCTGGAAAGGGTGGCAGCTTCATTGTCCAATCGGGCCTGCACCGAGTCGAGCGTCTTGGCATAGCTCTCTTGCTTGCCTATCAGAGACTTTAGGCGGCTGATCACTGCTGCCTGGTCGGGGGCATCGCTCGGTGCCAGCACCTGTTTCTGGGTGGAGATTTGCGCTTGCGACTTTGCCAGGTCGTTTTGAATCGTGCTCATTTGCGTGCTGGCACGGTCAAACAGCAGGCTGGTGGATATTTGCATGGCGTAGTCTCAGGGTTAGCGGATTTGCAACACGCTGTCAAAAAGCTGGTTGGCCACTTGCAGCGTTTTGGCCGCTGCTTGGTAGGCCTGTTGGTAGCGAATCAGGTCACCCGCCTCTTTGTCCAGGCTCACGCCTGCCACTTCATCGCGCGATTTGACTGCTTGGTCGTGCACCACCGTCAAAGCGGTTTGGGAGATACTGGCCTGCCGGGCAATGTTGCCCATCTCGTTGACGTGGTCGATGTAGGCGTTTGACAAGGTTTTTTTTCCCACCACCGCCTTGGTCTCCAGGGCGTTCATGGCCAGCATGTTGTCGTTGCTGCCAATCCCGTCCGCATTGCCGTCCAGGGTAAATTCGTCGCCTGCTTTGGGTACGGCCGTAAAGGACAACTGCAGTCCCTGGTAGGTGATGCCGGGCGTGAGCTGCGCCGGGTCCAGCGTGCGCTGGGCCAGCACCGTGTTGCTGGCGGAATCAATGATTTGGTAGGCGTACTGCGGGTTTGTCGGGTCGGTATCCGCCAGAAATTGCACCTGGATTTGCTGGGCGCGCAGTGCTTGCTTGGGATCGGTGGCTTGGCCGCTATAGCTCGCTGAAACGCTGGCCATACCTGGGCCGGTGACAAAAACCAACAAATCGTCTTGCGTGGCACCGGAAATGTAGGCGCCCGTGCGAAAACCCAATTTTGCGAGGTCCGCCGGCGTGCCTGCGCTCCCAAAACCCAGCTGGATCGGCTTGGTGATCGAAACCCCGTTCTCGTCGACCAGCGGCTGGGTGAGTGTCACCTGACCCCGGTAGGTCTTTGAAGGCATGCCCAGGGCATTGACTGCGCTGGACCCCAGAGCGGTCGTGGCCGAAATGGTGATGTCCTCACCCTCGTACCCGGGTGCGTTCGTGACCATCAGCTCCCCGTTGGGGCTGACGCGCGCGGTAAATGTTGCTCCGTTCGCCGCCTGGGATGCGTTGATGGCATTGGCCAGCGCACGCACCGTGGTCGCCGAAGTCGCATCACTGATGGTCACGCCGTTGATGACCAGTGGCATGCCCAGTTTGAGGCCTTGGGCTGGCGGAATAATCTCGTTTCGAGCGCTTGCGATCACGCCTGTTTGGCTCTGCAGTTCGTTGATCCAGGCGGCCACGTCCATCGCCCCGCTGGCCGAGCCAGAAAGCGCGCCCAGTGAAACACCATTGAGTGTCAGTGCGCTTTCGGCGATACCGCTGCTCAGGTCTTGGACTGCCTCCCCTTGCAACAGTGCGGGGAAAGGCTTGTTGCCGGTAATCTGGTCATTGCTGTTGTAGATCGGCTGCAGCTGAACTTGGGCCTGCGCACCGTAAAAAACCGTCATGGAACGGTAGTTCAGGTCCACGCCGTTACCGAACGTAATGCCGGCGCTGCTATTTGACGCAAGTGCCGAACGCGCCGGGGACGTCTGATTGCCGGTCACAATCAGCCTGCTGGAATCGTTGGGGTCGGTGCGCAGGTCCGTGATCCCTGCGGCTACGGCTTCTGCACCGGCCAAGATGGTCGCTTTGTTCGACAAGATCAAGGCCGCGGTCTGTGCTGGGGTATTTCCTGCTGCAGAACCCTCGACCACCACCCCCAGGAAAGACTGTTCCCCTGTGGCGGTACCTGAAAGTTGGACCGACTGCTTGGCCCCGTTAAGGTAGTCGTCGCTGTAGCTCGCGCCCTCGGCAAAGCCGTTGTCGGTCGTCATCAGCGAACCCAGCAAATCTCCGTCGTTGGCCATGGAGCCGCCGATAAGTTGGCGGCCGTCACGCGTGAGCACTTGCAGTTGCTGGCCGCTTTGGACGCTATCCAGAAAGATGCTCACATCGCTCATGCCGTTCGGAATCGTCGCTACGGCGGCCACCGGCACACTGCGACCCACGCTGATGGAGCGCGCAGCACTGGGGTGCGCGTTGTTCACCAGTACCTGTGCCAGCGCAGCCGGGCCGCTGCTCACCGCGTCGGGGCTGTAGACCAGCGTGGCATCGGTGCCGCTGGTGTTGTTTGGCTGCTCGGTTACCCGAAATTGTGCCGCTGCGGCCACCAGCATGGGGTCCGTAAAAGCGACTTGCATGCCACTGGACAGGCTGGAGGCACTCTTGTCAAAGCTGAACAGCGCCTGGCCCGGTTTGCCGTAGGCATTGATGCCTTGGGTGTGGATGGTATTGCTCTCATTGGCAAAAGTTTGTGCCAAATTGTCCAAGGCGCTTTCGGAACTGGCCAGCACCTGTTCCTGGAAGGCCATCAAGCCCGCCAGGGTTCCGCTCGTGATGCCATTGAGCGTGGTCGACTTGCCGTAGGGGTCCAACAAAAGCGTGGTTTTGTCGGAGGAGCCCCCGTTGTCGCTGGATCCGATGGGCAATGCGGTCGTGCCGCTGACGACGATATCTTGGTTGATCGAAGGCCCCAGGCTCACGGTCACCTGTCCGTTGGCGCTGAAAGCGGTATTGACATGGGCGAACACCGAGAGTTGCTTGAGCAGCAAATCGCGTTGGTCGAGCAAGTCGGGCGGCTGACGCGCCTCAGTCAACTGCTTGGTCAGCTGTCCGTTGACGACCGCAAGCTGCTTGGTCAGCGTATTCATCTGGTCGACGATGCTGTCCACGGAACTTTGGGTTTCGTCTTTGATCAGGTTGAGCTGTTCCGACAACTGACCAAAGCGTTGTGCCACACCCTCGGCGTCGCGCAAAAAACTGCTGCGCAGCACCGTGGACGACGTGTCCGACGACAGGGCGCGGGCGGAACTGAAAAATTGGTCCAACGCGGTGTTCAGTCCCATGGTGGAGCCACCCAAGACGTCAACAACCCGGTTCGCGTAATTGACCATGGGCCCTTGACTGGCCAGGTCGCTGGTGGTGTTGCGCAGGTTGGATTCGACAAATGCGTCGTATTGCCGCTTGACGCTGTCCACAATCACGCCGTTGCCCAAGAAAATATTCCCCGCCTTGGTCACCGGCAGTGCGGTCAAGGCGACGTCTTGGCGCGAGTACCCGTCGGTAGCGACGTTGGCAATGTTGTTACTGACGGTGGACAACGCGTTTTGGTACGCTGCCACCGCATTGCCGGCAATGCCTGCGATATCGCTCATGGACTATTCGCCTCGGGTGGCGCGCTGGCGTTCACATTGGGCGCAAAGCGTTGGGTGAGAGGCATCGGTCCCCCCGCGCGTGGCAATGGCCCCAGCGCAGGTGGGGCGTCGTTGAAATGCATGGCCTTGGCGGGCTCGGCCTTCAGCGACATCCCTTTGTTCTGGCGTGCCTCCAGCAGGGCCGCGGTGCTGGCGGGCGGTGCGCTGGTGTCCGGCATGTGCTTGACCAGCATGTCAGCCAAGCCCAGCGCGTTTCGCTTGGCCATGGAAACGGACACCTCTTTGTCAAACATCGCCTCGAAGGTGTCTTTGCCAGCAGATTCAACCAAATCGCTTTTGGGCGTTGCATCGCGCATGGTCTTCATCATCATCTGCAGGAACATGGCCTCAAACTGCTGCGCGGTTTCACGCGTGGCTGATTTGGCATCCGTGCGGGCTTGGCCCTTGAGCTTGCCCAGTCCTCCAAAGTCCAGGTAGGAACCCGTCACCCCGGTGCTGACAGGGGCGGGGGGCAGGGCGTTAGGGTTCGTATCCATGGCGTTCGGTGACGGGTCTGTGGAGTCTGGGGTGCAGCCGTCAAATCACCAACAGCTCGGCACGCAGGCTGCCAGAGCTTTTGAGTGCTTCCAGAATGGCGATCAGAGCGGACGGCGTGGCGCCCACCTGGTTGACGGCGTCCACGATCTGGCGCAGGTCTACACCAGGCTGGAACAGGAACATCGGCTTGTTGGGCTCGCTCACCTTCACGTCGGCGTTTTGCACATCCTTGGTGGTACCGTTGGACAGCATGCCGGGCTGTGACACCTCATTGGTCATGGCCACCGAGACGCTGATGGTGCCATGGCTTACGGCGGCAGCCAGCACCCGGACATTGCGGCTGATAACCACCGTACCTGTGCGCGCGTTCACCACAATGCGCGCAGGCGGTTCACCTGGCTGCACATCAATATTCTCGATCATGCTCATGAACGATACCCGCTGGCTGCTGTCCATCGGGGCGCGTACCACGATCGAGACACTGTCCAGCGCGCTGGCGACATCGCCGCCAAATTTGGCGTTGATGGCCTGAATGATGCTCGATGCGGTGGTGAAGTCTCCGTCGCGCAGATTGAGAAGCACGTTGTCCGCTTTGTCAAAGGAGTTTTCTACGGCCTTCTCGACTGTCGCGCCGCCAGGGATGCGGGCTGCGGTGGTCACACCCGTGGAGACCTTGGACCCTGCGCCACCCGCGTCAATCCCGGTGGCGGTGAGAGAGCCTTGGGCCAGCGCGTAAATTTGTCCGTCCACACCACGCAGGCTGGTGAGCAACAAGCTGCCTCCGCGCAAATTGGTGGCCTTGCCGATGGCGGACACGTTGATATCGATGCGCTGGCCGGGCTTGGACATGCCCGGCAGGTCCGCGGTGATCATGACGGCGGCTACGTTTTTCAGGTCAATTTTTCCGCCGCTACTGGCGGCTTCGTAGTCGCTCAGGGGGTTTTCCTGGTTGACGCCCATGCGGTTCAGCAGGGTTTTCATGCTCTGGGTGGTGAACGACAGATCCGAGCCGTCGCCGGTGCCCTGCAGGCCCACGACCAGGCCATAGCCGATGAGCTGGTTGCCACGCATGGCCGCCATGGTGGTGAGGTCTTTGATGCGGTCGGCGTGCGCCATGGAGAACGGCAACACCCACAGCAAGACTGCCAAGGGCAGGGAGTGGAAGAGTTTTCGCATGGTGCTTTTGCTTTCAGGGGCCTTAGAAAGGCCAGAGTTTCAGCAGGCCGCTGGTCGCCCATCCGGCACGGCTGGCTGCTGCCATGTCGCCGGTGCCGCGGTAGGTGATCTGGGCGTTGGCCAGACGGCGGGATTGCACCGTGTTGTTGGGCGCAATGTCGTCGGGGCGCACGACACCCGCGACTTGGATGATTTCCGCGCCTTCGGTCAGCGCCAGTTGTTTTTCACCGCGCAGCACGAGGTTGCCGTTGGCCATCACGTCAATCACCGAGACCGCCACCGAGCCCGTGAGCGTGGCCGTTTGGTCCGCTGTGCCGCTGCCTTCGTTTTTGATGGTGCCGCCTAGCAGGTTGGCTGCGGGCAACAAGCCACCACCCATGGCGGCAGGAACCACATCGTTGCTGGAGGTCCGTTTGACCACTCCGCTCTGGGTCCGTCCGGCCTGGGTCGATTCATTTAGAAGCACGGTAATCACATCACCGACTTGAAAAGCGCGACCGCGGCCAAAGAAGTTTTCGCTTTGGGCCCCGTTGTAGATCGCGCCGGTGGCCATTTGAGGCGCGGCTTGCACGACGGGGTAAACCGGCCGAAATCCTTCGGTGTGTGCCAAGGGCTCGCGCGGCAATACCGAACAGGCACTTACGCAGAGGGTGGTCAGCGCCAACAAAACATATTTCATGGTGTCTGCCAACTACATGTTTTGGTTGATGTACTTCAGCATGCCGTCTACCGCAGAGATGGCCTTGGAGTTGATCTCATAGGCGCGCTGGGTCTCAATCATGTTGACCATTTCTTCCACCACGTTCACGTTCGAGGCTTCGAGCGTGCCCTGCATGATTGAGCCGGCACCGGCCGTACCCGGTGGTACCACTTGGGGCGCACCGCTGGCGGGGGTTTGCAACATCAGATTTTGACCGGCAGCCTGCAGCCCGGCGGGATTCAGGAAGCGCGCAATCAGCACTTGCCCCAGCACCTGCTGTCCGGCACCCCCTTGCAACTCCACCGATACCGTGCCATCACGACCAATCGTCACGCTGGCGGCTGTGGCTGGTATCGTGATCGCCGGCTGCAAAAGTGCGCCGTTGGAGGTGACCAGTTGTCCGGTTGCCGACACCTTGAAGTTGCCGTCGCGGGTGTACGCCGTTGTGCCGTCCGCCTGGGCGATCTGGAAATGACCGTCCCCTGCAATCGCCAGATCCAAGGGGTTCTGGCTATTGATCATATTGCCCTGGACGTTGAGCTTTTCGGTCGCCACGACGCGCACGCCCGTACCCAGCATCAAACCCGTAGGCGCCTGCGTGGTAGCGCTTGTCTGGCCACCGGCCTGGCGGACGTTTTGGTACAGCAAGTCTTCAAAAACCGCGCGATCGCGCTTGAAGCCCGTGGTGTTCACGTTGGCCAAGTTGTTGGAAATCACATTCATGCGCGTCTGCTGCGCGTCGAGGCCTGTTTTGGCCACCCACATTGATGCGTCCATTGACTGCTCCAGGGTTTGTTAAGTTAGAAGGCTATAAGCAAGGCGCGTGCCTGGAAAAACCGTCAGCTGGCTTTCATCATGGTTGCACCAGATTCGTCACAAGTTTTGCTTTCTTTAATCAGGTTGACCTGCTGCTCAAATGAGCGGCTTTGGTCCATCAGTTTGACCATGATGGACAGGGCATTGACGTTGCTGCCCTCGAGCGCACCGGCGGTCAGGTTGGGCAACACCGGGCCGTTGGTAATGTCGGAGCCAGGCTCGGCGCCTGAAACGGAAAAAAGACCATCTTCCCGGCGCTGCAGGGGGGTTTGGCTGGCGTCGCGAAGCATCAGAACCCCAATCTGAAGGGGCGGTGTATTGGTGGGTTGGGCCGGGTCGCTGCCAAAAACGGTGCCGTCAGACCGGATCGTGACACGCACGCCGGGCGGAATCGTGACTGCTCCGCCGGTTTGGCTGCGCACCAGCGCGCCGGTGCCGTTTTCCAGGACGCCGTTGGCATTGACGCGCAGGTCACCGCGGCGGGTGAATGCCAAGGCTCCGTCAGGCGCGGTCACGCCCATCACGGTGCTGCCGCTCATGGCAATGTCCAGATCGTTGCCCGTGGCGACCACCGGGCCCGCCCGCATACTGATGTAGTCCTCGGAAAAGGTTTGCGGTTGGAAGCGGCTTTTCAAGCCAGCGCCTTCCACCGCAACGGTGCGCAGGGCGGCCTCAAAACTGCGTTTGAAACCGGTGGTGGTGACGTTGGCCAGCTCGTTGACCGCCATCTGCCGCCCCAGCGTCTGCTCGTTCATTGCCACGGCGGCGTTAAAGGCCAAGCGATCCATGGTGCGGACTCCTTAAAGTGCTAAAGGCGCGGCTTATGAGCGCAGGTTGATGATGGCCGAAGTCATCGTCGAACTGGTTTCAATGGCCTTGGCATTGGCCTGGAAGTTACGCTGGGCGGTGATCAGGTCCACCAGCTCTTGCGTCAAGTCAACGTTGGCCCGTTCGGTCGCACCTGCGCGCAGGGTCCCGAAGCCGGCTGAGCCCGCAGTTCCCAGAATCGGTTTGCCTGAGGACGCTGACGCCAAGAAACTGGAGTCACCAATCTGGCGCAAACCGGAGGGGCTTGAGAAGTTGGTGAGCAAAATTTTCGCCAGAGACTTCTGGGTACCGTTGGAGAACGATGCACTCACCAGACCGTCGTTGCCAATCGTGACGCCAACCAGCGATCCTTCGGGGGCGCCGTCCTGCGACTGTGAGAGCACCGCAAAAGGCGAGGTGTATTGGGTCGAAGCAGCGTAGTCCACGTTAATGGTCAAAGCGCCCTTACCGCCGGCCAGATAGACCGTCTCCAGCTGGGTTCCCTGAATGGGCGAGTAGAGCTTACCCGCCGTGTTGAAGGTCAATTCGCCTTTGTCCAGGAAGATCGGTGACCAGGCGGGCAGGCCGGTAAAGCCGTCCCCGTTGGTGGTCTCGTTGCCATCTTTGTCGATGTACTTGGGTTGCAGCGCACCGTTCACTACATCTTTGTGTTGGCTGGGCTTGATCCAGGTGGACGTGGTACCCCGGCCCGCTTCAACCTGGTCCAGGCCCCAATTGCTGCTGCCAGAGATCTTGATAAACGAGTCAGACCCGGTCGTGCCTGTCGTAAAGACGAAATTGTTGTTGGCGTAATCGTAAGTCACCTTGACTCCATTCACCGTGGTGGGCGAATCTTCGAGTACGCCGTCGACACTTTTCCGTTCAGCCAGCGAGTTAATGCCTTTTTGCAGCTCCTTCATGAAGTTGTCCAAGGAATAGGTCGTGCTGGGTGGCACGATGACCGTGCCCTTGATACCGTCGACAGTCACCACAAATTTGTTGTTTGTGGCGTCCACGACAAAGTTATTGCCCACGTTCACGGTCGGTGGCTTTCCACGGGCAATTGCAGGTTCCGAGGAAATGCCGCGGGTGGCGACGGAGGATTTCGTCACTTCCACGGGTACCAACTTGCCGTCCACTTCCTTGCTTTCGGCAAAGCCGAACAAGGCGGCGGCTGATGAGCCTGGCGGCACCGTAATTGCAATGGCCGATGAGTCGCCGGTGGTACCTGATGTGACGCTGAATGACTTGTTGACCGCGTCATAGCTCACTTGGATGCCGTAGCGTTGGTCTGTGACCGCGCGCAACGGATTTTTGTTATTTGGCAGCATTTTGAGCCCGGACAGACCGTCGCTATCCAGTGTGACGGGTATCGTTCCCAAGCCCAAAATCGTGTTGGGGGATGCGCCTGAGGACAACGTAAGCACGTTTGCACCTGCGTTGGTTGCGTCGGTGATTTTGAAGCTCTGGCTGTTGTAGTCGTAAGCGACGACGATCGGAGACTTGGGCAGACCGGCGCTGACTGGTGCACTCGCACCAAATGTCACACCGTTACTGGTGGTCGCGCTGAGCGCGGTAGGTGACAAACCGCCACTGGTCGTTAAGCCCTCATCGATTTCATTAACGACCACAGACAGAGCAGCGGTGACTCCTGTCACCGTGGGAGTGAAAGCCTCCGGGGCGGCTTGGGTCTGGTCGTAGACCAAAATGAGCTGGCTGGAGTTATTCGGATCAATCTGGATGTCTCGAATGCCCAGAGAATTGGCATTCGGCGTCGCATCCACGGCGCTAGACAAAATGGCAGCTTTGGCAGCGACTATTTTGGAAGCCACCTGGGCCGCGGTGTCGTCAGCTCCAGTGCGCGGGATCGCTACGCCCATGAAGGTGGTGGCCGCGGTGGCCGGCCCGGTGAGCTGTACCGTCTGTTTCGGATACTGGTGGTAAGTCAATACCACCGTGGTGCCGTCCGCTCCGGCCTCGATGCTCTCAAGGCCCGGGTTCTCCGCGAGGATGGCTTCAGCCGAGGCCACAATGTTGCTTATGGTCTTGACAACCGTGTCGCCTTCTGCGGCACCGCTTACGGTGGCTCCCATGAAGGTCAGCGGCGTTGAGGTCACGCTGCCAGAAACGGTGACAAACTCGCGCGCATGGCCCCCGAGCACCGAGTTGTCGATCTGGGTTTGCATGATCGCGGTAAGTTCCTCGACCGATACGTTGCTGGGATCCGCAAAGCCGGACAATTTGATTTCTGCTTTGACGGGGGATCCGTTGGAAACACGGGAGTCGGTCAGGGTAAAAATCGTATCCGGATTGGAGACGCTGGCCGTGGTGCTGGTGAAGTTGAAGCTGGTTTCATCGCCAAACTTGCGGTTAAGGAACTTGGTGGCTTCTGAGGCCAACGTAGCGCCTGTCAGCACCGTCGATGAGTTTTTCAAGTAGCTCAAGTCAACCATCACCGGTGCGGTAGACCCGTCGACGTTGACCGTGAAAAGATTACTCAGATCAATCGCCTTGTCGGTCAAGCCGGCAAAGGTGTTGGTACCACCTGTCAAATCCACAGTCGAGCCTACCCCGGTAATGCCCGCGGGGGTGGACGTGCGTTTGTCGGTCAGTTCATCCAGCGAGATCAGCTGTGTCTTGGCGGTGGTGAGTTCGTCCTTGACCTCGTTGTAGGACTTGATTTGGCCGTACTGGTTTACATACTGCAAATCGCCATTGATGTCCGTCGACTGCGCCAATGCGGCAGACACCTGGTCTTCACCCACGAACACATGGGTTTGCCATTTGTTGTAAGGGCTGGTCTGGTTGGCGTTTTGGGTCTTGACATAGTAGATGGTGGCCAGGTAGCCGTTACCGCCGCTGTCGTACACGGTGAACGCGGTGGATTTGTTGAAACTGGCCGGGTTGGTGCGGCTGAAGGTTTCTGTAATCACCGCGGCATCCGCCGGAAAGTTCAAGCCCAAGGACACTTCAGATGTTTGCTTGGCCTCACCAGAGGTCTTTTGGGGAATGGTCAAGACCACGCGGTCATTCACGTTGGCGCTACCGGTCGAGTCCACCGTCGCTGCCATCAGGCGCTGGCCGGCCGAGTTGACCACGTTGAACTGCTCGTTCAGCGAGAACGAACCGTTACGGGTGTAGGTGTCGGTCAGGCCGTCCGCCGAACGCAATGGGAAGAAGCCGTCACCGGTAATCGCCAGGTCCAGTGCATTGGACGAAAAGGAAATATTGCCTTGGCTGAACTCCTGGCTCACCTGCTTCAGGGACACGCCCTGGCCGACCGTGGAAGACGCTTTTTGCAGTGGCGAGGTGGCAAAAATGTCGCCAAAGTCCGCCCGTGAGCGCTTGAAACCGGTGGTACCCACGTTGGAGATGTTGTTGGCGGTGACGCCCAACATGGCGGTGGCAGCATTCAGGCCGGTGAGCGAGGTATAAAAAGACATGGTGGGTTACTCCTGGAGTGGGGTAGAACTGGCAAAAAGGGTCGTGAAAGAAAAATTAGCCGTAAATCTTGGTGACGTCGGACAGCTTGATGGTTTTGCCCCCCGTGACCTGTAGCAGCATGGATTTGTCCGATTGCTGGCTCACACCCAGCACGGTGGCCATGGTGCTCACGGTCGGAGTGATGGTCTTGCCTTGCGACACTGCGCTGGCCACAAAGCGGTAGGTGCCACTGGGCAGTGCATTGCCGACATCGTCTTGGCCGTTCCAGTTAAAGAGCATGTCGCCTGCGCTTTGTGCGCCGGCCGTTTGGGTGCTGACCAACACACCCTTGGAGTCGAAGACCTGGAGTTGGACGCCCGCTGCGCCGTTGGGCAGGGCGATGGTGGCTGGCACTGGTTGCCCGCTGACCAAGACTGCCGGACCGTCGGGAATCGACACTTTGGTTCCGATCAGACTGGCCGAACTCGTGATCTGCCCGCTGGACATGCTGGTGGTGAAATTCGTCAGGCTGCTGGCCATATTGGTGGTGGCCTCGAGCTGTGAAAACTGCGCCAGTTGGGCCACGAAGGCCTCGTTTTTTACCGGGTCCAGCGGGTCCTGGTTTTTGAGCTGCGTCGTGAAAAGCGTCAAAAAATCTTGCTGACCCATAGACGACTGACCCGTGGCCGCCGTCATCTTGGCGGCCGCGTCTTGTGCGGTCGTGCGGATGCTGGTGGGTACGGCAGAGGCCCAGGCGCTGTCGCTGCTGGTGTTTCCGAGGAGGTTGAGGTTGGCCATGGTGGTTCTCTGCGGTTAAATCAGCTCTTGATGATGTCCAGCGTGCGCATCATGAGTTGGCGCGCGGTGTTGACGACTTCAACGTTGTTTTGGTACGAGCGGGCGGCGGCCATCATCTCGACCATTTCCGACATCTCATTGACGTTGGAAAGGTAGACATAGCCGTCCTTGTCAGCTGCCGGGTTGCCGGGGTCGGACATGCGCGAGATGGACTTGGGATCGTCCGAGATCGCCGACACCTTGACGCCGCCCTTGTTGGAGAGGTCGTTGCCGTTCACCTGGGTTTCCATGATGGTTTTGAAAGTGACGCGCTTGCCGCGAAAAGCATCTTTGTCAGAGCTGGCCACCGTGCCGGCATTGGCCAGGTTGGAAGCCGTGGCATTCATGCGCACTGTTTGCGCGTTCAGGGCGGAGCCCGCAATACCGAAAATGTTGTCAAGTGCCATGGTTTAGTCTCCGCGCAGTGCTTTGCGGATGCCGCTGATGCGGTTTTCCAGAATGCTCAGGGTGGTTTGGTATTCGGCTGCATACTGACCAAACTTGGCCTGCTCCACCGGTAGTTCGACCGTGTTGCCGTCAAAGGCGACGTTAAAGGGTGTGCGGTATTTGAGACCGTTGCCGTTGTCAATTTCACCCAAGGGGATGTGCACTGCGTTGGTCGTGTGCATGCGGGTGTCTTGGGTATCTTTAAGTACCTGGCGGAAATCGATGTCCTGGGCTTTGAAATTTGGGGTATCCGCATTGGCAATGTTGCGCGACAGCACTTCCATGCGCTGGCTGCGCATGCCGAGGGCCTTTTCATGCAGGCTAAAGGTGTTGTTGATGATGTTCATACGCTCTCCATTGCGGTGGTTTGAGCCGCCGGATTACCGACACACATGGCGGAAAACCCTTTGACAGTTACCTTTGCAGCAACTTGCGTGCCATGCGCTAATTGCCGTGTTTTCAGGCCACCAGAATCAGCAGGACAGGCCTTTGTGCCTGAGGCGCAATGCGCGGCCTGCAGAAGGCCATGACAGGAGCGGCAATCTCTTGCCGCTGTCGGAAATCACGGTTGCCGGCAAGCCATCGTCCGCGTGGCCGCGCACCTGCGAGCGCGCGGTTCAGGGCAGGTTGTTTTCGACGTACTGCTGCGCCCGCTGGGCCTGCACGCGAAGTGTGGGGGGCAGCATCTGGCCCAGGCGTGCTGCGGCGTTTTGCAGCAATCCTTGGCGAATCGACTGGCGGGTAATAGGTGCCGTGGTGTCACTGCCCACATGCAGCGCGCGCGCCTGTTGGCCCTGAATATTGAGTGGCACGTTGCTTTGCGACTCCGCCCGTGATGCGGGGTTGAGCACCGAGAGGTACAAATCTTCCAAGCCGGCGGGCCCCTGACTCTTCAGTCCCACATCGTCAAAGTACTTGTCCACCAGGCTCAGTTGCTTGTGAACGCTCAAGTCCAAGATGGCGCGGGGGTTGGCTGCGTACCCTGCCGACGCGGCGCCGCGCGCTGGCCCATCGCAAAACTGGATGATGCCGTGGCAGCGCTGGTTGCTGGCGCGCGGGTTCATGCCGTCACTTTCCATCAGCGTCATGCGCGCAAAGTCATCGGGAGAAAAGCGGTGGTTGTCTGCCATTTGCAGGATCTTGTCGTACACCGCTGTTTTTTCGGCGGGCGGGATGAACCCCTTGGCCACCGCGCGGTCCAGGGTTTGCTGCAGGACCGGATGGGCCGTGCCCAACGCGGGTGCTGGCGTGCTGGTGTGGGCCATTGCAGCGGTCGCCGGCGTGAATTGTGGCGAGCGCACGTCATAGGCCGACGGGGAGTTGCGCAGCGCCGCGGCCGTGGTGGTGTTAGTGGTGGTGGTGGTGGGTGTGCGGGGCGTGGCCACTGGAGCCTGTGCGGTTTTGACCGCTGCATCCAATCGACGGACAGCACCGACCTGCATACTTTGCAGCGATTCGTGGATCGGGGTCAGCTTGATTTGTTGGCCCGGGTACACCAAATCGGCATTGCCGACGCCATTGGCGCTGGCCAGCTGCTGCGCCAAGCGCATTTCCTGGGTGCCGCTGAGCTGGACGCCGCGCGCTTGGGCTTGGTCCCGAACCAGGCCGATCAGCGTATCGCCGTTGGCAATGGTGTGGGTGTCAGGATTGCGCGTCGCCGGTAGGGGCGCTGCCATGGCTGCGGGCGTTTTGCTCTGCGCCTGTTGCAGCAACTGGGCAAAGGGCTTGGCGCTGCCACTGCCGCCTGTGGGCAGGGGCGCAGCGGTAACCGGCACCGGCAGAGCCGGAGTGGTAGTGTTGGCCTGGGCGACGTTGCGGGTCCACATGGGTAGTAAGCTTGCCTTGTTGGGTCGAATGCCTGCCAAATACTGAGCCTGATTTTGGGCCCCCTGCGTTGCGTGGCATTGTTCTTGCGCTGCAGGGTCAGGGCAATGTGCCCTGTCACTTTTTCAACATACCCAAACGTTCATGCAATTGCTGTGCCACTCCTCCCTCCCACCCGTCCAACGCAGGATGCGGTGTGACGTGCGGCGCTGGGGTGTTTTTTTGCTGTGGGCACTCGGTTTTTGCGGGGGCGGTGGCGTCCTGGCACAAGGCCCTGCCGCGCCAGAAAAGTTGCTCTCGGAGGTCGGGCAGTGGATTCAGCGATCACAGCAACTGGACGCCAGTCAGTTCAGCTTTGCGCCGCTGGACAGCCGGGTGCAACTCCAAACCTGTGATCGCCCCCTGGTGATGGATACCCCTTTTGCCTCGCGCGAGACCGTACGGGTGCGCTGTCTGGGCAATCCCAATTGGCAGCTTTACCTTCGGGTGTTGCTCAAGCCGGGCGTCGCACCGGGGCTGGCCTTACCCGCGGTGCCAGCGTCCAGCAGCCCGGGGCCTGTAGCGGCACCTGCGGCCGCGGCGGCCAGTCGGCGGGTGGTGGTGGCCAGTCAGGGCTTGCGCGCTGGCAGCATGGTCACTCGCGACCTGTTGAGGGAGCTTGATGTCCCATCGCAAGGTCTGGATGCCCAGGTTCTGACCTCGATCAAAGACGTTGAAAATAGCGAATTGGTGCGTGATGTTCAGCCGGGTGTTCCGATACGCAGCTACGATATACGGCGAGCGGTGGTGGTCAAGCAGGGCCAATCCGTGATGCTTACCGTGGGCCAGGGCAATGGTTTTAGCATCACCGCGCGGGTCGAAGCGATGCAAGACGGCAAAATAGGTGATCAAATTCGCTTAAAAAATCCCGACTCGGGTCGATTACTAACGGGGATCGTGACAGGACCCAATGCCGCACGCGGCCTTTGAAAGATTTTTTGAACTATTTTGCAGTTTGCCCTCAAGTTTTTTCCGGTTGATCCGATTCTGTGAGTAATAAACCCTTTTGACCGATTGAAGTTACCAAAGTGAGCCCATCATGACCGACGCCATCAACCCCCTTTCCCGGCAGGCACCGTCAGACGCCCTGGCGCGAAAAGTCCTGGAGAAGTCGACCAAGTCAGCCGCCTTGGCGGCGACTTCCGTAGGTGCGGCAGCGGTTCCCGAGACGGAAATCGCCGCGAACAAATCCGTGGCAGCCTCTAAAGGTGCAGAGGTCGCAGGGTTCAGCGCGATCAAAGCCCGC
Source organism: Rhodoferax sp. (assembly GCA_029866205.1). Classification (GTDB taxonomy): domain Bacteria; phylum Pseudomonadota; class Gammaproteobacteria; order Burkholderiales; family Burkholderiaceae_C; genus Allorhodoferax. The sequence goes on from JARWZT010000011.1 coordinate 41,073, forward strand.
CTGAAACAGGAGCCTGACTTTGACCGTGTCAAGGTCGACGCGATCAAGCACGCCATTGAAAACGGGCAGTACCCCTTGAACCCGCGTCGCATCGCGGAAAGTTTTGTTGCACTGGAACAAATGATCAGCAACTGATCGCTGTCAACGAGACTGCCTTTTGACCGACCCGATTCCCTACGCGACGAACCTTGCCGGGCAACTTGCGCAAATGCTCGAGCAGGAGTTCGAGGTTTTGCGTACCCAAGACATTGACCAGTTTGAACAGCTCCAGCCGGTAAAGACCGAGCTGCTAGCCGAAATCACCCGTCTGGCGCCCCCCGCGGCCGATATCCAGGCGCTCCCCGAATGGCAGGAATTCCGCAGCGCCATGCTCCAGTGCCGTGACCTGCACCGGCGCAATGCGGTTTTGATGGAGCGCAAGCTCGAAGCCATTCGCGGCACCTTGCAGAGCCTGCGCGTTGACGATGCCACCAGTTCGGTCGAGGTCTACGACCGGCTCGGTCACGTCTCCCGCTTTGGCCGCAATTCCGGTTACAGCGACGCCTGAATCCCGTCGGCTGCGTTAGCCGTCGATTTTTCGTCGCCGGGGCGCATGCCCTTGAGCCAATACACCCACGACAAAATCACTGCCACAGCGGTAAACAACTCGGGTGGCACTTCCTGGTCCACATCCAGCCGACTCAACAAGGCCAGCAGTGCGGGATCTTCCGTGATGTAGACGCCGTTCAGGCGCGCTTCAGCAATCATTTCCAGAGCCAGCTCGTCCTCGGCCTTGGCCGTGACCACCGGCGCGGCATAGTTGCCGTATTCCAGGGCAATGGCCTGACGACGCCGGCTCATACCCGAAAGTCCAGTACGGTGCCAGGCATGGCCTGTGGCTGCACGGCGGCCGGAGCGATCGGACGCGCGCCGGAATGGGCCTGAAAAGTACGCATGGACAGACCCGCTTCACGCAGGCTGGTGCGCAGTGCGTCAGCACCTTCCCGCGCCATCGTCACCACCGAATCGCGCAGCGCCCACATGGTCAGGTCCAGGTCGGTGTCCCCGTGCAGGTCGGCTTTCAGCCAAAGCTCACCGTAGTCCTCGCTGTGGGAATGGGCGCTTACGGTGTAGACCGATTCCTGGCCCGCCTCGTGAGGCTGGCGCTCAAAACGCAGTTCTACCGGTGCCTGGTTGACAAAGGGCAACACGACCGACAGGGCCATCGCCCCGTTCCCCTGCGCCTGGACTGCGCCAACTTGCGCCGCATCCAGGTCCCCCAGAGCGCGCTTGATTTGCTGCACGTCCGGGCTTTCGTCATCGGTGGCGTCTTTGACGGCCTTGAGCAATTGGTGAAGCAGCTGCTTGGGATCCAGTGGCGCCGGATTGCGAATCCGGCTGATGCTGGTTTCTGAGCCCATGGCGCTGAGCAAGGCCATCCGAATCGATTCGGGTGTCAGGCGCTCGGCGGACAGGCGCATCGCCTGCCACTGGGCTTGCATTTGCGCCTGCATCTGCACCTGCATTTGCGGCGAAGAGGCAATCTTGGCCAAGAGGGCGTCCAGGCCTTCACCGGGCTCAAAAAGATGCCGCAGATCGGGCATCCCCGGTTCGCGGTAAAGCAGGCTGCCCAAGCGCGAGAACACGCCCACAAACCCTGCAAAGGGTGTGCTGGCCAGGGCGTTGGTGCCGCCGATCCCTGCCAATGCGATGGCACTGATTGCGCTGGCCGCCTGGGGTGCGGACGGTGCTGCGGTGGCTGGGCTGGGCGTTTTTGGCGTGATTTCCGGCGCGTAGGGCGTGGCCGTCTGCGCCGTGGGTGCGCCTAGCGTGGGCGAGGCCAAGGGGAAAGAGGGCTTGGCGGTCGGCGCCAGCAGTTGCAAAGTCACGCTGCCATCGGCGTGCGACTGAACCTTGAAACTCAGGCGCTGACCCACCTCCCAGCCATTGGCGCGCGGCACGCCAATTTGCCGTCCACGCAACAGGAGCGCCAATTGCTCACCTTGCGGCTGCACGGTAGCCTGCACAATTTGGCCATCTTTGAGCTCAAGCGCCCGGGCGGTCGTGGCCTCCACCAGCGGTGCAGAGGCTTGGCCTTGTAAAAAGAGAGGACTCGGCCGTACCGGCGCGGTGCTCTCAGCGACAGCAATCACGGAAATTGGACCCAGCGCTTGCGTTCTTCACTGGTGGAAGGGGCATAGCGCGGTGGGCTGGGCACAACTTCAACCGGCGCGAGGCGGCTGCCCAGGTGCATGCGCAGCAAATCGTCGTGGTCCGGTACGGTGAGTGCCACACCCTTGCGCAGTTTGGGAACTTTGCCGGGGGCAAAGGCTTGCGGGTTGTACGCGATAAAAGCTTGGCGCAGCAGTTCAATGCGCAGTGGACTGTCAGGCAGGGTACGCGCAACCACCTGGTCGAGTGTCTCCGACGGCTTGGGCAGGTAGCTGCGCGCCATTGGCGCGACAGCGCTGGTGCCCGGCTCTGCCGCCACGGCGCTCGGTGCGGCATGGCCCGGTGCAGGCAATACGCTCAAGGCGGTGGCCAGCATCAGTAGCGTGCCAAGCAAACGGATTTTCCCTGCAGGACTTGCAAGTGAAATGGCGCTCGCACGCGGGTTCAGGGGGCGGGAGGCGGGCATGGCAAAGTTCCTGAAAAATAAAGGCACTGGGGCCTGCCGCCCTAGTGCGCGGCCTCGGCCGACCAGGCGGTCCAGCTTGTTTTGACGTTCTGCGTATTGCCAGACAGCGGGCGCAATTGCGCGTAGTACTCACCCACCGATTGCACTTTGGCCAGCACCGTCTGCGCGGTGGCGCCGGGCTCAAGCGCCCGTTGCACACCATTTTGGTCGTGTGCGAGCACCCAGTCGTCACCCACCCGAACTCCCGCAGCATTGCCCACGTTGATGCGCACCTGGGCGCCGCTTGCCTGGGTCACGTCGGCCAAGACAGCCTGGCAACCCAGATGGTGTTGCAGGGCCTGCCCCCATGCCTGCGCCTGCTGCGACACCAGCTCTCGGGCAGCTGTGCTCAGGGTGGGCGCACCCCAGTTGTCGTCCGTGCTGGACAATTTCAGGCTGACCTGGGACTGCAGCGCAGGCTTGCTTTGGTTGCGCGCGGTGAGCGTCATGCGGACCTGAACCTCCAGTGCCGTCGGTTCCGTCAGCAAGACGGGTACGGCGATGGCGTCGGCCCGTCCGGGAGTGGCCGGTGCAACGGCCGCAGGGGCCACTGGAGTCGCCTTGGGTGCCGCGCCCAGCACCTGAAAGTGCAGTTGCCAAGGCAAGTCGTCTTGGCTGGAGCCCAGTAGCGCCTGCTGATAACTGGTTCGGTTCTCTGACCCTGCGCGCTCGACCAGGCGCCATTGCGCTTTGGCGACGCCCGCCTGTTGCAATTGACCCCGCACACCGGACTGCAAGGCATCTATCAGTGGAGCCGTGTCGGCACCCCATGGTGTGCTGCTAAGCCAGCTCCAGCCCACGACGTGCTGCAGACGACCGTTGAGGGGCGTTTTGCACTGCGCCTTACCGCTGGACGCCTTGTCTGTTGAATCGGCGTCCTGCCATTGCAGCTTGGCCATCGGGTCACCTTGGGCATCGGCGCTGTAGGCCAATACCCGCACGCCGCGAACTTTCATACCCGAGCGAAAGGCGCTGAGTTCTTGCAGCGCGCCATTGCCGTCAATCCACTGCGTGGTGGAAACCTGGGTCGGGCCGTCCAGCGCGGCTTGCACCAGGCCTTTGCGGATCGCCGCCAGCTTGTCCTCGGGGGACAGCGTGTCCGCCCACAAAGCGCCCGCGCCCAACAGCAGCATCGCCACCGCAGCAGGACGTAAACCGAGGGTCATAGCGCAGCGCTTCATGGCGAATTATTTGTTCTTGGCGGCCAGTTGTCCAAGATACAGCATGCGAAGGTCTTGCACCGTGGCCTTGTCCAGGGACAGGGTGGTCTCATAGGTGTCATCACCCGACGGCGTGATGCTGACCAGGGTAGCGCCATAAATCACCCCTTCGACCCGGCTGCGGAAAGTGTCGTTTTGAACCACCATGTCGGCCACGGTCGCGGTGGCATCCATCCGCAGTCCGTAGACCTGTTCGGTCAGCGAACGGTAGGCGTCGAGCTTTGCCGCCCGAATCGCCAGCAAGCGCTGCTGTGCCGGCAGACGGTGGTTTTGCACGCTGATAACCGCGTAGCCTGTGGCGGTGAGCGATTCGCGCTTTTCCACCAAGGGCAAGTTGGCCATGGGAATTTCTACATTGGAGGTAGTACTACTGACCGCCGGGGCCGCTTGAAAGCCCGATAACGTAGGCAGCGCTTGGCAGGCGCTCAGCAGCACCACGGTCATGGAGAGTGCAAGTTTCAGGGGAGTCCAGCGGTTCATAGCAGTGTCCTTAGAGAGTGTCCATAGCAGTATCGGCAGCAAGCTGCAAAGCTTGAGTGCCCGGGTGCGCGGCTGACCTGTCGCCGATGGCGGACTCAGGCGGCGCGGCGCATCTCTGCCGTGCTTTCGGTACCGGCGGCTTCTGGCGCATGTTGTGGCTCCAGGGCCGCACCTGCCGATTGCATGGTCGATTCAGGCAGTGCGGTCGGCGCCTGGCCCGCGGCCGCCTGGTACCAACGCAAGGCCAAAGCGTAATCTTGGGCCGTGCCTTGGCCATTGGCGTACATCGAGCCCAGGTTGAATTGCGCCGCGCTGTCACCCCGTTCAGCCGCCTGCAAGTAGCAGTGCAGCGCCCGTGTTTCGTCTTGTGGCACGCCATCACCCAGGAAATATTTTCGGCCGAGTTGAGCCCAGGCGCCAGGTTCTCCCAGCGCACTGGCGCGCTCCAACAGGACCAAAGCCTGCGCTGGGTCTGCCTCACAGCCCTCGCCTGCACCAAGCAGGGCCGCAAGCTGCAACATCGCGGGTGCATAGCCGAGTTCGGCGGCACGTTGGAAGTGGGCGTAGGCCTCCTGCGGTGCGGCGGCGATCGCCTGGCCCTTGAGGCGTAACTGCCCCCAGTTGAAATGGGCGAGGGCGTCGTCCTGGTCGGCAGCCGACTGCAAATTTTCCAGGGCCGGGCGGAGGGTGGCGCCATCGACGGCATTGCTGGCGTTTTGCAGCGTGATGACCGCGAGGTTGTTGTGTGCCTCTGCAATACCGGCATCGGCGGCCCGCTGGTAGCACTGGGCGGCCCGCGTCAGGTCGCGCTCCGTGCCCAGGCCTTGCGCATGCAGCAAGCCCAGATTAAAGGCCGCGCTGGCGTCGCCTTGTTCGGCAGCCTGTTGGTAGACCAGCAGTTGACGGGCGTAGTCGGGCGCAGTTTGCAGTCCTTGGGCTTGCAGCAGGCGCAACTGGTAAAGCGCGGCGGGGTGGTCTTGGGCTGCCGCTTTTTGCAGCCAGAGTAGGGCGCCCATTTCGTCGGCTGGGACATCGCCGCCCGCATGCAGCAGCATGCCGGCCGCATATTGCGCCAACGCATCGCCTTGCTCGGCCGCCTGCAGGTAGAACGCCAGCGCTGCGGGCAGGTCTTGGCCTACGCCCACGCCCTGGGCATGCATCACGCCCAGATTGTGTTGTGCCCATGCATTGCCCAGTTCGGCGCTGGTCTGGTAATAGCGCAGTGCGTTGTCGCGCAGCGGCAGGGCCTCGTCGGCGACAAAAGCCAGACGGGGCGTGGTTTGAACTTGCAGCAGCGGGTCTCGCAAGCAGCCAAGATTGAACAGTGCGTCGCTATGGCCTTGCTCTGCCGCGCTGTGCAGCCAGGCCAGCGACTGTGCCGGGTCGGTGGTGCCTGGGGCGTCCCACGTGTCGGCCATTGCGGCGTTGAATTGGGCCAGCAGGTTGCCTTGCTGGGCAGCCAGCGTGAAATAGTGCCGTGCCCGGGCGGTGTCGGCACTGGCGCCCTGGCCTTGCAGGTGCATCAGGCCCAGGTTGTATTGGGCCATCGCATCGCCCTGGTCGGCAGCGAGCTGGTACCACTGGCGTGCCAGCGTGAAGTCTTTGGTAACGCCGATGCCGCCTTGGTACATCACCCCCAGGTTGCATTGCGCACGGGCATCGCCTTGGTCGGCGGCATGGTGAAACCACTGACGTGCCTGGGCGTTGTTTTGCGCCACGCCCTGGCCTGCGCTGTACATGGCACCCAGCTGAAACTGGGCGCTTGACAGGCCACGGTCTGCCGCCATCTGGTACCACTGCAGGGCTTCGGCGTAATCCTGGGCGACGCCAAATCCGTTGGCACTGAGCGTTCCGAGGTTGAACTGCGCTGGCGCGTGGCCTAAAGCGGCCGCCGAGCGGTAGTGGCCCAGCGCACGGTCATAGTCGGGTCCGCTGCCGTGGTCCTGGGCATACCAGACGCCCAGGTTGTAGTGGGCATCGCCATGGCCTTGCGCAGCGGCAAGGTCAAAGTAGTGCAAGGCCGCGTCCATGTCCGTGATGCCGCCCTGACCTTGGCCGAGCATGAGTCCCAGGTTGTACTGGGCCGGCGCATCGCCCTGCTCGGCGGCGAGTTGGTACCACTTGCGGGCCAGTGCCGGATCCGCATCGGCGCCTGCCGGGTCCGAGAGCAACAAGCCGAGATTGAACTGGGCGTATGTGTGGCCCTGGGCGGCGGCCGATTCGAACCACTTGCGGGCGCTGGCGCTGTCTTGGGCCACGCCCTCGCCAGCGGCGTACATGCACGCCAGATTGAATTGGGCCGTAGCGTGGCCCTGAACGGCCGCGCGCTCAAACCAGACTGCGGCTTGCGCCTGGTCTTGCGCCACGCCCTGGCCATTGGCAAACATGAAGGCCAGGTTGGTCTGCACATCGGGCAGTCCCTGGGCGGCCGCCAACTGGTACCACTCCAGCGCCTGGGTGTAGTCTTGCGCCACACCCTGGCCATTGGCGTACATGAAACCCAGGTTGTACTGTGCGGCGGCGTAGCCTTGGGCGGCCGCAAGGCGGTACCACTTCAGGGCCTCGGCATAGTCTTGCACCACGCCCTGTCCGTTGGCGTACATGAAGCCCAGGTTGTTTTGGGCCGCCGCGTAGTCCAGCGAAGCCAGTGGTCTGGAAATGCGCAAGGCATTGGCGTAGTCGCCGCGTCGGTAGGCGGCGTCGGCGTCGGCCAGCAGGTTATTCAAGGGAGGCCTGGAAGTTAGTCAGGGACCACATCGGACTCATTGCTGCGGCTCGCGCAGCTGCGCCAAAGCGTGGTGTTGCACCGGGTGGGCCTGGTGTTCGACCGCGTAGAGCTTCTGACCATGCGGCACGTGGGCTTGATGGGCCACGATGGGTGCGGTGTGCGACATCAGTCCCGTCAGGGCGGGGCGCGCACCATGGGCGGCAGCCTCAAGGTGTTGCGCGCCGCTGGGTCGGTGTTTTACGTCATTCATGGGCGGGTCCTGGTGCAGTCAACGCGGGGTCTGGATGGTCTGGTTTATGACGATTTTCGTGGTATTTCCAGATTACGCAAAGTATGTGCCACTTTCTTTTTGTCGGGCAGGCGTCTTCAGCCGGTATCCACCAAAAGAAGCAGGCGCTGCACCTCGGCAGCGGACAACTGGGTGACCCCAAAGTGCTGGTGCTCGGCTAGCAGGGGCACAAACCAACGCGTGGCAAAGGCCTCAAAAAGCGAAGCGTCCCAGGGCAGCTGTTTTTGGCTGCTCAGGGTGGCCCAGTTCCAGTGGTCGGTTTGCAGTGCGATCCACGCCGCATTCCACGGCAGATGGGGGTTGGCGCTGAGGCGTTCCCAGTCCCAATAAAAATCAGGGTTTTGGAGCACGCCTGCACTCCAGGGCAGGTGTGCGCTGCTGCTGAGGCCCGCCCAGTCCCATTCAGAGGCAAACGTGGCAATCAGCGCTTCGCTCCAAGGCAGGCCAGGGTTCCAGCTCAAACCATCCCAATCCCAGCGCTCCTGGTAGCGCTCGATCAGCGCCACAGACCAGGGCAGGGCCGGGTTGACGCTCAGCGCGTCCCAATCCAAGGCGCCCAGTGCTTGCGCTTCCAGCCGGGTTTCGGTCCACGGCATGGCGGTGTTCTTGCACAAACCGGCCCAGTCCCAGCGACCGTCCCAAGCCGCGAGCAAGTCAGCAGTCAGCGGCAGCTGGGGGTTGGCGCTCAGGCTCGCCCAATCCCAGTGGTCGGCATACCGCGCAATCAAAGCCGCGCTCCAGGGGAAATGACCCGCGTTGCTCAAGGCTTTCCAATTCCACCGTTGCAAGTGGGCATCCAACAGCGCCTCGCTGTAGCGCAGGCTGGCATTACCGCTCAGCCAAGGCCAGTTCCAATGCGCCGCAAACGCCGCAACCAAGTCGGCATCCAGCGGTAGCGAGACGTTGGCGCTCAGGCCGGTCCAATCCCAACGCTCTGCATGTGCGCCCAGCAACTCCGCAGTCCAGGGCACGCTGGTGTTCCAACTCAGGGCGGTCCAGTCCCAGCGGTGGGCGTTTCTGTGAATGAAATCGGCAGTCCAGGGAAGATCGGCGTTGCCGCTGAGCACCGACCAGTCCCACCGGTAAGCGTTGGCTTCCAGCAAGGCGCCGCTCCAGGGCAGGGCGGGGTTGGCACTCAGGGCGCGCCAGTTCCAGCGTTCGGCATGCAGTTCCAGCAACTCCGCGCTCCAAGGCAGGCTGGGGTTCTTGCTCAGGGCGTCCCAATCCCAGTCGCTCAGGTGTTGGGCAATCAGCGCGGGTGTCCAGGCCAGCGCACGGCTGGTGCTAAGCCGTTTCCAGTCCCACAGGCGGGGGTAGGCGTCCAACTCGGCGCTGGTGAGGGGGTAATGGTTTTGCAGGCAGCCCAAAAACAGCGGAATATGTTGCCGAAAAAATGCCAGTGTGTGGGCCTCCTGCAGCAAGGCCAGCGCTCCGGATGCGGCCTCCAACCGCTGCTGGGTCGACTGGGTCAGGTGCTGCGATGACGGCGCCTGGGCAATCAGCGCGTTCATGGTGTTCTGGTGGCAGCCAGTGCCTGCGAATAGCGCTGCAACTCGGCTTGCAGGTAGCTCGCTTGCTGCGTGAACCAAACGGACCAGTTGCTCTGGGTGCTCAGCGTTTGCCACGTGGCACTGCGCAGGAGCCCCTCCCGGTCACGCTGGTGTTGGGCCAGCCGCGCCCGCAACGCCATGGCTTGCTGCGCCGGGCTGCGGCTACCCACCGACGGTTGGGTGGCTCCGTTGGCGGTCGGGCGCTCCTGGGGCACCAGCAGGACTTGCTGCTCCAGCGCCTGCAGTGTGGCCAGATCATTGTTTTCGTAGCCCGCCTGCAAACGCTGGAACAAGGCTTGGGCCTCTGATTTCTCGTCTTCCTCCACTCGGTCCGGATGCAGGCGCATCGCCAGCTTGCGGTAGAGCTGCTTCATTTGGGCTTGCGCAGCAGGGTCCAAGGCAGGCGCGGGCGCCGGCTTGGCATGCTGGGCCTGCGTATACCGGTCAAAATTGTCTTGTGCCTCGTCCGCTTGGGCCCGCGCTTCCTCGGTGCCTGATTGCGCATGCATTTGCTGAAGGTGCTTGCGTTTTGCGTCAAGGCACTCGCGCAACAAGGGGCCAATAGCCGCATCCTGGGCTTGGTCAAAGGCGTTGATGGTGCGGTGCATTTCGGCCAAATCGGCTTGTAGCGCCAGGGCGTGTGCCTGCAGCAAATCGGTTTGCCAGGCCGGTGCCCAACGCAAGGGGTCGTCAAACTCTGCCAGCGCGCTGCCCGCGCAGGGGGCGGGCGGGCTTGTGTCTTGCGGTGATGCGGGGTGTTGCGTCAGCGCATGGGTCACTGCCCATTGGCTGATGCCTTGTGCGCAGTCTTCGGCCAAGGCGGAATCGGCCTGCAGCAGCACCCCGACAGACTGCGCATCGGACAGCGCCTGCAGGCGTGCCAGTGCACCGTTCATTACCAAGGCAGCGTCGATTACACAGACCGAAGTCTGCAAACGCGGGGCTCCCGGGCGCAACACGTAGAGTTGTGCGCCCAATGCGGTGAGCCGCTCCCAGGCAATGCCGGGCGCCTCGTCCTGTATTTCGCCGGGTACCACCAAGGTCAGCAGCACGCCTTTGCGGCTGCAAGCCAGCAGCAGATCAAACAAAGGCCTGGCGCAGGGCCCGTCCAGACCGCAAACCACCTGCTGGCGCGCCTTGCCGAGTTGCTGTGCAACCACCGCGTAGGCGTCAGAAAAATGGAGTGAGTCAGCAACGTCGTTCATGGCAAGGGCAAAAGGGGACAGGAGTGTGGTTCAGGCTCAGTGGCCTGGGCCGCAGGGCGGGAGGTTGCCAACGCGTGCCTAATCAAAGTCCTTGAACTGGTTTTTCTGACAAGCCCGTGCCATGTCCTGGGCTTGGGCGATTTGGGCCGCCGTCATCTGCTGGGCAACAAAATCGCGCCCGCTGGACGCCGCCGCATGTCCGCTGACCGCGCCGAGGTTGAACCACATGTGGGCACGCACGTAGTCTTGCAGCACGCCTGCGCCGTTGGCATACAGCCAGCCGAGTGCTGCCTGGCCATCCGGGTGTCCCTGGGCGGCAGCGAGACGGTAGCAGGCCAGGGCTTGTGCATAGTTGGGTACGCTGGCGGCCTGGTGCAAGGCGCCCAAATCGAACTGCGCTTGGGCGTCCCCTTGGTCGGCGGCCAGCTGCAGCCACTGCATGGCGACTTCGGTGCTGGCAATCGTGCCCTGGCCGTTGGCAATCATGACGCCCAGGTTGTATTGCGCCAAGGCGTCCCCCTGGTCGGCAGCCAGCTGGTACCAGGCCAAGGCTACGGTTTCGTCCTGCTCAATATCCTGGCCCGTGGCATACATCAGGCCCAGGTTGTACTGGGCGGCCGCATCGCCTTGTTGCGCGGCGGCCAGGTACCAATGCAAGGCTTTTTTCGGGTCTTTCGGCGTCCCTTGTCCCACGCTGTACATCACACCCAAGTTGTACTGGGCGGCGGCATCCCCTGCCTCTGCCGCCCGGCTGTACCACTGCAGCGCGCGTGCGGGCTCCGGCGGGCGGTCCTGGCCACTGGAGTACATAAAGCCCAAATTGAACTGGGCATGCACGTGGCCGCGCTCGGCGGCAAGGGTGTACCAGTGTTCGGCTTGCACGGCGTCGCGGGGTACGCCATGCCCATTGGCATACATGACCCCCAGACCGTATTGCGCGGCGGGGTCGCCATGAGCCGCCCCGGTCTCGTAGCAGCCGAGTGCTTTGCTGAAGTCTTGCGCCACGCCTTGGCCATTGGCGTACATCACACCCAGGTTGCGCTGCGCGGCGGAGTCGCCTTGGGCCGCCGCCGCGCCGTACCAGTGCAGGGCCTGGGCATAGTCGACTTCGCCGCCCTGTCCATTGGCGTACAGGCTCGCCAAGTTGGACTGGGCGTAAGCCAGGCCCTGTTCGGCCGCCGCGGCGTACCACTTGCGCGCCTGCACAAAATCGGGCTCCATGCCCTGGCCGTGGGCGTACATGACCGCGAGATTGGACTGCGCCTGTGCCGCGCCGCGCTCGGCCGCTTGCTGGTAGCACTGCAGCGCCTGCGCGAAATCCTGGGGAACGCCCTGGCCATTGGCATACATCAGGCCCAGGTTGGTGAGCGCTGCGAGTTGAAGGTCGGGGGCGTTGTCGGTCACGGGCTCGGAATGGAATTCGGCGGGGTGTCGTTGCAGAGCACAAGCGCCAACGTGACGGTCACCCTCGGACTATTATGCCGCCGACACCCCTGCGCCTGCGCCGCAGGACCGGAATAAATCAAATTACACACCTGCATTCTTTTGCACAAAAAATTGAAAACATCTGTGTACTGTCCGAAAAACGACACTTTTTGTGATCATAATGGGCCCGGCGGTTGGTGTAGCCCCTTCGCATCCCGGCACGTTCCCCTACCCCAGGATCCCCTTTTGCCCTCCCTATCTTTGCATTGAACAAAACCTCGTCCATGTCCAGAGTTCCGCTGCGATTTATCGGTGAAAGCGATGCCATTCGTGCCATCCGGGATTTGCTGCCGGTGGTCGCGGCGTCGAGCTCGACCGTACTGATCACGGGTGAGAGCGGCACGGGCAAGGAGATTGTTGCCCGCTCACTGCATGATTTGTCGCACCGTGCGGGCGCGAACTTTGTGCCGATCAACTGCGCGGCCATCCCGAAAGACCTGATCGAGAGTGAACTTTTTGGCCACCGCAAGGGCGCGTTTACTGGTGCCGTGACCGACCGGGTCGGGCGGTTTGAGTTGGCGCAGAACGGTTCGATTTTTCTGGATGAAATTGGCGACCTGCCGCTGGAGTTACAGGTCAAACTGCTGCGCGTGCTGCAGGAGCGCGTGGTGGACCCGGTAGGGAGCACCAAGCCCGTGGCCGTGGATGTACGCGTCATCGCTGCGACCCACCGTGACCTGGAAGCCGAAATTGCCGCTGGGCGGTTTCGCGAAGACTTGTACTACCGACTCAACGTGCTGCCCCTGAACACGCCGCCCCTGCGCGAGCGCGCGTCAGACGTGCCCCTGTTGCTGAGCTTTTTTGCCAAGCAGCATGCCGCTGCCGGTGAAAAGCCGATCAGCTTCGCCCCAGACTTCGCCTACGCCTTGCAGGCCTATCCCTGGCCCGGCAACGTGCGCGAGTTGTCCAACCTGATCGACCGCTTCAGTACGCTTTTTGCCGGACAGTGTCTGCAGCTCAAAACCTTTTCGTCGTCTTTGTTGCCCAAGGGTCTTGCGGCATTCAAGACCCAGGCCGAGGCTGGAGAATTGCCGGTCGTGGATCCCTCCATGCAGGGCACCGCGGGTGCCTGGGTCGACTCTCCGGGTACCGGAGGCATGTTTGACGACGCATCCGACGACGAGGCAGGTGCGGACGCCCCCAATGCGGTCGAACAGATGACCTTCATGTCGCAGGGCTTGCCCGTATTGCCACCCGAAGGTTTGTCGCTCAAACACCGATTGGCAGAAATTGAGCGTGATCTCATTTCGCAGGCGCTCAGCCGTACCAACGGTAACGTGTCGCAGACCGCACGGATTTTGAACGTGCAGCGCACCACCCTGATCGAAAAAATCCAAAAATTCGGATTGCGCGAGGGCTAATTCCTCTCGCTGAGGCCCGGCACACCGCGCGGCCCGAGCGCCTGGCCCCGTAAGGTGGTCACCGAACCCGCTCAGGGAGATTCTTTGGGCTGCGCCTGTACGCGGGGGTACTGCACCAGCGTTTCTTTCGGTTTTGGGGGAGGAACCGGAGCCGCCGGCGTTGGCGGGGGTGCCACCACGACAGGCTTGCTCGCGGCCTCAGCGGCCTTTTGTTGGCGCAAAGCCGCCTCCACTTCACGCTTTACGGCACTGGGGTCTGGCCTCGGTGCGGGCGCCGCCCGGACCTGCGACGACAGGGCATTCAGGGCTGTGGCCTGATTTTGGATTTTGGTATCCAGGGCCTGGATCAGTTTGGCGATGTCCGGGCCTTTGGTGTCGGCGGGTTTGGACGCGGCGTGCACCGCGGCTTGGGCGGTCGCGGTGATGACCTCATCGAGCCGGGCGTCGAGCTTCATCTGGCCGCCCACAATCGTGTCCTGGCGCGATGAAATGTCACGCAAGGTTTCTCCGGCGCCGGTGATCAGTTCCATGGATTCGTTCATGCTGACAATGCGTTTGCCTACGGCCAGCAGCATCGCATCGGCCTGCGTGATGCGTGATTGCAGCCGGTAAGACATGATGCCAAACAAGACCATCGAGGACAGCATCAATGCGCCAAAAGTCGCCAGCACCACAATGCCATTGATGCGCTGCTTGTTGTGCGACTCCACCAGGGCCGCCGCCGCCGTCTGGACTTCGACCGTCACATGGTGCATATCAGTGGCGGCCTTGGCGGCCATGCCGGCAGCGCGATTGGCCAGTTCGGCAGAGTCCAGCATGGCCGAGCGCATGGCGACCATGTCGGCGTCATCGACCTGCAAATCTTCACCCGAAACATGTTCGTCGTGTTCACCCTCGTGGGACTCAGCCGCACCGATATAACCGTGCGACCCGGGACCGTCGACCGGCAGGTCAAACGCAGGGTCGACCGGGGAATGGGGTTCGGCGGCGGTGACGTCGGTCGGCGCAGAGTCGGCGGAGCTTGCTTGCGGCGCAGGCGATGCGACGCCCGAAATGGCGTCAATGGCCAACGCCTCTTCGGCTGAGAGTTTGGGGGTGGATTCAGTCATGGCGGTTACCCGGTTGGCGTTGGTCTAAGGCTAATTGGCGCTTCGCTGCAGCGCCTGCAGCGATTCAAGTTGCGCGCGCACGGCGTCGTTTTCCAATTTCAGATGGATCAGACGGGCGGGAAAATTCATCTCGGGCATCTCGGTGTCGTATACCGGGGTTTCACCCGCTGGGTCAGCCCCGCCCGGAGCGGTTTTTTGTCGCTGCGTTGCCACAGAGGCGGGCTTCAGGGGCTTGGATGCGCGTTCAATGTTGTCGCTGCGGGGCACCTTGACCTTGTTTTCACTGGCCGCCGTGGCTGCCAAGATGACCTGGTGCGCTTCGACCGCAATTTCATGGTCTTGCGCAAAGTGGTCTTGTTCGGTTCGGCGCACCTCGGTGCCGGCCTTGCCCGACTTGCTTTTGGCGACGTGACTGCCTTCCGGCATTTCGACCGAGTGCGGTTTACCGCTGGGAATGAATTGGGGATCGCTCATGGTGCTAGGGTGCCCGCCTTGGCAGGTCTGTGCTGCTGGATTCGGGAGAGAAACGGTCTTTCATGGAGCGTGCCGAGCGGATTTGGGGGTCCTTGGGAATCCCGCTGCCGGCCGCAAACGTATTGGCCTCCGCCAGTGAACCAAAAGGGCCGGACACTACCGTAAATTGCGGCGTCGATTGGCCATTCAGGTAGGTGGCCACGATACGGGCACGGCGCAGGTTGGCGTGGGCCTGAAGCCAGAGCGTGGCCTCGTTGTAGCTCGGTACGATGGTGTGCTGAACCATAAAGGTTCCTGGCGGCATTTGCCGTACCCACGACTGGCCCACCTGCGCTTGCGCCGGGCTGGTGATGATTTCTTCGACTTCGGTCGGCGGACTGCGTGGCGCAGCAGCCGAAGGTGCAGTGGGCTCAGGGGTTTTGGCGACCGGCGGCACGGTGGCGACCTGACCGGCGCCCAGTGCGTTGCTGGGACCCGCCGGAATTGCGGGTGCCGCCATACTCGCTGTCGACGCGGTAGGCGCTGCTGGAGCTGCAGCGCTGGCCGCTTGCAGAGGCGATGAAGCGGAGCTTGCCGCACTGGCGGCCTGGGCCGGTTCAGGTGCCTTGCGTGGGCCCATGCCCAACAACGCCGCCGTCTGCTGCGTGCCGTAAAGTACCAATACGGCTAGGACACATGCCCCGAGCAGGGCGGTAATGCCAGTCAGCCAGAGCACGGTTTTTCGCAGACTTCCCTTGGCTTTTGCGGGTGTAGCTTCGATAGCGGGGCGCTCGGGTGGCGCTGTGGGCGCAGGGGGCTCAGCACTGCTGGGTTTGACCGCTGCCGGTACCGCCGCCGGTGCCGCCGCGGGCATCGCTGCTGCGTGCCAAGGTCTGATTTTTTTCAGCAAGGCACTGACCGCGCCCTCGCGTCCTTGGGCCCGCGCTTGCTCCAGCAGGGCCTGCGCCTGTTCGTCGCTGGGCGGCTCGATTTCCCAGTTCAGAATGCGCCGACCAAACGAGGTCAGCAGGCTTTGCTTTTTGCTGGCCGTGGTGAGCAACATGACCACGCGGATATTGGCCGCAGGAAAGTGCTGCACCAGCCGGGCAAGCAGCTGGATCTCGTGGTCGGGCAGGGCCGATGCGTCGTGCACGATCCAAATCTTGGGTGGCGCCACGGGTGCCTTGGTGCCCATGGCGTCTTCAATGGAGTAGGCCTGCAAGACCTCGTTGAACCGGGTGATCAGCGCCTCGGCGCTGGCCGGGAAATAGACCTCCAGCCCCATGTGCGGAGCCGCTTCGCGCAGACGCGCGACCAGGAGCTTGCCGTAGTGGTCCAAAATCGCGTCGTGGCTGCTGACCAGCGACAGACTCATGTTGTCGTCGATCAGCGCGGCAACATACCCTTCCAGCCGCATCCGGTCGGCGACCCGGAAAAACAAGGGCTGCACTCCAGCGATTGCCTCGTCGCCATACGTGTTGAAGTCGTTCATGCGGCGGCCTGGGGCGATTGCTGCTTGCCGTCGGCGTCAAACAGCATGGTTTCGGGAATTTTCGGGTTGGGTCGTGCCATGGGCTCCACACCGGGTTGGACTTGGGCCAAGCTAAACACATAGGCGATCACCTGCGCGACTGCAAAGTACAGGGCCTCGGGGATCGGTTGGTCCAGTTCCGTGGTGAAGTAGAGGGCACGGGCCAGTTGCGGCGCCTGGAAAATTTCGATGTGGTTGTTCTTGGCTTCTTCGCGAATGCGGGCCGCCACAAAGTCGGCACCCTTGGCCAACAATATGGGCGCGCCGTCGGAGGTGGGGTCGTAGGACAGCGCAATCGCGAAATGCTCGGGGTTGGTGATGATGACGTCGGCGTCCTTGACCTTTTGCATCATGCGCACCGTGGCTACTTCGCGCTGGCGTCGACGAATTTGGGCCTTGACTTCCGGGCGGCCTTCCATGTCCTTGTGTTCATCGCGGATT
Source organism: Rhodoferax sp. (assembly GCA_029866205.1). Lineage (GTDB taxonomy): Bacteria > Pseudomonadota > Gammaproteobacteria > Burkholderiales > Burkholderiaceae_C > Allorhodoferax. Next base: position 57,581 of record JARWZT010000011.1, read on the forward strand.
TCCTGCTTGGACATGCGCATGCGCTTCATGAAAGAGTAGCGCTGGTAGGGCGCGTCAATAAGGGCAATCAGCACCAGGCTCAGGGTGAGCCAGAGCACCGACTCTGATATCAGCGAGCCCGCCATTGCCAGGGCCGGCTCCAGGGCCATGCCGCCCAGCGAGATCAGGGTCGCAAAATGGCGATCCATCAGCACCAGCAAGACCACCGCAATCAGCGTGAATTTCAAAACGGACTTCAGCAATTCCACCACCGCGTGACCGCCAAACATGCGCTTGATCCCTGCCACGGGGCTCAGTTTGGACATTTTGGGCATGATGGCGTCCCACGAAAAGAGAAATCCGCCGGTGGCGCCTGAGGCCAAAATCGCCACGACCATCGTTACCAACATCAGCGGCAACACCAGCAAAAAGCCGTGGCTGGCCTGGCTGGCAAAGGCTTGGGGCAACAAGGCCGGCGTGTCCAGATATTTTCGGTCCAGGGTAAAGCCAGCCGCAAAATAGACAGAAAGCTGGTGAAACCAGAGGCCCCCGAGGGACATCAGCATCAGCACGGCACCAATCATCACGCCGGCGGCGGGCAGCTCATTGGAGCGCGCGACCTGGCCTTCATCGCGTGCGCGTTTGAGCCGCCTGGCGGTCGGTTCTTCGGTCCGTTCTGCGCTGTCGTCAGACATGGTGCGTGATCACCTTATTGCAGGCCAAACTGGCCGCGAATTTCGACAAAACCCTGCAGCCACAGCCACTGCATGCGCGCCCCCATGCTGGGCAGTGCGACCATCAGGATGCCAAAGCCCGCCACGATCATGACGGGCAGGCCCAGGGAAAAAATGTTCAGGCTCGGGGCTGCGCGTGTTGCTACGCCCAATCCGATATTGATGAACAGCATGGTGACCATCACCGGCAACGCCAGCAGAAGGGCACCCAAAAACATCATGGAACTCCACTGTACAAAGTGGGCCCAGGCCCCGGCAGTGACCAGGCCTTTGCCAATCGGCATGCTGGCAAAACTGTCGATCACCAGGCCCAGCAGGATGGCGTGCCCCCCCATGCCGACAAAAATCAGGGTCGAGAGGATGAGCAGAAACTGTGCGAGTACCGGCACATTGCCCAAATTGGGGTCCATCAGATTGGCCATGGACAGGCCTACCGCAGTGGAGACGGACTGGCCAGCCAGCAAAATGGCCGCAGTAATGATTTGCAGCGTCAAGCCCATCACCAAGCCAATGGCAATCTGGTTGAAAATTTCCACCAGCCCAGCCGGGGACACCGGGTCGATGACAGGCCAGGTAAATACCGGATAAACCATCCAAGTCAGTGCGACCGCCAGCAAAATCCGCATCCGTACATTGAGCGATCGCAGTGAAAAAATGGGCGCAGACATCAGCAGTGCCGAGATGCGCAGCATGGGCCAAAGGAACGTGTAAAAACGCTCGACGATGTCATTGGCCAAAAGTTCCATGGGCGCGTTTTAGCGTTCAGGCAAAAAGGGTGGGAATGCGCTGGAACAGACTGCGCGTGTAGTCCACCAGCGTGACCAATTGCCAGCCCCCCACAATCGCCAAGGTAATCGCCAACGCGGCGAGTTTGGGGATGAAGCTCAGTGTGGATTCGTTGATCGAGGTTGCGGCCTGAATAATGCCGATCACTAGGCCCACGCCCAAAGAAACACCGAGCAGGGGTGCCGAAATCAGCACGATCATCCACAGCGCTTGGTGTCCCAGGTCGACGACGGCGGCGATGTCCATGTTTTTGTTTCCGTGAAAAAAGTGGGTGGGTACCGCCGCTAAGGCACAAAACTGGCGGCCAGCGAGCCCATGATCAGGCTCCAGCCATCGACCAGCACAAACAGCATGAGCTTGAAGGGCATGGAAATCATCATGGGGGACAGCATGGCCATGCCCATGGACATCAGCACACTGGCCACAATCAGGTCGATCACCACGAAGGGGATGTAAATCAGAAAGCCGATCGTGAAGGCGCTTTTGAGCTCAGAGGTGATAAAGGCCGGCACCAGAGTAGTAAACGGCACCTGCGTCGCGTCGGTGACGTCGGCTTTTCGGGCCATCTGCATGAACAGGCCAATATCGTCTTCGCGTGTTTGCTTGAGCATGAATCCGCGCAGGGGTGCCTCGGCCGCCGCCAAGGCCTTGTCAAATTTCATGCCGCTTTCCATGTACGGAACCACTGCATTGGTATAGATGTCGTTCAGCACCGGCGACATGATGAACAGGGTCAGAAACAGGGAAATGCCCACCAACACGTTGTTGGGCGGTGTCTGGCCGGTGCCCAGGGCCTGGCGCAATATGGACATCACAATGATGATGCGCACAAACGAGGTCATCATCAGCAGCAACGAGGGCAGCAGGCTGATGGTGGTCATCAGCGCAAGCAGCTGCAGAGAAAGGCTGTATTGCGATTCCTTGCCGGTGCCCGTCACATTGACCATGGGGATGCCCTGGCTCCAGGCCGCAGCCGGCACCACCAGCAGCATGGCCGCAAATGCGGCCCAAATCCATTTAGTTTTCACGCAGTACTTCCTGAACAGGGCCAGGGTCCTCCCATTGGCCCAAAGCGGTAAACTGGCTCGCCGTCATCCCCACCAGCACCTGGTGGCTGCCGATACGCACCAAGGCCATCTTTTGGCGCGGGCCCACGCTGACCGTCTCCAGCACTTCGAGCATGGGCGGACCCTTGTGTTTGATCTGCAGGCCTTTCATGCGCTTGAGCGTCCACAAAAGTGCGGCCAACAGGCCCAGCACCAGCAGCATGCTGGCGCCCATGCGCAGCCAATCAATGCTGTTGCCTGCGGTGCCCATGGCGGTTTAGAGGTTTTTCATCCGCTCGGAGGCGGGTACGACGCGGGTCAGACGGATGCCGTAGCGCTCATTGACCAGCACGACCTCTCCTTGCGCAACGACCGTGTTATTGATCAGCAGGTCCAAGGGTTCCCCGGCAATACGGTCGAGTTCAACGACGCTGCCCTGGGTCAGGCGCATCAGGTCTTTGATTTTGATCATGGCCCGACCCACCTCAATGCTCATCGTGACACTGATGTTTTGCAGCACTTCGGGGTTGATCTGGTTCTCCGGGTCTTTGGGGCCGGACAGCATGGGGGTATCGGTGTCGCTCATGGCGTCATTCCTCTAAGGTTTAGTGGTTGCCGGGAACTACCGCGCGTTGTATTTGCACGGCCGTTTGGGCGCCCAAGGTGCCCACTTGGACATCAAAGGCCGGAATGCCGTTGGGTTGCAAGCTGGCAAATTCAGGTTTTTTGAAGTACAGAATATCCCCCGGCTGCATGGTTTCGACCACACGCAGAGTGGTACTGATCTGGCCCAGAATGACATTGGCCTCCAGGCAGGCGCCGCCCACGGCTTCTTCGAGGTTCTCGCGCCATACGCGGTCGGAGTCCTCGTTGCCATCGCCGGTCTGAACCCGGCTGCGCAGCAGTTCCCGCACCGGCTTGAGCGACGCGTAAGGGTGCAAGATGTCAATGAACCCCATGTTCTGGGTCGCCGTTTCCGTCTCGAAGCGGCTCAGAATGACAAGGTCGTTCTCGTCGGCAATCTGGGCAAACTGGGGGTTGATCTCGGAGCTTACAAACTCAAATTCCAGTGGCATGACCGGCCCCCAGGCCTCGCGCAGGTAGCGGAAGGTCACATCCAGAATCATGTTGATGATGCGCGTCTCCATGGGGGTGAACATCCGCCCTGGAGACAACTGGCCCACTGCGCCTTGCCCAAAACCACCAAAAAAACTGTCCAGCGAGCTGAACACGATGGTGGGGTCAATGACCACCATCGAGTAGCCGCGCAAGGGGTTCATGCGGATGACATTGACCGAGAGCGGGGCGCGCAGTTCTTTGATGTAGTCGCCGAACTTGACGATCTGGACTTTGAGCGGATTAACGCGCGGGCTGCTGCGCAGCACGTCCATGAGGCCTGGACGAAACAGGCGGATGAAACGCTCGTTGATCATGTCGATGGACGTGACGTTGACGCCCAAGCTGCTGTCTTCGCTGGCAATGTCGTGCTTGCGCACGCGCGCCGCGGTGTTAAATCCGGTGTCAACGGCGATGGAGCCGTCGCTCACGCCTTCAGCCAGGGCCGAAAGCTCGTCGGCTGAAAGAAGGTTATCTGCCATAGGAATATGCGCTTACGGGGACGAGCCGGATTACTGAACGATGAAAGAGGTGAAGTAGATTTCTTCAATACCACCAAAATCTTCGTATTTTTCGAGAAGAGTGTTCATCGCATCGCGAATCTTGATGGCCAAGTCTTTGCGGAAATCGGGCTTGCTGAGGTCGGCCTCACTGGTCATGCGCATGGCGTCCATGACGACCGAACGCAGCGCGAACTCGTGTTTTTTGATGTTTTCGACCACCCGGTCGTCATAGCGCGTCATTACGGCGATCTGCACCGACATCACCTTGCGTGAACCGGCCAGGTTGACCAGAAACTCGCGCTCGAGCTGGCTGTAGGTGTATTCAAAGCGCGGGCTGTCCGGCGATTTTTTGTTCAGCTTGGGCGGGCCACCCTCTTTACCCCCTTCGGCTTTTTTCTCACCATGGCCGCCTTCGGCTTTCTTCTCGCCGTGTCCTCCAGCCGCTGGAGCACCGTGGCCGTCACCCTTGGGCGCGCCGTGGCCGTCTGCCGCGGGAGCGCCGTGGCCGCCGTCAGCGCCCTCGGCGACCATTTGGTCTGCGGTCGGGACAGGCTTGTTGAAAAAACCCGTGATGAACAAGGTTCCCACCATGGTTCCGGCAACCAGGACCACCAACGCGACAACGCCTCCAATAATGAGGACGATCGGTTTTTTGGGCTTTGCTTCCGCTTCCGGGGCTGCTGCTGCATCAGACATGGGGCACCTTTTTTTCGTGGTTCATTTCAAATATCCGCATCCGTACGGCCTAGGCCAGCACATTCAATCCGTCCGTCGCTGCGACCGATACCCCTTGGGGTGCGGCTGCCGCTGTGCTTGTCACATCGTTCACCGGGCGCGTCCCGGAGGGAGTGTTGCGCCCTTTGCCGGGTGTCGAGTTTCCGCCGGATTGGCGAGTTTGCTCTCCGTTAACACTGACTGAAGCAACTGTCATGCCAGCCTGGGTCAGCGTGTCGCGAAGCTTGTTGCTGCCTTGCGACATCAGCTCACGGGTGACCGCATTGTCGGCGCTAAACAGCGCATCCAAGCCGCCAGCGTGCATATCGAGCTCCACGTTGATACTGCCCAGCGCGGCCGGTTGCATGCGCATTTGCATTTTCCATTGGCCGCGTTCGATCTGGGCGATGAGCCGTTGTGCAGCCGCTTGGCCCATTTTGTCGGCGATTTGCTGAAATTGCAGCGCGCGCTGATCCGCCTGGGCTTGGGCGGTATCAGCACTGTTGCCGCCGGCGTTAGCGCTGGGCTGGGTCGAGGAGGACGCGGGGCCCGCCGCCCCTGCCTGGGTCGACACGTCATTGGGTTGGTCCGGTTGGGCCTCGGTCAGGCTGGCCAGAAGGTCTGCGTCAATGCCCGCTGGCAAGTCCAGAGTCACGGTCTCGATGGCGCTGGGCTGGTCTTTGGCGGCGGGGCCTGCCGCCAGCAGCGCGGCCCAGCTGGTTTCTTTGCCGGTGCCGGACATTTGGGCCAGTCGCTTGGTAATTTCTTCCGCCGGCATGGCCAGGGTCAGCCGCACTGCGTCTTGCGGCGCCAACGGGGGCTCGAGCGGCACCGTCTCCACCGCGGTGATGGTCGCCTTGCCTGCCCAGGCGTTTGCTGTCAGGGGCATCAGGCTCGCCTGCAGGCTGCCTGCATTCAGGAGGGCTGTCGCGGACGGGGCAGCGTGTGCACCTGCCAGACTGGATCCGGCGACCCCCGCTGGCATTTGGGGCGCAGCCAGCATCGCCGCGCTGACCTGCGCAGACAAAGCGTCCCATCCGGTTTGCGCTGCCTGCGTGGCGTCCTGCAGCAGGTCGGTGGCAGACCGCATTTCGCTTAAGTTTTCGCTTTCCAGTGCTGCTGCAATAGCGGCGGACGCGGCAGCACTTGGGTCCGTGGTCGTGGCCAAACCGAGACTTTCGGCGACCGATGGCTGCGCTAGGGCATCAGCGACCAAGGTCCCCGCCGTGAGTGCCGCGGTTTTTGCGGCTTCTGTCACGCCAAAAAGCGCCTGTACCGCACTTTCGTCCAAGCCTTGCATGCGGGCGAATTGCGCCAGGCTTTCCAGGTCGGGCAAGGGCGCATCGCTGGTGATGACGGTCAGGTTGCTCCCCAAGGGGCGGACCTGCAGGCCCTGAACGGGAGCGTCCAGGGCGGCAAGATGTTGCCGGTGGGCCTTGAGTGCCTGTCCGTTCAAGACCTCCGCAAAGTCGCCCGGCACAGATGATGGATGGGGACCGCTCGGCGCAGGGATGGCGTCTGCTGCCGGCGAAGAAGTGACCCGGTTTGCCAAAAAACTGAAATTCGATTCCATGGGGAGTACCGCTTTGTTGAAGGCCACAGCGTGTGGCGAATGCCCAAGGTGATGCAAGAACCGTGACAGGAAAAAAATTGCCGCTTCAGCCAAAACCCCGTTGGATCTTTATGTCGGAAAAGAGTGGCATGGAGATTGCATTCGAGGGGGTATGCAAGCGCATTTCCACCACATCCCGACTTAAGGTCCTGATTTTCATGAATATCCGTCCATGAGCACGCTGACCCTGTCAAACATTCGACAAAACCTGTCGAAGTTCAATTTCAACGACCTGAGTATCCCGGCTCTGGTGTTGTTGATCATGGGCATGCTGGTGATTCCGTTGCACCCGATGGTGCTGGACGTCTTGTTCACCTTCAACATTGCGTCGAGCGTGTTGATCATCATGATCGCCATCAAGATCCGCAAGCCGCTCGAATTTTCTGCCTTCCCTTCGGTGCTGCTGTTTGCCACCATGCTGCGCCTGGCGCTCAATGTGGCGTCCACCCGCGTGATTTTGGTTAGCGGCCACGAAGGCCACGACGCTGCGGGCAAGGTGGTGGCGGCCTTTGGCGAGTTCGTCATTGGCGGCAATTACGTGGTGGGTTTCATTATTTTCACGATCCTGATGATCGTGAACTTCTTTGTGGTGACCAAGGGCGCAGGCCGCGTCTCCGAGGTCAATGCCCGCTTTACCCTGGACGCCATGCCCGGCAAGCAAATGGCCATCGACGCCGACCTTAATGCCGGTGTGATCGACCAGGAAACTGCCAAAACCCGCCGCGCCGAGTTGGCACAAGAGTCGGATTTCTTCGGCTCCATGGACGGCGCCTCCAAATTCGTCAGCGGCGACGCCATTGCCGCGCTGCTGATTCTGTTTATCAACCTGATCGGCGGCCTGGCCATCGGCATTGGCCAGCACGGCCTGTCTTTGAGCGAAGCCGGACGTATTTATTCCTTGCTGACCATTGGCGACGGCCTGGTTGCGCAGATTCCAGCTTTGTTGCTGTCGCTGGCCACCGCGATTGTGGTGACCCGGGTTACCACCACCGAGTCCATGGCCGAGCAGGCCGGCACGCAGCTGGGCAACCCCACGGCGCTGTTTGTCACCTCGTCCATCATGGCCATTCTGGGCTTGGTACCTGGCATGCCGCACCTGGTGTTCATCATCTTGTCGGCGGCCTCTGCCGGCCTGGGATTTATGGTGCTGCGCCGCTCGGCCGCCGATGGAAACTCCCCTGAAAACCTGGCTGCCGCCGCTGCGGCCCTGCCCGAGCAACCCAAAGAACTGGACTGGGAAGACCTGGACCAGGTCGATCTGGTGGGCCTGGAAATTGGCTATGGACTGATTCCTCTGGTCAACGCCGAGACCGGTGGCCAACTGATGACCCGCGTCAAGGGCGTGCGCAAGAAGCTCTCCGCCGAACTGGGCTTTTTGATCCAGCCGGTGCGTATCCGCGATGCCCTGAGCATCGACCCGGACAGCTACCACATCGTGCTCAAAGGCGTGATCCGTGGCCGTGGCAAAGTCAAAGTGGGTCGCGAAATGGCGATCAATCCGGGCCAGGTCTACGGTCCGCTAGAGGGTACGCCCACCCAGGAACCCGCATTTGGCCTTGAAGCGGTGTGGATTGAGCCTTCACAGCGCGACCACGCCCGTGCCTTGGGATACACCGTGGTCGATGCTGCCACGGCCGTGGCCACCCACCTGAATAAAGTGCTGCGTGACAACGCGTCTGACCTGCTGAGCCACGATGAGGTGCAGCAGCTGCTCGACAAATTGACCGCCAAGTCCCCCAAACTGGTGGAAGACCTGGTGCCCGCCAAGTTGTCCTTGGGTGTTTTGACCCGTACGTTGCAGAGTTTGCTCAATGACGGTGTGTCGATTCGGGACATGCGCACCATTGTCGAAACCCTGTCAGAGGTGAGCGCCCGTACCCAAGATCCAGAGCAGCTGACCTCACTGGTGCGCCCGCGCCTGGGCCGGATGATCGTTCAGGGTCTGGTGGATGACAAAGAGACGCTTTCGGTCATGACGCTGGACCCCGGCCTCGAGCAACTGCTGCACAACGTGCTGCAGCAGCAAGGTCAGGGCCAAAGCATGGTGATTGAACCTGGTCTGGCGGAACGCCTGTTCAGTGCGCTGCGCGATGGCACCAAGGCCGTGGAAGACCTGGGCCACAGTGCGGTGCTGGTGGTTTCCCCCGCGATCCGCCCCTGGTTGTCCAAGTCGGTACGCCACCGGGTCAGTGAACTCGTGATCTTGTCCTACGGCGAAATCCCGGACGACCAGTCCGTCAAGGTGATTCACACCGTGCATGCCGAATCCAAAAACAATGAGGTTCGCCGCTAAGGGATAGCCCCTGCTGCAGCCCTGAGCCAACCCGCCCCCCATTCAACCGAAGACTGCCATGGAACTTAAACGCATCCTCGCCAACGACACCAAAAGCGCGACCGAGCGCGCCATGGCGCTGTACGGTCGCAACGTCCTGGTGATATCCAATCACACGGTGGGCGGCCAGACCGAGTTGGTCGTCGCCCTGGACATTGACGAACAATCCTTGGATTCGACCGTTTCGCCCGCGCACCAAAGCGCCCAGGTTTCGGCAGCGCCTGCCGGGAACATGGCGTTTTCCAAGCACTTGGCACAGGCGCAAGCCCAGACGCCTTCCAAAGAACTGCAGGCCCCACGCCAGGAGCCCACGTTTGCGAAACTCGACGACGAACGTGACTACCTTCGCAGCCGCGAGATCATGGATCTGATCCGCGACGAACTCGCCAGCCTGCGCCGCGAAATCAGCCTGAGCCAAAAAACCACGGGTTGGCAAGCCAGCCTGAACCTGTCGGTCGAAGTGGAAGACCTGATGACTTCGTTTACCCAGGCGGGCATGCCCACTGGCCTGCGTACCTTGCTGTTGGACACGGTCAAAGACATGCGCAGCGAACACGAAGCACTGTCGGCCGTGCGCAACCAACTCGAAGACATTGCCCGGCGCCCCAGCGTGGCGCTGCCGCAAACTGGCGTTCATCTGATTGCGGGCCCCTCGGGTTCGGGCAAAACCATGATGGTGATGCGCCTGGCCAGCCAGGCCGCCGCCCAGTTGGGCGCTGCCAAAGTCGCCATCGTCAGCTACCAGGACGACCGTGTCGGTGCCTGGGCCCATACCCAGACATTGGCGGCCCAGGCGGGCGTCGAGTGTTTTCGTGCCGACACCCCGGCTGCGCTGATCGCCGTGCTGAACCGGTTGAGCGAGCACGGACTGGTGCTGATTGACACCTCCGGCAGCCAAATGGCCGCCCGCATTACCGAAGTGCAAACGGCGTGTCCGGCCTGCGAAACGCATGCGGTGGTGTCTGCGGATGCGTCTTCGGCGACCTTGCGCCGTGTGTTGCGGAGCTCGGGTATTCGCTGGAACAGCCTGATGGTGAGTAAATTGGACGAGTCGGTCCAGCCTTGGCCTTTGGTCGAATTTCTCTGCGATAATTTTTTATCGCTTTCTGCAGCGAGCGACGGGGCACATGTCAATGCGCTCAAGCGTGATCTGAGCACCAGTGCTCTGGTAGAAATGGCGGTGGCCCAGCTTTCCCGTGCACCGGAGTCGATTGCCCCCATTCAGGTGGCAAAACCCATGCCGATCAAGCTGCAACCACCGACACCGCGACTTTCTGCACCCGCAAGCCCTCGGGGTTTGCGTGGGCCGTTTAATTGAGCAACTAGAAAAACACAATGCAAAAGTCAGTTCGTACAGAGGTCATTGGCATTGCCAGCGGCAAAGGCGGTGTGGGAAAAACCACCGTGGCCGTGAACCTGGCCATTTCGCTGAGCATGATGGGCCACCGTGTCATGCTGTTTGACGCCGACCTGGGCCTTGCCAACTCGCAAATTGCACTGGGCTGCGCCTGTCCGTACAACCTGAGCCACTTTATGAGCGGCCAAAAAACCCTGCAAGAGATCACGGTCACCTCGCGCCATGGCGTCATGCTGGTGCCGGGCGCGTCCGGGGTGAAAGAGCTTGCCGCCCTCACCCGGGTACAAGCCTCGCGCATCGTGCAGGCTTTCAGTGCGTTAGAAGACGATATTGATTACCTGATTGTCGACATGGCGGCCGGTATTTCCCCCTCCGTGCTGGCCTTTATGGGCGCCTGCCAGCGCCGCTTTATCGTCGTGCGCGATGATCCCTCGTCCATTGCCGATGCCTATGGAACCATCAAGGTTCTGATTCAGGACTACGACCTCAACGAGATTTATGTCATTCCGAACGCTGTCAACAGCCAGGCGGATGGACAAAACCTGTTTCGCCGCATCAATCAGGTGTGCGCCCAGTTTCTGAACTTCACCACCCACTATCTGGGGTCGATCGAAAACGACGACATGATTTTGGCGGCGCACAAGAAATACGAGCCCGTCATGGAGTTTGCGCCCCGAAGCAACAGCGCACGCGACTTCAAACGTCTTGCCAAATCGGTGACCCAGATGGCGCCTATCGCCAACTTCTCTGGTGGCATGCAGTTTTTTGTCGAACGCCTGGTGCGCTACCAAGCCTGATTCCCCATGGCCGTTTCCACCCGCCTGTACGAGGATGCCCAAGACAACAGCGAAGCGCTGGTGTTGGCGCATCTGGGCCTGGTCAAACGGGTGGCGCTGCACCTGAAGGTGCGGATCCCGCCGTTCATGGAGCTCGATGAGCTGATTCAGGTGGGGATGATTGGGCTTTTGGAGGCCGCGCGGGCCTTTAACCCCACCAAAGGCATTGAATTTGAGAGTTTCGCCTTGAGCCGGGTACGCGGTGCGATTTTGGACGAGGTACGCCAACTGTCCTATCTTCCACGATCGGCGGTGGCATTCAACAAGTCTGAAAACGAGGCGACCAACGCCTTGGCCAGCGAGCTCGGCCGTGCGCCCACCCAGGCAGAGTTGGCCGACCACATGGGCGATGACCTCGACCAGTTCCAAAAGCGGCGTGGCAATGCCAAGCGCTTTGAGACCCTGTCGATGGAGGTCATGACCGACGAGGTTTTGGGTATCGCGGACGAGCGGTCGCGCCAACCCGATGCGATCGTGGAGCACCAGCAGTTCATGGGCGCGGTCACCGACGCCATCGCCGACCTCCCCGAACGCGACCAGTTGCTGATGTCTTTGTATTACGTGGAAGAGCTCAATCTCAAGGAAATTGGCGAGATTTTGGGCGTAACCGAGTCGCGCATCAGCCAATTGCTCACCGCAATTGTCAAGAAATTGCGGGTCAGTCTTAAGATTGAAGTGGCTGGCAAGCCGGCCGCCCAGCGGGAGCGCTGAAATGTTGGGTCTGCACGAACCGAAAGTGCTCAAGTTTTTTCCGGCGTGGCCGATACCTAGTGGGTACGCAAACCCAGTAGGAGAAACCGATATGCGACTTCAGTTCAAAGCCATGGAATCTTATGGCTCAGACAATCTGGCATCCCAAGCCTCAGTGGCCAATAACGTGGCCCTGATTCAGATGCTGTTTGATGGCTTGGTGGATGCTTTGGTGTCGGCGCAAGGACACTTGGCGCACGGTGCGGTTCAGGAAAAGTGCAAGTGCATTGCCCGCGCCAGTCGAATCGTGGTCGGTTTGCAAGGTTCGCTTGACTTCGCCAAGGGTGGCGAGTTGGCACAGAATTTGAATGACCTGTACAGCTACGTCACCCGCCGTCTGATTTTCGCCAACGCCAACAACGACATGGCGGTGCTGCAGGAAATCCACAGTTTGATGACAGAAATTCGCAGTGCCTGGCAAGAGGTGCCTTCGCTCTTGCCCGGCCAGGCAAGCGCGCAGTACCACTAGCGTGCGGTGTGGTGGTGCGGCCCCAGGGCTGCACCCGGGTGTTTTTATGCGCTTTCCCTTAGGGGAAGTGTTTACCAGGTGGGCGGACCTTGCAAGAGGTCGTCCACTGTCCTTTTTTGGGAACGACTATGTTTGGCATCATCGGTATCGTGTTCTTGAATGTCTGCGTGTTCGGCAGCTTCATCGTGGGCGGCGGCAGCCTTGCGCCGTTCATTCATGCCGCGCCCATTGAGGGCTGGTGTATCTTGGGCTCAGCTATCGGCGGCATGTTGATCGGTAACAGTCCTGACGTGGTCAAAGCCGTGTTCGCGGGCATCGGCCGGACGTTCAAAGGCTCCAAGTACCATAAAGACGACTACCTCAACACCATTTTTTGCGTCTCCAAGGTCATGAAGACGCTCAAAGCGGAAGGCGCTGTCGCGCTGGAAGCGCATATCGAAACGCCCGAGTCCAGCGCAATCTTCAGCGAGTACCCCAAAATTCTGGCCGACCACGCGCTGCTGCATCTGATCACCGACACCGTGCGTCTCATGGTGGTTTCGCAGGGCACCCTGAGCCCGATGGCGGTGGAAGAGGTGATGGACAGCTCCATCAAATCCCACCATCATGACGAGCTCAAGGCCTCGGATGCGATTGCAACACTGGCAGGTGCTTTGCCGGCCCTGGGAATTGTGTCCTGCGTGATGGGTGTGGTGAAAACCATGGAACAGATTGACCAGCCGCCTGCTGTTTTGGGTGGCCTGGTGGGTGCGGCCCTGGTGGGAACGTTCATTGGTGTGTTCTTGGCCTACGGCTTCTTCGAGCCCTTTGCCAAGCGCCTGGCGCAAATCATTGAGGACGAGGCTTGCATGTACGGTGTCGTGAAACAAATCATCATCGGCACCATGCACGGCCATCCCATGCCCCTGATATTGGAGGCTGCTCGCGTCTGCATCAGCCACCATAACCAACCCAGTTTCGCGGAAGTGTTCGACGGTTTGCGAGGTAAATAAGCATGGCCACTGAGGCTGCACCCGCCAGCGAAGAAGAAAAACTGGCAGCGGAGGCCGCCGCGGCAGGGGCAGCAGCGCCCGCCGCTGACGTCGAGGCGCCGCCAGAAGAAGCGGCGCTTGCGCCCATCATCGTCAAAAAGATCGCGGCAGGGCATGGAGGCGCACACGGCGGTGCCTGGAAAATTGCGCTGGCCGACATGATGACGGCCATGATGGCGTTCTTCTTGCTGATGTGGATTTTGGGTGCCACCAACGATTCACAACGGAAAAGTGTGGCGGACTATTTCAAGCCCTCGTCACAAAGCCAGATCACCATGGGTGCATTGGCCGGCTCCAACGGAATTTTGGGGGGGCGCTCGATCATCGACCCCGATGGTTTCCCCTACACGGCAAAGCAAACCGCCCCGATGGAACGCTTGACCCCGCGTTCTGAAGGCGGTCCTACCGAAAACGATCCGTCACCCAACAGCGAAAACGCCCGCGAAAACGACGCGAAAACGCAAAACCAGTCAGAAGGTCAGGGCGGCAGTCAAGCGCAAGACAGCGCCAATTTTGACCAGCTTGAGAAAGAAGTCAAAGAGCAGCTCGCCGCCAATCCGGCACTGGAGCAGGTCAAGAACCAGGTGCAGTTCGTGCGTGACAAGGAAGGCTTGCGCATTGAAGTGATCGACAAAGCCGATTTTTCGATGTTCCCGCTGGGCACGACCAAGTTGCAACCCAAGGCGCAAGCGCTGTTGGGAGAAATCGCCAAGTCTCTGGAGGCCATGCCCAACAAAGTGAGCGTGCGCGGCCACACCGACAGTGTGGGTTTTGCCAACAAGGAGGGGCGCAACAACTGGTCTTTGTCCGCCGAGCGGGCCGAAACTACGCGCGCGACCTTGGAAAAAAATGGTATCAAAGCGGATCGCTTTGTCCAAATCGAAGGGGTGGCGGATACGGCTCCCTTCAACCCCAACGACCCGAAAGATCCGCGCAACCGGCGCATCAGCATCACGGTCAAATTCAAAGAGGGCCAGTAAGCAGGCCCACTCGCACCTGTCGACTAACGGCAGGTCAAGGTCATTTCGAAGCGGCAGCTACGGCTATTCGCAGCCCTGAAACTCGCGCTTGATGCAGGTTTGGGCGAGCCGCTTTGCGGTCGCGAGTTGGGTTTCAGTGAGCTCGCTGGCAGACTTGGCCAGCTCTTTGGGTGCCCTGGCATCGCCGCCCTCTGCCGCCATCATGAACCACATGGCCGCCCGCTGGTGGTCTCGGGGAAAGCCCTGTCCATTGGCGTGCATGCTGCCGAGTTTGAATTGGGCTTTGGGTTCGCCTTGGGCCGCCGCCAGTCGCAGCCATTTGATGGCTTGGGGGTAGTCCTGCGGTACACCTTGGCCAAACGCATACATGATGCCCAGCAAAGACTGGGCGTCCCGATTGCCGGACTGCGCTACGCCTCGCCACTTGGCCACTGCCGCAGCGTAGTCCTTGCGTTGGTAATCCGCGTAGCCGTCTTCCCAGGGGCCGGCATGTACGACGCAGGCCAGAGCAGTCAGAGCAACTCCGGCGGCATTTATCCAACTTGGCATGCTGAGTTCTTTCAAATGGGTTTGGAGGCGGTGGCTGGGGCGCCCATCGCCGCCGGTCCGGTCGGTGCCGGCAGCGGGTTGGCCACACCGGGGTCGGAGCTTTGATTCGCCAGCAGCGCGCCATTATCCAGCGATGCAAGATAGAGTGCATTCAGACGTGGCAAGCGTTGCAGTATGTCGACCCACTCCAGGTCAAAAGGCAGGCCCAGCCAGTCACCGGCCTTCTTGAGCGCGTCCACGCATTCTTTGATGGAGGCGCGGTGGTTGTCGACCAGCGTCAATTCCTGCGCTGTGAGGGCGTTGCGCCCGTTGGCACCCAAATCGGTCTCCAGGGCCTGCAGTTCGTGCTGGCAGCGGGAGCGCTCGGCGCGCAGCATGCTGCTGGCCCGCTCCGCACGCGCCTGAATTTGCAAGCGGTCCACTTCACGCCGGATGTGGGCCAAGTTCTGCAGCGTGAGGTAGTAAAAGATTCCGGCCACCAGAAGGGCAGCAAAGAAAAAAATGGTGAGCAGGACCAGTGTGGTGTTCATGGCGGTATCCCTTGGCGGATCCAGACCGCTTGCAGCGTCATCGCCCCGTTGGCGATGACGCGAAGGGTCACTGGTCTGGATATCGGCACAGAAGCGAAAATATTAAGCCCGGATGCCGCCCGCTGCACGGCGGATTTTGATCAGACCGTAGAGCGAGCGGGGCTATCCGTGCGGGCACAATAGGCGCATGCTGATCCACCCTCAAATTGACCCCGTCGCCCTGCAAATCGGACCTTTGGCCGTCCACTGGTACGGGTTGACCTACCTTGCGGCCTTTGGTCTTTTTTTGTGGCTGGGCAGTCGGCGCCTGCGCCACAGCCCTTTTGCCAGCAGCAAGGGGCAAATTCCCTGGGTTTATCGGGACGTCGAAGACATCCTTTTTCTCGGTGTGATGGGCGTCGTGTTGGGCGGACGAATCGGCTATTGCCTGTTTTACAAGCCTCAGTATTACGCCAGCCACCCGCTCGAAATTTTGGCGGTTTGGCAAGGCGGCATGAGTTTTCACGGTGGCATGTTGGGCGTGATTGCCGCCATGGCCTGGTTCGCGTACTCCCGCCATCGGTCCTTTTGGCAAGTGGCTGATTTTGTTGCGCCATGCGTACCGACCGGTTTGGCTGCCGGGCGCATAGGCAACTTTATCAACGGCGAGCTCTGGGGCCGACTGGCAGACCCCACGCTGCCGTGGGGCATGGTGTTTCGTGGCGCTGGAGATGCACCACGCCACCCCTCCCAGATCTACCAGTTCTTGCTGGAGGGCTTGTTGCTCTTTGTTCTGCTGTGGTGGTACGCCGCCGCGACTCCCAAGCGGGGACGTGTGGCCGCCGCATTTTTGGGCGGATATGGCGTTTTCCGCTTTGTTTCTGAATTTTTCCGGGAGCCGGACGCACACCTTGGACTGCTCTCTTTGGGGATGAGCATGGGCCAATGGCTCTGCGTGCCGATGGTGCTTGGCGGCTTGCTTTTGTGGCTTTGGGCGGGACGTCAGACGGCGGCCGCCTAGCCGCAGTGGTGTGGCACGTTATGCTCGCAACCCGGCGATTTATTTCCCATTTTTTTTTCTAAAACCTGAAAGTCAGACGCCGTGACCCAGCGAGTGCTCATCGTCGACGACACCGACATCAGTCTGCAGATGATGAGGGCGCTGGTCAAGCGCCTGGACCACACCGAAGCACACGCTTTTAACGACCCCTTGCTGGCGCTGGAGTTTGCACGTCACACGCCCGTCGACGTGGTGGTGGTTGACTTCATGATGCCCACGATGGACGGGTTGGAGTTCATCAGCAAATTTCGCCAAATCAACGGTGCCCAGTCCATTCCGGTATTGATGGTGACGGCCAACGATGAGCGTGCCGTGCGTTATCGCGCGCTGGAGTCTGGTGCCGATGATTTTTTGTCCAAGCCTGTGGATCCGGTCGAGTTTTTGGCCCGGGCCAAAAATCTGCTCAAGCTCAGTGACGCCAACCGGAAGTTGACCGATCAGGCGGCCTGGCTGGCCGAAGGCGTGCGCTTGGCCACCGAGGAGGTGCGGGCGCGTGAGCGCGAAACGGTCATGTGCCTGGCCAAAGCGGCGGAGTACCGCGACGCCGACACTGGGATGCACATTTTGCGGATGTCGCATTTTTCCTGGCTGATTGCACGCGAGTTGAATTTGTCGATCCAAGACCAGGAAATGCTGCGGGACGCGGCCGCGATGCACGACATCGGCAAAGTGGCGATCCCGGACCGGATATTGCTCAAACCCGGGAAATTGAATCTCGAAGAACTCGCAATGATGCGCGAGCATGCCGTGCTGGGCTACGAACTGCTCAAGGAAAGCACGTCCCCCTTGTTGCGGGCGGGGGCTGCAATCGCGCTGGGACACCACGAAAAGTACGATGGCAGTGGGTACCCGCAGGGGCTCAAGGGCCAGGACATCCCCCTGTTCAGTCGCATCGTGGCGGTGGCGGACGTCTTTGACGCACTCAGTTCATCGCGGCCCTACAAGCGCGCTTGGACGGCTGACGAAGCGGCGGAGTTTTTGCGCGCTGGCCGAGGGGCCCACTTCGACCCCGCGTGTGTGGACGCGTTTCTGGGCGCGTGGCCCGAAGTGCTTGAGATTCGCAGTCGCTTCCAAGACGCCACCGAGCCCGTTGAAACCGAAGCGCCTAACCTGGCCGCTTTTTCGATCTGATCGGCTAGCGCACCACCAGCACTGCTGTGGTGGCGTGGGTCAGTACCTGCTGGGTTTCACTGCCCAAGAGCAAGCGTGAAAGCCCCCGTCGGCCATGCGAAGCCATGACGATCAGGTCGCAACCGTGCTTTTGGGCCGCTGCAATCACCGCGTTGGATACGACATCGGAGCGGCTGGTTACGGCCTGGGTTTTGACGCCCTTGGCCAAGGCGGTCTGTGCGATGGCGTCCACATTGGATTTGGCGTTATCGGCCCAAAGGGCTTCAATCCGCTGGATTTCCGCGCCGTCGATGGCAATGCCCCCTTCAAAATAGCTGATGGGGTAGGGCGGAACCACTTGCAGGGCGACCAGGTCCGCCTTGCAGGCCGCAGCCAAGTCAATCGCGCTGGCGACCGCCTTTTGGGAGAGCTCTGAGCCATCGGTGGCAACCAGGATGCGTGAATACATAAACGGCCCTTTCGTATCGATTGCAACAAGGCTAGCAGGCAACAAATTTTCGCTTTTGACATGGATCAACTGGTGTTCCTGCGACTCAGGCACACTTGGCGTTCTGTTTTTGCCCTGCTCCAGGCCCGATCGTGCCCCGTCTCCATGCCGTCTGCTGCCCCATTTCAACTGCTCGATGATCCCCATGAATGGAGCGCCTTCAGTCGTCTGATCGATGCGGCCTCCGGGCTCTGGGAGTCTCAGGTGGTGGTGGCCGGTATGCACTGTGCCGCCTGCTCGGTGACCGTCGAAGACGCCTTGCGGCAGGTGCCAGGCGTGCAGTCAGCCGCAGTGAGTGTCGGCGGCCAGCGCGCCACAGTCCAATGGCGCGCGGGTACCGTGATGCCCTCCCGGTGGATGCAGGCGGTCCTGGCCAGCGGTTATCAGGTTCTGCCGGCCAATGACGCGTTTGCCACGACCCAGCGCAAGGCCGAAAACCGTGCGATTCTTTGGCGGTGGTTGGTGGCGGGCCTGTGCATGATGCAGGTCATGATGTACGCCTACCCCGCCTATGTCGCCCGGGCGGGTGACCTGAGTACCGAGATGGAGTCACTGCTGCGATGGGCCTCTTGGGTGCTGACCTTGCCCGTGGTATTTTTTTCTTGTGGTGGGTTTTTCCGCAGCGCCTGGCACGATGTCGTGCAGCGGCGCGTTGGCATGGACTTGCCGGTGGCGCTGGGTATTGCAGTGACATTTGCGGTCAGCACGGCTGGGACCTTTGACCCGACCGGCCAGTTCGGTCGCGAGGTCTATTTCGACTCTCTGACCATGTTTGTTTTTTTTCTCCTGAGTGGGCGCTGGTTGGAACTGCGCTTGCGCGCCCGAACGGCTGGCGCATTGGAGGCGGTGATGAACCGCTTGCCCGAGGGCGCCGAGCGCCAGCTGCCCAGTGGCGAATTTGAGCGCGTGGCGGTGCGTCGCATCGAGGTGGGCGACCTGCTGAGGGTGCAGAGCGGTGAGTCCTTTGCTGCCGATGGGGTGGTGGAGCGGGGCAGCAGCAGTGTGGATGAAGCCTTGCTGACCGGTGAGTCGCGGCCCCTGCTGCGTGAGGTGGGCGCCCAGGTCCTTGCCGGTAGTTTTAATCTCGCTTCCACTTTGTGGGTGCGGGTGCAGCGTGTGGCTGAAAACACCCGGTTTTCCCAAATCCTGGCCCTCATGGAAACGGCCTCGGCCACCAAGCCCAAAATTGCGCTGTTGGCCGACCGTTTGGCCAAACCTTTTTTGCTTGGCGTGATGCTCAGTGCCGCCGGTGCGGCGTGGTGGTGGTGGGACCGCGACCCGGAGCGCGCGCTCATGGTGGCAGTGTCGGTGCTGGTGGTGACCTGTCCCTGTGCGCTATCGCTGGCCACGCCCGCCGCCATGTTGGCTGCGGCTGGGCGCTTGGCGGGCGGAGGCGTCTTGGTGCGGCGCTTGCAGGCCTTGGAGTCGCTGGCCCACGTGGACACAGTGGTGTTTGACAAAACTGGCACCTTGAGCCGCGACCGCCTTTGGGTGCAAAACGTGCAGACCCGTGCTGGCGTTTCACAAGCGCAGGCATTGGCGTGGGCTGCCGCGCTGGCGCGCCAGTCTTTGCACCCGGCGTCGCGCGCCCTGGTCGAGGCTGCGGCGTCAGGGGGCAGATCCCCGGCTTGGCAATGCGCCCGTGTGGTCGAAACGCCCGGTCAGGGTCTGAGTGGCTCGGCATATCCAGAAATCGCAGACCCGAAAGATCCGCGGGAGGCGCCCCTGGACTTGCGCCTCGGATCGGCGGCTTTTTGCGGCGTTCGGGCGGATGCCGCGGTCGATACCGAGGTCGTTTTGGCCGATGCGCAGGGTTGGATTGCCACTTTTTCACTCGCCGAGGCGCTGCGCCCTGACGCGCAGGCCTGCGTGGACGCACTCAAAGCCGCCGGTCTCGAAGTTCAGGTGCTGTCGGGTGACGCCCAGCGGGCGGTCGATCGGGTAGCCGGCTCATTGGGTATTGCCCAGGCGCGTGGCGGCTGTTCGCCCGACGAAAAATTGAAGGCGCTGCGGGTTTTGCAGTCGGGTGGGCGCAGTGTGGCCATGGTGGGCGACGGGCTGAACGATGCGCCGGTATTGGCCGGGGCGCAAGTGTCCTTCGCGCTGGGCCAAGCGGTGCCGCTGGCGCAGGCCCGCTCTGATTTTGTGGTGCTGGGCGCACAGCTGCTGCCGGTTGCCCAAACCGTGCTGCTAGCCCGACGCACCATGGCGATCGTGCGACAAAACCTGGCCTGGGCCCTGATCTATAACGCGGTCTGTGTACCCTTGGCCGTGGCGGGCATGCTGCCTGCTTGGGCGGCCGGGCTGGGCATGGCGGGCAGCTCTTTGCTGGTGGTGGGCAACGCCCTGCGCCTCTCGCGCCCGGTGCCTGACAGCACGGCGCCTCAGATGCACCTTTGACCGGAATTTTGGAGATTTTCCATGGACGTCCTGTACTTGCTGATTCCCCTTTCTGTGGTACTGGTCTTCGTCATTTTGCTGGGTCTTTGGTGGGCCATAGACCGTGGCCAATTTGAAGATATTGAGGCCGAGGGCGAGCGTATCCTGCGCGAACCTTGATTTTTCGCATCCCAATTCTGCTTCTTTCAGGCGCACTTGACTTGCGTCAAGGCTTGCGTAAGGGTTTCCCCGCAAACTTGTGCGCAAGGTCAATTCAGAGGAGCTAGGTATGGCAATTGCGAATCAGCGGGCAGCGAGCTACAACGACACCGTCGTTCGGCAATTTGCCATCATGACAGTAGTATGGGGCGTGGTCGGCATGCTGGTGGGGGTGATCATCGCCGCCCAACTGGCTTGGCCAGAGCTCAATTTCGGGATTCCGTGGCTAAGTTACGGCCGCTTGCGACCGCTACACACCAACGCGGTGATCTTCGCATTTGGCGGGTGCGGCCTCTTTGCTTCGGCTTACTACGTGGTGCAACGCACTTCACAGGTGCGGCTGTTTGGCGGCAGTCTGGCCAGCTTTACTTTTTGGGGCTGGCAGCTGGTGATTCTGGCCGCGGCCATTTCTTTGCCTTTGGGCTACACCCAGGGCAAGGAATATGCGGAGCTGGAGTGGCCCATTGATATTTTGATTACCCTGGTTTGGGTGGCCTTTGCGGTGGTGTTTTTTGGTACTTTGGGCACCCGCAAGGTCAAGCATATTTACGTAGCCAACTGGTTTTTTGGCGCCTTCATCCTGGCGGTCGCGCTGTTGCATCTGGTGAACAGTGCAGCTATTCCGGCAGGCATGATGAAGTCGTACTCCGCTTACGCAGGCGTGCAAGACGCCATGGTGCAATGGTGGTACGGCCACAACGCAGTCGGATTTTTCCTGACCGCCGGCTTTTTGGGCATGATGTATTACTTCATTCCCAAGCAGGCTGGGCGCCCCGTGTACAGCTACCGCCTGTCCATCGTTCACTTTTGGGCCCTGATTTTTACCTACATGTGGGCGGGCCCCCACCATCTGCACTACACCGCCTTGCCTGACTGGACCCAGTCCGTTGGCATGGTCTTCTCATTGATTCTTCTGGCGCCGAGCTGGGGCGGCATGATCAACGGCATCATGACTTTGTCTGGTGCCTGGCACAAACTGCGGGATGACCCGATCCTGCGCTTTTTGATTGTGTCCCTGTCCTTCTACGGTATGAGCACCTTTGAAGGCCCGATGATGTCCATCAAGACGGTCAACGCCCTGAGCCATTACACCGACTGGACCGTGGGCCACGTGCACTCCGGCGCCTTGGGCTGGGTGGGTCTGGTCACCATGGGTTCCATGTACTACCTGATTCCCCGCCTGTTTGGCCAGAAGCAGATGTACAGCCTCAAGGCTATTGAGATCCACTTCTGGACGGCTACCGTGGGTATCGTGATTTATATCGCCGCAATGTGGATTGCGGGGGTCATGCAGGGCCTGATGTGGCGTGCCATTAACGCCGACGGCACCCTGACCTACACCTTTGTGGAGTCGGTGAAGGCCACTTATCCCTTCTATGTGTTGCGTTTGCTGGGCGGTCTGCTGTATCTCAGCGGCATGCTGATCATGCTCTGGAACACCCTGAAAACCGCTACCCATGGGCGCGCTGAGACGGTGATGATTCCCGCTGTTGCGGCCCACGCCTAAACCCGAAGGACCGAACCATGGCAAAAGACACTTCCACTTCGAGCCTGTCGCACGAAAAAATTGAAACCAGCAACTTTCTGATGATTGTGCTGATCCTGCTGGTGCTGCTGGCCGGCGGCCTGGTCGAGATCGTGCCCCTGTTTTTCCAGAAGTCGACGACTGAGCCGATCAAGGGCGTTGCGCCCTACACCGCGCTGCAGTTGGCCGGACGCGACATCTACATCCGCGAGGGCTGCTACAACTGCCATTCGCAGATGATTCGCCCCTTCCGGGCAGAGACTCTGCGCTACGGTCATTATTCGGTGGCGGGTGAGTCGGTATACGACCATCCTTTCCAGTGGGGAAGCAAGCGTACCGGGCCCGATCTGGCGCGGGTGGGCGCCAAATACAGCGACGAATGGCACCGCATCCACCTGACCAACCCGCGTGATCTGGTGCCCGAATCCAATATGCCCGCTTACCCCTGGCTGGAAAAAACTCCGGTGGACGCCGCAGTGATGCCAGCCCACATGACGGCACTGCGCCGGGTAGGCGTGCCGTATACCGACGCGCAAATTGCCGGCGCGGCCGAAGAAGTCAAAGGCAAGACCGAACTCGACGCCACCATCGCCTATTTGCAGGTCTTGGGCCTCGCTCTCAAATAGGCCAGGGAGACCACTATGGACGTCAATACCCTGCGCGCACTGGTAACGGTGGTGAGTTTTGCGATCTTCATCGCCATCATGGGCTGGGCGTGGTCACGCCGCCGCGAAGCCGATTTCACCGAAGCGGCCAACCTGCCTTTTGAGCAGGACTGATGGCGAACGCATGCACAAGGAACCGATATGAGTGATTTCACCAGTAATTTTTGGGCCATTTACGTGGCCGCCATCACCGTGGTCAGCATGCTGGCCTGCCTGCTGCTGCTGTGGTTCAGTGGCAAAGCGCGCGCCATGACGGCCAATGACAACAGTACGGGCCACGTCTGGGACGGCGATCTGCGCGAAATGAACAACCCGCTGCCGCGCTGGTGGGTTTGGTTGTTCGTCATCACCGTGGTCTTTGGTTTTGCCTATTTGGCCCTGTACCCGGGCTTGGGCAAGTCCACCGGTCAGCTCGGCTGGACCGCGGTGGGCCAGTATGAGGCTGAGGTCAAAAAGGCAAACTTGGCCGAGGCCCCGCTCTACGCCAAATTCACAGCCATGGCGCCAGAGGCGGTGGCCAAAGACCCCCAGGCCCATGCCATTGGCGAACGCCTGTTCATGAACAATTGTTCCCAGTGCCACGGTTCGGATGCGCGCGGCTCCAAGGGCTTTCCCAACCTGACCGATGGTGACTGGCTGCATGGCGGCGCCCCCGACAAGATCAAGGAAACCCTGACCCTGGGCCGTATCGGTCAAATGCCCCCCATGGCGGCTGCCGTAGGCACGCCGGAGGACGTGAAAAACGTCGCCAACTACGTGCTCAGTTTGTCCGCCAGTCCCCATGATTCGGTGCGCGCTGCCCTGGGTAAATCGAAGTTCACGGCCTGTGCCGCCTGCCATGGCGCGGATGGCAAAGGCAATCAGGCGCTCGGCGCTCCCAACCTGAGCGACAACATCTGGCTGCATGGCTACGGCGAGACCGCCATCATCAATATGGTGAACAACGGCAAGGTCAACCAAATGCCTGCGCAAGCAGAAAAGCTCACCGAGGCGCAAATTCATGTGCTGGCGAGCTATGTTTGGAGCCTCTCGCATCCATGACGTTTGGCGGCGTCGACCGAGTGGTCGACGCCCGCCCTGTGCGCGGCCCTCTGGCTGCAACGGATGCGCGTCGCATCCGCCCCTTATTTAGAGTGCTTCGCTTTTGACCACCGACCCATCGCCCAGCCGCAAGACCATTCCGATTGCCGTGTCTACGGACACCGGGCCGATCGCTGCACCCGAGGGCGCCAGCCCCGAGCTGATTTCTCTCTACGAGTCGCACCAAAAAATCTATCCCCGCAGCGTCTCGGGATTTTTTTCGCGTATGCGTTGGGCCACCGTGTTTCTGACGCAGTTGGTTTTTTACGGCCTGCCATGGCTGGACTGGGGGCAGCGCCAGGCGGTGCTTTTTGATTTGGGTGCCCGGCGCTTTTACATTTTTAACTTGGTGCTGTACCCGCAGGACTTCATCTACCTGACCGGCTTGCTGGTGATTTCGGCGCTGTCGCTGTTTCTGTTTACCGCGGTGGCGGGGCGACTCTGGTGCGGTTATGCCTGCCCGCAGACGGTGTACACCGAGATTTTCTTATGGATAGAAAAGCGCACCGAGGGTGATCGGTCGGCCCGAATGCGCCGCGATGCCGCAGGCTTTTCCGTGGAAAAACTGTTGCGCAAAAGCGAAAAGCACGCCATCTGGTTGGCGGTAGGGGTGTGGACCGGCTTCACCTTTGTGGGTTATTTCACGCCCATCAGCGTGCTTAGCCATGAATTTCTCACCTTGAACGTGGGTCCATGGGAGACGTTTTGGGTGTTTTTCTATGGTTTTGCGACCTATGGCAATGCGGGCTTCATGCGCGAGCAAGTCTGTAAGCATATGTGCCCTTATGCGCGCTTCCAAAGCGCCATGTTCGACAAGGACACGCTCATCGTTACCTATGACGCACAGCGCGGCGAGCCTCGGGGTGCGCGTTCCAAAAAGCTCGATTTGTCCCAATCCAACCTGGGCGCTTGCGTGGACTGCAGCCTGTGCGTACAGGTATGCCCCACCGGCATCGACATCCGCAAGGGCTTGCAGTACGAGTGCATCGGTTGTGGCGCTTGCGCCGATGTCTGTGACGAGGTCATGGACAAAATGAACTACCCGCGCGGCCTGGTGAAGTATTCCACCGAAAACGCGGTGAACCAGCACTGGACGCAGAGCCAAACCCTGCGCCATGTCCTGCGCCCGCGGGTGCTGGTTTACACACTCATTTTGTGGACCATTATTGGGCTGATGTTCACCAGTCTGGCCATGCGCCCGGCGTTCAAGGTGGACGTGGAGCGCGACCGGACCACGATGGCGCGCGAGGTCGAGGGCGGCCGCATTGAAAACGTCTTCCGCCTGCAAGTCATGAATGCGTCCGAGTCGCCCCAACGGGTCGGTTTGCAGGCCTCGGGTTTGCCTGGCCTGCAGGTGGTCACTGAAAGCGACATTCTGGTGGAGTCCGCGCAGTCGCGTTGGGTCGTGGTTCGGCTTCAGTTGCCGCCCGGACAAGCGACTGCCGGTTCGCATCCTATTCAATTCGAAGTCACCGGCCAGGGCAGCAATACTACCGTGGTCGAAAAATCCGTATTCATTGTTCCGCGCTAAGGATCTCTATGCCAAGCATCGCAAAAAACAGTTCGTCCCCTTGGTGGAAGCATGGCCATGTCTGGCTGGTGCTCTCCGGTCCGGTCGTGGTGGTGATTGCCAGTTTTTTCACCTTTTATCTGGCCTACATCGGCATGGACACGCTGGTGGACGAAGACTATTACCGCAAGGGCGTAGAACTTAACCAGACCGCTGACTCCGTGCCCACCAACCTGGCACCTGCCATGCAAGCCCGCAACCACGCCGCCACAGGTTTGGTGGTCAAGCCCAAACCATAGTCAACGGATTGTTGCGCCCCACGCTGCAGGGGGTGCGGACGCTGGCCTCAGGTGCAGTCGGGGCGTCCGACGATATCGCGCAGCAGGTCGCTGCGAAGGATGCGGATGTTGCGCTTGTCCACCTCGACCAATCCGTCTTCGGCAAACTTGGAAAATGCCCGGCTGACGGTTTCGAGTTTGAGTCCCAGATAGCTGCCAATTTCTTCGCGCGTCATGCGCAAGACCAGCTCCGACTGCGAAAAGCCCCGCGCATGCAGTCGGTCCACCAAGTTGAGCAAGAACGCAGCCAGACGTTCCTCGGCGCGCATGCTCCCCAAGAGCAGCATGATGCCGTTCTCGCGCACAATTTCGCGGCTCATGATCTTGTGCACATGGCGTTGCATGGACGGAATATCACGCGAAAGTTCCTCAATGCGGTCAAACGGCATCAGGCAGACCTCGGCGTCTTCCAGCGCTACGGCATTGCAGGTATGTTGGTCGCTGGCAATGCCGTCCAAGCCCAGCACCTCGCCGGCCATCTGAAAGCCGGTGACCTGCTCGTGCCCCTCCTCTGAGGCGACATAGGACTTGAAAAAACCGGTACGGATGGCAAACAAATGCGTGAATTTTTCGCCGTTGTGAAACAGCAAGCTGCCTTTTTTGACTTTGCGTCGGAGGTTGACCACGGCGTCAATCTGGTCCATCTCCTCGCGGTTCAGGCCCAGGGGCATGCACAGTTCGCGCAAGTTGCAGTTGGAACACGCCACCTTGATGCTGTGGCTGTTGATGGGTACGACGGTTGCGTTGCGAACTGCCGGTATGACGGCAGTCGGTGCTGGCACTAAGGTCTTGGTTGAGGGGTCGAACATGGGTGACTTCTCCTGGTGAACCGCTTGTCCGGTGTCTCCGTGGATATTGACACATGTCAAGTACACAAACCGTGGGGTGGTTCACATTATGAGGCTTGTCAATATATTACCTTGAATGATTTCATGTCTATTCCGGTGTCATTGGGATTGCTCCAACAATTCGATGTTGCGGGGCCCCGTTATACGTCCTACCCCACGGCAGACCGATTTGTAGAGGCCTTCGGCGACGACGAATATAAGCGCACCTTAGTCCAGCGCTTTACCGTCGAGGGTGCGCGGCCCCAGCCACTGTCCCTGTATGTCCACATTCCGTTTTGCGCGTCGCTGTGCTACTACTGCGCTTGCAACAAGGTCATCACCAAGCACCACAGCCGTTCAGCCGAATACCTGCGCTATCTGGCGCTGGAGCTTGCGCTGCATACCGATCTGATTGGCAAGGGACGCACGGTGAGCCAATTGCACTTGGGCGGGGGCAGCCCCACGTTTCTGAATGACGACGAGCTTCACGCGCTGCTGAGCTTGTTACGCCAGCATTTTCAGCTGGCACCGGGCGCTGAGTTGTCCATCGAGGTCGATCCCCGCACGGTAGACCTGGCGCGCATTGAAGCGCTGGCGGCCATGGGCTTTAACCGCCTGAGCTTTGGCGTCCAGGATTTTGACCCCGAAGTGCAAAAAGCGGTTCATCGCATTCAACCCGCCGATCAGGTTTTTGAACTCGTCAAAGCCGCCCGTGAGCGCGGATTTGAGTCCATCAATGTGGACTTGATTTACGGTCTGCCCCTCCAAAACGCCGCTTCTTTTGACCGCACACTGGCGCAGATTACGGCCTTGCGTCCGGACCGCATTGCCCTGTATGGCTACGCACACCTGCCCGAGCGCTTCAAACCGCAGCGGCGGATTCATGGCGCAGACCTGCCGACGGCCAGTGCCAAAGTCGCGATGCTGGCCCGTTCGCTGGAGGTGTTGTTGGCTGCGGGCTATGTGTACGTGGGCATGGACCACTTTGCGCTGCCCCATGATCCCCTGGCCGTCGCCAAGCGCCAAGGGCGTTTGCATCGCAATTTTCAGGGTTACAGCACCCAGCCTGACTGCGACCTGATTGCCCTGGGTGTGTCATCCATCGGGCGGGTGGGTGCGACCTACAGCCAAAACGCCAAAACGCTGGACGATTACTACGACCTGCTCAACCAGGGCCTATTTCCGGTGGTGCGCGGGCTGGCGCTAACCCGCGACGACTTGCTGCGCCGTGCCGTCATCATGTCGGTCATGTGCCAGGGTGCGGTGGACTTCGAGTCGATTTCCTTGGCCTATCTGGTGGATTTTTCGCGCTATTTCGCTACTGAGCTGGAGGCGCTCAAGCCACTGGCCGAGCAGGGCTTGGTGGCGCTGCATGGCGACAGCATTGAAGTCACCGACACCGGCTGGTTTTTTGTGCGCGCGGTGGCCATGGTGTTTGATCGCCACTTGCAGGCCAATTTGCACCTCAACCGGTTTTCCAAAATTTTGTAAGAGCCCTTACCATTCACGGGTGGCCAACTCTCTGATTTCCCTTGCGAGCACCGCCCTGTTGATGGGGCTGGTGGGCGGCCCCCACTGCGTGGCCATGTGCGGCGCAACCTGTGCCGGGCTGGGTCAGGCGGCAGGGCCCCATAAAAACCGGGCAATCCTTGGTTTTCAGGCGGGGCGCGTGGTGGGGTATTCGGCACTGGGTGCGCTGGCGGCGGCCTCCATGCAAGGGCTGGGCTGGCTCACGGTGCAGTCGGCGGCGCTGCGACCGGTCTGGAGCATGTTGCACGTAGCGGCGTTGGTATTGGGGGTGCTGCTGCTGGTCAGGGCAGAGCAGCCGCTCTGGCTGGAGCGCGCGGGACGCCAGGTCTGGCAGCATGCGCGCCAGTGGGGCCAGCGCAGGGGCGGCGCACCGTGGTTTTTAGGCGTTTTGTGGGCTTTGTTGCCTTGCGGTCTGTTGTATTCAGCCTTGCTGGTGGCGGCGCTGGCGGGGTCGGTGATTCAGGGCGCCATGGTGATGGCCTTGTTTGCCTTGGGCACCAGCGTGTCCATGGTGGCGGGGCCTTGGCTTTGGCTGCGTCTGCGGGGCGATGCCGCTTTTGGCGGACACGGCCAACTGGGCGTGCGGCTTGCCGGTGCCGCGCTGGCGCTGAGTTCGGCTTGGGCCTTGTGGATGGCCGTGGCGCACAACGCGGCACCCTGGTGCGCCACGTAGTTCACTCCAAATTGATGCGTTTTGGACCCGACGCGGCGCGAGTCGCCCGGCGCGGCTTCATTTCTTGAGGGGTATTGGGCGACCTCAAATGGGCCAGTTCAGCCAGTACATCGTGGGTTAGCACCTGAACATGGCGGTTGTCCACCTTGATGAGCCCTTTGTCCACCAGCTTCGAGAACACCCGACTGACGGTTTCCACCTTCAGGCCGAGATAGCTGGAGATGTCCTCGCGCGACAAGCGCAGCACCATCTCAAAACCCGAAAATCCCCGGGCTTTCAGGCGTTCCAGCTGGGTGAGCAGAAAGCAGGCGACACGTGCCTCCGCGCCCGCGTTGCCCAAGGAAACGATGGCACGGCTCTCGCGCAAGAGCTCGCCGCTCATGAGCGTATGAAATAGACGCTGCAGCGGCGGCAGCTCACGCGCCAACACCTCGATTTGTTCAAAAGCCATGGCGCAGACCTCGGAGTCCTCCAGCGCAAGGGCCTCGCAGGGGTGGCGCTGCTCGGCAATGCCCTGAATCCCCAGAAAATCTCCGGGCAGCTGCAGGCCAATCACCTGCGTCCGTCCATCCGCAGACCGAAGGCTGGTTTTGAAGCTACCGGAGCGAACCGCAAAAAGCTCCTTGAAGGGCTGCCCTTCACGAAACAATGCCGCCCCTTTTTTGACCTTGCGGGGCACCATCAACAAGTGCTGCACTTTGGTCAGCTCCTGGGCGCTCAGGCCAATGGAGCCGAACAGTTCTGAAGGGATGCAGCGGGGGAATACGAGAGGGGGGCTGATCGGTGGTGTCACAACAGGTTTCCTTTTCTGCTCTCCATAAGGTGAGGCACAAATTCATGTGCTTTCTTCGCCGGCAACTCCAGGCGTTGGCCTGAAATAAGGTTGTCAATTTGATGACGTTATGGCCATGGTATTGTCAAATTGCGTGCAAATCCATGGAAATTAATGGTTAATTTAACAATAATAAATTTGTGTGCTTATTTGATATATACCGCGCGAATTGGAAAGTTGTTTTTCAAGGCTGTTTTGCCGTGTTGGCACCCCGGGTTTCCATGACTGCACGGCACGGTCGCCGTGTGACGCGGGGCCGGGGATAATCGGGAAATGACGACATTTTCCTTGGCCACGGCACCGATCTCGCCCTGGCGCCTTTCGGTGGCGCCCATGATGGACTGGACCGACCGCCATTGCCGTTATTTCCACCGCCTTTTGACCCGCCACACCCGCCTGTACACCGAGATGGTGACCACCGGCGCGCTGGTGCATGGCGACGTGCAACGCCACCTGCGCTTCAATGCCGAAGAGCACCCCGTAGCCTTGCAGCTGGGTGGCAGCGACCCGGCCGATCTGGCGGCCGCTGCCCGCTTGGGAGTGCAGTGGGGCTACGACGAAATCAACCTCAATTGCGGCTGCCCCAGTGATCGGGTTCAACGGGGTGCTTTTGGCGCCTGCCTCATGAACGAGCCCGCGCTGGTGGCCGATGGGGTCAAAGCCATGCGGGACGTGGCGGATGTGCCGGTCACGGTGAAACACCGCACCGGCATTGACAAAGAAGAGAGCTACGGATTTGTGCGCGACTTTGTCGGCCAGGTTAGCGAGGCCGGGTGCGAGGTGTTCATCGTGCACGCGCGCAACGCCTGGTTGCAGGGCCTGAGCCCGAAAGAAAATCGCGAGATTCCGCCGCTGCGCTATGACTTGGCGTATCAGCTCAAAAAGGACTTTCCCGCGTTGACCATCGCGGTCAACGGTGGCATCAAAACCCAGTCACAGATTGCGGATCACCTGCAACACATGGACGGCGTGATGGTCGGGCGTGAGGCCTATTACAACCCCTGGCTGCTCAGTGCCTGGGACGCGACTTTTTTCAACGATGCGCACACGCTGCCCAGCCGCGAGGCCGTGGAAGAGGCCATGGTGCTCTATATGGAGCGTGCTTTTGCCGAGGACGGCTGCCCCTGGTATGCGATTGCGCGCCAGATGCTGGGCCTGTACCACGGCGAGCGCGGCGCTCGCCTGTGGCGCCAGGTCTGGAGCGACCACCGGCTCAAGCCTTTGGCCCCCCGGGCCGTCTGGCGTTTGGCCCGCGAGGCACTGGAGCGTGGCGCTTTGGTGCCCGCCGATACCCGCGCCGAAACCCCTGTTGAAAGCGCCTGATGACCGAGGCACCCTTGCCCGCTCAGGTTCGTATTGCAAAAGTCTTGTTTTGGGTGATTCCACTGTTGTGGATCGTCAATTCCGTGATCGCCCGGCGGGCACCCGGGGTCATCACACCCCACGTATTGGCGCTGGGGCGCTGGGCGGTGGCGGGCGTGTTGTTGGCTTGGCTGGCGCGGCGCGAGCTATGGCGGCAGCGCCAGGAATTGCGTCTGCACGCCGGGCGCTACCTGGCGCTGGGGGCCTGCGGCATGTGGATTTGTGGCGCTGCGGTGTACTTTGCCGGTCAGAGCACCAGCATGATGAATATTTCGCTGATCTATGCCGCGTCGCCAGTGATGATTACCCTGGGCTCGGTGTTGTGGTTGGGTGAGCCATTTTCCAAGCGTCAGGCGGTGGGCGTGGTGGCGGCGCTTGCCGGGGTCGTGCACGTGGTGGTGCAGGGCGAGTGGTTGCGTCTGGCCGCACTCGAGTTTGTGGCGGGTGACTTGTGGGTGGTAGCCGCCGCCGTGGCTTGGGCGGCCTATTCCTTGCTGCAAAAGCGCTGGCCGAGTGCGCTGGGGTCGACGGCGCAACTGGCCGCCATCTGCGCCGGGGGCGTGGTGGTGTTGCTGCCGTTCGCGGCCTGGGAGCTGACCCACGGCGAACCCGCGTTGGGCGCACAGGCGCTGTGGCTGGTGCTGGTGGCCGCGCTTATTCCGGGTATTGGCTCGTATTGGATTTATGGCTGGACCCAAAAGATACTGGGCGCCGGGCCCGTCGCCATGACCATGTACCTGGGGCCGCTGTATGCCGCAGTGGTGGCCTGGCTGGTGCTGGACGAGGCACTTGGCCTGCACCATTTGGCCGGTGGCGCGTTGATTTTGGCGGGCGTGGCGCTGGTGATGGCCGGTAAAAAGGGGCCCGTCCGTCCTGACCCCGCCGAACGCCGCTGAGGGTTTCAGCCGGCCGCGTCCAGCCCGTTGGCAAAGTGCTCGCGCATGCGCTGCACGCTGAGCGCGGCGTCACGCGCCAGCAGGGCTTGCATTAGTGCCTGGTGCTCGCGCAGCGATTCAGCCACGCGTCCGCTTTTAAGCAAGGAGTTGTGCCGGTTGAGCTTCATGACCTTGCGCAGGTCGGCGACCAGCTGGTCGCGCCAGCGGTTGTCAGCGATTTCCAGCAAGCGCATGTGAAAGCGCTCATTGATTTCGAAAAAAGCGTCCGTGTCAGCCAGTGCGGCTTCAAGAGCGCGGTGGAGCTCGTGCAGGTCCTGCAGCTGGGCATCGGTGGCGCTGGATGCCACCACGCCCGCGGCATCAGACTCCAACAAGGACAGCAGGTGGTAAACGTCGCGCTGGTCTTTGGCATTGACTTCTGTGACGTAGGCGCCGCGGCGCACTTTCATGGTGACCAGGCCTTCGGTGGCCAATACCTTCAGCGCTTCGCGCAGCGGCGTACGGCTGATGCCGTATTCCTCGGCGAGTTTGAGCTCGTCAATCCAACTGCCGGGGGACAATTGGCTCGAGAAGATACGCTCGCGCAGCAGTTCGGCGACCTCTTCGTAGAGCGCGCGCGGGGTCAGGGTCAGGGCGGACATGGGCGGAATTGTAAGCCTGCTTAAGGTTTTGAATTAATAATTATGAATGATATGATGCCCGCCTTCCCCTTATTTTTGCACTCAGAGAGCACGCCATGAGCCCAAAGCACCCAGAATTCAAGTCCGCTACCCTGGATGCATGGCACACAGCGGCCGCCAAATCGGCCCCCGGCGGCAATGTCGACGCCCTGAACTGGATCACGCCCGATGGCATCGCGGTGAAGCCTCTGTACACCGCAGCCGACACCGCTGATCTGCCCTACGCGGATACCTTGCCGGGTTTCGAGCCTTATTTGCGGGGTCCACAGGCCACCATGTACGCGGTTCGGCCCTGGACGATTCGGCAATACGCCGGTTTCTCGACGGCCGAAGAGTCCAACGCCTTCTACCGCAAGGCGCTGGCCGCGGGCGGGCAGGGGGTCTCGGTGGCGTTCGACCTGGCCACCCACCGGGGTTACGACTCCGACCACCCGCGCGTGACCGGCGATGTAGGCAAAGCCGGCGTGGCGATTGACTCGGTCGAGGACATGAAGATCCTGTTCAACGAAATTCCGCTGGACAAGGTGAGCGTGTCAATGACCATGAACGGTGCCGTGCTGCCGGTGCTGGCGGGCTATGTGGTGGCCGCCGAAGAGCAGGGCGTGCGCCAGGACCAGCTGAGCGGAACGATTCAGAACGACATTCTGAAAGAGTTCATGGTGCGCAACACCTACATCTATCCGCCGGCACCGAGCATGCGCATCATTGGCGACATCATTGGCTACACGGCCAAGAACATGCCCAAGTTCAACTCGATTTCGATTTCGGGCTACCACATGCAAGAGGCGGGTGCCAACCA
Source organism: Rhodoferax sp. (assembly GCA_029866205.1). Taxonomy (GTDB): domain Bacteria; phylum Pseudomonadota; class Gammaproteobacteria; order Burkholderiales; family Burkholderiaceae_C; genus Allorhodoferax. The sequence continues at coordinate 90,877 of JARWZT010000011.1, forward strand.
GGCGCTTGAGCTTGCCTTCACGCTGGCGGACGGCAAGGAATACGTCAAAACCGCGATTGCCACCGGCCTGGACGTCGACGAATTTGCCGGGCGCCTGAGCTTTTTCTGGGCCATCGGCATGAACTTCTATTTGGAAGTGGCCAAGATGCGCGCCGCGCGCCTGCTGTGGTGCCGCATCATGAAAGGCTTTGACGCCAAATCGCCCAAGTCGCTCATGCTGCGCACCCACTGCCAGACCAGCGGCTGGAGCCTGACCGAGCAAGACCCCTACAACAACGTCGTGCGCACCACCATCGAAGCCATGGCGGCGGTCTTTGGTGGCACGCAGAGCCTGCACACCAACAGCTTTGACGAAGCGATTGCCCTGCCCACGGAGTTTTCGAGCCGGATTGCCCGCAACACCCAGCTCATCATCCAGGAAGAAACCCACATCACCAACGTGATCGACCCCTGGGCCGGCAGCTACATGATGGAAAAGCTGACCCAGGACATGGCGGACGCGGCCTGGAAGATCATTGAAGAGGTCGAATCCATGGGCGGCATGGTCAAGGCGGTGGACAGCGGTTGGGCCAAGCTCAAGATTGAGGCTGCGGCCGCGGAAAAGCAGGCGCGCATTGACAGTGGCAAAGACGTGATCGTGGGCGTGAACAAATACAAGCTCAAGACCGAAGATGCGATTGAGGCCCGTGATATTGACAACGTGGCCGTACGGGAGGGCCAAATTGCCCGGCTGCAAAGCATTCGCGCCAGCCGCGACAGCGCCGCTGTCAAGGCCGCGCTGGACGCGCTCACCTACGCCGCCGGCCACAACGAAGGCAATTTGCTCGACCTGTCTATTCAAGCCATGCGCCTGCGCGCCACCGTGGGCGAGGTGAGCGACGCGCTCGAAGTGGCGTTTGACCGCCACCGCGCCGACACGCACAAGGTCTCCGGCGTGTATGCCGCCGCCTTTGACACTGAAACGACCCATGGGGACACGATGGAGTACTGGAACGCGCTCAAGGCCGACATCGCCGCCTTTGCCGAGGCCCAGGGTCGTCGCCCCCGCGTCATGATTTCCAAACTCGGCCAGGACGGCCACGACCGCGGCGCCAAAGTGGTGGCTACCGCCTTTGCCGACCTGGGGTTTGATGTGGACATGGGTCCCCTGTTCCAGACGCCCGAAGAATGTGCCCGCCAAGCCATTGAGAACGACGTGCATGCGGTGGGCGTTTCTACCCTGGCGGCGGGTCACAAGACGCTGGTGCCGGCCATCATTGCCGAGCTCAAAAAGCAGGGTGCCGACGACATCATCGTGTTTGTGGGTGGCGTCATCCCGCGCCAGGACTACGACTTTTTGTATGCGGCGGGCGTCAAGGGTATTTATGGCCCCGGCACTCCGATCCCCGTCAGCGCCAAAGACGTGCTGGCGCAGATCACCAAAGCCCTGAAATAACCGGCGCAACTTGCGGCAGGCACAAGGCGAAGCATGGTGGCTGAGGCTCACACGGTTCAACCCATTGGCGCGGTGCCAGACTGGTTGCCCGCCATTACCGGTGGTGCAGGTTTGGCACAACGCCGTGCCATTGCCAAGGCCATCACCCTGCTCGAGTCCACCCGCACCGACCACCGCGCGCAGGCCGACGCGCTGCTGACCGCCGTGTTGCCCCATACCGGCAAGTCTTTGCGTTTGGGCATCAGCGGCGTGCCGGGGGTGGGCAAGTCGACCTTTATTGAGGCTCTGGGTCTGTACCTGATTGCCCGTGGTCACCGCGTAGCCGTACTGGCCGTGGACCCCAGCAGCACCGTGTCGGGCGGATCAATCTTGGGTGACAAAACGCGCATGGAAAAACTGTCCATGGAAGAGCGCGCGTACATCCGCCCGAGCCCCAGCAGCGGCAACCTGGGTGGCGTGGCCGAGAAAACGCGCGAGGCCATGCTGGTCTGTGAAGCGGCGGGCTACGACATCGTGATTGTGGAAACCGTGGGCGTGGGACAGAGTGAAATTGCCGTGGCGCACATGACGGACATGTTTGTGCTGATGCAGCTGCCCAACGCGGGGGACGATTTGCAGGCGATCAAGAAGGGCGTGATGGAACTCGCCGACCTGGTGGTGATCAACAAGGCCGATATTGATGCCGATGCGGCCCTGCGCGCGCAGGCGCAAATCACCTCCAGCCTGCGCCTGCTGGGTTTCGGTGGCAATCCGCATGATCCGCACGGCGACGTGCACTGGCATCCGCAAGTGCTGCGCCTGAGCGCCTTGCAAGGGCAGGGCTTGGACGCGTTTTGGACGGCCGTTAGCCAATTCAAAGACCTTCAGACGGGCAACGGCCAGATGGCAAAACGCCGCCAAGACCAGGCGCTGGCCTGGATGTGGGAGCGCATTGACGCCGGCCTGAAGCAAGCTTTCAAAAACAACCCGGTGGTGCGCGCGCACCTGCCACAACTCAGCGCCGCCGTGCAAACCGGCCAATTGGCCGCCAGCACCGCCGCTCGCACCTTGCTCGCCGCACTGAATGGGGCGGCACCTGGCGCTACCGATTAACCCGCAACAACCCCGCGTCTCCACAGAAGGACCTCTCCATGCACGACATTCTTGAACAACTAGAAGCCAAGCGCGAACTCGCCCGCCAGGGCGGCGGCGCCAAGCGCATTGCCGCACAGCACAGCAAAGGCAAACTCACCGCCCGCGAGCGGTTGGAGATATTGCTGGACGAAGGCACGTTTGAAGAATGGGACATGTTTGTTGAGCACCGTTGCGTGGACTTTGGCATGGCGGACCAGAAGATTCCGGGCGACGGTGTGGTCACCGGCTACGGCATGATCAACGGACGTCTGGTGTTTGTGTACAGCCAAGACTTCACCGTGTTTGGCGGCGCCCTGAGCGAGTCCCACGCCGAGAAAATTTGCAAGGTGATGGACCAGGCCATGAAGGTCGGCGCACCAGTGATTGGGCTGAACGATTCGGGCGGCGCACGCATTCAGGAGGGTGTGGCGTCATTGGGCGGCTATGCCGAGGTGTTTCAGCGCAACGCCATGGCCAGCGGCGTGATTCCGCAGATCAGCATGATCATGGGCCCATCGGCCGGTGGCGCGGTGTACAGCCCGGCCATGACCGATTTCATCTTCATGGTTAAAGACTCGAGCTATATGTTCGTGACTGGCCCCGAAGTGGTCAAGACCGTAACGCACGAAGAAGTGACGGCCGAAGAACTCGGCGGCGCCATCACCCACACCACCAAGAGCGGTGTGGCCGATCTGGCCTTTGACAACGATGTGGAGGCGCTCCTGATGCTGCGCCGCCTGTACAACTACCTGCCGCTGAGCAACCGCGAAAAAGCCCCCGTGCGCAAAAGCGGCGACCCGGCCGACCGCCTGGACAAGAGCCTGGACACACTGGTGCCCGACAACGCCAACAAGGCCTATGACATGAAGGAGCTGATCGTCAAAACCGTGGACGACGGCGACTTTTTTGAGATCCAACCTGAGTACGCCAAAAACATCCTGATCGGCTTTGCCCGCATGGACGGCCAGACCGTGGGAATCGTGGCCAACCAGCCGTTGGTGCTGGCCGGTTGCCTGGACATCAAGAGCTCCATCAAAGCGGCGCGCTTTGTGCGGTTTTGTGATGCCTTCAATATTCCGGTGATCACCTTCGTGGATGTGCCCGGCTTCATGCCCGGTACCAGCCAAGAGTACGGCGGCATCATCAAGCACGGTGCCAAGCTTTTGTACGCCTACGCCGAATGCACGGTGCCAAAAATCACGGTGATCACCCGCAAAGCCTATGGCGGTGCCTACGACGTGATGGCCTCCAAGCACTTGCGGGGTGACGTGAACTTTGCCTGGCCCAACGCCGAAATCGCCGTGATGGGCGCCAAGGGCGCAGTAGAAATCATCTTCCGCGAAGACAAGGGCGACCCCGAAAAGCTGGCCGCGAAAGAAGCCGAATACAAAGCCCGCTTTGCCAACCCCTTTGTGGCAGGCGCACGCGGCTTTATCGACGACGTGATATTGCCCAGCGAAACCCGCAAGCGCATTTGCCGCAGCCTGGTGATGCTCAAGGACAAGAAGATCGAGAACCCATGGCGCAAGCACGGGAACATTCCGCTGTAAGTTCATTTGTCATGACAAATATCTTGCAAATTTTGCTGGTGTTGGTCGCCGTGATCTGCACAGGCGTGAGTCAAATGCTGCTTAGGTCAGGTGGAAAACTATTTCAAGCGGCAACCGATTCACCGAGCATGGGACTCGATAACCTTCTGCGCTTCTTTGGTGGGTTCATTCTTGGGTTTGCCATTCTTTGTGCGTGGGCGGCAGTCCGTATTTCAGAGCAAGGTGAACTGATTTATGTGATCGGAACAGTGCTGTTCTTAGCGGCACTTGGTCGTCTGCTATCGCGAAAAACTGTTGGAGTCCCCCCACCGCCAAGAGGTCTGTTCATGTGGGGTGAATTCGTGTTGGGCACATCCATCATCGCGGTGCAATATTTGCGCGCTTGAATTAAGTAAGGAAAATTATGTTTACCAAAATCCTGATCGCCAACCGTGGCGAAATCGCCTGCCGCGTCATCACCACCGCCCGCAAAATGGGCATCCAGACCGTGGCCGTTTACTCGGATGCGGACCGGGACGCGCGCCACGTCATGCTGGCCGACGAGGCGGTGCATATCGGACCGGCACCCAGCCGCGAAAGCTACCTGCTGGCCGACAAAATTATTGCGGCCTGCAAACAAACCGGTGCCCAAGCGGTGCATCCCGGCTACGGCTTTTTGAGCGAGAACGCCGAGTTTTCGCGCCGCTGCGAAGAAGAAGGCATCGTCTTCATCGGGCCCAAGCACTATTCCATTGCCGCCATGGGCGACAAGATCGAGTCCAAAAAACTCGCCGGTGCGGCGGGTGTGAATTGCATTCCCGGCGTGAACGACGCCATCGAGACGCCCGAGCGCGCGGTCGAGATTGCCAAGGGCATTGGCTATCCGGTGATGATCAAGGCCAGTGCGGGCGGCGGCGGCAAAGGCTTGCGCGTGGCGTTCAACGACAAAGAAGCGTTTGAAGGTTTCACCAGTTGCCGCAATGAGGCGCGCAACAGCTTTGGCGATGACCGCGTCTTCATCGAAAAATTCGTTGAAGAGCCGCGCCACATTGAAATCCAGCTCATCGGTGACAGCCATGGCAACGTGCTGTATTTGAACGAGCGGGAGTGCTCGATCCAGCGCCGCCACCAGAAGGTGATTGAAGAGGCGCCATCGCCCTTTATCAGCGACGCCACCCGCAAAGCCATGGGCGTGCAGGCGGTGCAACTGGCCAAGGCGGTCAAATACCAAAGCGCGGGCACGGTGGAGTTTGTGGTCGGCAAGGACCAGAGCTTTTACTTCCTGGAGATGAATACCCGCCTGCAGGTGGAGCATCCGGTGACCGAGGCGATTACTGGCCTCGACTTGGTGGAACTGATGATTCGTGTGGCCGCAGGTGAAAAGCTTCCGCTCACGCAAGCCGACGTCCAACGCAATGGCTGGGCCTTGGAATGCCGCATCAACGCCGAAGACCCCTTCCGTGGTTTTCTGCCGTCCACCGGTCGTTTGGTGCGCTTTGCACCGCCTGCGCAAACCATGTGGCAGGGTGATACCCAGCACTTGTTGGGCGTACGGGTGGACACCGGCGTGCAAGACGGTGGCGAAATTCCGATGTACTACGACTCGATGATCGCCAAGCTCATCGTGCACGGCACCGACCGGCTGGACGCGATTGCCAAGATGCGCGAAGCCCTCAATGGTTTTGTGATTCGGGGTGTGTCCAGCAACATACCCTTTCAGGCCGCGCTGTTGGCCCACCCCAAGTTTGTGTCGGGCGACTTCAATACGGGGTTTATTGCCGAGCAATACGCCCACGGGTTCCGCGCTGAAGACGTGCCCCACGAAGAGCCCAAGTTCCTCACCGCCCTGGCTGCATTTGTGCGCCGCAAGTCGCGTGAGCGGGCTGCCGGCATCAGCGGGCAGTTGCCCGGTTATGCGGTGGACGCCGGCAAAGACTATGTGGTGGTCACTCTGGCGGAAGACGGTCAGCACAGCTACACGCCGGTCCATGTGGACGACTTTGAGGGCGAATCCGGCTCTGCCCGTGTGCGGGTGGCGGGCACGGACTTCGAGATTCGCAGTCGCTCGCGGCTGAATGACATTGCCATCACCGGAACCGTCAACGGTACGCCGTTCACGGCCCAAATCGAGCGCGGCACGCCCACCAACCCGCTGGCGCTGCGGGTGCAGCACAACGGTCGGCGCATTGACACCCTGGTGGTTTCGCCGCGCATGGCTGAGTTGCACGCGCTGATGCCCTTCAAGGCGGCACCCGACATGAGCCGATTTGTCTTGTCGCCCATGCCTGGCCTGCTGGTGCAGGTGGCGGTGGTGCCGGGTCAAAAAGTGCAGGCCGGTGAACGCGTGGCAGTGATTGAAGCCATGAAAATGGAAAACGTCTTGTTTGCCCAGGCGGACGGTGTGGTCAGCAAAGTGATGGCGGCGCAGGGCGAAAGCCTGACCGTGGACCAACCGATCGTGGAGTTCGCCGCATGAACGCCCCTGAAAAGCGTCCTTTCAAGGTGCTGGGCGTGCAGCAAATCGCCATCGGGGGCCCCGACAAGCTGCGCTTGCAGCGGCTCTGGGTCGACATGCTGGGCCTGGAAGTGACAGGCACCTTCCGCAGCGAGCGCGAAAACGTGGACGAAGACATTTGCGCGATTGGCAGCGGCCCCTTCAAGGTCGAAGTCGACCTGATGCAGCCGATTGATCCCGACAAAAAGCCCGCCGTTCACACCACGCCGCTGAACCACATCGGCCTGTGGATTGATGACCTGCCCACGGCGGTCACCTGGCTAGGTGCGCACGGCGTTCGGTTTGCCCCGGGGGGAATTCGCAAAGGTGCGGCAGGCTTTGATATCTGCTTTTTGCACCCCAAGGCCAGCGACGAGTTTCCGATTGCGGGTGAGGGCGTCTTGATCGAACTGGTGCAGGCGCCATCGGAAGTGGTGAGCGCGTTTGCGCGCCTGGCGCAGGCGGGCGGATGACTATTCCGGGCGCCGGCGGCTAGTTGGGATTGCTGCGCTGGCGCGCCCGCTCCATGGCCGCCAGAATCACCGCCTTTTTATGGTCCAGTACCTTGGGATCGCTGATGCGCGAATGTGCGGCCAAGTCAGCCAGCTTGTCTTGGGCTTGCGCCGCTTTTGCCGCGCTGTGGGCGGCTTGGGTGCGCGCACGCCGGGCGGCGGCTGCGCTGTAGCGTTGGCGCGCCGTGTCCGCTTGGGCGGGTGACCAGGCGTCCCAGCCGGTAGGTGGGTTTTGGCCTGACCCCACGGGTGACAGGGTGATCGTTTCCAGCTTGATGCAGTCCACCGGGCAAACGGGCAAACACAGCTCGCAACCCGTGCAATAGGCCTCGATGACCGTGTGCATGCGTTTGTTGGTGCCAAAAATGGCATCGGTGGGGCAGGCCGCAATGCACAAGGTGCAGCCGATGCACCAATCTTCGTCAATGAAGGCCACCGTGCGTGGCCCCTCTTGGCCGAATTCAGGGTTCAGCGGCTTGGGTGCAACTTTTAGCAGCGCGGCGAGCCGCTGCACGCCCTGTTCCCCACCGGGCGGGCATTGGTTGATGTCCGCCTGGCCCAGCGCCATCGCCTGCGCATAGGCCGCGCAATCCGGGTAGCCGCAGCGTGTGCACTGCGTTTGGGGAAGCACGTCGAGCAGACGGCTGGCCCCAACGGCTTCGCCGGTTTGCTTTGACATTACTTGGCCTTGGGGGCCTTTTTGGCGGCTGCCTTGGGCGCTGCTTTGGCGGGTGCTGCTTTGACTGCAGTCACCGTGGCTTTGGCTGCCGTCTTGACCGACACCTTAGCAGCAGGCTGCTGGGCTGCAGCAGACTTGGCGGGTTCCAGCGCCAGTGTTGCCTGGGCAGGTGCTGGCTCTGCGGAGGTGATGACAGGAGTGGCTTGCACATCGATCACCACCGCAGGAGACGCCACCGCTGAGACGGTTTCTGCCTGTACGACGGTCAGGCTTGCAACCTCAAGCGTTCGCTCCACGGCTACTGCTGTGACTGCTTCGAGCGCCGGACGGGCCACTGCCGCGACAACGGTCTTTTCCACCGGTTTTGCAGCGCTTTTAGGCTTCGCTGCTGGCGCGGGTACCGCTACCAGCTTCTGCACGGGAGCGCTGAACAAGGTCGGTGCGGTATCGGTGCGTTTGGTTGCGCGGGGCTTGCGGGCCCGGGGCGCGGCAACCGTCTGCGAAGGGGCTGCAGCCTTCAGCTTTGCAGGTTGGTGACCTTTGATGAAAGCCTTGACTTCGGGGTACACCATTTCGCGCCAGCGGCGGCCGGAGAAGATGCCGTAGTGGCCGGCACCGGGGACTTCGAAATGGCGCTGCTGGCTGCTGACCACACCGGTACAAATTTCGTGTACGGCACGGGTTTGGCCTGCACCGGAAATATCGTCGAGTTCACCCTCGACGGACATGAGGGCAGTGGTGGTGATCGCCGAAGGGCGTACGCGTTCAATTTTGCCGCTGGGCGACTTGACGTCCCAGCTGTCACTGACCAGGCTGAAGTCCTGGAACACGACTTTGATGGTCTCCAGGTAATAGTCAGCGTCCATGTCCAGCACGGCGTTGTACTCGTCGTAAAACTTGCGGTGCGCCTCCGTACTCACGTCGTCGCCCTTGATCAGGTCTTTGAAGTAGTCGTAATGGCTCTTGGCGTGATGGTCCGGGTTCATGGCCACAAAGCCGGTGTGCTGCAGGAAGCCGGGGTAGACGCGCCGTCCCGCACCGGGAAAGCTGTTGGGCACGCGATAAATCACGTTGTTCTCAAACCACTCGTAGCTCTTGTTCATGGCGAGGTTGTTGACTGCCGTGGGCGACTTGCGCGCGTCAATCGGGCCACCCATCATGGTCATGGTCACGGGCGTCTTTTCGCCCCGTGCCGCCATCAAAGAGACTGCCGCGAGCACCGGGACCGTGGGTTGACAAACGCTCATGACATGGCAATTGCCGTATTTCGCCTGCACGTGGCGGATGAACTCCTGCACGTAGTTGACGTAATCGTCCAGGTGGAATTCGCCTTCGCTCAGGGGCACCAAACGGGCGTTTTTCCAGTCGGTGATGTAGACCTTGTGGTCCTGCAACATGGTTCTGGCGGTGTCGCGCAGCAGGGTGGCGTAGTGACCCGACAGGGGTGCGACGATCAGCACGACCGGTTGGTCTTTGATTTTGTCCAGTGTGGCGGCGTCGTCCGTGAGGCGCTTGAAGCGAATCAGGTCGCAAAACGGTTTTTTGACTTCAATGCGTTCATGCACGGCCACTTCAACACCATCGACCCCGATGGTGCGAATACCAAATTCTGGCTTTTCGTAGTCTTTGCCCAGGCGGTGCATCAAGTCATAGCTGGCCGACAGACGCTGGGAAAACGGGCTTTGGCCCACCAAGGACAGGGGGTTCGACAGAGATTTGGCGGCAAAACTGGCCAAGTCGGAGAACGGCTCCATCAGGGCGCGTTGGGTCTCGTAAAGCTGGTAAAGCATGCGGTTTCCTCGTTGAAAAATGTTGCAGTGCAATATAACAGCATTAACTTGCTGTTGTCCAACGCCCCTGAGCCTTTGTCTACACCACTTTGGCGATGGCGGCGCAGACGTAAGCGATGTTTTTGCTGTTGAGCGCGGCCACACACATGCGGCCGGTGTCGGTGCCGTACACGCCAAACTCGTTGCGCAAACGCACCATCTGGTCTTTGCTCAGGCCGGAGTAGCTGAACATGCCGATCTGGGTGGTGATGAAGCCCATGTCCTGCGTCACGCCGGCGGCCTTGAGTCCGTCGACCAGGCTTTGCCGCATCGCTTTGATCCGCACACGCATTTCGCCCAGCTCTTTTTCCCAGAGCGCGCGCAGCTCGGGGTTTCCCAACACGGCCGCCACGATCGCGCCTCCGTGGATCGGCGGGTTGGAATAGTTGGTGCGGATCGCAATCTTGAGTTGGCTGAGCACGCGGCCTGCCTCTTCCTTGCTTTCGCACAGCACCGACAGGGCGCCCACGCGTTCGCCATACAGGCTGAAGCTCTTGGAAAAGGAGGTCGAGACCAAAAAGCTCAGGCCTGCGGCGACAAACTTGGCAATGACTGCGCCGTCTTCGGCGATTCCGTGGCCAAAACCTTGGTAGGCCATGTCCAAAAAGGCGGTCAGGTTGCGGGCCTTGACCACGGCCACCACCTGGTCCCATTGGGCGGGAGTGATGTCGTAACCGGTGGGGTTGTGGCAGCAGGCGTGCAGTACGACCACGGTGCCGGGGGCGGCGGCGGCGGCGTTCAGGCTGGCAAGCATGCCGTCGAAGTTGACACCGCGTTTGGCGGCGTCGTAATAGGTATAGGTGTCCACCACAAAACCAGCATTCGTGAAGAGGGCGCGGTGGTTTTCCCAGCTGGGGTCGGAAATCAGCACTTTTGCGTCAGGACGCAGGTGTTTGAGGAAATCAGCGCCAATTTTCAAGCCACCCGTTCCGCCAATCGCTTGGACCGTGGCCACGCGGCCAGAGGTGACGGGCTCCGAATCGGTGCCAAACACGAGGCCTTTGACGGCTGCGTCATAGGCGGCAATACCGTCAATGGGCAAATAGCCGCGTGCGGTGGGGGTGGACATCATGGTCTTTTCGGCCGCCTGTACGCATTGCAGCAGGGGCAGTTTGCCGTTGTCGTCGAAATACACTCCCACGCCGAGGTTGACCTTGTTGGGGTTGGTGTCGGCGTTAAATTGTTCATTCAAACCCAAAATCGGGTCGCGGGGTGCCATTTCGACGGCAGAAAAGAGAGACATGGAGAAGTCCTGAAGGAGGGCCAAGGAAAACGCGGTGAAAAGTCAGCCGCAGCAAGCCTTTAATTTTACTGCCCCGCCCGCAACTGTCTGCCTTGCGCAGCGTGCGCCAGTCCGTGGGTCCCGGGAGCCGGGCCGAACCTGGGCTAAGCTTGCCGCCCCTCTATTTGCAGGTTTCTATGTCCGACCTTGTTGAAGTCAGCGCTCCGGCCTTGCCGGGTCACTTCGTCACTTTTCCCGATTCGCCGTTTGAGCTTTACCAGCCCTATCCGCCAGCGGGCGATCAGCCCGAGGCGATCGAGAAGCTGGTGGAAGGCGTGCAAGACGGCGAAGTATTTCAAACCCTGCTGGGCGTTACGGGTTCAGGAAAAACCTTCACCATGGCCAATGTGATTGCCCGCTTGGGGCGTCCAGCCATCGTTTTTGCGCCCAACAAGACGCTGGCAGCGCAGCTTTACAGCGAATTCCGCGAGTTTTTCCCCAAGAACGCGGTGGAGTATTTCGTCAGCTACTACGACTACTACCAGCCCGAGGCCTATGTGCCGCAGCGCGATCTGTTTATCGAGAAAGACTCGGCGATCAACGAGCACATCGAGCAAATGCGTCTGTCCTGCACCAAAAGCGTGCTGGAGCGGCGCGACGTGGTGATCGTGGCCACTGTCTCGGCCATTTACGGCATTGGTCAGCCCGAGGCGTACCACAAGATGGTGATGACCTTGCGCGCGGGTGACAAACTTGGCCAGCGCGACATGATCATTCAGCTGGTGCGAATGCAATACCAGCGCAACGACCTTGATTTTTCCCGCGGTACCTTCCGTGTGCGGGGCGACACGATTGATGTTTTTCCTGCCGAACACTCGGAGATGGCCATCCGGGTGGAGCTGTTTGACGACGAAATAGAGTCATTGCAGTTGTTTGACCCGCTCACCGGACGCATTCGCCAGAAAATTCCGCGTTTTACCGTCTATCCCAGCAGCCACTACGTGACACCGCGCGAGCAGGTGCTGATGGCGGTCGAAACCATCAAGATTGAGCTGGCCGACCGGCTCAAGGAATTTGTCAGTCAGGGCAAGCTGGTGGAGGCGCAGCGCCTGGAGCAGCGTACCCGGTTTGACCTGGAAATGCTCTCGGAAGTGGGCCATTGCAAGGGCATCGAAAACTACTCGCGCCACCTGTCAGGCAGCGCACCGGGTGAGCCCCCGGCCACGTTGACCGACTACCTGCCGAAAGACGCGGTGATGTTTCTGGATGAAAGCCATGTGCTGATCGGGCAGTTTGGCGGCATGTACAACGGTGACCGTTCACGCAAGACGACGTTGGTGGAATACGGCTTTCGGCTGCCCAGCGCGCTGGACAACCGCCCCTTGAAGTTTGAAGAATTTGAGACAAAGATGCGCCAGGCGATCTTTGTGTCGGCCACCCCGGCCCAGTGGGAAAAAGACCATACCGGCCAGGTCGTGGAGCAGGTGGTGCGTCCGACCGGCCTGGTTGATCCTGAGGTCGAAGTGCGCCCCGCCACCACACAAGTCGACGACGTGCTGCAGGAAATCCGTATCCGGGTCGAGAAAAATGAGCGTGTGCTGATTACCACCCTCACCAAGCGCATGGCTGAGCAACTGACCGACTACCTGAGCGACAACGGCGTCAAAGTGCGCTACCTGCACAGTGACGTGGACACCGTTGAGCGGGTGGAAATTTTGCGCGACCTGCGCCTGGGCACTTTTGACGTGCTGGTGGGCATCAACCTGTTGCGCGAAGGCCTGGATATTCCCGAGGTGTCGCTGGTGGCGATTCTGGACGCCGACAAAGAGGGCTTTTTGCGATCGGAGCGCTCCCTGATCCAAACCATCGGCCGTGCCGCCCGCAATTTGGAAGGGCGGGCGATTCTGTATGCCGACAGAGTTACCGATTCCATGGCGCGCGCCATGGGCGAGACCGAGCGGCGGCGCAAGAAACAGGTGGCGCACAACCTGGAGCGCGGCATCATCCCGCGCGCCATTGTCAAGAAGGTGCGTGATTTGATCGACGGCGTGTACAGCGAAAAAGCCGGCAAAGAGGCGGAGCGCTTGGAGCGCGACGCCATGCAACGCGCCCAGGTGGAAGACATGAGCGAGAAGGATGTCTCGCGGGAAATCAAGCGCCTGGAAAAACTCATGATGGAACACGCCCGCAACCTCGAGTTCGAAAAAGCCGCCCGCGTGCGCGACCAACTGGGCATCCTCAAGGCACAAGCCTTTGGCGCACCAGGCCTGGACAACGTGGTGGTCTTGCCCCTGAAAGCGGGCTAACGCCTGGCGTGAATTTATTTTGTGACTGTGCAGTCTAGTTATCCGAGTAAATCAGTAGGACGTTGGATATACTCGACCACGTTAGTCAACTACACCCGTCTCCAGGAGCTTGCGATGCGTCTTACCACCAAGGGCCGTTTTGCCGTAACCGCCATGATTGATTTGGGCCTGCGCCAAAGCGGTGGCCCCGTTACGCTGGCGGCGATCAGCCAGCGCCAGCAGATTTCGCTCTCCTATCTGGAGCAGCTTTTCGGCAAATTGCGCCGCAATGAGCTGGTGGAATCCACCCGTGGCCCGGGCGGCGGTTACACGCTGGCCCGCAAGGCGTCAGACATTACGGTGGCCGAAATCATTGTGTCAGTGGATGAACCCATTGATGCGACCCAATGCGGTGGCAAAGAAAACTGCCTGGGCGAGGGCAGTCGCTGCATGACGCACGACTTGTGGGCTACGCTGAACCAGCGCATGGTCGATTTTTTGACCTCCGTCACCCTGCAAAAGCTGGTGGATGACCAATTGGCCAAGGGCTTGCAGGTCGAGGAAGCACCCAGCCTCAAGCGTGCGATTTCTGCCTTGCCCGTGTCGCAACCGATCCGCATCAATGCGCCCAATTCGGTGTTCGCGCTGGGCAACGCGTTTTCCAAGGCCTGATCGCAGCTTTTCAATTCAACGTTTTTAGCAGACTGATATGGAATCCACTCCCCACTTTCCGATTTATATGGACTACAGCGCCACCAACCCCTGCGACGAGCGGGTGGTGGACGCCATGGTGCCTTGGTTGCGGACTCATTTTGGCAACCCTGCCTCGCGCAGCCACGCTTGGGGCTGGGAAGCCGAAGAGGCGGTCGAAAAAGCGCGCGAGCATGTGGCTGCGCTGATTGGCGCTGACCCCCGCGAAATTGTCTGGACCTCGGGTGCGACGGAATCCAACAACCTGGCCATCAAGGGCGCTGCGCACTTTTACAAGGGCAATGGCAAGCACCTGATTACGGTCAAGACAGAACACAAGGCGGTGTTGGACACCTGCCGTGAGCTCGAGCGCCAGGGTTTTGAGGTGACCTACCTCGACGTCCAAGAAGACGGCTTGCTGGACTTGGAAGTTTTCAAGGCCGCCATCCGCCCCGACACGATTTTGGCCAGCGTCATGTTTGTGAACAACGAGATTGGCGTGATCCAGGACATTGAGGCGATTGGCACCCTGTGTCGCGAAAAAGGCGTGATTTTTCATGTGGATGCGGCACAGGCCACAGGCCGCGTGGCGTTCGACCTGTCGCAGATGCCGGTGGATTTGATGAGCCTGACCTCGCACAAAACCTACGGCCCCAAGGGCATTGGTGCTTTGTTTGTGCGACGCAAGCCGCGCATTCGCCTGGAAGCACAAATGCACGGCGGCGGCCACGAGCGTGGCATGCGCAGCGGTACTTTGCCCACGCACCAGATTGTGGGCATGGGTGAGGCGTACCGTATTGCCAAGGAAGAAATGGCCTCTGAGAACGAGCGCATCAGGGCCTTGCACGACCGGATGCTGGCGGGCCTGGCGGACATTGAGCAGGTGTTTATCAATGGCAACCTCGAAAAGCGCGTGCCGCACAACTTGAACATGAGCTTTAACTACGTCGAAGGCGAGTCGCTGATGATGGGCATCAAGGGCCTTGCGGTAAGCAGTGGCTCGGCTTGCACCTCGGCCAGTCTGGAGCCCAGCTACGTGCTGCGCGCCTTGGGCCGCAGCGATGAGTTGGCGCACAGCAGCCTGCGCATGACGATTGGCCGCTGGACCACCGAAGAAGAAATTGATTACGCGGTCCAGACCATCAAGCTCAACGTCGCCAAGTTGCGCGACCTGAGCCCGCTTTGGGACATGTACAAAGACGGCATCGACATCTCGACGATCCAGTGGGCAGCGCACTGAGCCCGCTGCCTGTCGACGACCCGCTTTCACCCGATTTATCCGTATTGAAGAGGTAACAACACCATGGCTTACTCCGAAAAAGTGATCGACCACTATGAAAATCCCCGCAACGTCGGTAGCTTTGAAAAAGGCGACGACTCTGTGGGCACCGGCATGGTGGGTGCGCCCGCCTGCGGCGATGTGATGAAGCTCCAGATCAAAGTCAACCCGCTTACGGGCGTGATTGAGGACGCCCGTTTCAAAACTTACGGTTGCGGCTCGGCGATTGCCTCAAGCTCGCTGGTGACCGAGTGGGTCAAAGGGAAAACGCTGGACGAGGCGGCTGCCTTGAAAAACAGCCAGATCGCCGAAGAATTGGCCTTGCCACCGGTCAAGATCCATTGCTCCATCCTGGCAGAAGACGCCATCAAGGCCGCCGTGGACGACTACAAGAAAAAACACCTGAATTGATATGGCAGTTTCTTTGACCGAAGCCGCCGCGCGGCACGTCACCCGCTACCTTACCAAGCGTGGCAAGGGCGTGGGCGTGCGCCTGGGCGTCAAAACCACGGGTTGCTCGGGGCTGGCCTACCAGCTTGAGTACGTGGACGAACTCGCCCCTGAAGACGTTGTCTTTGAAGGCCACGGTGTCAAGGTGCTGGTCGACCCCAAAAGTCTGGCCTACATCGACGGGACCGAGCTGGATTTTGTGCGCGAGGGCCTGAACGAAGGCTTTCGCTTCAACAACCCCAATGAGCGCGACAAGTGCGGCTGCGGCGAATCTTTCCGGGTGTGAACGTTTTCTTGTGAATCTCCAGACTGACGACTTTTCGCTGTTTGGCTTGGCGCCGCTTTTTGCTTTGGACGGTACCGCGCTGGACGCGCAGTGGAAGCGACTGCAAGCGCAGGCTCACCCCGACAAATTTGCCGCCCAAGGGGCTGCCGCCCAGCGGGTGGCGATGCAGTGGTCGGTGCGTATCAACGAGGCCTACCGGCGCCTGAAAGATCCTTTGTCCCGTGCCGCCTATTTGTGCGAACTGAACGGCCAGCCCATTAACGCGCACAGCAACACCGCCATGCCGGGTAGCTTTTTGGTGCAACAAATCGAATGGCGCGAAGCATTGGATGAGGCACAAACGGTCTCGGAGCTGGAGTCGCTGATGGCGTCGGTGCAAGCCGCCAAAATAGCGCTGCAGCGTGAATGCGCTGACCTGCTGGATGTGCAGCATGACTTTGCGAGGGCGGTACTGCCGGTACGCAGCCTGATGTTTATTGACAAATTTGCCCACGACCTGAACCAGCGCCTGGATGCGCTTGAATAACCTGCACCATGGCGCTTCTACAAATTTCCGAGCCGGGCCAGTCGCCCAATCCCCATGCGCGGCGCCTTGCCGTTGGCATTGACCTGGGAACCACGCATTCGCTGGTTGCTGCGGTTCGCAACGGTGTGGCCGAATGCCTGCCGGATGCCCAAGGCCGGGTGATATTGCCCAGCGTGGTGCGGTATCTGGACGCCCAGCGCCGCCAAATTGGCCACGACGCGCTGGCACAACAAACCACAGACCCTGGCAACACGATCGCCTCGGTCAAGCGCCTGATGGGGCGCGGTCTGGCCGATATTGCCCACGCCGACCGTCTGCCGTACAGCCTGGTGGCAAGCTCTGGCATGGTCAAAGTGCGCACCATCGCCGGCGAAAAAAGCCCCGTCGAAGTCAGCGCCGAAATTCTGGCGACCCTGCGCTATCGGGCCGAAGACAGTTTTAACGATGATGTGGTGGGCGCGGTGATTACCGTTCCGGCCTACTTTGATGATGCGCAGCGCCAAGCCACCAAGGACGCGGCAAAGCTCGCCGGATTGAACGTCTTGCGGCTCATCAACGAGCCCACCGCCGCCGCTATTGCGTACGGACTGGACAACGCGTCGGAAGGCGTTTACGCGGTCTACGACCTGGGCGGTGGTACGTTTGATATCTCCATCTTGCGCCTGAGTGTGGGCGTGTTTGAGGTGCTGGCTACAGGTGGCGACTCGGCCTTGGGCGGCGACGACTACGACCGTGCGTTGGCTGACTGGATCCTGGCGCAAACCCAGCTGAAGGTGGACAGCCAGGAAGACCAGGCGATGTTGATGGCCGCCGCCCGGGCTTGCAAAGAAGCACTGTCCGAGCACGAGATCGCGCCGGTGGAGCTGGACCTGTCGGTGGGGCGGATTGACCTGTCGGTAAATCGCGCCGAATTTGAAGCGGTCACCTCCGCCATCACCGCGCGCACCCTGCAGGCCATGCGCAAAGTGCTGCGCGACAGCCAGATGGACAAGGCCGATATTCGCGGCGTGGTGATGGTGGGCGGGTCGACCCGCATGCCGCACATCCGCGCTGTGGTGGGTGAGTTTTTTGGCCAGACGCCATTGACCAACCTCAACCCCGATGAGGTGGTGGCGCTCGGCGCGGCGATCCAGGCCCACCAATTGGCGGGCAATGCTTCCGCCAATGATTTGCTGCTGCTCGACGTGATTCCCTTGTCGTTGGGGCTGGAGACCATGGGAGGCTTGGTGGAGCGCATCGTGCCGCGCAACCAGACCATCCCGACCGCGATGGCACAAGATTTCACCACCTACCAAGACGGCCAGACGGCGCTGGCGCTGCATGTGGTGCAAGGCGAGCGCGACCTGGTGGCCGACTGCCGCAGCCTGGCGCGCTTTGAGCTGCGTGGCATTCCGCCCATGGTGGCGGGCGCTGCGCGAATCCGCGTCACCTTTACCGTAGACGCCGATGGATTGCTTAGCGTGTCAGCGCGCGAGCAGGTCAGTGGCGTGGAGGCCCACATTGAGGTCAAACCGTCTTACGGGCTGAGCGACGCGCAGATTGCCGAGATGCTGCAGAGCAGCTTTTCTACCGCAGAGGCCGACATGCGCGCGCGCTCTGTGGTGGAGGCCCGCGTGGATGCCCAGCGCATGGTGCTGGCCACCGAAAGTGCGCTCTCCGCCGACGGCGATTTGCTGCAAGTGGCTGAGCGCCACGTGATTGACGCGGCCATGGACGCTCTGCGGTCGGTCTCGGCCGGTGACGATGCGGCTGCCATCGAGGCCCAAACCAAAGCGCTGGCCGAAGCCACCGAAGCGTTTGCTGCCCAGCGTATGAATCGCGGCATTGCCCAAGCGTTGTCGGGCAAAAATATTGCCGCCCTGTAATTTCGTTATCCCTGTTTTTCTACCCCGAGCCCGCGTTATGCCGATCATCAAAATATTGCCGCACGCCGATTACTGCCCCCAAGGCGCAGAGATCCGCGCCAGCGCGGGTACCTCCATTTGCGAGGCACTGCTGGAAAACCACATTGCCATCGAGCACGCCTGTGACATGAGCTGCGCCTGCACCACCTGTCACGTTATCGTGCGCGCCGGTTTGGGGTCGCTCAACCCCGCAGAGGAAGAAGAGGAAGACTTGCTTGACCGGGCTTGGGGTCTGGAGCCCAATTCGCGGCTGAGCTGCCAGGCGATCCTGGCGCAGCAGGACGTGACGGTGGAAATACCCAAGTATTCGATCAACCACGCCAAGGAAAATCATTAAATCCATCGTCCTTGCCCCCGTTAGCCGAGAGCGGTACTGCGGCAAAATCTGAGCATGCGTCAAATATTTTTGGATACCGAGACCACTGGCCTGTACCCTGATCAGGGCGACCGCGTGATTGAAATTGGCTGTGTGGAGCTGTTCAACAGAAAGCTCACCGGCAAGACCCTGCATCTCTACCTGAACCCTGACCGCGACAGCCACGAGGAGGCGCTGCGCATTCATGGCATCACTACCGAGTTTCTGCGGGACAAGCCCCGCTTTGCCGCGGTGGCCGACGAGTTCCTGGAGTTTGTCCGTGACGCAGAACTGATCATCCACAACGCGCCTTTTGACTTGGGGTTTTTGAACAAAGAGCTGTCCCTGCTGGATCGTCCCCCGCTCAAAGACTATGTGAGTGGCGTACTCGATACCTTGGTCATGGCCAAGGAAATGTTTCCCGGCAAGCGCAACAGCCTGGATGCCCTGTGCTCCCGGCTTGAAGTGGACAACTCCGGGCGCAGCCTGCACGGAGCGCTGCTTGATGCCGAATTGTTGGCCGATGTCTATATCAACATGACGCGAGGCCAGGATGCCTTGCTGATCGAGTCATCCACCGCAACTGAAGCGAACGTTGCGGTGGTGCATGTAGATTTGCAGGCGCTGGACTTGCCGGTGCTTGGGGCCAACGAACAGGAGTTGGCGGCCCACGCCACGGTTCTGAGCGAACTGGATAAATCCAGTGGCTCAAAAACCACCTGGCGGACGCACGCCTGAATCCTGGCAAAAAAACCGTATAATCTCAGGCTTTCCTGAAACCAATTCGGGGCGGTTAGCTCAGGGGTAGAGCACTGCATTCACACTGCAGGGGTCACAAGTTCGAAACTTGTACTGCCCACCATAATTTATGGTTATAAATCAAGCACTTAGAAGCGATTCTTGGTGCTTTTTTTATGCCCGAAAGTAGTAAAAACCGGGTTTACTACTTTTGTTAGATTTTTCTAACTGAATTCATAGGTTTTCCCTCTCAAAATCTATCTCAGTTCTAACCTCTGACCTCTGCATGTTGGTGGGTTTTTCGGTGGTCAAAAAAACGGCGGTTCAAGTGGGTGTCCAGACACTGTCCGCATCGCTGTTTTTTAGCAAGCAGCGCTAGCAAATCTCAGCATGACGCGCTACAGGGGTGATTTGAGGCCCGCTTGGGTCATGGACTCGCGCTCCCTGATGGGGGAGAGCAATACTCTGGATTTCGCTAAGAACAAGACGCACAAGTGCGTGTGGCGCTATCCTATCTGTACTGAGTGTTCACCCAGCACTGGAGGTACTGCATGTTCTACGTACGTCGCTTCACCCTTGTTTGTCTTTGCCTTTTTGCCAGCCTTGGCGCGTTCAAAGCCCTGGCGGCAGAGCCGCTGGAGCCTGGCGATAGGGCGGCAGTGCGACTGGTAATCGAAGGGCAGTTAGCCGCGTTTGCGGATGATGACGCGGAACAGGCATTTTCATTCGCGAGCCCGACGATTCAGGAAATGTTTATCACGGGACGAAACTTCATGGACATGGTGCGCATTGCATACCCAGTGGTGTACCGCCCGGCCAGCCTGAGTTTTCAGGTTCCTTATTTTCAGGGCAATGAAGTCATACAAACCGTAGAGATGCGCGACGCAAAGGGCTCAGCCTGGACGGCGCTTTACACCCTGATACGCCGGCCTGATAACCTGTGGCGTATCAGCGGCTGTGTGCTGCGCCGGGGATCGGGCAAGGCTGTCTGAGCGTGTCGGCTTGGTAATCCACACAGCTTCTACGCAGGCGGATTCAGGCCATCAGCGCACCATTAGTGCTTGGAAGAATTGACAGGCTAAGCATGGGCGGGTTCCCATCCCGATTAAGGCATGCCTCAAGGCCTGTGGAATTTCAGTACGAGTTGCGAGGCGTGGCCCTTGATGCGGGCTTAGGCCAAGCAGGCCACTGAGTGACTTAGCGGCATCTTGGCTGCTACCGTTCCTTCAAGCCAATCTGAGTTATCTTTGAATCAAGAACCGGAACGTGGTATCCCTGAAAAAAAACCTTCATCCCCGACATATTGCGGCTGTAAATATGCCAAGGCGCTGCCCCCCGGACACTCTTGGCATCCCCAGCTTTCAATGACAAAACTGATGTTTTCATTTGCCCATCGAGAACACAAATTTTTACATCATCGCTGGCCATGAAGTGAACGTAGTTGCCATCGGTTCTAACCTGCAACGGTTGAAGTTGGATTTCCTTATCGCTCCAGGGACATAGAGCTCGGTCCGCCTGTGTCGTCAAAGGGGCAGCTCCGAGAATCGGTTTGGCTACGGGCGCAATTGAAGTTTGTACCGGTATGCCAACTAACGGGTCAATTCGGCTTTCATCATTAGCTCTATCAACCTTAGGCACCGTAACCGATTGTGGCGTTTCACTTTGGGCGCTAACGGCTTGGACGAGTGCGTCCTCGCTTGAGAAATACAACGTTGGGGCTAACCATTGCAGGTAGTACTGCAAATTCGCTTGTCCTATTGCCAAAAGCGCAGTGGCGGCCAGCAGACCCAAAACGTAATAATTCTTGCCAGTGGGGGCAGCAGTTTCCGCTAGAAGTCTTTCGGCTGGAAGGACCTGCAGGTCGCGCGCACTCTCGGCGGCCAATCGGCTGAGGTTGCGCAATGCTTCGGGTTTCCATGATTGATCTGAATTGACTCTCACTTGCGGTTGGTCTGTCGGGACATAGGCTTGGACTGCGGTCGCTTGCTCCGGTGCACCCGAGCCATCCTCGCGTCCCAGCCTTTGCAGTAGTTTCCTGCCCATGGCGGTCATGATTGCCGGTGAATGGAAGAGCGAACTGCTGACTCCGTCTTCAAGCAGCTTCAACTGCGCAATGGAGATGCAATTGCTTTTGGCGAATTGCTGGATGTCAAAGCCTGCGGCGTCCCGCAGCGACCTGAGGCGTTCACCGTCGGTGGCTTGCCAGAATGTGTGCCCCTTTGTCATGGCGATTTCCTAAAGACTGGGGCGCTGTATTGCGCAAAAGTAATATGTGCACCCTTCACTGCTCTGAGCAGCGAAGCAGACTAGTTTTTACTACTTGCCAGTTAAGATTTCGTGAATTTTTACTTAAGTGAAATCGCTGCCTCCATAGCTTCGATGTTTATGGACTTTGAAATCGTCTGAAGCTCCAATAGACTTCTGGAGATATCGAATTTTTCGCCGAAGTCATCATGTGCCGATGGGTTGCTCAAAGGGCTGATTTGAGGCTCGCTTGGGGCATGGGCTAAACAGGTGGAAGGGCCACATTGCCAATACACATGCAACTTTTCCAGGAGCTTTTTGTGCATCACGCACCCGCCCAGCTACTCAGCCCAGCCCAGCCTGAAGATCAGCCGCTACAGGGCGTTTTTGACACCCGCTTGACGCCCCAAATGCAGTAAACCCGTAAGCCAGCATGTAGGCAAAAAAGAAGCCCTCACTAAAGAGGGCCAAGGAGAGTGGCAACTACTCCAAAATCAAAAATTAAAGTCAAGCAACCGAAATTAAAATTGCCATAGAGCAAGTTGACCGCTGGTTGCTGAAAGTGCTGGTGCCGACAACCATTTGACTTAGGTGGCCAATAGTCGCTCACCTAGATTAAAAGGTATTTGGTGCTAACAGTGGCGTTACTTATGAGGCGTCAGCTTGATGTTCGGCATCGTGAGCAGTTTCTGAGTCCGCTTGATGCTCGGCTTCATTAGAAGTTTCCGATTCAGCTTGATGCTCGGCTTCCTGCGAGGTTTCCGATTCAGCTTGATGTTCAGTCTCGTGCTCTGTCTCAGTGCCAGTTTCCGCGTCATCGTGCGGCTCAATGGTCTCCGTTTGCGAGTCTACTGTTAAATCTACGTTAGTTTCGGTGTTCATTTTTGTCATCCTTGGGTTGCATCTATCAGCGGTATTGACAAACGCCTGTACGTCACTGGTAGACACTCCGATTAACATTTACGAACGCTAAATATTTATGACGCTGACGTTTGCAAACCGCCGGACCGCAGTGGTGCCAGCAGATTTGTGATCCGCAGTCCGCGGCCAAGGCCATGTTGCTTGCTTGGCCGCCACAATTGTCCGTTCCAAATGAACTGTAAAGTCTTAACCAGGGTCCTCAGGGGCGGATATCGGCTGCAATTAACAGCACTAAGTCCCGTGCTTCACGCACCAGTCCAGCTACTCAGCCCAGCCCTGTGTGGGGGCTGAACAACTCAAAGTGCTCGCTGAATCCCTTGAGTTCGTGTTCGCCGATAGAAGCAAAGGTCATTTCACTGCCACCGGTCAGGTCCTTCAATGTTCGGGTCATCAAGACTTTTCCCGAACCGGCTTTTTCCATCACCCGCGCTGCGATATTGACTGCGATGCCAGTCACATCGTCGCCACGGTTTACGACTTCGCCAACATGCAGGCCAGCGCGGATGGGTAGACCAATCGCTTCTAGGGCTTGTACCAGCGCTAAGGCGCATTGCAGCGCGCGCACCGGGCCGTCAAAAACAGCCAGTAATCCGTCGCCCGTGTTTTTCACAATGCGTCCACGGAATTGCTTGACCAGGGGGGTAGCGATCGCATCATGCTGATCCAAGGCCTTGCGCCAGGCTTGATCACCCATTTGGATCAATTTTTCGGTGGAGCCTACGATGTCCGTAAAAAGCGCCGTGCTCAGTTTTTTGTCCTCGATGTATTCGCTACGGCCAAGGCGTGAAGCCTTGACAAAGCGAACCATGGTCTCAATCACCTCCACGCTGTCTTCAAATTGAGGCATGTGCGATGTCGTGGGCAATTCCAAGTAGGTCGCGTTGGGTATATGGTCTGCGAGGTAGCGGCCATTGCCCCTGCGCACCAACTTGTCGTGCCTGCGTTGAATGACAAGCGTGTCTTGGAGTACGTTGCGCAAAATGGGCCGCACATCGATGAGATCGTTCGCTAGCATGAACTTGCGCACCCCGCTGGGCGAGCAGGCCATACGCTCCCATTTTGAGAGCACTTGCGAGTGGCTTGGATCGAAGCCGCCTTTGGGTCCGGCCATCGCAACAAAATTTCCCTTGCCCCAATTGGAAATGAGCGGTTCCAAGACCTTCTCAAGACGAGGACTGTGCGGGTAGTCGTCGCTGCCCCAAAACTTGGCCATCGAGCCAAACAAAATCAGGCGCTCCACTTTCTTAGGGTAGGTTGCCGCAAAAAGCAGGCAAACAGGCCCGCCTTCGGACAAGCCAAACAAAGTAGCGCTTTGGGAATCAACGGCCTCCATCACTGCCCGTAGGTCGTCAATCCGCTCCTCCAGTGTGGTGGCGCCTTCGATACGGTCTGACATGCCTTGCCCCCGTTTGTCAAAAATGATGACGCGAAAGTGCTGGCCCAATGCCCTCAAGAAGGCACTGGAATCACTGTCTTCCCACACTAATTCCAAATGGGAAATGATGCCAGGCACATACAACAAGTCGCAAGTGCCATGGCCAAACACCTGGTAAGCAATGCTCAATTCGCCCGATAGAACGTACTGAGTTTCTGGACGATCTATAGCCAACATCGGTGCTCTCCAAAAAACGGGTCGAGGGTCGGAACGGGTAACTTACGAAACCACTATACCTGTCTGACTAACTCAAACGTCACTCTGAGAATGATGGGTATGAAAGGCGGGATTGCGCACCACGCGCCAGTCCAGCTACTCAGCCCAGCCCTGCCTGGAGATCAGGCGCTGCAGGGTGTTTTTGATGCCTGCTTGAGACCTATGCTAACGAACAGTGTGGAGATTTAGAAGCGGCCGCCATCGGGCACTCAAAAGCGCAGGAACGCCCCATGACGCCCCTGCGCGTTCGTCCAAGTGACTTACTTGGCTGCAATCTGCAGCGTCAAACTGTCGGCATAGCTGCCGGCAATGGCTTGGGCGTTGGCTGCAATGGCCACCACCAGGTTGTTTACCGAGTTGAACTTCGCTTGATTGCGCGTGGCTGTCAGCGCCGAAGTGATGTCGCCGGTGGCATCGCTGTAGGCAACGGAGTACGCCGCCAGCGGTGCCGTTGCGTCATCCGGATTGGTGCGCAACTGACCGTAGTTTGCCGAAGTGATGGTGACTGCGTAGCCGGTGACTGAGTTGCAGTCCTCGGTTACGGTTCCCACCGTTGCGCCGACTTCACCGCCTTTGATGTCCAGGCGGCTGGATTTCGGCGAGTTGGTCCAGGGAGCGACCCGCAGCGCTGGCCTCGTGGTTCAGGCCAATTCGACCTACACGATTGCGCTGGAGAGCGCGCAAAACGGCCAATTGGTGAACGCAAAATTTCCGCTGATGGGACTGGCTTATTCGCTTCGATTGGATGGAAGACCCATGTCCCTGGGGCCGAATGCCAGCGATATCCGACTTGCAACGCCTGGGAGAGTTCGCCACGCGATTGAAGCCCGGATCGGTCCGGTGGAACGCGTTCTCGCTGGCGAATACGTTGACAGCCTTTTGGCCACGATCACTGCGCAGTGAAAAGTCCATGGGCTGCGAGCCTGAAAACCCCGCGACGCTCAAAATGGAGCCATCGTGGTTATGCTCACGTCCCTATGAGCAATGCATTTGATTCACTGGAGCAGGCGCGCGCGCAATGGCGTTGGCGCGGGCAGGACCGCCCGCCATTTGCCACATTGCCTGGGCCCGGTCAGGTGTCGGTTTGGGACTTTCCGCGTCCGCCCGAACTGGTGCGGGAGACGCGAGAAATCGTCGTGAGCTGGGGCGGGCGGGAAATTGCCCGCACACGCGGTGCCTGGGCAGTTCGCGAGACCGCCCATCCGCCCACTTTTTACCTGCCACTGGCCGACGTGTGGTGCGCGGGTTTGCGGGCTGCCGGAGGGGGCTCGTTTTGTGAGTGGAAGGGTCCTGCACGCTACTGGGATCTGGTGGACGGGGTGCAATGTCTGCCCCAGGTGGGCTGGAGTTATCCCCATCCTCTAGCCGGTGCCGAGGCGCTGGCCGACGGTGTGGCCTTTTACGCCCGCGACTTGGACTGCACCGTGGGTGGGGTCAAGGTGGTTCCGCAAGCGGGTGCCTTTTATGGTGGTTGGATCACGCCCGATTTGGCGGGGCCTTTCAAGGGGGAGCCTGGCAGCGGTACCTGGTAACAGGGCTGCCAGCCAACTGGACTTATGCACATAAAAAAACGCGCAATTTTGACCGCAGGCGACGTGGCGGCCCTCATCCAAATGGCATGGGAGGACCGCACCTCATTTGAGACCATCGAGGAACGCCTGGGTGTCGGCGAGTCTGAGGTCATTCGGGTGATGCGGTCTGCGCTCAAGCCGAGCTCGTTCAAGCTATGGCGCATGCGTGTCAAGGGCCGATCCACGAAGCACCGAGCGCTCAGGGACCCGCAGATGAAATTTGACGACCGCGCGATTGCCGACCATCGCCGTGCGAATTGCTAGGTGCGTCTTATGTTCACTTGCCTGTCGCGCAAGGTGGACTGTGGGACGGACCAAACAAAGGCAATTCGGGTGCCACGGAGTGCGCAAAGCGTCGCTGCTCGCTTCGCGGCAACATAAGATCAGCTCGCGCAGGGTCGATTCAGACCTCTCCGTATTTTTCATTTCTTTTTTTACCAGGATCCCTCCCATGACCGACGTTTTCAGTGCCATCAACGGCCGCACTTCCGCTAACAACTTTGACGCTACCCACCTGATGTCCCAAGCTGAGATCACCGAACTGGCGCAGCTCACCAACCAAACCCCCACGTCCTTTAACCAGCAAAACTGGCGCCTGGTGGCCGTGAACACGCCCGCGGCCAAAGCGCGACTTAAAGCGGCCGCCTACAACCAGCCGAAAGTGGGCGACGCGGCAGTGACCTTTGTGGTGGTGGGAAAAATCGGTGGCCACAAAGACCTGCCCACCTTGATCAAGCCCATGCTTGACGGTGGCTACATTGACCAAGCCGCTTTTGATGGCTGGATTGGCATGGCCAATGGCATGTACGACGGCAAAGACCAGTTCCAGCGCGACGAAGCCATTCGTTCCGCTTCCATGGCCGCCATGACGCTGATGTATGCCGCCCATGGCAAAGGCCTAGTGTCGGGCGCCATGATTGGCTTTGATCCGGCCGCCGTCAGTGCCGAGTGCAAGCTTGCAGCCGATGAAATCCCGGTCATGCTGATTGCTGTGGGCCGCCCCGCACCGGGTAACTGGCCTCGCAAGGTTCGCCGTGCCGTGGCCGATGTGGTGAGCTTTAGCGCGGACTAATCCCAGAACCTAGAACCTAGAACCCACAAGTGGCGGCCAGCCCGGCCGCCGCTTGGCCTTTCGCGGGCAGTGCTTGCGGCGTCCATCGGAGCGGCGAGTCGCAAATGCCACAGCGGACATATTTATTTGCATAAAACAGGCACGCGGCAGCTTAATGCTTGATAATTGCTGCACTGCAACATTTTTTTATCAAGGATCCTTATGTTCAAGAACTCGCCCTTTGAAGCCATTGCCAAAACCATGTCGGAATCGGCACCTCAATTCAATCCTGCAGCGATGCAAGACGCCATCAAGCCTGCCCAGGACAACCTGAAGGCTTGGGCTGATCTGGCCCAAAAGCAGGCTGCACAAGCCCAATCTGCGATTACGGAGACCATGGAGTCGATCAAAGGCATCAAAGACCCGCAGGCCGCCTTTGAAATCATGAAAGAGTCGGCCGAAGCCGGCATGGCGATGTTTGCCAAGAACCTCCAGGAGGCAACGGCCCTGAGCTTTGGTCAGTTCAACAGCACGGTGGATGCCGTGGAGAAGGCACATCCCCAACCCGAAGCCTTTGCTCCCGTAGCCAAGGGTCTGAAAGCTGCCGCATCGACGGCCGAAAACGCGATTGAGTCGGCAATGACCCAGGGCGCCTCAATGGCCGCTTCCGTGTCGCCTGCCGCCAAGGCAAAAAAAGCCCGCTAATCACGGCCTGTGGCGCGCCACCGTCTTACGGCTGTAAGACGTAAGTGCCCGGCGCGTCGCAGATCGGCACCAATCCTTGTGTCGGTGCGCCGATCTCTGGTGCCGCCACGGGTTTGCCCGAGCGGGCCTGTAGCCAGGCCGTCCAGTCCGGCCACCACGAGCCTTCGTACCGGGGTGCCGCCTGCAACCAGGCGTCGGGATCCAGGTATTTGCCGTCATGTTTTCGGGTCAGTACCTGGTAACTGCGTCCGGTGACCCCGGGTGGATTCACGATGCCTACGTTGTGCCCTCCCGAAGTCAGCAAGAACGTGAGTTCCACGTCAGCCAACAGGTGCAGTTTGTGCACCGAACGCCAAGGCGCCACATGGTCAAGCTGCGTACCGAGGCAGTAGATCGGGCACTTGATGTCCAGCAGGGCGATGGATTTGCCGTTCACGGTGTAACGCCCGCCTGCCAAATCGTTGTGCAAAAACATCCGCCGCAGATACTCTGAATGCATTTGATAGGGCAGGCGCGTGCCGTCCGCGTTCCAAGCCATCAGATCGCTCACCGCGGAACGTTCACCCAGCAAATAGTCTTTGAGCATCTTGGACCACACCAGGTCGCTCGAGCCCATGAGCTGAAACGCCCCGGCCATCTGCTTGATGTCCAGATAGCCCTGGTCCCACATGATGTCTTCAAGATAGGCGACTTGGCTCTCGTCAATGAACAGTTGCAGCTCGCCCGGCTCGGTGAAGTCAGTTTGTGCGGCCAGCAATGAAATGGTGGCCAAGCGTTTGTCGCCATCCCGGCCCATGGCGGCTCCCGCCATGGTGAGCAAGGTGCCGCCCAGGCAGTAGCCCATGGCGTGATCTTCTTTTTGGGCACCACTTTGGCAATGGCGTCTATGGATTCCATGACGCCCAGGCGCAAGTAATCCGCCATACCCAACTCGCGGTCGTCTGAACTGGGGTTCTTCCAGGAAATAGAAAAAACCGTGTGACCCTGATCCACCAGGTACTTGATCAGGGAGTTGTTGGGTGACAGGTCCAGGATGTAGTACTTCATGATCCACGATGGCACGATGAGGATGGGCTCAGGAAATACCTCTGCACCCGCCGGTGCGTACTGGATCAGTTCGATCAACGCATTGCGGTAAATGACCTGGCCAGAGGTGATGGCCACGTCCCGTCCGACCTGGTGGGTGTCTGTTCTTTGCGTCGGAGTACCGCCACCCAGTCGCTGCACATCTTGCACAAAATTTTGAAAACCCCGCATCAGACTCATGCCACCAGAGGCGAGCGCGCGTTCTATGACCTCGGGGTTGCTCGCGACAAAATTGGCTGGCGACACCACATCCAGCATTTGACGCACGGTGAAGCTCACCACCTCTTCGTGGTGGCCCGAAACGCCCCGCACGTGCGTGGTCGCGTCTTGCCACCACTGTTGCGTCATGAGGAATGACTGGCTGATCAAATTAAACGGCCATGCCTTCCAGCTGTCGCTGGCAAAGCGCCGGTCCTGAACCACAGGCGTCACGCAGGGAGGGCAGGGCGCTTGCGCCGAGCGTGGCACATAGGCCGCCAAGGTCTGAAACCCTTGCCATGCGCAAGGCGGCCGTGGACACGCCACGCCCCAAGGGCGACAGCTGGGCATGGGCCCATCGGTCCAAAGGGTGGCCAGGCTTGAAGTGCCGACTCTCAGGGACATTCACCATGTAGCACAAGCTCCGTAAAGGGTGCGTTTATTGTCTCGGGCACTGCGTGTTGAAGGGTGATCCACATCACCTGTCGCCCGCCATCGTGACTTCAAGTACATCATGGGATATCTCGCTGATGAATGTCGTGATGCGGGTGCTTCATGGCTGTCAGCAGGGTCTGTGATACTATAAATAGGACGTTCGACCTTTACTATGCTTCCCTCCATCCGCTCGATCTTCGCCGACAGCCCGGTGCCCCTGTATTCGCAGTTGGCCGATTTGTTGCGCCAGCGGATCTTGCGGGGGGCTTGGGCGCCGGGTAGCAAGGTGCCTTCCCTGGAGGCCTTGGTCACCGAATTCAAGGTAGCCCGGGTCACCGTGCGCCAGGCGATTGAAATTTTGTCTCGCGAGGGTTTGCTGCTGCCCCAGCGCGGTCGTGGAACTTTTGTGAGCGCGCAAGTTCAGTCGCAACGCTCAATGGCACTGGAAACTTCCCTGCAGGGTTTGGCCGATGCCTACCGCAACGACAAGCCGGAGCTTACCCTCATTGAAGAGTCGGGCGTGCAGCCGGTGCTTGCCAGCGCCGATGGACATGCCGCACCCGCCTACCACTTTATGCGCCGCGTCCATTCGCGTGACGGCGCAGGCTATTGTGTGGCCGCCATCTATATCGATCAGCGCGCATTTCGTCTGGCGCCCAAGCGATTTCGCCAAGAAACCGTGGTGCCTGTGCTGATGGATTTGCCCAAGGTGCAGATTGCATCGGCCCGCCAAACGCTTCGCATCTCTACGGCCGATGTGGAGACGGCGCGTTTGCTCCAGGTGCCAGTCCATTCGCCCGTGGCTGAAGTACGGCGCATCTGTCTCTCGCCAGACGGCAGCGTGCTTTACCTGGGCGAAATTACCTACCGGGGCGATTTCATCGAGTTTTCGATGCAGTTGACCCTTTGAACTCCTTATTGCTACTTGGAAAAGTGACCTATGAATCTGTTGTCTTCCCTGCTTTGTAAGAGTTTTGTCCTGCTGGGTTTGGCCCTGGCCTCGGGGGTGCAAGCCCAAACCTATCCATCCAAGCCGATTCGGCTGGTGGTTCCCTGGCCGGCCGGGGGCGTGGTGGATCTGGCGGCACGCCAATGGAGCATTCGTGCCCAGGCGGCTCTGGGGCAGCCCATCGTGGTGGAGAACAAGCTGGGTGCCGGGGGCAATATCGGCGCAGACCTTGTGGCCAAAGCTCCCGCCGATGGTCATACGCTGTTACTCACCTCGAGCGCGCTCACGGTCAGCACGGCCATGGGCGCGAAGATGCAATTTGACGCAGTAAAAGACCTCGAGCGCGTGGCGCTGGTGGGGTACGCACCTTCAGTTTTGGTGGTCAGCACGGCCAGCAAGATCCAGACCGTTCAAGAGCTGATCAAGGCCGCCCGCGCCCAACCGGGTTCGCTCAGCTATGCCTCGGCCGGTGTGGGTTCGCCGGCCCACATGACGGGCGAGCTTTTCAAGGCCCGCAAAGATCTGTTCATCTTGCACATTCCCTACACGGGTGCGCCTGCGGCCATGACCGATCAGATTGCCGGACGCATCGATTTCCATTTTTCCAATGCCGCCGTGGCCTTGCCGCAAATCAAGGCTGGCAAGGTGCGCGCGTTGGCAGTGACCAGCGCTCAGCGCATGGCGAGTCTGCCCCAGGTGCCCACCATGATGGAGGCGGGCGTGGAAAAATTTGAAGCCGACCAATGGCTGGGTCTGCTCGCGCCCAAGGGAACACCGCCTGACGTGGTGCAAAAGCTGGTGACCGAGGTCAACAGGGTGATCGGCCAGGAAGATTTTTCTGCTGCGCTGGCCAACGCCGGCATGGCTGCCGCCAAGCCTGGCAAGGCTGATGGTTTTGATGCCTACTTCAAACACGATCTGGCGCAATGGACCGCCGTGGTCAAGTCTGCGGGTATCAAGCCCGAATAACCGTGGTCCACCCATGAAATCTGCCAAACCAAATATCCTCTTGGTCATGGCCGACCAGTTGGCCGTTCCGACCCTGCCTTTTCATGGTCACCCCTTGGTCAAGGCACCAAACTTGAGTCGCCTGGCGCAAAGTGGCGTGGTGTTTGACAGCGCGTACTGCAATTTTCCGATCTGTGCGCCCTCGCGCTTTTCCATGCTGTCGGGGCGCTTGCCGCATTCGATTGCCGCCTACGACAACGCCTCCGAGTTCCCGGCCGCCATGCCCACCATGGCGCACTACCTGCGCCACGCGGGCTACCGCACCATTTTGTGCGGCAAGATGCACTTCATTGGGCCCGACCAGTTGCACGGTTTTGAAGAACGCTTGACGACCGATATCTATCCCGCCGACTTTGCCTGGACGCCCGACTGGCTCAAGGGGCCCGCCTATCGGCCTACGGGGGTGAGCATGCGACCAGTGCTGGAGGCGGGCCCCTGTGTGCGCAGCATGCAGATCGATTACGACGATGAGGTCGAATACAAGGGCGCCCAATGTCTGTACGACCTCGCACGGGCACCCCAAGACAAGCCATTTTTTCTCACGGTGTCTTACACCCACCCACATCCGCCGTTTGTGGCACCGCAGCGCCACTGGGATTTGTACCGCGAGGACGAGATTGACGATCCACGCGTGGCTCCCATTGCCTTTGAAAGCCAGGACGAGCACAGCCAATGGCTGCACGTGGCCCATGCGCAAGACCTTTACAGCGTCTCACCCGCGCAGGTGCGACGTGCGCGTCACGCCTACTACGGCATGGTCAGCTACGTCGACGAAAAAATCGGCCGGATTCTCGATGTGCTGCAGGAAACGGGTCTGGACGACAACACCACCGTGGTGTTCTGCGGTGACCACGGCGAGATGCTGGGTGAGCGTGGCATGTGGTTCAAGCAAAGCTTTTACGAGTCATCGGTGCGTGTTCCGCTGATCGTTTCCATGCCCAAGCGGTTTGCCCCGGCACGCGTGGCAGCGCACGTCTCGCTGGTGGACTTGTTGCCCACGTTCATGGACTTGGCGTGCGATGGCAAGCCGCCCGCGCCAGTCGGGCCCATGCACGGCAGCAGCTTGCTGCCTTTGCTCACCGGCGTAGATTCGGGTGCCGAACGCTGCGTGGTGTCGGAATACAGCTCCGAAGGCGTTTGTGCCGCATCGCGGATGGTGCGCCAAGGTCCCTGGAAATACATTTTCACGCATGGACTGTCCCCCCTGCTTTTCAACCTTGCCACCGATCCGAACGAGCTCAACAATTTGGCAGGCCAGGCGGACCATGCGCACACTGAGCAGCGTCTGCACGCCCGCCTGGTCCAAGACTGGGATCCGGCCGAGGTGCATGCTCGCATTTTGGCCAGTCAACGGGAGCGATTGTTTCTGGCGGAGGTGGCCAGTGGCTCCAGCCAAACTCCGAATTGGGCTTACCAGCCCTTTGTTGACGAAAGCCAGCGATTTATCCGTGGTTCCGGCGCGGCAGGCCCCACCAGTGTCAAGGCGCGGGCCCGCTTTCCCTTTGTGGAGCCAGCCCAGCCAGACCAAGCGCCCGGAGGCTAGAGCAGACCGGCTTGCGACACAAACTTCGGGTTCATGTACGCCTCCAGCGCCTCGGTGCCCCCTTCGGAGCCGTAGCCTGAATCCTTGACGCCACCAAACGGTGTTTCTGGCGTGCCCAGTCCCAGGTGGTTAATGGTGATCATGCCGGTTTCAATACAGGCGGCGATCTGCTGGGCGGTACGTGCTGATCGGGTCCAGGCATAAGCCGCCAAGCCAAAGGGTAGCCGGTTGGCTTCCCGCACTGCATCGTCAAAGCTGGCAAAGGGGTTGATGATGGCCATCGGACCAAAGGGCTCTTCGGTCATGGCACGTCCCGTGGTCGGCAGTTCAGTGATAACCGTGGGTGCCCAATAATTGCCTGCAGTGCCCACGGGCGCTCCGCCGGTTTGGATGTGCGCGTGCTGCTGGCGCGCATCGGCCACCAGGTTTTCCATGGCAGCCTTGCGGCGCGGGTTGGCCAGCGGTCCCATGGTGGTGCCGCTCTCCAGGCCATCGCCCATCTTCAGGTTTTCGGTGTGCATGACAAACTGCGCCACAAAGTCCTTGTAAACCCCCTCCTGCACCAGAAAGCGGGTGGGGGAGACGCAGACCTGGCCGGCGTTGCGAAACTTGCTTGCCACCATGGTCTTGGCGGCCAGTGCCACGTCGGCGTCGTCGAAGATCACCACGGGCGCGTGTCCACCGAGCTCCATGGTCATGCGCTTCATGTGCAGTCCCGCCATGGCAGCCAGCTGCTTGCCCACCGGAGTGGAACCGGTGAAAGAAATCTTGCGGATAGCGGGGTGCGCGATCAGGAAAGAAGAGATGTGCGCCGGGTCGCCATAAACCAGATTGACCACGCCCGCAGGCACGCCGGCGTCAATAAAGGCGCGGATCAGCGCGGCCGGCGACGCCGGTGTTTCTTCGGGGGCCTTCACGATGATGGAGCATCCTGCTGCCAGTGCCGCGGACAGCTTGCGCACGATTTGGTTGATCGGGAAGTTCCAGGGCGTGAACGCCGCCACCGGGCCTACGGGCTCTTTGATCACCAGTTGATAGACGTCGTGCTGGCGCGGCGGAATCACTCTACCGTAGGCGCGGCGGCCTTCTTCGGCAAACCAGTCAATGGTGTCGGCACCGGCCATTATTTCCATCCGGGCTTCGGCCAGGGGCTTGCCTTGCTCCAGGGTCATCAGGCGGGCGATTGGCTCCACCCGATCGCGCAGCAACTGTGCCGCTTTGCGCATGGTCTTATAGCGGTCGAACGCACTGATACGCCGCCACACCGCAAAGCCACGCTCGGCGGCTGCAGCGACTTCTTCGAGGTCTGAAGTCTCTGCACAAGCCACCTGGCCGATCACGGTACCGGTGGCAGGGTTACGCACCGGCAGGCTGCGGGCGGCTGCGCCCTCGCGCCAGTGGCCGTCGATATAGAGCTGAATGGGGGGGTAGTCGTTCATGGAGGGCTTGGAGAAAAAGGAAGTGAGTGAAAGTTGAAAACGAAAAAAGGACGCAAAGAGAACGCAAAGATGGGTATCAAATTGACCGGAATGCCCGGCTCAGGCAGCGTCTTCCAGCACCATGGCAGCGCCTTTTTCGCCAATCATGATGGCCGCCGCATTGGTGTTGGTCGATACCATGCGGGGCATGACTGAGGCGTCAATGACCCGCAGGCTATCAACGCCGCGCACGCGCAAGCGTGGGTCCACCACCGATGCCGAGTCTGCACCCATGCGGCAGGTGCCCACGGGGTGATAAACGGTACCACCTTTGTGTCGGGCAAAGTTTTCCAGGGCCTCAGGGCTGACCACACCGTTGCCCGGGAAATGCTCTTCGCCAGTCACCAAATTTCGAAATGCGGGTTGGGCATAAATCTCGCGCAGCTGGCGCAGCCCGGCCACCAGCACCCGTGCATCTTGTGGGTGCTGCAGGTAGTTGGACACGATGCGCGGCGCGGCCAGGGGATCCGCCGAGCGCAGGTGCACACTGCCACGCGACAGCGGGCGGCATTGCGTGGCCGATGCGGAAAACCCCGAGAAACGGTGCAGTGCATCGCCCGGCTTGTCCACGGACAAAGGCATCACGTTAAACAGCACATCGGCACGCCCGCCTTGGGCATATTCAGTGCAGGCCAGGCCGCCGACTTGACCGGCGCCCACGGTCAGCGGCCCGCGTTGCTGGAGCAGCCACTGCACGCCCATTTGCACCAGACGCAAAGGGTTGCGGATGTCATCGTTGAGCGAATGTTTCTTGCGCAGCTTGACGATCACCCGCGCCTGGTAATGGTCCTGCAGGTTTTCACCCACTTCGGGTGCGTCCACGTTCACGGCAATCTTGTGCTGGCGCAGCAGGGCCGCCGGGCCAATGCCAGAGAGCTGCAGCAGTTGGGGCGACTGCAATGCGCCAGCGGCCAGAATGACCTCGGCGTCTGCCTGTGCGGCAGTCAGCACGCCGTCGCGCAGCCATTCGACACCGATGGCACGTCCTTTGGCTTGCAGTACCCGGCTAACCTGCGCGCCGGTGAGCACCGTCAGGTTGGGGCGCGTGCGTGCCGGTGTCAAAAAAGCCGTGGCCGCATCGCAGCGCCAATGGCCGCGCAGAGTGAGCTGGTAGCGCCCTACGCCGTCGGTCTGGGCGCCGTTGAAGTCGGACGTGCGCGGGTGTCCAGCCTGCGCCGCGGCGTCCAGCCAGGCTTCGCAATAGGGATGGTCGTTGCGCAGATCCGACACGCCCAGCTCACCCGCGTCGCCATGAAACTCGCTGGCACCGCCTTGGTAGCGCTCCGAGCGTTTGAAGTAGGGCAGCACCTCGCGGTAGCTCCAGCCGGCAGCGCCCAGTGCCGCCCAATCGTCGTAGTCCGCGCGTTGGCCGCGGATGTAAAGCAGGCCATTGATGGCGCTGGAGCCACCCAGCACCTTGCCGCGCGGCCAGACCATGGACCGGTGGCCCGTCTCGGCCTGGGGTTCGACCGGAAATTGCCAGGAAAAGCGCTGGTCGTTGATGGTCCGAAAGTAGCCCACCGGCAGCCGCAGCCAAAAACCCTGCGAGGGCCCACCGGCTTCGAGCAGCAACACGCGGCAGGTGGGGTCCGCGCTCAGGCGGTTGGCCAGCACGCAACCGGCCGATCCCGCACCCACAATGATGTAGTCAAAACCCTGGCTTAACTTTGCGGTTTTCATGTGTTTCCGTCAGGGGGCATTGGACGACAAGCGCAGGATCCGCAGGCTTTTTACCCTTCGCGACCGCAGCGATCCTGTAAAGGTATTATATGCCATACGTTTAGACTATTCGCCATGAATCTCGCACCCTTGTCCTTGAATCCTCTCCCGGCCGGAACGCTGGC
The DNA here is from genome assembly GCA_029866205.1 of Rhodoferax sp. Lineage (GTDB taxonomy): Bacteria > Pseudomonadota > Gammaproteobacteria > Burkholderiales > Burkholderiaceae_C > Allorhodoferax. The sequence continues at coordinate 126,887 of JARWZT010000011.1, forward strand.
CCTGCGCCTGGTAAGCCTTCAGGCTTTCGTTTTGCGCTATCCCAGTCCCGTGCCAGTACGCACCTCATTTGGCACCATGCATGACCGGCCTGCGGTCTTTGTGCGCGCCCAAGCGGCTGACGGCGCTGTGGGCTGGGGCGAAATCTGGTGCAACTTTCCGGCCTGTGGCGCCGAGCACCGCGCCCGCTTGTTGGACACCGTCATAGCCCCTTTGTTGCTGGCGCAGGACTTTGGCGATCCCGCCCAGGCCAGTGCACTGGCGACCCGCAAAACCGATGTGTTGACCTTGCAAAGTGGTGAGCCAGGCCCCATCGCGCAAGTGATTGCCGGGGTGGACCTGGCGCTTTGGGACTTGTGTGCCCGTCGTGCGGGCTTGCCGCTTTTTCGTTTGCTCGGTGGCCAGCAAGCACGTGTGCCGGTCTACGCGAGCGGCATCAACCCGGACGGCGCACTGCAAGTGGTACGCCGCAAACACGCCCAAGGGTACCGGGCATTCAAACTCAAGATCGGTTTTGACGACGGGCAAGACCTGGCGAACTTGGCTGCGCTGCGTGGCTGGCTCGGCCCCGAGGCAGCCCTGATGGCCGACGTCAACCAGGCCTGGGATCTCTCCCATGCGCTGACCTTGCTGCCGCGCCTGGCGCCCCACCGGTTGGCATGGCTGGAGGAGCCGCTGCGCACCGACAGCCCTCTGACCGATTGGCAGCAATTGCACTCGCTCAGCCCGATTGCGCTTGCCGCGGGCGAAAACCTCATCGGCGCGGCCCGCTTTGAGCAGGCTTTGGAAAGTCAGGCTTTTGGCGTGTTGCAACCCGACATTGCCAAGTGGGGTGGTGTTTCTGGCTGTTGGCCGGTTATCCAAAAAATTCGCGCCCAGGGGAAGCGCTATTGCCCGCACTACCTGGGGGCCGGGATTGGCCTCATGGCGTCGGCCCATGTGCTGGCTGCCGCCGGTGGCGATGGCATGCTCGAGGTCGACTCCAATGACAATCCGCTTCGCAGCTTGTTGGCGCCGCCTCTGGCGAAGCTAGTGGACGGTTGCATCACTCTGGATGAGACACCCGGCATCGGTGTGACGCCGGACATGGAGGCTTTGCGGCGCGCATGCGCCGCAGCGCATGCCAGCAGCTAGTGCGCCCGCCGGCTCGCCGGCCCGGAGGCTCAGGCCTTGTCCTGCAGCTTGTCCTGGGTTTGGGTGTCAAAGTCGCTGGCGTCGTGGCGTTCGTGCAATTGGCTTTCCAGCGGCCCCATGACACGGTTGACCATGCGGCCCCGGCGCACGGCCGGCCGCTTGGCAATCTCATCGGCCCAGCGGATTACATGGGTGTATTCCTGCACTTGCAAAAACTCACCGCCTTCGTACATCTGGCCCTTGGCCATGCCTCCGTACCAAGGCCAAATGGCGATGTCGGCAATGGTGTAGTCGTCCCCTGCAATAAAGCGGCTTTCCGCCAGGCGGCGGTTCAGCACATCAAGCTGGCGCTTCACCTCCATGGCAAAGCGGTCAATCGCATATTCAATTTTGAAGGGCGCATAGGCATAAAAATGCCCAAATCCGCCACCCAGGTAGGGCGCGCTGCCCATTTGCCAGAACAGCCATGACATGCATTCCGCCCGCAGAGCCGGTTCCGTGGGTACCAGGGTGCCAAATTTTTCCGCCAGGTACAACAAAATCGCGCCCGACTCAAATACCCGCACCACCTCGTCGCCCTGGCTGTAATCCAGCAGCGCCGGAATTTTGGAGTTGGGGTTGGCCGCCACAAAACCGCTGCCAAACTGTTGGCCTTCGTTGATGCGGATCAGCCAGGCATCGTATTCGGCACCGCCATGGCCCTGCGCCAGTAGCTCTTCGAGCATCACCGTGACCTTCACGCCATTGGGCGTACCCAGCGAATACAGCTGCAGCGGATGCTTGCCGCGTGGCAGTTCCTGTGTATGGGTAGCACCGGCCACCGGTCGGTTGATGCTGGCAAAGCGCCCGCCATTGGCTTTGTTCCAGGTCCAGACTTTGGGTGGGACGTAGGGGCTAGGTTCGGACATGGGCGGCTTTCAAAAAAAAGTTGACGTTCACGGCAAAAGGGAGCGGGTGCCCACCGATGGGAGAGGGCGCCCGCACGCTTGAGGCATTTTTGGCATATCAGGCGTCTCTGGCGATCTTGGCAGCGATGTAGGCCATGGCCTCTTCCACCTGGTCCACCAGAATCAGGCATAACTCGCCGGGTTGCAGGGCGTCCATGGCGTGGTCGATCGCCAAAAACTCTCCGTAGATCTCGGAGCGCTGGGTGGCTTTTTTCGCATGGGCCAGGCCTTCGCGCAACAGGGCTATCACTTCACCGTCCTGGCGGCCGCGCTGGCATTGGTCTTCGAACATCACCACTTCTTCAAAGGTATCGCCCAGAATTTCGGTAATCTGTCGGATGTCCTGGTCGCGGCGGTCGCCTGGTCCGCTGATCACCACCGAGCGGCGGGTGGCCGGTAGGGTGTTGACCGCATTGACCAAGGCCAGCATCGCGTCCGGGTTGTGGCCGTAGTCGGCAATCACCGTAGCACCCCGGTACTTGAACATATTGAAGCGACCTGCGGCGTTGTCCTGGTCGGTGGAAAAGCTGGCCAGTCCGCCGCGAATCGTGTCCCAGTCCAAGCCCAAGGCCCAGACTGCCGCCACGCTGGACATCACGTTTTCCACCTGAAAGCCAATCGTGCCACCCAAGGTGACCGGAACATCTGCCAGGTCAATGTAATGCTTCACGGCGCCCTTGGCTGCAACCAACTGCTGGTTTTCCACGTACACCACGGCATGGCCTTGCGCGCGATGCGTCGCCATCACCGGGTTGAATTGGTCCAGCGCAAAAAATGTCACTGCGCCCTTGCACTTGGCGGCCATCTTGGCCACCACCGGGTCGGCCGCATTGAGTACCGCCGTCCCTTTGGAGGATACGTTTTGGACAATCACGCGCTTGAGCACCGCGAGCTCGTCCACGGTCGTGATGTAGTTCAGACCCAGGTGGTCGCCACTCCCGACGTTGGTCACCACCGCCACATCGCAGTAGTCAAAAGCCAGGCCTTCACGCAACACGCCCCCGCGCGCGGTTTCCAGTACGGCGGCATCCACGTCAGGGTGGTGCAGCACGTTTTTCGCACTCTTGGGGCCGCTGCAGTCGCCGGTGTCGATGCACTGGCCGCCGACATAGACGCCATCGGTATTGGTCATGCCCACGCACCAGCCCTGGTGCGCAAGCAGGTGCGAGATCAGGCGAACTGTGGTGGTCTTGCCATTGGTACCGGTCACGGCAATGATGGGAATACGGCCGTCTTGTCCGCTTTTGAAGAGCTGCGAAATGATGGCTTCGCCCACGGGTCGGCCTTTGCCAAACGAGGGGCTCAGGTGCATGCGCAGGCCGGGTGCGGCGTTCACTTCCACGACGCCGCCGCCTTGCTCTTCAATGGGCCGAAGGATGCTGTCGCACACCAGGTCCACGCCGCAGATATGCAGGCCCACCATGTGCGCCGCCGCTACCGCGCGCGCGGCGACATCGGGGTGTACATCGTCCGTCACGTCCGTGGCCGAGCCGCCCGTGGAGAGGTTGGCGTTGTTGCGCAAATTGACGCGTTGACCTTTGGCCGGGATGGTCTCGGCGTCAAAGCCCTGGCCCGCCAGGCAGGCATGGGCAATCTCGTCAAAACGGATTTTGGTCAGTGAAGTGGCGTGACCACTGCCGCGTTTCGGGTCCAGATTGACCAGGTTGACCAACTGCGCCACGGTATGCACTCCGTCACCCACCACCTTGGGCGGGTCACGCCGGGCTGCGGCAACGAGCTTGTCGCCCACCACCAGCAGCCGAAAATCGTTGCCGGGCATGTAACGCTCCACCAAAATCCGGTCACGAAATTCGGTGGCCACCGCGTAGGCGGCACGCAATTGGGTTTCTTCGGTAATGTTGACCGTCACTCCCTTGCCTTGGTTGCCATCCAGAGGTTTGACCACCACGGGCAGGCCGATTTCCAGCGCTGCTTGCCAAGCGTCGTCTGCGTCGGCCACGGCACGGCCCATCGGCACCGGCACACCGGCGGCGTGGAGTAGTTTTTTGGTGAGTTCTTTGTCCTGAGCAATGGCCTCGGCAATGGCACTGGTAGCGTCAATTTCGGCGGCCTGGATGCGGCGCTGTTTGCTGCCCCAGCCAAAACGCACCATGCTGCCCGATGTCATGCGGCTGTAGGGAATATTGCGCGCCAGCGCGGCATTGACCACCGAGCCCGTGCTCGGGCCCAGGCGCACGTCTTCGTCCAACTCGCGCAACTGGTCCAGCGCATCGGCCAGATCAAAGGGTGCGTTTTCCAGCGCCGCTGCGCACAGCTTTTCTGCCAAATCAAAAGCAAGGCGGCCCACGTCTTCTTCGCTGTATTCCACCACCACCTGGTAAACGCCCGCCTCCAGGGTGGGCTTGGTGCAGCTGAACGTGACCGGGCAGCCCGCTTGGGCCTGCAGCCCCAGCGCAGCGAGTTCCAGCACACGTGCCATGGGCACCGCGCCTTCGCTGCCAATGGTGTGAAACGGGCTGACTTCGGGAAAACGGGCCCGCAATCGGGTCTCAAAACCAGCCAACAGCCCCACATCGCACTCCTGGGGGCTGCACGAGGCGACGACTTGAATGGCGGTATGGTGGCTCCAAAGATTGGGGCCGCGCAGTGCGCGTAAGCGGGAGACTTCCATGGCGTATTCGGTAGGTGTGCTGGGTGGGGCGTATCAGGAGGGGCGTGCGGCGAGGCGCTTCAATACGGCGTTTTTTGGGGGTTGGACTCAAAGGTGCGCAGTCCGGCGCCAATGAGTTCAGGGGGGATATTCAGCGCCCAAGCCGCCGCCACGGCGGCCATCACCATCTCGGGTTGGGCGGCCTTGGTGGGCTTGAGACTGGCTAGCGGCAACAGCGAAATCTCGTGCGCGCCCTGCGACAGGACAATGGTCCCATCGCGCAAGAACACCGCGCGTTCGCCTGCACCGCGCTGCTGCACCAGGGTGGGGTGCTCGCCCGACAAACCATAAAAAATCACCTTGCCATCACACAGCTCGGCCAACTCAAGCGACTGCGCGTCGGAGGCATTGAGCACCGCCGTACCGCTGGGCAACACCACATCGACCTGGGTCCGCGCCACTTTGTAGTTTTCTTCGCTGTCCAGGATATCGAAGTCGCTTAGGGCGGGCAGCCAGGTCACGTCGGTTACCACACCGACATCACATTTGTCGTAGGCCAGACCGTGGCCCAGAATGGTGGCGCTGGGGTTCTCAAACACGGCAGCTTGCACCGAACGGTTGATCAGAATGCGCTGGCCGGCATCCCAATGCGTACTGTCGCGGGCATCCACCCGCCGGCCGTCCAGATACAGGCCTTCGCTGCAGGCCAGACCCACGTGCTTGCCGCTGATATGGACCAGCCACGCCACCAGACGCGCGATACGACCGGTGTTTTGCGTGCCAGTAATGCCGACAATCGGAATGCGCCCGTTTACTTTGGGAGCAAACAAATGTTCCATGATCGCATTGCCCACCGGCTGTCCGTCTCCGTTGGCCGGTTTGATATGGGACAGCAGACCCGGGCTGGCGTTGACTTCAATCACGCAAGCGCGTTGGCTGCTGAGGGGCAGGCTGCAATCTTGCAGCACCATGTCGACCCCGGCAATGTCCAGGCCGACGACGCGGGCCGCCAGTGCCGCCGCGGCAGCCACGGTGGGATGCACAAGTTCAGTCACGTCCAGCGCGACGTTGCCGTTTCGCTGGATCAGCACGCGCTGGTTCTCGGCGGGTACCGACTGGGGGTTCAAGCCCACGCGCTCCAACTCAAGAATGATTTCTGCGCTTTCGCTGGGCTTCACCACATTGAGCGGAAAATCCTCGCCCCGTCCGCGACGCGGGTCGCAGTTGATTTGCAAATCGGCGAGCTGGTCCAGGGTGGAGACGCCGTCCCCTTGCACATAGAGGACATCGCCACGTGCAGCTGCCACCACTTTTTTGCCCACGACCAGCAAGCGGTGCTCGTCGCCTTGAATGAATTTCTCAACAATGACGCTGCCCCCGCCCTTGCGGTGCGCCAGGTGATAGGCCGCCTCCACTTCCGGACGATCGAGCAGGTTGAGCGAAACGCCGCGCCCGTGGTTGCCGTCATAGGGTTTCACCACCACGGGCAGTCCGATACTTTGGGCAGCTTCCCAGGCGGCTTCGGCGCTGCGCACCAGTTCGCCTTCGGGAACCGGCACGCCGCAGGCCTGCAGCAGCGATTTGGTCAGGTCTTTGTCACTGGCGATTTCTTCGGCAATGGCCGACGTTTGGTCCGTCTCGGCCGTCCAGATGCGGCGCTGGGCGATGCCATAGCCCAACTGCACCAAATTACCCTCAGTGAGGCGAATATGCGGAATGCCACGCGCCGTGGCCGCGTCAACAATGTGTGCCGTGCTGGGGCCCAGGCAAAGTGAGTCCACCATTTCGCTCAAGTCCGCAATCGCGGCGCCCAGGTCAAATGCCGTGTCGTTAATGACGGCCACTAGAAAATCGCGGCCGTATTGCAGAGCTGCGCGGCCGACTTGTTCTTGGCGGGTGCGAAAAGCGACCTTGTAGACGCCGACTTTGGAGGTCTGGCGCGCTTTGCCGAAACCGGTTCGCATACCTGCGAGGTTTTGCAACTCCAGGCAGACGTGTTCCAGAATATGCGCAGCCCAGGTTCCCTCACGCAGGCGCTCCAAAAATCCGCCGCGTACGCCGGGGCTGCACTCATGCTCAACCAGGCTGGGCAAGCAAGCGGTCAGGCGGTCCACAAAGCCGGGCAGGGTGTTGGAGGGAAAATCCTCCAGAGTACCAATGTCCACCCAAGCTTCAATCACTGGCCGGTAGGTCCAGATATTGGGGCCGCGCAGGTAATTAACCCGCAAAATGTCGATTTTTTTCTGGCTCGTCATGGAATGGGGTGGATGGATGGGTCCACCGTTGGGGTTCATGGTGCGTTGTGTATTCTCGCTCAAGGGCGCGCGCGGCCTCGGCCGGCGACCGCCTCAGGCATAGTGGGGGTTGTGTGCAGAATGCGCCACCCGCTGGCAGACCGCTCCGAGCGGGTCGATTTTTTCCAAATAGTGATTCAATGACATGACTTTTGATGTTTCTGCAGTGCCTTCGCCTGCTGGAGAAGTGCCGGCCGCGTGGCGCCAGGCGGTCCAATCGCGGCTGCACCCTCACGAGAACGTGCATGCCTGCCTGGAGGTTGACTTGGACGAACGTTTGCACTTTGTGCCTTCGATCGTGCTGGCGACAAACCAGCGCCTGCTTAGCCTGAGTCACGTCGAAGCTGCCGAACAGGCCTGGCCCTACCGTGGCGACTTGACGCTCAACCACCACGACCATGCGGGCGTCGGTCACCTTGAGCTGGCGGACGCCCAAGGGCTGCTCCAGCGCTGGCGTTTTACGCTGGGTCAGAACTTGCAGGCCTTGCGGCTGGTGGACCAGTTCAAAACCCGGCAAAACAGCTCGGTCAGCGGCGAACCGGTCGCCTCGGTCTTGCAATCCGTTTGCCCCAGTTGCAAAGCCCCGCTTGAGCCTGATCAGGAAGAGTGCCCGGTCTGTACCAAGGTGGTCCACACCCCGCCGTCCACCTGGACGCTGTTGCGCCTGTGGCGCTTTGCGCGGCCCTACCGCGGGCAGTTGCTGCTGGGTTTTGTACTGATGCTCTTGGGCACGGCCGCCAGCCAGGTGCCGCCGTACCTGACGATTCCCTTGGTGGACAAAGTGCTGATCCCGTTTCAAAACGGGCAGCAGATCCCACCAGCGACCGTCCTTTGGTATTTGTCCGGCTTGCTGGGCTCAGGCATATTGGCCTGGGTGTTGAGTTGGGCCAAGACCTATATCTTGGCGCTGGCGTCTGAACGCATTGCGGCTGATTTGCGAACCACCACCTATGAGCACCTTCTGCGCCTCTCCTTGGAGTACTTTGGCGGCAAACGAACCGGCGACCTGCTGTCTCGGGTGGGCAGCGAGAGCGACCGTATTGCGGTCTACCTGTCGCTGCACCTGACCGACTTTGCCAGTGACGTGGTGATGATTGTCATGACCGCCGTGATTTTGTTTTCCATGAACCCGTATCTGGCGTTGATTACGTTGGTGCCACTTCCTTTTATCGGCTGGATGATTCACTTTGTGCGCTACCGCTTGCGCACTGGCTTTGAGAAGATTGACCGCGTCTGGGGCGAAGTGACCAATGTGCTGGCCGACACCATCCCGGGCATCCGCGTGGTCAAGGCGTTTGCGCAAGAGCAGCGCGAGGCCAAGCGCTTTCGCGAGGCCAATCGCCACAACCTGCTGGTGAATGACCGCATTAACAAGATTTGGTCGCTTTTTTCGCCGAGCGTCTCGCTCCTCACCGAGATGGGATTGCTGGTGGTGTGGGGCTTTGGAATCTGGCAGGTGTCCCGGGGCGAGATCACGGTGGGCATGTTGCTGGCGGCCATTGCCTACATCGGGCGGTTTTATGGCCGCTTGGATTCGATGAGCCGCATCGTGTCAGTCACCCAAAAGTCGGCATCGGCGGCCAAGCGCATCTTCGACATCCTGGACCATGTGTCCAGCGTGCCAGAGCCGCAAAATCCAGCGCATGTGGACCGGGTACAGGGACGAATTGAGCTGCGCGAGGTGGGTTTCCGGTACGGCAACCGCGCGGTCAACCGGGGCATCAACCTGAAGATCGCGCCCGGGGAAATGATTGGTTTGGTGGGGCATAGCGGTTCAGGCAAGAGCACGTTGGTGAACCTGATTTGCCGCTTTTACGATGTGTCCGAGGGCGCGATTTTGGTCGACGGAGTTGATATTCGCTCGTATGCGATTGCCGATTTCCGTCGCAATATCGGCTTGGTACTGCAGGAGCCATTTTTGTTCTTTGGCACCATTGCGGAAAACATTGCCTACGGCAAGCCTGAGGCCACACGCAGCGAAATTGTGGCCGCCGCGCGTGCGGCGCATGCGCACGAGTTCATTTTGCGGCTACCGCACGGCTACGACTCCATGGTGGGGGAGCGTGGTCAGGGGCTTTCCGGTGGCGAGCGCCAGCGCATTTCGATTGCCCGCGCACTGCTGATCGACCCGCGCATATTGATCCTGGACGAAGCCACCAGCTCGGTCGACTCCGAGACCGAAAAAGAAATCCAGAAAGCCCTGGAAAACCTGGTGCAAGGCCGCACCACCATCGCTATTGCCCACCGCCTGTCCACTTTGCATCGCGCTGACCGACTGGTGGTGCTCGACCGGGGCGGCGTGGTGGAAGAGGGCACGCATGACGCGCTCATGGCCGCGCAAGGGGCTTATTTCAACCTTTACCAGGCCCAAGCGCGCAATGCCGAGCCCGTGTTAGCGTAAGGAGGCCGCGAATGACAACTCAAGCACTTGTAACCAGTTCGGTGGCGCAATCCACGTCCTTGGACGCCCCGGCGTTTGCCCTGGAGCTCACGCCTTTTGGCAGGCTGGTATTGACCAACGCGCAAGGCCAGCGCTTTGAGGGCGTGGTGCCCGTGCGGGCTTTCCCGATTCAGGCGCCAGACGAGGGCCTCTCTATCGTGGACACCGACGGCCACGAGGTCGCCTGGGTGGCTCACTGGGGCCAGTTGCCCCCGCCCGCGCAAGAGCTGCTACGCCAGGAGCTGGCCCGACGCGAATTTATGCCGATGATTGCACGCATTGTGTCGGTAAGCAGTTTTTCCACGCCCTGCACCTGGAAGGTGAAAACGGACCGGGGGGATTGTGAATTTGTGCTGCGTGGTGACGAAGACATCCGCCGCGTGGGCACCGACAACACGCTCCTGATTGCCGATGCCCACGGCATCCAGTACCTGGTGCCGGACCAACTGGCGCTGGATACGCACAGCAAAAAAATCCTGGACCGCTTTTTGTAGCGCGGGACGCGTCCGGCTTTGGTGCCAGCGTTGAGGCATCGATACCTTCTGACGCGCCTTCCACCCCCAAAAAGGGTTAATCGTTCAAGCGCAGAAACCCAGACGTTGGGCCCGGGCGGCTACCACGCGATCTTGCCCGTCAAGATTTCAAACCACATGCGCCAGTCCCCCATCAGGCTGTAGCGCGGGTATTTGAATGTGGCAGGTTTGTTGTGCTCGAAAAAGAAATGTCCCACCCAGGCAAAGGCATAGCCCTGCAGCAGTGCCACCAGCACCAACTCCGGCGCGCGCGTGAGCAGTGCCGCTACCAACAGTACGGCAGCAATGCTGGTGCCCACAAAGTGCAGCCGCCGTGACACCTGGTTGGCGTGTTCGTTCAGATAAAACGGATAAAAGTCGGCAAAGCTGTCAAAGCGCTCTGGGGTATCCATGGGGGGCTCCTGCGGTGATCTGCTGGGGCCGATGGTAATGCCGGACCCGCGTCTTTCAACCCCGCGCAAGGATTTTCAACTGGCCATCGGCAGCAGTTGGCTTCAGCCCACCACCCGCACCGCCGCTCCATCGCCCTGAGCGGCGATCACACCTATCTCAAACACTTGCTCGCCGCTGGCACGCAGAGTGGCCGTACAGGCGGCCGCGGCGGCGGCATCCACCACCACCACCATGCCGATGCCGTTGTTGAAAGTGCGGTTCATTTCGATGTCGTCAATGCCCGCCGTGGTTTGCAGCCAGGCGAACAGCTCGGTTTGGGGCCAGCTGCCTTTGGTCAGCACTGCGGCACAGCCTTCAGGCAGCACGCGGGGAATGTTTTCGAGCAGGCCGCCCCCTGTGATGTGGGCCAGGGCTTTGATGCCGCCCCCATCTTCACTGTGGGGATGTGCGGCCAAGGCGGCGAGCACGTTTTTTACATACAGGCGGGTGGGCTCCATCAGCGCGTGTTTGAAGGGTTTGCCGTCCAAGGTGGCGGGCAGCTGGTCACCCGCGCGTTCAATGCACTTGCGTACCAGGCTGAAGCCGTTGGAATGCACGCCGTGCGATGCCAATCCCAGCACCACGTCACCCGGACGCACGCTCTGGCCCGTCAGGATTTTGGATTTCTCAACGGCGCCGACCGCAAAACCTGCCAGGTCGTATTCGCCTGCGGGGTACATGCCGGGCATCTCAGCGGTTTCGCCACCAATCAGTGCGCAGCCGGACAGCTCACAGCCTTTGGCGATGCCGCCAATCACCGCTGCAGCCGTGTCCACGTCGAGCTTGCCGCAGGCAAAGTAGTCCAAAAAGAAGAGGGGCTCGGCACCTTGCACCAACACGTCGTTGACGCTCATGGCCACCAAGTCAATGCCGACCGTGTCGTGCATATTCCACTCAAATGCCAATTTGAGCTTGGTGCCCACGCCGTCGGTGCCGCTCACCAGCACTGGCTCCTTGTAGCGTTTGGGTACTTCAAAGAGCGCGCCAAAGCCGCCAATCCCTGCCAGCACACCTTCGCGCATGGTTTTCTTGGCCAAGGGCTTGATGCGTTCCACCAGCGCGTCGCCTGCGTCAATGTCCACGCCGGCGGCTTTGTACGACAGGGGGGTGGAAGTGGGGGGCAAGGAAGAGGTCATGAGGTTGATCGCGCGCTGGCGCAAGGGGGCAAGGCTAAGAGGAAGCGCCAGGCTGCTGCGCAGGACCGGCTCGATAGAATCAACCCAGATTTTAAGGGTTCGCCCCAACGCACCAAGGAGGCGCCATGACAGATTCGCAGAAAAGGTTCGCCGGTTGGGCTTCCATTGCCGGTGTTTTCCTGTTGATGCTGTGGTTTTTGGCCCCGGTCATGGCCCCGTTTGTCGTGGCCTGCGTACTGGCATATGCACTCACCCCCTTGGTGGACTGGTTGGACGCGGCATTTCAGGGTCGTGTACCCAGGGTGCTCGCAGTGCTGGTGGTGGAACTGCTGTTTGTGTTGTTGGCGCTGGGGCTGGTGTTGCTGATCGTACCGATACTGGTGAAAGAACTGCCCCTGATGCGCGACCAGTTGCCGATTTTTTTGGACAAACTGAATACCGCCGCGCAGCCTTTGCTTCGCAAGATGGGCATCAAGCTGAGTTTGGACCTGCCCAGTATCAAGGCGTTTGTCATGACCTACCTGAATGCCAATTTCGAAGACACCCTGGGCTCGGTCATGGCCTCGGTCAAACTCGGTGGAAGTGCTGCGCTGGCCGTGCTGGGTAATGTCGTACTGATTCCAGTGGCACTTTTTTACCTGCTGATGGACTGGGAGCGCTTCATGCGGACACTGCGGGAGCTGATTCCGCCCCGCCTGCGTGCTGCAACCGACAGCTTTTTGAAGGAGTCAGACCAGGTCTTGGGCGAATACCTGCGTGGTCAACTGGTGGTGATGGGCGTGCTGGCGGTGTACTACAGCGTGGGATTGGCGCTCTTTGGGCTGGACTTGGCTTTGCCGATTGGCACTTTTACCGGGCTGGCGGTGTTTGTGCCCTATCTGGGCTACGGCCTGGGCCTGGTGTTGGCGCTACTGGCCGGTTTGTTGGAGTTCTCCAATGCGGGGGGGGCAACACAGGCGGTGCTGATGGTGGCCGTGGTCTACGGGCTGGGCCAGATGGTCGAGAGCTTCTTCCTGACGCCGCGCCTGGTCGGCGAGCGGATTGGGCTGCACCCGTTGGCCGTTATTTTTTCTTTGTTGGCCTTCGGCCAGCTGTTTGGTTTTATTGGGATTTTGGTGGCTTTGCCAGTTAGCGCCGTGCTGCTGGTGGCGGTGCGCCGCGTGCGGTCGGGCTATCTTGCCAGCGGTCTGTACCAAGGTTCTGAGCCTACCCAGGGTTCCTGACACCACCATGCAGCAAATCGCGCTTGATATTGGCCTGGCCACAACGCCCACGCTGGAAAACTATTTTCCAGGGCCCAATGCGGCTGCGCTGGCCCACCTGCAGCACTGGGTCGGTGCGCGTGCCGACGGTGCTCCCAGTTACCTTTGGGGCCCCGAGGGCAGCGGCAAAACCCATTTGCTCCAAGCCGCAGTGGCGGCCCTGCGGGCGCAAGGCCTAAGGGTCGGCTGTCTCAGCGCCCAGACGCAGGAGCCGGCTGCATTTGATGAATCGTGGGCCGCCGTGGTGATGGACGATGTGCACCTGTATTCAGAAGCGCTGCAGCACAAGGCGTTCAGTTGGTTTGTGCAGGCCCAAACGCTGTTGCGTCCCGTTTTGGCGGCTGGCCGCGCGGCGCCCGTGGATTTAACCCTGCGCGAGGACTTGCGGACCCGCTTGGGTTGGGGCCATGTGCTGGGTTTGCAGCTGCTTGACGAGACGCAAAGCCGCGCCGTGCTGCGCCAAGCGGCGGACGCCCGTGGCCTGGTCCTGAGTGACGAGGTCATGGATTTCACCTTGCGCCGCTTCAGCCGCGACCTGGGAAGCCTGATGCAACTGCTTGACACCTTGGACCGGTACGCTCTGCAAACCCAGCGTGCCCTTACCATTCCCCTTGTGAAATCTATGCTGGAGAACGCATGACACTGCCCAAGTTGGCCCTGTTTGACCTGGACCACACCCTGCTGCCCATTGATTCGGATTATTCGTGGGGCCAGTTCACGGCTGCGCGCGGCTGGACGGACCCGGTGGAATTTACCCGTCAAAACGATGCTTTTTATACCCAATACAAGGCGGGCACGCTGGATATCTTTGAATATGCCCGGTTTGCCACCGCCGCATTCGTGCGTCAGGGCGAGGCCCAGAGCCTGGCCGCGCACGCCGACTACATGCGCACCGTGGTGCAACCGGCGCTCAAGCCCCAGGCACTGCAGCTGGTACAGCAGCACAAAGACGAGGGCGCGACCGTGATCGTGGTGACGGCCACCAATGAATTTGTGACCCGCCCAATTGCCGAGGCCTTGGGTGCCGACGCGCTGATGGCGGTGGACCTGGAGCGTGACACTGCGCCTGGTGGCAGCGGCTGGTTTACCGGTGAGGTGCGCGGCATTCCGAGCTTTCGCGAAGGCAAGGTGCTGCGGGTGGAGGCCTGGCTGGCCGAGCGCGGCCTGGGCTGGGGTGATGTGCACAGCACCTTCTACTCCGATTCCATCAACGACCTCCCGCTCCTCGAAAAAGCGGATGTGCCGGTTGCCACCAACCCCGACGACCCTTTGCGCGCCATAGCCCAGGCGCGCGGATGGCGCATACTCGAACTGTTCAACTAGGCGCCAGTTCCTGGCCCCGTCGCGCCTTCACGCCGCTCCTGCAGCGTATGCGCCCCAAGGAAATATGATCAAAAAATTCATCAGCAAACTGCTGGGTCTGCCCGGCAGCGGCGGCGCGAGTGCCGGCAAACCCAATTTTGGCAAACGGGTCGAAGTGCCCGTCAGCAGCCACGCCATCGACGCCAGCTTGGTCGACGACCGTGCCATGAACGTGGTTCGTACTTTGCAAGAGGCCGGGTTTGTGGCTTACATCGTAGGCGGCGCGGTGCGGGATTTGTTGCTGGGCCTGCGCCCCAAAGATTTCGACGTGGCCACCAACGCCACGCCCGAGCAAGTCAAAGGCCTGTTTCGCAGGGCCTTCATCATCGGGCGGCGCTTTCGCATCGTGCACGTGGTCTATGGCCGGGGGCGCGAGCACGAGGTGATTGAGGTCTCCACTTTTCGAGCCTATCTTGACAATGCCGCAGCCGAACAGGTGGCGGGCAACGAGAAAACCAGCAAAAGCGAACTAGCGGGCATGAAGCACGCCGTGGATTCGACCGGTCGTGTCCTGCGCGACAACGTCTGGGGTCCGCAAGAAGAAGACGCCGTGCGGCGCGACTTCACCATCAACGCCATGTACTACGACCCGGCTACGCAAATCGTGGTGGACTACCACAACGGCCTCAAAGACGCCAAAAACCACACCCTGCGCATGATTGGTGATGCCGCGGTGCGTTACCGCGAAGACCCGGTCCGCATCATCCGCGCTGTGCGTTTTGGCGCCAAGCTCAGCGGCCTAGGCTTCAAGTTCGACCCCAAAACAGCGGCGCCCATCGCCAAGTGCCTGCCACTGCTGGCCGACGTGCCTCAAAGCCGTTTGTTTGACGAGATGCTCAAGCTCCTGCAAACCGGCCACGCGCTGGCTTCGGTTGCGCAACTGCGCAAGCTGGGCTTGGAGCGCGGAATTTATCCGCTGCTGGATGTCGTGGTGGAGCGCGCCGACACACCTTTTGTGAATGCCGCCTTGCAGGACACCGATCGCCGCGTCGGCGAAGGCAAGCCAGTCGCCCCCAGCTTCTTGCTGGCCTGCGTGCTGTGGGCCGATGTACGCGATGGTTGGGCTGCTCGCCTGAACCAACGCCAGCATTCCCACCCTGCCTTGCAGGACGCCATTGACGACGTGTTCAACGCCCGCATTGGCGACGTGTCGGGCCGGGGCAAGCTCGCAGGCGACATGCGCGAGATCTGGATGATGCAGCCCCGCTTTGAAAAACGCGTGGGCAGCGCCCCCTTTGGGCTGGTTCAACAGGAGCGTTTTCGCGCTGCGTTTGATTTCATGCGGCTGCGTGCCGATATTGGCGAGGTCGACGAAGCACTGGCCGACTGGTGGCAGGAATTCAGCACTGGCGACGATCTGTTGCGTGAAGACCTGGTGGACCAGGTGCGCCAGGAAACCCAAAAACGCGCCCGCGCACCCAAGGTGCAACCTGCGCCAGCGCCCGAGGGAGTGGACCAGCGTTCCGCACCCGCCGAACGCCGCGCGGTGCCTGAAGGCAGTGCCGAGACGGCCGAGTTTGGCGAAGAGACGCCTCGTCCGAAACGCCGTCGCCGCCGTCGCTCGGGTACGAGTGGCAGTGGGGAAGGCGGCGAGGGCGCTGCTGCCCCCCGCAGTGACCCATCCACCGACTGATCACTTGCCACAGCAAGTCCCGGGCATGCGCGAGAGCGTGATCGCCACCATCGGCCTGGGAGCAAACCTGGGCGATGCGCCCGCTACCGTGCGGGCTGCCATTGCCGCTATCGCCGCCTTGCCGCAAACCGCGTTGGTGCGCGCCTCACGCTTGTATTCCAGTGCGCCCGTCGATTCCAGTGGGCCAGATTACGTGAATGCGGTGGTACAGGTCGGCACCGGCCTGAGTGCGCCCGCGCTGCTGGCGCAATTGCAAAACATAGAGACCGCTGCCGGACGCGAGCGCCCCTACCGCAACGCCCCGCGCACCCTGGACTTGGATGTACTCTTGTACGGCGACGCCCAAATCAGCAGTCCCCCGCTCACCGTACCGCACCCGCGCATGTGGCAGCGCGCCTTTGTGTTGCGGCCTCTCGCGGAAATTGCGCCGGCCTTGGTGAGTCCAGCCGCGCTGACCGCCGTGCAAGACCAGATGCTCCATGCCCTTGAGAATTAATTGGAATCTGACCCCCATTTGCCATTAGCTATGACTTCACATTCCCCCCTTTTTACGCCTCTGGGGCCGGCACTCAGTGGGGCCCACACGGTTTTGGGTACGTCGGCAGGCGATATCAGCCTGTACCGGGCGCAACCTGAGGGTGGGGCCGACGGTGCGCCCGCTCTATTGCTGATTCACAGCGTGAATGCCGCAGCGTCGGCGGCTGAGGTGGCGCCTCTTTATGCGCACTACGGCACACGGCGCCCCGTGGTGGCCATGGAATTGCCGGGCTATGGTTTGTCGGACCGCAGTGACCGGCCCTACACACTGCGTTTGATGACCGACGCGGTGCACGCGGTCGTTGCGCACCTGCGTGCAACCCAGGGAGGCACCCCGGTGGATGTGTTGGCGGTGTCCTTGGCCTGCGAATTTGCGGCGCGCGCCGCCGTAGAGGCGCCGACCAGCATCGCGCGCCTGGCATGCGTCAGCCCAACAGGGTTCAGCGGAAAACGCCGCCACTACGGCCCGCCCGGCGGTCACCGGGGTCTGGCCTGGTTGCATCGCGTGGTCAGCCATCCGGCGTGGGCGCAGGGCTTGTTCGACCTGCTGACGCGCCCCGGCGTGGTGCGTTACTTCTTAAAGCGGACGTGGGGCGCCCCGCTGGTTGACGAAAATCTGTGGCGCTACTGCGTGCAAACCGCGCGCCATCCCGGCGCCCGCCATGCGCCCCTGTACTTTTTGGCGGCCCATTTGTTCAGTGCGGATGTCAATGCCGTCTACGAGGCGTTGGACTGCCCGGTATGGATGTCCATGGCCACGCGCGGCGACTTTACCGATTACCAAGGCCGCGACACCGTACAAGGCCGCGCAAACTGGCGCATCCACCAAGTCGAGGGCGGTGCTTTGCCGTATTTTGAAGACCTGAACCGCTTCGCAACACTGCTGGACCCGTTTTGGAGCGCGCCAGTTCAGGTGGCCTAGCAAGGCCGCGCAAATTCCCTCAAACGCCGATCGGCTCGTGCGTCATGTCCAGGTGCAGCATGGTGCCGGTGTAGGGGTGGGCACGGGCCACGTCTTCGTCGAGCTCGACTCCCAGTCCTGGGGCCGTGGGTGGAATGATGTAGCCGTCTTGCCAGGCAATGGGCTTTTTCAGGATCTGGCTGTGAAACCCCTGCCAGTCCAAAATACTTTCCTGGATCAGGAAGTTGGGGCTGCAGGTCGCCAGCTGGATGTTGGCGGCGCCCACCACCGGACCACAATACAGGTGCGGTGCGATTTGCACGTGGTACGCCTCCGCCATCGAGGCGATTTTCTTGCCCTCCAGAATGCCGCCCACACGGCCCAGGTTCATCTGCAAAATGGCGGCGGCGCCTTCTTCCAGCACGCGCACAAACTCCCACTTGGTGGTCAGACGCTCGCCGCAGGCCACCGGAATGGTGGTGCCGCGTGCGACCTTGCCCATTTCACGCTGGTTGTCTGGCGGAATGGGCTCTTCAAACCACAGGGGATCGTATTTTTCAAGGCGGCGTGCCAGGCGGATCGCACCGGCCGCGCTCATCTGCCCGTGCGTGCCAAACAGCAAGTCCGCCTGGGTGCCCACGGCTTCACGCAGCATGCGGCAAAAGGTCTCGGAGCGGTCGAGCTCGGTGAGTGACAACTGGCGGCCGTCGTAAATGGAGTAGGGACCGGCCGGGTCAAACTTCAGGGCTGTGAAGCCCATCTTCAGGTACTCCGCGGCGCGCTCGGCGGCCAGTACCGGGTCGGCATAGACATTGGTTTTGTCGCCGTCCTTGGGGTAAATATAGGTGTAGCTGCGCAGTTTTTCGTGGACTTGGCCGCCCAACAGCTTGTAGACGGGCTTGTTGACGTCCTTGCCCACAATGTCCCAGCAGGCCATCTCGATGCCGCTCAGGATACCCATGGTCGAGATGTCAGGCCGCTGGATAAAGCCGCTGCCGTAGACGCTGCGCCAGATGCGCTCGGTGTCATAGGGGTCTTTGCCGATCACGCAACGCTCCACCACGTCTTTCACCATCTGCTCCACCACCCTGGGGTGGTAGGGCAGGCTGTAGACCTCGCCCAGACCTTCAATGCCCTCGTCGGTGATGAGCTTCAAAAAGACAAAGTAGCGTCCGCCAAAGCCGGGTGGCGGATTGCCTACGACAAAGGTTTTTACGTCGGTAATTTTCATGGGGGTCTCCGCTTATTGTTGTGGTGGCAGACGTTGGGACTTCAGGTCGCGCTGTTGATGACTTTGTATTCGAGGTAGTCCTGCAAGCCAAAACGTCCCCATTCGCGGCCGTTGCCGCTTTGCTTGAAGCCGCCAAAGGGCGAGCAATAGTCTTGACCGGTGCCGTTGATGGACACCGTACCCGCCCGCAAGCGCCGCGCCACGCGCTTGGCGCGCGCCACGTCGGCGCACTGAATGTAGGCAGCCAGACCGTAGGGCGTGTCGTTGGCAATGGCGATGGCGTCTTCTTCGGTGTCAAAGGGGATCATTACCAGCACCGGGCCAAACACCTCTTCGCGGGCAATGCGCATCTGGTTGTTCACGTCGGCAAACACGGTGGGGCGGGCGTAAAAGCCTTTCTCAAACCCCTCAGGGCGACCCAGGCCGCCGCAAAGCAGTCGCGCACCCTCGTCGATGCCGATCTGGATGTAGCGCTGCACGGTGTCAAATTGCCGCTTGGATGCCAACGGGCCAATGCCGTCGCCTTTGTCGGCCGGGTGAATCACCTTGACGGCAGCACCAGCTTGCGCCGCATATTCCACCGCCTGCGCATAGACCGAACGTTCCACCAGCAAACGGGTGGGCGCGTTGCAGCTTTGGCCGGTGTTGCTCATGCATTTGTTGACGCTCCAGCGCACCGCCTTGTCGACCTTGGAGTCGGCAAAAATAATGTTGGGCGACTTGCCACCCAGCTCTTGCACCACGCGCTTGACGGTATCTGCCGCATGCTTGGCCACAGAAATTCCCGCCGCCGTGGATCCAGTAAACGACACCAAATCGACATCGGGGTGGCTGCTGAGCACTGGGCCAATCAGTGGGCCGTCGCCGTAAATCAGGTTGAACACCCCGGCCGGGTAACCGGCCTCTTGCACAAATTCGGCCACCAGCTTGGCCGACAAAGGTGCGTATTCACTGGGCTTGAGCACCACGGTGCAGCCCGCCAGCAGCGCGGGCGCGAGCTTGGAGACGATTTGGTTGAGCGGCCAGTTCCAGGGGGTGATCAGCACGCACACGCCGATCGGCTCGCACACCAGGTCGCCGTTGGGGCCGCTGCGGGTCTCCCAAGGGTAGTCTTTGGCGGCTTCCAAAGTGGCCTTGATGTGGCCCGTGCCGCATTCGGCTTGGGCGTCATAGGCCCAGTCCCAAGGCGCGCCCATTTCGGTGCTCAGGGCCTGCGCCATTTCCGTATAGCGACGCTCAAAGGCGGCTTGCAGCTTTTGCAGCAATTCAGTGCGGTACGCCAAGCTGGTTTGGCTGAACCCGTCGAACGCGCGGCGGGCGGCGGCTACGGCACGGTGCGCGTCCTCCGCGCTGCCCATCATTACCTCGCCCACCACGGACTCGTCGCCGGGGCTGACCACCGGGTGCACCGTGTGCGCGCCCAAAGGCTCGACCCAGACGCCGTCAATGTAAAAGTTGCAATGTGTCATGGTCATTTTTACTCCCAAAAAGCGATTTTTCGTTCAAGCCAGGTTGATCCAGGTGGATTTGGTTTGCAGGTAGGACAGCAGACTGTCCTTGTATTTGTCACGCGAATTGCCGCTTTGTTTGTAGCCGCCAAAGGGCTGCGTCATGTCGCCGTCGCCAAAGCAGTTGACCCAAACCACGCCGGCCTGCAACGCCGCACCCATGCGGTGGGCTGTTTTGAGGTCGGCGGTCCAGACGCTGGCCGCCAGACCGTAGACCGAGTCGTTGGCCAGGGCGATGGCTTCGGCTTCGGTGTCAAAGGCTTGCACAGAGGCCACCGGACCAAAAGTCTCCTCTTGCACGATCGCCATGTCCTGGCGCACGTGCGTGAACAGTGTGGGCGCCACATAAGCACCGGCCGCGTTCAGGCCTGCTGCCAATGCCGGTAGCACCTGGGTCGCGCCTTGCTCCAGCGCGCGGCTGATGCGGGCTTGCACATTGGCGCGCTGCGCCTGGCTCACCAGCGGGCCCATGGTGGTGGCTGGGTCCAGCGGGTCGCCCGGCTGGTACAGGGTGGCGGCGCGCTCGACAAAGCGCGCCACAAAGCGGTCATGCAGGGAGCGGTGCACCAGCAGGCGCGAGCCCGCATTGCAGACTTGGCCGGCGTTGTCCAAAATGCCACCGATCGCGCGGTCTACCGCCGCGTCAAAGTCGTAGAGGTCGGGCATGAAGATTTGCGGGCTTTTGCCACCGGTCTCCAGCGCCACGCGCTTCATATTGCTTTGGCCCGCATAGCCCAGCAGCAGCTTGCCCACGGCGGTGGAGCCTGTGAAGGTGATCTTGTCCACGTCCATGTGCAGCGCCAGCGCTTTGCCCGCCTCGGCGCCCATGCCGTTAACCACATTGAACACCCCTGCCGGCCCACCCGCGTCCACAAACAACTGCGCCAGGCGAGTGCAGGTCAGCGGTGCCTGTTCGGCGGGTTTGAGGACGACGCAGTTGCCCGCCGCCAAGATGGGCGCGAGCTTCCAGACCGCCATCAGCATGGGGTAGTTCCAGGGCGTAATGGCACCCACCACCCCCAGCGGCTCGTGCGTGATGGTGTGCAGCGCACTGGGGTCGGTGTGGGTGACAGCACCCTCGATCTTGTCAATGCATTCGGCAAAATAGCGAATGGTCTTGAGCACCTCGGGCAGGTCGATGTTGAACATGTCCGAAATCGGTTTGCCCATGTCCAGCGTTTCCAAAAGCGCCAACTCTTCGCTGTGCGCCTCCACCAGATCAGCCCATTTGAGCAACACCGCCGCGCGGGTCCGTGGCGCTTGCTTGGCCCAGCGGCCATCGCGCCATGCTGCAAGGCAGGATGCCACGGCCCGGTCCACGTCGGCCGCCTGGCCGCGCGCCATGCGGGCCAGCAGCGCGCCGGTGGCCGGGTTGATGCAGTCAAAGGTCTCGTTTGAGAGTGCCGCCACGTACTGGCCTTCAATAAACAGGCCTGTGGCAATGTCGAGCCGTGCGGCGCGTGCTTGCCAGGCTGGGTGGGTCAGGGCGGCGGTCATGGTGGGGCCTTGCAATAAGTGGGCTTGGGGCGCTTATTCAGCGACCAGCTCGGTGGGGTAGCCTGGGGCGCGCAACTCCAGGCCACAAGCGGCTTCAATCATGCGCACCACTTCAGGCGACTGGGCCTGGCTGCCATAGAGGCCGCGTGCGCGACGGAAGATTTGCTGCGCCATGCTGCCCAGCTCCAATGGCACGCCAATTTTTTCGGCAATGCCGTTGACCAGACCCAAGTCTTTGCAGGCCAAGTCCATGGTGAATTTGACGTTGTAGCTGCCGGAGAGCACCAGCTTGGACTCGGTCTCGTGCACAAAGCTGTTGCCTGAGCTGGCGCGAATCGCACGGTAGGTTGCATCCGGGTCCACGCCGAATTTAGCGGGCAGCATCATGGCTTCGCCGGCAGCAATCAGGTGAATGAAAGCCAGCATGTTGGTGACCACCTTAACGACCGACGCGTTGCCCATCTTCCCCATGTAGATGATCTCGCCACCCATGGTGCTCAGGATGTCCTGAACGCGTTCAAAGGTGGATTGTTCGCCACCCACCAGCACGGTGATTTCGCCTGAATTGGCCAGATGTACGCCGCCGGTCACCGGGCATTCCAGCACGGTGATGCCTTTGCTGGCCGCCACATCAGCCAGGCGCAGCAGGTCTTCCATGTCGGTCGTGCTCATCTCAATCCAGGTGCCACCGCTTTTGAGGTTGTCAAAGACGCCACCAGCACCTTCCACCACTTTGCGCGAAATGGCGGGCGATGGCAACACGGTAATCACCACATCGGCATCGCGGCAGGTGCCCGCCACGTCATCCGACCAGGTGGCGCCGCCATCGAGCAAGCGTTTGGCCAGGTCTTTGTTGAGGTCGTTCACTGTGACCGGATAGCCCGCCTTGACCAGGTTGTTGCACAGGCCTTCGCCCAAGGCACCCAGGCCGATAAATCCAATGCGAAGTTTTTGCGCGCTCATGCTGTGTCCTTGTATTTTGAAAAGTTAAAAAAGCGAAAAATAGTTAACGGTTGACGTCCACCACCACGCGGCCGCGTGAGGTACCCGCCATAAAGTCTTTGGCCAAGGCCATGACTTCGCCCAAGCCCGCAATGCGCTGCATCTGCGCTTGGGCGGGTGCGGCAAATTCGCTGGCCAGGCGTTGCCATGCCGCCATCCGGCGGTCTTTGGGGCACATCACTGAGTCCACGCCCAACAACCGCACACCACGCAGGATAAAAGGCATGACGGTGGTCTCCAGTCCAAAGCCGCCCGCCAGTCCGCAAGCGGCCACGGCGCCCCCGTAATCCATTTCACTGAGCACGCGGGCCAGCACGGTGCCGCCCACCACGTCGACCGCGCCTTGCCAGCGCTGGCTGCCCAAGGGGGCGGGCTTTTCTTTCCACTCGGGGCCACCGATCACGTCTTTGGCGCCCAGGCCCATCAAATAGTCACGGTTCTCGTCGGGGCGTTGGCTTAGCGCAGTCACTTCATAGCCCAGGCCCGCCAGCAGACTGATGGCGACGCTGCCCACGCCGCCGTTGGCACCCGTAACCAAGATCTTGCCGTGGTGCACGCCGGCGTCTTGCAGCGCCATGACGCAGAGCATGGCCGTGAGGCCGGCGGTGCCAATCGCCATAGCGCTTTCGCTGCTCAAGCCTGCGGGCAGGGGAACCAGCCACTCGGCCTTGACGCGCTGCATCTGGCTGTAGCCGCCCCAAAATCGCTCGCCCACGCTCCAACCGGTGAGCACGACCTTGTCGCCAGCCTGGTAATCGGCGCTGCTGGACTCGACCACCGTGCCCGCAAAGTCAATGCCCGGCACCATGGGAAAGCTTCGGATGATCTTGCCGGTGCCTGTCAGCGCCATGGCGTCTTTGTAGTTGATGCTGGAGTAGTCAATCGCCACCAGCACCTCGCCGGCAGGCAAGTCGGCTACGGTGAGGTTTTTGAGCTGGGGCACCGGTTTGCCCTCGACTTGGTCAACAACAATGGCTTGAAAGGTGGTGGTCATGGAGATTTGAAATAAAAGTGGGAGTTCAATTAAACGACACCGGGCTTTTTCAGGCGTTATCGGCCAGCACCATGTCAGCCCCCTTTTCAGCCACCATAATCACCGGCGCATTGGTGTTGCCGGAGGTGACCGCCGGAAAAACAGAGGCATCCATCACCCGAAGCCGGGCAATTCCGTGCACCCGCAAGCGGGCGTCGACCACCGATGTAGCGGCGTCCGGGCCCATGGCACAGGTGCAAGACGCGTGGTAAACCGAGCCGCCGCGTTTGGCAAAGTCCGCAAAAATCGCCGCTTCGCTTTGTACCGAGGCGCCGGGCAGGTGTTCGCTTTGCACGATGTCGGCCAGCGGCGCGGTGGCCGCAATACTGCGAACCATGCGTGCGCCTTCAACGATATCCTGGCGGTCGTGCTCGGTGGTCAGGAAGTTCGTGGTGATGAGCGGCTTGTCTTGCGGACTGGCCGACCGGATTTGCACGCTGCCCCGGCTGGTGGGGCGGCAGGTGTTGAAAGAAATCAAAAACGCCGCAAAAGGGTCGGGGTTTTGCAGCTGAAAGCGTTTGCCCACGGGCGCCGTGTTGGCGGTGTAGCTGATCGGGTTGAAATACAGGTGTAAATTGGGCTGGGCCAGGCCCGGGCGGCTGCGCACAAAAGCGCCCGCCTGGTTCACGCTCATGCCCAGCGGGCCTTTGCGGTCCAGTGCATAGCGGATGCCAGCCCAGACCTTGCCGTACCAGGGGCCCAGCGTGTTGTTCAGGGTCGGCACCTTGGACTTGAAGAAGTAAGACACGCACAAATGGTCTTGCAGGCCCTGGCCGACTGCGGGCAGGTGGTGTACCAGCGGCACGCCCTTGGCGGCCAGCAGCGCCGCATCACCGATCCCCGAAAGCTGTAAAAGCTGTGGCGAATTGATGGCTCCGCCGCACAAGATCACTTCCTTGAGGCACTTGAACTGTTGCTTGGTGCCGCCTACCTCGCACTCCACGCCCACGGCTTCGCGCCCCTGAAGCAGCACACGGTGGACCAGCGCCTGCGTCAGCACGGTCAAATTGCGGCGGCCCATGGCCGGGCGCAAAAACGCGTTGGACGCCGAGGCGCGAACGCCATTGCGGATCGTCATCTGCCACAGGCCGAAGCCTTCTTTGCGGGTGCCATTGAAGTCGGTGGTGCGGCCATAGCCCAGTGCCTCGCCGGCCTTCAAAAAGCGCTCGCACAGCGGGTGTACCTGGTCTTCAAAGTCGCTGACCGTCAGTTCGCCGCCGGCCCCGTGGTGTTCGGAGGCACCCCACACATGGTCTTCCGATTTTTTGAAGTAGGGCAGTACATCGTTCCAGCCCCAGCCCGGGTTGCCTGCATCGCGCCATTCGTTGTAGTCGGCATGCTGGCCACGCATGTAAACCATGGCATTGAGCGAGCTGCTGCCGCCCAGCACCTTGCCACGGGGCCAAAATGAGGTCCGCCCACCCAAAGCAGCATCAGGCTCGGTGGTGTACATCCAGTTGTATTTGGGGTCGGAGAAAGTCAGACCGTAGCCCAGCGGCACCTGAATCAGCGGGCTGCGGTCCGAACCACCGGCCTCCAGCAGCAGCACCCGGTCCAGGCCACTCGCGCTCAGGCGATTCGCCAGTACACAACCAGCCGATCCGGCGCCGACAATGATGTAGTCGTATTCATTCATGGGACGGCAGTATGTCGCAGGAGCTCAAAAGAGGGGCTTCGGAGCCGCGCAGTGGGGCTGGCGGCTTGAGCACGCATACTATGCAAGAGATTGAATGCTATCAATGCGTTCAAATAAAGTAATTGCCCGATCAAATGCAGCACCATGTCCTTTGAACAACTCATATCCACCGCCAGCCTGGGCGATGGCAGCAAGCCCAAGTACCAGTCGATTGCCGAAGACCTCGCACAGGCCATTTTGAACGGCCAGGTGCCCATGGGTGAAAAACTGCCGCCCCAGCGCAACCTGGCGCACCGTCTGGGCGTGACCACCGGCACCATCAGCCGGGCCTATGCCATTTTGGAGCGCCAGGGACTGGCCACAGCCCGCGTGGGCGACGGCACCTACGTGCGATCGGCCGAGCATGTGCCGGCCAGTGGCGATTCCGACCACCAACAGCCGATCGACCTGGCGCACAACGTGGCCATGGTGGGTGACGAATCGGCCGCATTGCAACAGGCGTTTCAAAGCCTGGGGACCGATGCCGAGCTGATGCGACAGGTGCTGAGCTACCAAAGCGAGACCGGTATGCGGCGCCACCGCGAAGCCGGCGCCCAGTGGTTGCGACGCTTTGGCACCAGCGGCCAGTGGAACCGGGTAATGGTGACCCATGGCGCCCAGCACGGGCTGGCCTGCGTGCTGCGTACCGTGGCGCGACCGGGCGATGCGGTGCTGACCGAGTCCCTCAGCTATCCCGGCTTGCAGGCGCTGGCGCGTTCCATGCGGCTGCAGCTGATTGGCATCGAAACCGACGAGCAGGGCATGGTGCCTCAGGCGCTGGAGCGGGCAGCCAAGACCTTTGATACCAAGTTTGTTTACTGCGCTCCGACCTTGCACAACCCCACGGGTGCGACTATGTCCATGGCGCGGCGCGAGGCGGTGGCAGCGGTCATGCGCACGCACGGCTTGTTCATCATCGAAGACTGCGTTCATGCGGCCATGCAGGCCCATCCCTTGCCGGCACTCTCCACGTGGTTGCCGGAGCAGTCTTTTTTGCTGAGCAGTTTTTCCAAGGTGCTGGCGCCTGGCCTGCGGGTGGGCTATGTGGAGGCCGCGCCGGCCTGGCTGAGCAAATTTGCGGCCAGCATGCGGGCCGACAGCTGGATGGTGGCGCCCTTGCTGCCTGAGATTGCCACCCGTTGGCTGGAAAGTGGCGCCATGGAAGGCCTGATCGCCCAGCAGCGCCAAATGACTGCACAGCGGCTGGAGTGCGCCCGTGCCGTGCTGCGCGGCCTGGACTTCAAGACCGACGCCGAATTTCCGCTGATCTGGCTGCCCCTGCCCGAACCGTGGCGTGCGGGTCAGTTTGCAGCCGCCCTGCGCCAAGCCGGTGTGCTGGTCCGTACCGCCGATCACTTTGCCGTGGGCCGCTCGCCTGCGCCCCATGCGATTCGCATCAGCCTGAACGCCCCGGCGTCGGTTGAGCAGTTGGAGGCGGGTTTGCAGATGCTCAAAATCCTGATTGATAACCCGCCCTCGGCGGCCATGGATCCTTGACCTTTCGTCCGTATCGGTGATTTCCCCCATTGCGATAAGGGTTATAGACCCCTAAGCTGGGTGCGATGGATACAAGCCCCGAACGATCTGGCAGCGAGCCGGCACCCTTTGAGCCGCCGCCGCCCTACACACTGGGTAACGAGATTGCGGTGCTGCAATGGCGCGACCCCGTGCTTTGGCTGGCGCGCGGGTGGCAAGACGTACTCCAAGCCAAGGGCATTGCCCTTTTTTACGGGCTGTGCTTTTGGGCCATGGCGGTACTGCTCGGGGCAGTGTTTCGCAATTCACCGGAATATGTGATCTCGATGGCCTCGGGCTGCCTGCTGGTGGGGCCTTTTTTGGCCATGGGTTTGTACGATGTGAGCCGTTGCCATGAGGCCGGGCGACTGCCGCGACTGCGCCATTCGCTGACCTGTTGGCGCGCCAATCTGCGCAGCATGGGCTTGCTGGTCTTGGTGCTGATCGTGCTGGAGTTGTTGTGGGGCCGTGCGTCGCTGGTGGTGTTTGCCGTCTTCTTCAACACCGGTATGCCCTCCACCATGGGTGTGATCGAGGCGGTGTTCAATGCCGACAACTGGGAGTTTCTGGCGGCCTATCTGATCGTGGGCAGTGGTTTTGCCGGTCTGGTGTTTGCCACCGCTGCGGTCTCCATTCCCATGATCCTGGACCGCGATACCGACGCCATCTCGGCAGCTATCACCAGCTTGCAGGTGGTGTTCACCAACCTGGGCGTCATGGTTTTTTGGGGGGTGATGTTGACCGCCTTGGTGCTGATTGCGCTTTTGCCCTGGGGCGCGGGGCTGCTGGTGGTGGGCCCTTGGCTGGGCCACGCCACGTGGCATGCTTACCGGGGCAGTGTGCGCTGGCCCTTGGACGAGGATCCACTGCAAGTGGTTTGAGTGGAGCCCCCGCGCCCGCGGGCAGCGTGTACCCTCGGCGCCCATGCCCCTCGCCGAACCTTCAACACCCCATGCGGTATCCCGCCTGCGCGCCGACCGACTGGCGCGCAGTTCCAAGCCGTTTTTGGCGCGTGGCGGTACCCGGGGTGAACGCTGCCCCGGTTGTCGCCTGCTGCCCAGCCACTGCATGTGCGCGCTGCGCCCCAAGGTGTCAACGCGCGCGGGTATTTGCCTGCTGATGGCTGATGTTGAGCCACTCAAACCCAGCAATACCGGCTGGCTGATCGCCGATGTGGTGGCAGAGACCTATGCCTTTGGCTGGGCACGCACCCAGACAGACCCGGCCCTGCTGGCCCTGCTGGCCGATCCCCAATGGCAGCCCTGTGTTGTCTTTCCGGGGGAGTTTGTGGAGCCCTCGCGCGTCGTGCACGCCGTCCCTGGGGCGGAGCAACCGGGCGCCCAGCTGGCCACTGCCAAACGCCCCTTGTTCATCTTGTTGGACGCGACCTGGGCCGAGGCGCGCAAGATGTTCCGTAAGAGCCCGTACCTGGATCCGTGGCCCGTGCTGAGCCTGCAGCCCGCCCAGATCTCGCGCTACCAATTGCGGCGTTCCCGCCGAGATGACCACTTTTGCACCAGCGAGGTGGCTGCTCTGTGCCTGGAACTGGCGGGCGAGGTCCATGCCGCCCGGACCCTGGATGCCTATCTGGACGTCTACACCCACCACTACCTGCGGGCCAAGCAGCAGTTACCGGCAGACCGCGAGAGCGCGGCCCATGCGGATTTGAAAGCCCTGGGGTCGCTCGCTCCCTCGCCGGTAGCTTCGCTTTAGCCTTGCACTTCGGCAATCATCTCGATCTCGACGCACGCGCCCATGGGGATTTGCGCGACGCCAAAAGCGCTGCGAGCATGGGCTCCTTTGGCACCAAAAATTTCACCGATCAATTCGCTGGCACCGTTGGTCACCAGGTGCTGCTCGGTAAAGCTACCGGTGGAGTTGACCAGTGACATGAGTTTGACGATGCGCGTGACCCGGTTCAGGTCGCCCACGGCAGCGTGCAAAGTACCCAGCAAGTCAATGGCAATGGCGCGGGCGGCGAGTTTGCCCTCTGCCGTGTCCATGGTGGCACCCAGCTGGCCGACCCAGACTTGGCCGTCTTTTTTGGCAATGTGGCCGCTCAAAAAAACCAGCTGGCCGGTTTGTACGAAGGGCACGTAGGCCGCGGCCGGGGTGGCCACTGCGGGCAGGGTGATCTGGAGGGCGGCAAGGGTGTCGTAAATGTTCATGGCAATCAGGTCCGGGAAATAGTGGGTAAAGACGGTGGTATTTGACCAGCGCTGCGCGGAGGGCAGCGCAGCCCGCATTGTTACCCAGACCTTTTTCAGTCCGGCGGCCGCGTGGGGGACCAAGACCGGTTCCCCGTCCTTTGGCTGCAACCGGAGCCCGATAAGATCGGGTGATGACGATTGTCATTTCCGTTATTAATTTGCGTCTGCCTGCCTTGGGGTGGTGGGCTGTGGCGGCGCTCCTGGGTGTCGCTGCGCAGTTGCAACAGAGCAGCTTGTGGCCTTGGGCAAACTACCTTGCCTTGTTGGTGGTGTGCGCCGCCGCCGGGCCGGTGGTCAGGTACGCCCCGGCGAGGCGCCCGGTTCTTGGCACGGGGCGGGCGTCGGGCACATCGCAGCCGGGCCCCCGGGGCGCTACCCAACCCACGTTGCAAGGCGCGGTTCTGCTGCTGGCTGGTGCGGGGCTGGCATTTGCGCTCGTGGGCTTGCGCGCCAGCGTCTTTGACGCCCAGCGTCTGGATCCGATGCTGGAGGGGCGGGACCTGCAGGTGGTGGGCGTGGTGAGCGACCTGACCCAAAGCAGTGCCAGTGGCTTGCGTTTTCGGCTGCAGGTGGAGTCTGCGCAGTCGGGGGGGCGCCCGGTGCAGTTGCCGCCACGAATGGACGTGGGCTGGTACAGCGGACTGGTGCCGCGCGGTGCGGGCGCTGATCTTGCCGGCTGGGAGCTACAGCGCCAGCCGCAAGACCTGCGTCCGGGCCAACGCTGGCAATTCACCCTGCGCATCAAGGCCCCCCATGGGAGCCGCAACCCCGAGGGCTTCGACTACGAGCTGTGGCTCTGGACGCAAGGCGTGCAAGCCACCGCCTATGTTCGTGCCGGCGCTCAGGACGCTGCGCCTGCCTTTTTGGGGGAGACCTGGGCTTTCCCAGTGGCCGCTTTGCGGCAGGCCGTTCGCGCGCGCATCCTGGAGCGGGTTGCCGAGCCTCAGGCCGCCGGGCTGATTGCGGCTTTGGTTGTGGGCGATCAGGCGGCTCTCGAGCGTGCTGACTGGGACGTATTTCGTGCCACGGGTGTGGCGCATCTGGTCAGTATTTCTGGCCTGCATATCACCATGTTTGCCTGGGGAGCCATGGTACTGGTGGGCCGCCTGTGGCGACGCTCCCAGCGCCTGTGTTTGTGGTTGCCTGCGCCGACGGCTGCGCTGATGGGAGGCTTTTTTCTGGCGCTGGCTTATGCGCTTTTTTCTGGCTGGGGCGTGCCGGCGCAGCGTACGTGCCTGATGCTGGCCACGGTGGCCGCTCTGCGGGTTCTGGGACTGCGTTGGCCTTGGCCCCAGGTCTGGTTACTGACTTTTATGGCGGTGGTGGTGAGTGACCCTTGGGCGCTGTTGCAAGCCGGGTTTTGGCTGAGTTTTGTGGCGGTGGGCGTGCTGTTCGCCAGTGGCTCCGGGACACCCCGGCCCCTCGCTGCGTCCGGCCCGCAGGGCATTCCTGCCCCGGCGCCTGCAATGGACCCGCGTGACAACCTCGACACGCTGCACTGGCCGACCGCAACGCAGGCCAACACAAGGCCGGGTTGGCAGCGGCTGCTGGGCACCGGTGCTTTGCGCCTTGGTGCCGCACTTCAACGACTGCTCGGTGAGCAATGGACGATCACCCTGGCGCTGACGCCGCTCACCGTCCTGCTGTTTGGACAGGTGTCGGTGATCGGCCTCTTGGCCAATTTGCTGGCGGTGCCCTGGGTGACGCTGGTTCTCACGCCCCTGGCCCTGCTGGGCGTATTGTTTCCTGCCTTATGGGGCGTGGCTGCGCTGGCGGTGCAGGGGCTCATGCTGGTGCTGCAAAACCTGGCCACCTGGCCCGGCGCGGTGCTGGTGTTTGGCATACCGCCTTGGTGGCTGGCGGTATTGGCGGCTGTGGGCGGTCTGTTGTTGGTGGTGCCAGCGCCTTGGAGTCTGCGACTTTTGGGCATGCCGATGCTGCTGGCGGTACCCTTGTGGCGCGCACCGGCAACGGTCCCCGGTGAATTTGAGTTGCTGGTGGCCGATGTGGGACAGGGCAATGCGGTACTTGTGCGGACTGCGCAGCACGCCCTCTTGTACGACGCGGGTCCGCGCTACAGCCTGGAAAGCGACGCCGGGCACCGGGTGCTGGTGCCGCTGCTGCAGGCCACGCAAACGCGGCTGGATCGGTTGGTACTTAGCCATCAGGATGCCGACCATGTGGGCGGCGCCGCTGCCGTGCTGGCGACCCAAACCCAGGCCTCGCTGCTGAGTTCATTGCCCCTCAACCATCCTCTGACGGTGGGCCGCAACGCCCAGCGCTGCGAGGCCGGGCAGTCTTGGGATTGGGACGGTGTGCATTTTGAGATTCTGTACCCCCGAGCCCAAGACTACGCGGCGATGCCGCCGCCCAAGCCCAACGCCCTGTCGTGCGTGCTGCGTGTCTCTGGTCGGGGCCAAAGCGCCTTGCTGGTGGGCGATATTGAGCGAACGCAAGAGGCAGCGCTGATCACCCGCATGTCCACTGCTGACGGCGTGCGTGGCCTGAAGTCCACGCTGCTTCTGGTACCGCACCACGGCAGCAAAACCTCCAGCAGCGGGCCCTTTGTGGCGGCCGTTCAACCCTCGGTGGCCGTGGTGCAAGCGGGTTACCGCAATCGCTACGGTCACCCCGTCATGGAAGTGATAGACCGCTACCGCACGCTGGATGCAGGTGCAAGCGCAGAGTTGGCGGTAAAAATGATCGATACGCCCCATTGTGGTGCATTTGTCTGGCAATCGGCTCTGCCCCACAATGGTGTGTGTACCCGCACTGCGGGGCTGCGTTACTGGCACCACCGCGTGCCATAAGTGTTTGTCGGGGCGCTTTGGCGTTCACAAATTGGCCCAAGTCTTGCGTGACAGCACAAAAAAAGAAGGTCCGTACCTATGCATACATTTGACGAAATGGTGGCGAAGTTGCCTTATGGTGGTCTGGCAGACCCTGGCCCGGTGCGCGAGCATTACCGCGCCTACGCCCAATGGCTGGCTGGGCAAAGCGCCGAAACCATGGCGCACCGGCGCGAAGAGGCCGAGATGATTTTTCGGCGCGTCGGCATCACCTTTGCCGTCTACGGTGAAAAAGACGAGGACGGTTCAGGCACGGAGCGCCTGATCCCGTTTGACCTGATTCCCCGCATCATCCCGGCCCACGAGTGGAAATCCATGGAAAAGGGCCTAGTGCAGCGCGTGACCGCACTGAATCGCTTTATCCATGACGTCTACCACGGGCAAGACATCATCCGCGCGGGCATCGTGCCGCGGGAGCAGATTGAGCACAACGCCCAGTTCCGCAAGGAAATGGTGGGGGTGTCGGTGCCACACCAGATTTATTCGCACATTTCGGGAATTGATATCGTGCGGGCGCCCAATGCGCAGGGCGAGGGTGAGTACTACGTGTTGGAGGACAACCTGCGGGTTCCCAGCGGCGTGAGCTACATGCTGGAGGACCGCAAGATGATGATGCGCCTGTTCCCGGCGCTGTTCAACAGCCACCGCGTGGCGCCGATTGCGCATTACCCGGATTTGCTGCTTGAGACTTTGCGTGCCAGTTGCCCGGCCAGCACCGCCGAACCGACGGTGGTGGTGCTGACGCCAGGTATGTACAACAGTGCCTACTTTGAGCACGCCTTTTTGGCCCAGCAAATGGGTGTTGAACTGGTCGAAGGCCAGGACCTGGTCGTCAAAGACAACTTTGTTTACATGCGCACGACGCGTGGGCCACGCCGGGTGGACGTTATTTATCGCCGGGTCGACGATGATTTTTTGGACCCCACGGTGTTTCGCCCGACCTCCACGCTGGGCTGCCCGGGGCTGCTCAACGCCTACCGCGCCGGCAATGTCACCATCTGCAACGCCGTGGGGACGGGCATTGCCGACGACAAGTCCATCTACCCTTACGTGCCGCAGATGATCGAGTTCTACCTGGGTGAAAAGCCCATTTTGAACAACGTGCCTACGTTCCAGTGCCGCAAACCAGATGACCTGGCCTACACGCTGGCGCACCTCAAGGACCTGGTCGTCAAGGAAGTGCATGGCGCCGGCGGCTACGGCATGCTGGTTGGACCGGCGGCCAGCAGCGCCGAGATCGAAAATTTCCGCCAAGCGCTGTTGGCCAATCCGGGGGGCTACATTGCCCAGCCCACCCTGAGTTTGTCCACCTGTCCGACCTATGTGGAAAGCGGTATTGCGCCGCGCCACATCGACCTTCGCCCCTACGTTCTCAGTGGAAAAACCGTGCAGATGGTGCCCGGCGGACTGACGCGGGTGGCCTTGCAAGAAGGCTCGCTGGTGGTCAACAGCAGCCAAGGCGGCGGCACCAAAGACACCTGGATTCTGGAGGATTAACGATGCTGAGCCGTACTGCCGATCATTTGTACTGGATGTCGCGCTACACCGAGCGTGCCGAAAATACCGCCCGCATGCTGGATGTGAACTACCAGACTGCGCTGCTGGGCCAAAGCGAGGCGGCCGAAGAGCGCAGCTGGCGCGGCCTGCTGAGCATCAGCGAGCTGTTGCCCGCCTACACCCAGCGCCACAAGGCGGTGCGCGCGCGGGAAGTGATGGATTTCATGGTGCGCGATGAGAGCAATCCTTCCAGCATCCTGTCTTGCCTGGGTGCAGCGCGCGAAAACGCCCGTGCAGTGCGTGGCACCCTGACTACCGAAGTCTGGGAAACGCAGAACCAGACCTGGCTGGAGGTGAAGCGCATGGCCTCCAGTGATAGCTTCGAGCGTGATCCTTCGCAGTTTTTTGAGTGGGTCAAATTTCGCTCTCACCTGTCGCGCGGCGTTACCGTGGGCACCATGTTGATGGACGAGTCGCTGCACTTCATGCGCTTGGGGACATTTCTGGAGCGGGCGGACAACACGGCACGCCTGGTGGACGTCAAGTTCCACGGTGGCGCCAACGACTTCATGGACGCCGGCATTGCCAAGGACCAGGAGGGCGACTTCTACCACTGGAGTGCGGTCTTGCGCAGCGTCTCGGCCTTTGAGATTTACCGCAAGGTCTACCGCGATGTGATCCGTCCGGAGCGCGTCGCCGAACTGCTGATTCTCAAAGCGGACATGCCACGTTCTTTGCACGCATCTTTGGCCGAAGTGCTCAACAACCTGGAGCGCGTGACCAGCGACTCCGACAGTGAGACCCTGCGTCGCGCGGGCAAGTTGCGCGCCCAACTGCAATATGGCCGCATTGACGAGATCCTGGCCACCGGCCTGCACGCGTTTCTGACCCAATTTCTGGACCGTGTGAACGATCTGGGTGTGCATGTGAGCCGCGAGTTTTTGGTGCCGGTGACCTGAACTTGTCGCAATCCTAGGGCGGGGCCAGGCCTTGCCTAAGCGTGGCCTCGCGCCCGTAGGCGGCTTGTGAATCGCCCCGGGTTTCATGGAGGCCCGTTGGGTTAAGTCAGACCGGTATTGCAGCCTGACTGGCTAATTGCCGATAGTAATTTTCTTCAGCTTCGGCAGGGGGAATGTAGCCGATGGGTTCCAGCAGTCGGTGGTGGTTAAACCAAGACACCCATTCCAGCGTTGCCAGTTCCAGTGACTCTGACCTGACCGGGTAATTTCGAGCCAATTGGAGCTTGAGAGAATGGTCTCTTCTGCAATGAGAGCCGGGAATGAAGCAGGGACGATTCAGTAACGAGCAGATTGTTCGAATACTGCGTGAGACGGATCAGGACAGTGTTGCGGTGGTTGCCAAGCGCCACGGCGTGAGTGACGCGACGATCTACATCTGGCGCAAAAAGTTTGGCCAGCTCGATACGGACGAGGTCAAACGTCTCAAGGCACTGGAGGCGGAGAATGCCCGGCTAAAGAAGATGCTGGTCGACCGTGACCTGGAAATCGAGGTCATGAAGGAAATCAATGCAAAAAAGTGGTGAGCGCACAGGCTCGGCTGGAACAGGTTCGCTACGCAGTGCAGCGTGGATTGAGCCAGCGGCGGGCGTGTGCGCTGATGAGGGCAGCGCGTTCTGGGCTGCATTACGAACTACGAATGCCCGTCAAGGACGCACTGGTGATTGAAGCCATGAAGGACCTATCTGGTCAATTCCCGCGCTTTGGTGCGCGGCGCATCAATATCTTTCTGGCGCGCCAAGGCATCGAAATCAGCAAAGACCGCTGCAGCCGGATCTGGGGCGCAGCAGGCTTACAGGTGCCGCCCCGAAAGAAACGCCGTCGTGGGGTTGCCAGAACCAGTCCACGGCCCATGTCGGCACTGGGACGCAACTCGGTATGGTGCTACGACTTCGTGTTTGATTCCTGCGCCAATGGTCAGCAATTGAAATGCCTGCCGGTGGTGGATGAATACACGCGGGAATGTCTGGCCATCGACGTGGCGCCTTCCATCCGATCCAAACGCGTCATTGACGTGCTGAGCAAACTTATCACCGTGCATGGCGCACCGCGCTACCTGCGCAGTGACAACGGACCTGAATTTGTAAGTCTTGCGCTGCTGAAATGGGCGAAAGACGAACAACTGGAATCGGTCCTAAGCGACCCGGGCAAGCCTTGGCAAAACGGAACAAACGAGAGTTTCAACGGCAAGTTCCGGGATGAATGCCTGGCCATGGAGTGGTTTCGTAACCGTCTGGAGGCCAAGGTGATCATTCAGGACTGGGTGCGTCACTACAATGAAATTCGCCCGCATTCGAGTTTGAACTACCGGACACCGGCGGAGTTCATCGCAGGCTTGAAGAACAATTTATCAACCGAGACCAGGCAGTCAGGTTGAGATTGGTCCGAAAAAACCCATCAGGTCAGACCGACCAACGATCCCAATCAAACTTTGTGATTTGGGAAAACCGCATCAAAACCTTGGTTTCTTAAAGAAAGAACTGGTGGTTTTTCGTGGCCTGACGACAGTGGGGAAGACAGGCATAGCTTTGATACAGGTCTAAAGGTAAAGTACGAGCTATTTTGTACTTTTGTTCGCTTTTTTTTAGAGGACGGGGTATTTTTTGCCTAAAAACTAGCGGGAACTTTTAGTGCAAGCACTTATAGCTGAATAGTCTACCGGACAAGCCGTACGCTTACATTCTGCAACTCGCTCAGTACTGGAAAGGCCGTTCATGTACGCAGAGCAACCAGAGCCTATAACATTGTTACCATGCTTTGCGGCACAGTACATAAACTTTGGATCAGCGTCACAGGCTCGATTGCATTTGCTTTGATATGAATCAATACAAGAGTCAAAAGCAGCGTCTTGTCGCTGCTTCTTTTTTTCATCGCTGTCGCATCCTGCAATAGCGAAAAGAACAAAAAATAAAAGTAAAATTTTCATTTTTATTGGTTTTTATAAGTTAAGAAATTTGCTCAAACTGTGCCATTAGAAATTATCTTCTTGCAATTAGTTCGGACTAACCTATTTCAGTGCTGAATTTTATTCAGGAATCTTAGGCAAATAGCTGCCGATGAATCTTGTGCGACAAACTGGGCACTCATTCGAATTAAGTTTAACTTCACTATCGCAGCCGGGACAAATTCCATTGCCTTTCTTGATAATACGTTTGTAATTCCGTATTTTTTCAAGCTCTTCTTTTTTAAGATTTTCACTTTCTTCTAGCAATTGACAATAACGATGATCAGCTGCAAATAACGCTTCATTGAGTGTCTTGTAGGGCGTCTTTTCAAAAACATAACTGTCCAAAGTATTATTTTTGACAATATTAAATTGATCGGTCAGAAATAATTGATATGGCGGGTTGGTTATATTTTTTTCTCCGGAAAAATTTTGATATTTATCTAAGTCGACATCTGATTTTTCGGGTGCTGAGAATTTTTCTGAATCTGAATTGGTTACGTGATTTTTCTTGGGTCGACTAAAGCCTATAAGCAGAACGCCCGATATTGTAAGAATTCCACCAAGCATTAAAAAATTTGACTTTTTTTGCATTAATCCTATGTTATGTACTTCCTTGATTTCGGGATTAAAATTCGCTTTCCCGAAATTATGCATGTCTGACAAGTAAGTTACAGTCGTACTCATGGATAAAGCATAAATAAGAGTTATGATTCCAATGAAAAATAATGAAATTCCAATTTTTTTTCATGTTGTTACTTTGTTAAAGGTAAATTCTGCTTTAATTTCTAATAGTGGTCAACTATTTTAGCACAGTGCGATCTCTTCGGCTAGGCCGCCTTGTCTACTTCTGAAATTATAAAGATATTGCAAATCAAATATTTAAGCATATTGAATTAAAAAATGGGTGTAATTATCTATTAGTGGTCGCAAGTGAGCGTGGTAGTTGTATCAGTGAAAAGCCAAAGTCGCATGCCAACAGCTTGGCCAGTTTTATTACATGGGCAGGTGAACCTAACCCCAACCCCATCAAACCCAACCCTGCTGCCACACGTTATCGTCTTGCAACTCACGCCATGCGATGACCTGAACAGCCTTAGAAAACACCGCTTCGATTTCCACACGCTCAATCGGGTCGGTGGGCAATTCGGGTTGAATTACCCGGCTGACCAAAAAGTGTTTCTGCTTGGCCACAGGCTTAACCGCCGTCCATTTGGTCAAGAGCAGTTTTTGGGTGTTTAAGCGTTTATCGCGCACGGGGTGCGGCTCCTACACCTGTCTTGAAGGCTCAGCGCCTGTTGGCCATTTCCCGCGCCACCGCTTCAGCCAACTCAATCACCGACATGGCGTAAAAGCTACTCCAGTTGTAGCGGGTGACGGTGTAAAAGTTGTCGGTTCCCGCCACGTAATGGGTGGGCGCCGCGCCATTGGGCAGCTCAATCAGGGCCAACATTCCAGGGTGGCGAGCGCCCTTGTCCCCCACGGATACGCCTTTTTCCAGCATGGCCGTTGGGCTCAGACTGGGCACGATGTCGTTTTGCAGCAGCGCGGGCAAGTCCAACTTTTGAGAGTCGATTTGCACGGCGTAATGCGTCGCCATGCCCGCCTTCCAGTGAAACGCCGCCAGGTAGTTGGCCACCGAGCCGATGGCGTCGGCGCGGCTGCCAAACAGGTCAATCCGGCCGTCGCCGTCAAAGTCCACCGCATATTGGCGCCAACTCGACGGCATGAATTGCGCCATGCCCAGCGCCCCCGCATAGCTGCCGCGCACGGTTAAGGGGTCCAGGTTTTGGGCTTTGCACAGACGCAGAAATTCTTCCAGTTCCTGCAAAAAATAGGCGGTGCGCTGGGCTGCCTTGGGGTGCACGCCGGGAAAGTCAAAGGCCAGGGTACTCAGTGCGTCAAGGGTGCGATAACTTCCCATGTGCTGGCCATAAATCGTCTCGACCCCCAAAATACCAACAATGATGCTGGCGGACACCCCGGTCTGCGCTTCGGCACGTGCCAGCGTTTCGGCGTTGTGCTGCCAAAAGCGCACACCGGCTGCGATGTGCCGGGGCTCGACCACCCGACTTCGGTAAAGCGCCCAGTCACGCGCAGCCGAGGCCTGGCCCGGCGTGACCGCTTTCACCACCCCCGGCAGGCGCCGCGCCTTGCCGATCACACTGCGCACCCAGGCCGGGCGCAGTTGCAATCGTTCGGCCATGGCGGTGGCTGCAGCCATGGCCGCGGGGTTGTTGCGATAGGTGGGGAGCTCGGTGCGCGTGCGTTTGGCCGCAACTGCCTGGCTGGCTGGCAGCAAGCAGGCCGCCAGGGCAAGAAAAAGGGAGAAAAACCGGTGTGTCAAAGCAGTCTTGGCCCGATCAGGCGGTCATGGCACGCAAGCCTTTGCGCAGGCGCTGGCCCACTGCCAGCATGGCCACAAGCAAAGCGCCGGCCAGCAGCCCAGCAGCGCCATCCAAGGCACCCGAGGCCAGTGGCGCAGCCCAGCCCAGCTGCGCCGTAAACGTCTCAATTCCGTGGCCTACCGCAGGCACGCCATGGGCCAAAATGCCGCCGCCAACCAAAAACATGGCCGCCGTACCCACCGCTGAGAGGCCCTTCATCAGCCAGGGCGCAGCCCACACCACGGCGCGGCCTATGGCCTGCTGCCACTGCGAGGCCCGGCGGCTGAGGTACAGGCCGGCATCGTCGAGCTTGACAATACCCGCCACCAGGCCATAAACGCCCAGCGTCATGGCAATAGAAATTCCCACCAGCACGGCCACACGCTGCGCCATGCTGGCACCGGTCAAGGTGCCCAGAGTAATAACGATGATTTCGGCAGAAAGAATGAAGTCGGTACGCACCGCGCCTTTGATCTTTTCCCGTTCGAAGGCCACGATGTCCACGGCCTCATCGGCCACCGCTTGGCGCAGTTCCTCGTGGTGTTGGGCCGCGGCTGGTGCGTTGTGCGCCAGCAGATGCAACACCTTTTCGGCGCCCTCGAAACACAGGAACAAGCCCCCTAGCATCAGCAAGGGCGAGATCAGCGCTGGCACAAAGGCGCTGATCAGCAGCGCGGCAGGCACCAAAATCGCCTTGTTGACCAAAGAGCCTTTGGCGACGGCCCAGACCACCGGGAGCTCGCGGTCGGCCTGGACGCCTGCCACTTGCTGCGCATTGAGCGCAAGGTCGTCGCCCAGCACCCCGGCGGTTTTTTTTGCCGCCACTTTGGTCATGAGCGCCACGTCGTCAAGCAGGCTTGCAATATCGTCAATCAGGGCAAAGAGGCTGGAGCTGGCCATTGTTTTTTGGGGTTTCAGAAATTGGGGTGCTTGGGCATGCGGGAGGCGGGGCTCGCAGCAAGGCTTGCAGCCGCTGCGGCGCGCCCGGCCTGGCTGGCGCTGGCCCGCATTGTGCCTGTGCGGGCTTTTGCACCGGCCCCAAGTCGGGGAATAGGCTTTGCCCCCTAGGCCCTTCCAGTGCGCTTGGCCAAGGCGTCTGTGCCGCATCTGAGGCTGCGATGCCCGCGCGGGCATCGCCCCAAGCATCGCGGGTTTGGCGGGCGAAAGGCGCATAACTGTCACTGTTTTGACACTTAAAAAAGGTAAACCTCGAGCCGTTACACCTATCTCGCGCCGCCGAGCTCCATCACCTGTTTGTAGAAAGACACCATGGCAAAAGACTTCTCCACCATGGAGGACAGCAACCGTTCCTCCAACGCCAGTATTCATGACGTTTCCACCCCTTCGCGCCGCACGGTTTTGCGGGGCGGTCTGGGTGCGTTGGCCAGCAGCTTTTTGGCACCTTTGAGTGCGGTGGGCGGTGCGGCAGCGCTTACGGCCTGCGCGACCAGTGGCGGCGCGGGTGCTTCCCTGCTCGGATTCAAGAGCGTGGCCATTTCTCTTGCCGACACGGTGATCGTGCCCGAAGGCTATTCGGTGCAGGTCATTGCGCCTTGGGGGGATCCGGTTGGCCTGTCCGGCGAAGACCGTGCGTTCAAGCACGATGCCAGCAACACCGCGGCCGACCAGGAAACCCAGATCGGCATGCACCATGACGGTATGCATTACTTCGCCCAAGACGGATCCAAAAGTGGTTTGTTGGTGATCAACCACGAATACACCGACGAAGGCCTGTTGTTCCCGGACGGCATGGTCACCTGGACCGCCGAGAAAGTGCGCAAGGCCCAAGCGGCCCATGGCGTGTCCGTGCTCGAAATCGAAGACAAGGGCGGAAAGTGGGAGGTGGTCCGGCCCTCGCCCTGGGCGCGCCGCATCACGGCCAACACCCCGTGCGAACTCACTGGGCCCGTGGCCGGCCATGCCTTGGTGAAAACCGCGGCGGATACCGCAGGTCGGCGGGTGTTGGGTACGTTGAACAACTGCGCCAGCGGCATCACCCCCT
This sequence comes from Rhodoferax sp., assembly GCA_029866205.1. Taxonomy (GTDB): domain Bacteria; phylum Pseudomonadota; class Gammaproteobacteria; order Burkholderiales; family Burkholderiaceae_C; genus Allorhodoferax. Next base: position 167,474 of record JARWZT010000011.1, read on the forward strand.
GGGGCACCTACCTGACTGCTGAAGAGAACTTCATCAACTACTTCAGCGGCGGCGACGCTCTGAACGCGCATGAAAAGCGCTGGGGCTTGAAGAAAGGGGGCGGTGGCGGCTACCGCTGGCACGAGCACGACGCCCGCTTTGACGCCGTCAAAAACCCCAACGAACCCAACCGTTTTGGCTGGATTGTTGAAATCGACCCCGCCAACCCCAGCTCCACGCCCAAGAAGCGCACTGCCATGGGACGCGCCTCGCACGAAGGCGCGACGGTGGCCATGACCAAGGATGGGCGCGCCGTGGTTTACATGGGCGAAGACGCGCGGTTTGAGTACATCTACAAGTTCGTAAGCCGCGACACCGTCAAGCCCGGTGGTGCAAGTGCCAACAGCAGCTTGCTGGACCACGGCACGCTGATGGTGGCCCAATTCAATGCCGATGGAAAAGGGCAATGGATCGCCCTGACCCACGGCCAAGGCCCCCTGACGGCCGCCAACGGTTTCGCTGACCAGGGCGAAGTGCTCATCAAATCCCGCCAAGCCAGCGATTTGCTGGGTGCCACCAAAATGGACCGGCCAGAGTGGATCGAGGTGGACAAGCAAGGCTGGGTCTACGCCACACTGACCAACAACAGCAATCGCGGCATGGACAAACAGCCGGCGGTGGACGCTGCCAACGCGCGGGCCAACAACACCATGGGCAACATCATCCGCTGGAAAGAGGACGGCGACTTCCACAGCACGACCTTTGCCTGGAACCAGTTCGTGCTGGCGGGTGACCCCTCATTGGAGCGCGCAGACGCCAAGGGCAATATCAAAGGCGATATGTTCTCTTGCCCGGACGGTCTGTGGACGGATGCGCGTGGTGTGCTCTGGATTCAGACCGATATGTCGACCTCTGCCATGGGCAAGGGCGACCTGAAAAACATGGGCAACAACATGATGCTGGCGGCCGACCCGCGCACCGGCGAGATCCGACGGTTTTTGACCGGTCCTGCCGGTTGTGAAATCACCGGGGCTACCGGCACGCCTGACGGTAAAACCATGTTTATCAACGTGCAGCATCCTGGCGAAAGTCCCACGGAACGCAGTGACCCGAAAGCCCCCGGCGCGATCTCCAACTGGCCTGACAAAAAGCCCGGCGGTCGTCCGCGCTCGGCGACCGTGGTGATTCGCAAGAACGATGGCGGCGTGATCGGCACCTAAGGCAGGGCCAGCGCAGCGACTCCACGGGGTGTCGGGGGTTTTGCGTAACCCCAAGCCCAAGGGTCGGCGTCGCTGCAGATTGCACAGGCCCGCATGCCAAGCTTGAGGCACGGTGGCGCAAGGAAATCCCTTGCGCCACGGCGTGCGCTACTTCATCCATCGCAACTGCGGGCCCCCAGGCGCGTGGTAAGCTAAATCGGATTTAGAGTTTCCTGCAGGCGGTCGACAGGGCCACTGTGGGCCATGCCTGAAAACCAGCGCAGTTCGCGTGCAAGCGCCTCGTTTATGCATAAAACCGGTTACTTCTCCCATCCCGCGTGCCGCAAACATGAAATGGGGACCGGCCACCCCGAGTGTCCGGAGCGGCTCGACGCCATCAACGACTGGCTCCTTGCCACCGGCGTGCTGGACGCGCTGGAGCAACATGAGGCCCCGGCTGCGCCCATCGCCGATCTCGAACTCGCCCACGGGCGCATGCACATTGCCTCTCTGCGTGGCCTGACCGACGGGCTGCGCGAAGACATTGCGGCGGGCGGGCCGACGCACGCGCAAATTGACCCGGACACCAACCTCAATATCCATACCTGGGATGCCGCCTTGTACGCCGCAGGCGCTGCGCTGGCCGCCACCGACGCCGTGATGGCCGGTGAGCTGGAAAACGCGTTTTGTGCGGTGCGCCCGCCCGGTCACCATGCCTGCCGCGACCAGGCCATGGGTTTTTGCTTTTTCAATAACGTGGCGATTGCCGCACGCTACGCGCTGGAGCGCCATGGCCTGGAGCGGGTTGCGATCATCGACTTTGATGTGCACCACGGCAACGGCACTGAAAATATCGTCAGTGGTGATGCACGCATCCTGATGGCGAGCTTTTTTCAGCATCCCTTTTACCCTTATGGCGGTGTGCAGTCGGATGCCGCTAACCTGGTCAACGTCCCGCTGCCCGCCTATTCCAAGGGCGACGCGGTGCGCGCTGTCGTGCAAGAGCAGTGGCTGCCGCGCCTGGAAGCCTTTGCGCCCCAGATGATTTTTATCAGCGCCGGTTTTGATGCCCACCGTGATGATGAGTTGGGCCAGATGGGCTTGGTGGAGGCCGATTACGCCTGGATCACCCACCAGCTCAAGGGGGTGGCGCAGCGACATGCCCAAGGGCGCATCGTCTCGTGTCTGGAGGGCGGCTACCAGCTCGATGCCCTGGCACGCAGCGTAGAGGCCCATGTACGGGCGCTGGCCGGTGTTTAGCCCCCGGTTTCTGGTGGGCAGCGCACCATGAGCAAGGATCTGCATCACGCCATGCCGCAGCCGATTGATGATTTCGACGGTTGGCTGGCGGCGTTTTCGCAGCCCACGGTGGCGCTCGAGTTGGCCTCGCTGGTGCTGTGCGTGCTGCTGGCATGGGCCGGGGTGCGGGGCTTGCGTCAGACGGTGGGGCGCGATGAACGTTCGATCTGGTTTGGGCGCAAGGACATCGACGGGGTGCTGTTTCCGCTGCTGCTCTTGTGCCTGGGCTTTGGCGCACGTGCGTTGCTCGAGCGCCATATCAGCATTGCGGTCTTGAACCTGGCGGTGCCCGTGCTACTGGCGCTGGTTGCCATTCGCACGGGTGTCAAGGTGCTGCAGATTGCCTTTTCGCAGGCCCGCTGGGTCCGCGTGCTGGAGCAGACCATTTCCTGGCTGGCGTGGCTGGCCATGGTCTTATGGGTCAGCGGACTGTTGCCCGCATTGTTGAACGCACTGGACCAGATCAGCTGGAAGGTAGGCAATTCCCAATTGTCGGTGCGCAACATCATTGAAGGGCTTTTGACCGCCAGCGTGGTTCTGATCCTGACGCTGTGGCTGTCCGCCGGCATCGAAGCGCGCTTGCTGCGCTCGGCTACGGGGGGTGAGCTCTCGCTGCGCAAGGCGCTGAGCAACGCCACCCGCGCCCTGCTGCTGTTTGTCGGGCTCATGGTGGCGTTGTCGGCGGTTGGAATTGACCTCACGGCTTTGTCCGTGCTGGGCGGTGCACTGGGCGTGGGCATTGGTTTTGGTCTGCAGAAGGTGGCCGCAAGCTATGTCAGCGGTTTTGTGATCCTGACCGAGCGCAACCTGCGCATTGGCGACTACGTGCGGGTAGAAAACTTTGAGGGCGTGATTACTGAAATCAATGCCCGCTACACCGTGGTGCGGGCTCAAACCGGACGCGAATCGATCGTACCCAATGAAATGCTGATCAGCAGCCGGGTGGAAAACCTGTCCCTGGCGGATGCGGTGGTTGCGCAAACCACGCAAGTGCAGGTCGGTTCTGACAGCGATGCGGCGCTGGTGATTGACTTGATCAAGGGCGCAGCGGCAGAGCAGGAGCGGGTGTTGAAGGCGCCTGGACCCTCGGCTCTGTTGTCACAATTTTCTGCCGATGGCCTGGAATTTACGCTGGTGTATTGGATCAACGATCTGCAAAACGGGCAGGGCAACCTGCGCTCAGAGGTCAATCTTGCCATTTTGCGGGCGTTGCGGGCCCATGGCATTGCCATCGCACCGTCGGCACGCGCGGTCCCCTTGCCCGCTACGGCCCATCCTCCGATCTGACTTAAAGGCCCGGGTAAGGATGCGGGGAATGGGTTGACAGTACACTGGTGTATCGATGAGCGAACCGATGCCTGCTGCGCTAAGCGCGTGCTGGCTCTTAAATACGTGAGGGATTTGCGATGAGTGAATTGGTGGTGCGAAAACTCCTGGTGGACTTGACTACGCCTTTTGCAGCGCGATGGAACGGCGGTGATGCCTTTCGGTCGGCATTTTTTAACGCCTTGTCCATGAGCTTCCCGGTGGGTGAGCAGTTTTTTATGGATTCGGTGCGTGCGGGCTTCAAAACCTTGCCCGAAGAGAAGCGTACGCAATTCGCCGCGGAGGTGCAGGGCTTTGTCGGTCAGGAAGCCACGCACCGGCGCGTGCATGCGTTGTTCAACGGCCATCTGGAAAAAATGGGGTTCGCCAACACCATTGCCGAGCGGGCAACCGCACGCATCAAGAAGCAAGCCCACCTCGACCCCCGCATGCATGTGGCCGGTACTGCCGCTACCGAGCACTTCACAGCGCTTTTTGCCGATTGGATGTTGCGTCATCCGGAGGCTCTTGCGGGTGCCGAGGAGCGCCTGCAAACCCTGTGGCTGTGGCACAGCGCTGAGGAGTCCGAGCACCGCAGCACCGCTTTTGACATTTACCAAGTCATGGGTGGAAGCCATCTTTGGCGTGTGCGGGTGTTTCGCTATGTGAGCTTTATCTTCCTGTGGGACTTGCTGCGCCAAACCGTTCGCAATCTTTGGCACGATGGCGCGCTGTTCAAGGTGAGTACTTGGCGCAGTGCGGCTCAGTTGCTGTTTGCCAAAGACGGCATGCTGCGCGGCAATCTGGACCTGTGGCGCGACTACCTGCGCGAAGACTTTCATCCGAACCAGCACGACGCCAGCCGGTCCCAAGCGTGGTTGCGTGACAACACGCGGCATTTCACTCCGGTTTCAGGCCCCGCGACGGCCTGACCTGGGGAGGCGGTGCCGATGGCCTATCACGCAACGCTGGTCGCCGCGGCCATCGCGCTTTTTGCGCTCTTCGTCTGGTGGTACGGTGGCAACGGCAGGCCCATGAGTGCCGCTGAGAAAGCGCGAATTCTGGAGGCCTTGCGCCAGCGCCTGCAGGGCACACCGGGAGAGCCGTTGATCGATGAAGCCGCCCAGCTGATGGCCAGCGACGACGGCAAAGAATTCATCATGCACAACTGTGTGCGCTACCGCGCCAAGGCGCTGTATCCGCCGGGCCACGACTATGGCGATGACCCGCGCGCTGCCGACAAGCGCTACGGCAAAGCCATTGTTCCCCACCTGCTGCGCCGCGCCTGCGTGCCGGTGTTCATCGCCCGACGCAGTGGGCGTTTTGTGGACTGCGAAGGCGTGCCCGATTGGCACTATGTGGCCATGGTTCGTTACCGCAGTCAGCGCGATTTTTTCAATTTTGCGCTGGCGATTGGCGACACCGGAGAAGATGTCCACAAGTGGGCGGCGATTGGGCAAACGCTTATTTTCCCGGTCCAACCGATCGTCAGTCTGATTTCTGTGCGCCTGTGGGTAGCCGTGATGCTGGCCTTGGTGACGGCCGCCTTGTGGGCGCTTGCATGATTCAGTTGCCTGTTGCCTTCAAGGGCGCACCTGGCTCGCCTTACACGCGCAAGATGGTGGCGCTGATGCGCTACCGCCATATTGCCTACCGCTATCTGTTGGGTGTGGCGGCGGACAAGGCGAACCTGCCCAAGCCGGCTGTTGAACTGCTGCCGACGTTTTATTTGCCCGATCCGCAGGGCACGCTGATTGCCGTGACCGATTCCACACCGCTGATTCGCCGCCTGGAGCATGAAGTCGCCGGGCGCAGTGCGCTGCCCACCGACCCGGTGCTGAACTTCCTCGATGCGCTGCTGGAAGATTTTGCCGACGAATGGGTCACCAAGGCCATGTTTCATTACCGCTGGAGCTACGCGCAGGGTATTGAAAAGGCGAGTGACATTCTTCCGCCGCACTTTCTGGGCGTGAGTGCGGACGAGGCGGTGCTTGATGCCGCCCGGGCGCAGTTTTCAAAGCGCCAGATTGCGCGTCTGGAGGTGGTGGGCTCCAACGCGCAGACCTCTGCGCTGATCGAGGCGAGCTACGTTCGGCTGGTGGATTTGTTGGACCGCCATTTGCGGGCACAGCCATTTTTGATGGGACACCGCCCCGGGGCCAGCGACTTTGCGCTCTACGGTCAACTGTCGCAACTGGCGCATTTCGACCCGACGTCCATGGACCTGACACTCAAACGCTCCCGGCGGGTTTTTGCCTGGGTCGGTCTGATGGAAGATCTCTCGGGCCTGGAGCCACAGGCCAGCGATTGGGCCGTGGCCGACGCGCTAGCGCCGTCCCTGGTGGCTTTGTTGCAAGAGCTGGCGCAGGGCTACGTGCCGGTGCTGCTGATGAACGCCCGGGTGCTGGCCCGGGGTGAAAAACGGGTGAAAGTCGCGTTGCCAGGCGGACTTTGGACCCAGTCGGTGGTGCCCTACCAGGCCAAGTGCCTGCGCTGGCTGCGTGCACAGTTTGCGGCGATGGACGCCCGAGACCAGTCACGAGCCCGGCAAGTACTGCACACTGCGGGTCTTGCCGACCTGATTGATGCCGACCTTTAGTGGCCTGCCGCCCCCTTTGACCTTGTGATTTGCAGCACTGGAGACTGAATTTGAAAACCCAAACCAAGCTCGGAATCGGCGCTGCAGCCCTGATTGCCCTGGGCGCCTTGGCGTATGCCAACCGCATCCACGTGCTTCAGTATTCGTTGGGTTGGTATACCGATATCCGTCACCCGCGGGCCGGGTACCAAGAGACACCCTGGATGCCCGGTCCCCAAGAGCCGGCAGCACCCGTGGCCCAGCGCCCGCCCAACATCATCGTCATCATGGCCGACGACCTGGGCATCAATGATGTTTCCATGCATGGCGGAGGCCATACGGCCGAGGGCGTGCCGACCCCGCATATTGATTCGATTGCCCGAGAGGGTGTGCGTTTTGACCAAGGCTATGCGGGCAGCGCGGTTTGCACGGTGTCGCGCGCGGCGCTTTTGACCGGACGCTACCCGTGGCGCTTTGGCGTCGAATTCACGCCCACACCGGGCGCTATGGCGCGCGTCGCTGGCGAGCTGTACTCCGACCCCAACCGGGCCCACCCGGTGATCATCGACAAGGTCGCCGCCAAAGATGCCAAAGACTTCAGTGATCTGGGTATGCCGCCCTCTGAGATCACCATGGCCGAAGGCCTGAAGGAACGCGGCTACCACACCATGCACATCGGCAAGTGGCATTTGGGCAGCACCCCAGAGATGCGACCTGGCAACCAAGGTTTTGACGAAAGTGTTTTCATGGAAAGCGGCTTGTATCTGCCGCAAAAGGACCCTCAGGTGGTCAACTCCAAACAGGACTTCGACCCGATCGACAAATTCCTCTGGCCCAATATGCGTTTCGGCGTGAGTTACAACGGCGGGAAGTGGTTTGAGCCGAACAAATACCTCACTGACTATTTCACAGACCAGGCCGTCACCGCAATCCAGCGCAACAAAAATCGGCCCTTCTTTTTGTTTCTGGCGCATTGGGGCGTGCACACGCCCCTGCAAGCGAGCAAAGAAGACTACGACGCGCTGTCGCATATTCCCGATCACCGGCGCCGGGTGTATGCCGCCATGGTGCGCTCGGTGGACCGCAGCGTAGGGCGTGTGTTGCAAACCTTGAAAGATGAAGGGCTCGACCAGAACACGCTGGTGATTTTTACCAGCGACAACGGGGCGCCCGGCTACATCGGAATCCCGGATGTCAATCAACCCTACCGCGGCTGGAAGCTCACGTTCTTTGAGGGCGGTCTGCGCGTGCCCTATGTTGCCAAATGGCCTGGGCATATCGCGCCAGGCACCCAGTATCCGAAGCCCATCAGCAATATTGACATGATGCCCACGGTGCTGGCGGCAGCGGGCGGAAAAATGCCGACCGACCGTCCGGTGGATGGCGTGGATTTGTTGCCCTTTCTAAGCGCCAAACCGAAGACGCAGGCCGATCGCCCCCTGTTTTGGCGCGATGGTCCTTACCGCGCGATGCGTAACCAGCAATGGAAGCTGATCTCGGCCGAATTGCCCGCCAAAGATTGGTTGTTCAATCTCGCCACCGATCCCACCGAAAAAGTCAATCTGGCGGCGACGGAGCCCCAGAAGCTGGCCGAGCTCAAGGCGGAGCTGGCCGCGCACCATGCCGACATGCCTCAGGCGCGCTGGGCATCTTTCATCAAGATGGCCATCAGTATCGACAAGACGCTGGACCAGCCCGAAGCGCCTGGAGACGAATACACCTACTGGAACAACTGAACCGGCTGTGGCGGATTGATGCTCCACCGTTTGGTGCTGTGAATATTGTGCGCATGGTCGCTCTTTTGTTTTCAACCCCACGACGGCGCTGGCTGTCCATGGCGATGCTGGCATTGCTGACGCTGGCCGCTTGGCTGGTCTGGTCGGCCCAGAGAACCGAGCTGTCGCGCGCCCGTGAACGTCTGGTGTGCGCGTTGCCGCCGGTGCCTCCTGACGCGCCGCATCCGGGCATGGTTTGGGTGCCGGGCGGTACGCTCGCTTTAGGCGACACCGTCTACCCCGAAGAAATGCCAATCCGCCCCTTGTCAGTGGCGGGGTTTTGGCTCGACCGTACCGAGGTGACCAATGACCAGTTTGCCGCCTTTGTGAACGCCACGGGCTACCGCACTGTGGCGGAGCGTGCCGTGGACCCCCGGCAGCACCCGGAACTGCCCCCCGAGATGCGTTTGCCTGGCGCGGTGGTTTTTATCAGCCCGACCCAACTGTCTGGCCAGGGCAGTGCCACCCACTGGTGGCGCTATGTGGCTGGGGCAGATTGGCGCCATCCCGGGGGACCTGCCACCTCCATTGACGGGCGCGGTGCCTTTGCGGTGGTCAACGTCACGATTGAGGACGCGCAGGCCTACGCGCGCTGGAAGGGCGCCGTAGTGCCCTCTGAAGCGCAGTGGGAATGGGCCGCGCGTGCGGCGCAAAACCCGTCAGTGCCTTCGCATGCGCAGCCGCCGCAGGCCAATACCTGGCAAGGCCTCTTTCCTGTGTCCAATTCGGCGGCCGATGGTTTTGTCGGTTTGGCTCCGGTGGGCTGTTTTGATCCCAACGCGCTAGGCCTGTTTGACATGATTGGCAATGCTTGGGAACTCACACGGGACGCCTATACGCCGAGTCACGCGGTGCTTGCCTCCGACGCGATGGCCGACCCCTCGCCCGCTAGCGTCCGACCTGCAGGAGGCGCGATCGGACAGCACGTTATCAAGGGCGGTTCGTTTTTGTGCGCACCCAACTACTGCATGCGCTATCGCGCAGGTGCTCGTCAAGCGCAAGACGACGACCTGGCCGTCAGCCATGTGGGCTTTCGAACCGCACGGATCGCGCCGGGGCCTACGGGACCTGCGACTTCACCAGGTAGCGGCCAATGATGTCGGTCAAGTATTGCTTGGTCGGGTGTGCCGCTTGGGGGCGGCTCAGGGCCTGGAAGCTACCGACAATCGTCAGGTAAAACAGGGCAGCCAGATCAATCGCCGTTTTGGTGTCGGGGGTGATCCGCGCGAACTTGCCCGCAAACAGCGCCATGCGCGCTTGGTCCACTTCCAGCAGCATGGCGGCCACTGCGGCATCACGGCGACCCAGGCCGCGCAAGGCGAGTTCAAAGCGCATATTGCTCAGATCGGCCCCGCCATGGGCCAGGGCGGCGTCCAGCAGCAGTTCCAGGTCTTTGACCGGGTCTTCGCTGCGAGGTTGCTGAAAGCTTTGGTTGCTGGCGTGTTCTGCCGCACGCCAGCGCTCCAGCAAGGCGGCAATCAGATCCGCATGGTCCTTGAAGTGCCAGTAAAAGCTGCCACGGGTCACACCCAGCGTGTCCGCCAGCACCAGTACCCGCACGCCCTCAAAGCCGTGCTCCACCGCAGCCGCAAAAGCGGCGTCTAACCAGTGGTCGCGGTTCAGGCGCGCGGCGGCGATACGCGCAGACGGGACTTGGGGTGGGGCGGAGGACGGTACCATTTGGTTCGGGCGAGGGGACAGTGCGGGGATTGTCGCCCAAACGATAGCGACCGACCTGAGCGTGCGCTGTGCGTGCTAAATTGCGTCCAAAATACACAGGTGTATGGATTTCTGTTGCGCAGTTTGATCTGTGCCTTTCGTTGATTAAGGCTTTCTCATGAAGACATTCGCGAGCACGTTCGGCTGCATGCTGGCCCTGACGGGGGTGTGGTCCAGCATGGGCGTGGCACAGGCCACCACCGGAGCGTCCGGCGGGGCAACCCGCCCCAACATCGTGGTGCTGGTGGCCGACGACTGGGGGTTCTCGGACTTGGGGGCATTTGGGGGCGAAATCGCTACACCGCACCTTGACGCACTCGCCAAGCGTGGCGTGCGCTTTTCGAACTTTCATGTGGCGGCCTCCTGTTCCCCCACCCGCTCCATGTTGCTCACCGGCGTGGACAACCACCGCAACGGTGTCGGCAATCTGCGTGAGGCCATGCCCACCGCCCACCTTGGCAAGCCAGGCTACCAAGGGTCGTTGGCCAGCAATGTGGTTACCGTTGCGTCCCTGTTGCAGGACAGCGGCTACCGAACCTACATCTCGGGCAAGTGGAACGTCGGGTCCGAGCCCCACAACCTGCCCAACCGCCGTGGTTTTGACAAATCCATCGTCCAAGGGGACACCGGCTCTGACAATTGGGAGCCCGCCAAGCAATACCTGCCGCACCTGCCGGCGGTTTACTGGTTTGAGGACGGCAAAACCGCAACCCTGCCAAAGGACTTCTATTCGTCCGAGTATTTTGTGGACCGCATGATCGGCTACATCGACGCCGATCCGCGCAAGCAGCAGCCGTTTTTTGCGTATGTGGGCTTCCAGGCCAACCACGTGCCGGTACAGGCACCCAAAGAGCTGGTGGACAAGTACAAAGGTCGCTACCACGAAGGCTGGACCGCGCTGCGGGAACGGCGGCTGGCGCGGGCCATTGAACTGGGCTTGGTGCCACCGGGCACCCGCATGACCACCATGTCCACCACCGGTGACTGGAAGGCGCTCAAAGCGCAAGACCGCCTGCACATGGAGCGTCAAATGGAGGTCTACGCCGCGATGGCTGAGTCGATGGACGCACACGTCGGGCGCTTGGTGGAACACCTCAAAAAGACCGGCCAGTACGACAACACCGTGTTTTTGTTTATGTCGGACAACGGCCCCGAGGGTTCGGACTACCACGAGGCGCAGCCTTGGTTGTATTTCAATTACACGCAAGACACCGCAACTTTGGGTGCCAAAGGCAGCTACGGCATTCCCGGTCCCGGCTGGGCGAGCGCCTCGGCTTCGCCCTTTTACACCTATAAGTTTTGGTCGGGTGAAGGCGGTATCCGCGCGCCCATGCTGATTTCTGGGCCCTCGGTGCGCCAGGGCAGCCACATTGAGGGAGCTTTGACCCACGTGACCGACATCACGCCCACACTGCTGGAGCTGGCGCAGGTCAAGGCACCCGGCGCCAATTACCAAGGCGTGGCGGTCGAGCCCCTCACCGGAAAGAGCCTGCTGCCTTTGTTGCAGGGCAGCGCCAGCGCGGTGCGCACCGCCGACCAGCCCTTGGGCTATGAGTTGTCCGGGAACGCCGCGCTCTTCAAGGGCACGCTGAAACTGGTGCGCAACATGCCGCCGCTGGGCGACGGGCTCTGGCACCTTTACGACCTCAGCCAGGACCCTGGTGAAACCTTGGATATCAGTGCCCGTTTGCCAGAGGAATTTTTGGCCATGCAGGCCGACTACGTGGCCTACGAAAAGGCCAATCAGGTGCTGGAAATGCCCTCCGGCTACAGCCCCCAAAGGCAAGTTTTTATCAACAGCATCTGGCGTTATTGGGTGCCCGTATTCGGCAAACAGGCGCTTGGCGTGTTGCTGGCCTTGGCCGGATTGCTGGTTTGGTGGCGCCTGCGTCGGCGTCGCGCATGAGCAGCGGCTACTTTTCGAGCCCCTGGCCCTGCGAAGACGGCAGTCCGGCGCGTTTGCAGGCAGCGCGTCCCGACGCCGCTTTGGCGCTTCAGCCTGGTGAACGCCTGCAATGTGTGACCCGCAACACCTTGTTGTCGACCATGACGGTGTTGGGACAGCCGGGCGAGGTGTACCTGCTCACCCATTCGGCGCTGAGGGCGCACCTGGGTATGGCCACCACCGCGTGCGTAGAGCGCATTGACCCGAGAACCCTGCAGCCGCTCCAGCGCTCAAAACGCCTGCCCGGCGGTCCGATGTGGCCGGGTGGCCTGGCGATTCACCGCAATGGCGACATTTACGTGGTGTATGGGCGCTACGCGCACCGCTTGGGTCGGGATTGTGGCCTCAAGACCACGTTCCAGTTGCCCCTTGACCAAGCCTACAACTCCTTTGTCATTCTGGATAACGGCCATATCGTCACCAAAAACCTGTCGGACCAGCAACCCGCCGTGCTGACCGTGCTAGACGCAGAAACCCTGCGCCCCGCCTGCGCCGATGTACCCTGTCCTGAGGCCTCCATTGCACGCCTGAGCGCGGTGGGGAATACGGTCTATGTGGTGGGAGTTCGCAGCATCTTTCGGTACCACTGGAGCGATGCGACGCACACGCTGGAACGCGACCTTGGGTGGACTTGGGACTACGTGGGCGCCAGCGCCCAAAGCTATGGCTGGGACCCGGTGATTGACGGCCAGAACGCCTGGTTCATGGACAACGGACTGCACCGCTACCGCATCAACATGCTGGGCGCGGGGGTGCGCCAGACGCCTAACCGCCTGTTGCGCGTGTCGCTGGCAGACGCCCAAGACCATGCCAGCGTGGAGGTCAGCGGCCTGCGCGGCGGCAGCATCACCAACCCGCCGCTGTTCGATTTGCAGCGGCGCATTGTGGTGGGCTTTGATTCGGCCAACAAAATATTGCGGGCCTGGCGCGTGGGCGAGGACCACAGCCTGGTGCCACTATGGCTGAAACAGGACTTTGGCGTGGCCAGTCACTTGCTGCTCTACCCGCAGAGCGGCGAGCTGTTGGTCAATGACTACCGGCGCCTGGGGGAAGAAGTGGTGTTGCTGGACATCGAGACAGGCACCGAACGCGCCCGGGTCCGCAGCGGCGGGCTTACCCAGGGCGTGGTGTTTCCCAGCGTGGGCTGGGAGCGCGATCTGTACTGGTGTTCGATGGGGCGCTTGGCAAGGATTTTTGTCGCATGAGCGCAGACCCGGCTGAGATTCTGGACTTCGACACCCTGATTGTGGGGGCGGGCTTGTCAGGCATTGGCAGCGCGGTGCACCTGCGCCAGCGTTGTCCTGAACAAAGCTTTGCCATTCTGGAAGGGCGCGACCGTTTGGGGGGCACCTGGGACCTTTTTCGCTACCCGGGTGTACGTTCGGACTCGGACATGCACACCCTGGGCTATGCCTTCAAGCCTTGGACCCGTGGTCAGGCAATTGCAGACGGCCCGGCCATCCTTGAATATATTCAGGACACGGCACGCGAATACGGCCTCTTGCCGCACATCCGGCTGGGTCACCGGGTCACTGCGGCGGCATGGTCGAGCCAGGACGCGCGTTGGCGACTGACGGTGGAGCGGGGCGCAGACCAGGTGCCCCTTCAAATGCACTGCCGCTTTTTGTGGGTGTGCAGTGGCTATTACAACTACGCCCAGGGCTACACCCCGACTTTTCCGGGCCAAGAGCAATTTGCCGGGCGCATGGTGCATCCGCAAGACTGGCCTGCCGATTTGAATTACCGCAACCAGCGCGTGGTGGTGATTGGCAGCGGCGCCACCGCCATGACGCTGGTGCCCGCCATGGCCAAAGACGCGGCCCAGGTGACCATGCTGCAGCGCTCGCCAAGCTATGTGGTGGCGCGCCCGCGTGCCGATGCACTGGCCAATGCGTTGCGCCGACTGCTGCCCGAACGCCTGGCCTATGCGCTGACGCGCTGGAAAAACGTGCTGCTGGGCCTTTTCTTCTTTTCCCTGGCCAAGCGTCACCCCGAACAAGCAAAGGCCCGCATCATTGCGGCGGCCAAAGCGGTATTGCCGCCTACTTTTGACACCCAAACCCACTTCAGTCCGCGCTACAAACCCTGGGACCAACGCGTTTGCCTGGTTCCCAACGGCGACTTGTTTGCTTCCATCCGCAGTGGCAAGGCCACCGTGGTGACCGACACCGTGGCCCGATTTGAACCCGAGGGCATCCGCCTGGGCTCGGGCACCTTGCTCAAAGCCGATCTGGTGGTCACCGCGACCGGTCTGGACTTGTTGGGCTTTGGCGGCATGGCCCTCAGCGTCGATGGCATACCGTTACAGGTGGGCAAAACTATGAGCTACAAGGGCATGATGCTGGCCGGCGTGCCCAACCTGGCCTATGTGGTTGGTTACACCAATGCATCGTGGACGCTCAAAAGCGACCTGACCGGCGCCTTTGTTTGCCGCGTGCTGCGCCATATGCAGCGCAGCGGCGCCCGGGTTTGTGTGCCCGACGCACCCGGCGCAGGCGTGCAAACGCAGCCGTGGGTGGATTTCAGCTCGGGCTATATCCAGCGCTCGCTTGACCAGTTTCCGGTGCAGGGCAGCCGGGTGCCCTGGCGCCTGAACCAAAACTATCTGCGCGATCTGCTGGACCTGCGTTTTCGTGGTTTGAACGACGGCGTGCTGCAGTTCAAAAGCCGGCTGTGACAGCCGATGGCCAGCGTCTGTCGCCCGCGCTACATGGCCGGTCGCCCGGTCGTCAGTGTTGCCAATGCTCCGCAGCTAAAATAAAAAAGCACGGTCGTTCTATTCTGGCTTTCGTCCCCTGTAAGCTGACAGATACCACTGGGCGCATAGAATCCTCAGTTGACGTGCACGTAAGGTCCCTGCGGCGCTGAAGTGCCTTTTTTTATCCTCTGGAGTGGTAGACATGAAAGTTTTGGTACCGGTCAAACGCGTGGTTGATTACAACGTCAAGGTGCGCGTCAAGTCTGACGGCAGCGGCGTTGACATTGCGAACGTCAAAATGAGCATGAATCCCTTTGACGAGATCGCCATTGAGGAGGCGGTGCGTCTGCGCGAAAAAGGTGCCGTGACTGAGGTAATCGCTGTGTCCTGCGGTGTGACCCAGTGTTCCGAGACCCTGCGTACGGCCATGGCCATTGGCGCAGACCGTGCCATCCTGATTGAAACCAGCGAAGAGCTGCAGCCCTTGGCCGTGGCCAAGCTGCTCAAAGCCCTGATGGACAAAGAGCAACCGGGTCTGGTGATCTTGGGCAAACAAGCCATTGATGACGACTGCAACCAGACCGGCCAAATGCTCGCCGCCCTGAGCGACCGCCCCCAAGCCACCTTTGCCAGCAAGGTCGAAGTGGCCGACGGCAAGGTGCAGGTCACCCGCGAAGTGGACGGCGGCTCCGAGACCTTGAGCCTGACACTGCCGGCCATCATCACCACCGATTTGCGCCTGAACGAGCCCCGCTATGTCACCTTGCCCAACATCATGAAGGCCAAGAAAAAGCAGCTCGACACCTTTACCCCGGCTGATTTGGGCGTGGACATTAGCCCGCGGATCAAGACCCTCAAAGTGGTCGAACCGGCTGCCCGCAGCGCCGGTATCAAGGTCGCCGACGTGGCCGCCTTGGTTGAAAAACTGCGCAACGAAGCCAAAGTCATCTAAGTACCGCAAGCCCCGGCCGTACCACCTATTGATTCAAAGGACATATTCATGAGTTCTCTCGTCATTGCTGAACACGACAACAGCAGCATCAAGCCCTCGACCCTGAACACCATTACCGCCGCTGCCCAATGCGGCGGCGACGTCCACGTGCTGGTCGCCGGCCACAACGCGGCGGCTGCGGCTGCAGCGGCAGCCCAGATCGTGGGTGTTGCCAAAGTTATCCACGTGGACGGTGAAGGTTTTGCCCACGGACTGGCCGAAAACGTCGGCGCGCAGGTTGTGGCCATGGCCGGTGCCTACAGCCACTTGCTGTTCCCCGCCACGGCATTTGGCAAAAACATCGCACCCCGCGTTGCCGCCAAGCTCGATGTGGCCCAAGTCTCTGACATCACCAAGGTGGACAGCCCCGACACCTTTGAGCGCCCCATTTATGCGGGCAACGCCATCGCCACGGTGCAAAGTACCGATGCCATCAAGGTCATCACCGTCCGTACCACGGGCTTTGATGCCGCGGCCAGCAGCGGCGGCAACGCCAGCGTGGACACCCCCGCAGCGGCCGGTGCCAGTGCCGACGTGCACTTCCTCGGATCCGAAATTGCCCGCAATGACCGCCCTGAGTTGACGGCCGCCAAGATCATCGTGTCCGGTGGACGCGCCTTGGGTTCCAACGAAAAGTTCATGGAAATCATGACCCCGCTGGCCGACAAGCTCGGTGCGGCGATGGGTGCCAGCCGCGCTGCGGTGGATGCAGGCTACGCGCCCAATGACTGGCAGGTCGGACAGACCGGCAAGATCGTGGCGCCCCAGCTGTACGTGGCCTGCGGCATCAGCGGCGCCATCCAGCATTTGGCCGGCATGAAGGACAGCAAGGTCATCGTCGCCATCAACAAGGACGCCGAGGCTCCGATTTTCAGCGTGGCCGACTACGGCCTGGAGGCGGACTTGTTCGTGGCCGTGCCCGACCTTGTAGCTGCACTCTGATCGCAGGAAAAAAAGGCACCTCGCGCGGTGCCTTTTTTTTGTCTGGACTTTGCGTTTTTTCGTTTTTCGTGCCCCGATCTTCCGGTTTCAATTGAAAGCACACCATGAGCTACATCGCCCCCGTCAAAGACATGCTGTTCAATATGGAGCATCTGGCCCGTATTGACCAGATTGCCCAACTGCCCGGTTTTGAGGATGCCGACCTCGACACGGCGCAAGCGGTTTTGGAAGAGGCAGCCAAGTTCACAGAGGGCGTGCTCGCACCCTTGAACTGGGAGGGCGATATTCATCCCACGAGCTGGAAAGATGGCGTGGTCACGGCGACCCCGGGTTTCAAAGAAGCCTTCAAGCTCTTTGCCGAAGGCGGTTGGCAAGGCCTGCAGCACCCGACAGCTTTTGGCGGCCAGGGCCTGCCCAAGACCATCGGCTCGGTGTGTGGCGAAATGCAAAACTCTGCCAATATGAGTTTTGCGCTGTGCCCCTTGCTCAGCGATGGTGCGATTGAGGCGCTGTTGACCGCAGGGTCGGACGAGCTCAAGGCCACTTACCTGGAAAAGCTGGTGAGCGGCGAGTGGACCGGCACCATGAACCTGACCGAGCCCCAAGCCGGCAGTGACCTGGCCATGGTACGGACCCGCGCCGAGCCGCAACCGGACGGCACCTACAAGGTGTTTGGCACCAAGATCTACATCACCTGGGGTGAACACGACATGGCCGACAACATCGTCCATCTGGTGCTGGCACGGGTGCAGGGAGCGCCTGAAGGCGTCAAAGGCATCAGCCTGTTTGTGGTGCCCAAATTCATGGTCAATGGCGATGGCTCACTGGGCGCGCGCAACGACGTGCATTGCGTCAGCATCGAACACAAGATGGGGATCAAGGCCAGCGCCACGGCTGTTTTGCAGTACGGCGACCACGGTGGCGCTGTGGGCTATTTGGTGGGCCAGGAAAACCGCGGCCTCGAATACATGTTCATCATGATGAACGCCGCGCGCTACGGCGTCGGGGTGCAAGGCATTGCGATTGCCGAGCGCGCCTACCAAAAGGCTGCCAGTTTTGCGCGTGACCGCGTTCAAAGCCGTCCGGTCGATGGTTCCATGAATGCCAGCGCGCCCATCATTCACCACCCTGACGTGCGCCGCATGCTCATGACCATGCGCGCCTACGTGCAGGGCTGCCGCGCCCTGGCCAGTGTGGCGGCATCGGCGTTTGACGTGGCACACCACCACCCGGACGCCGAGGCGCGCAAAGAGCACCAGACCTTTTATGAATTCATGGTGCCGCTGATCAAGGGCTTTAGCACCGAGATGAGCCTGGAGGTCACCTCCCTGGCGGTGCAAGTACACGGCGGTATGGGCTTTATCGAGGAAACCGGCGTGGCCCAGTACTACCGCGACGCCAAAATCCTGACGATTTACGAAGGCACGACCGCCATTCAAGCCAACGACTTGGTGGGGCGCAAAACCTCGCGCGATGGTGGCCAAGCGGCCAAGGCCATCGCGGCGCAAATTTCTGTCACGGTGGCTGACCTGCGGGCCAGCGGCACCGCCCACGCGCTGGCGATGGCCCAGCGTCTGGACACTGCGCGCGCGGCCCTGGTGGACGTGATTGACTTTGTCGCGGGCAATACCAAAGCCAGCCCCAATGCGGTGTTCTCGGGCAGCGTGCCCTACTTGATGCTGGCGGGCAATGTGATGGCCGGCTGGCAAATGGGACGCTCCCTGCTGGCCGCCCAACACGCCATGGCCGAGGGCAAAGAGGCAGACTTCATGCAGGCCAAAGTGCTGACGGCGCGTTTTTACGCCGACCATATCCTGACCAAGGCCCAGGGCCTGCGCGACAGCATTGTGGAAGGCGCCGACAGCGTCACCGCGCTCGCGCTGGACGCGTTTTAATTTTTTCTCTTTCGAGTTGCCTATGTCCAAACTTCCTGCCGCCCTGGCAAACCTGCCGTTCCCGGTGATCGGCTCGCCGCTGTTCATCATCAGCACGCCCAAACTGGTGATCGCCCAGTGCATCGCGGGCGTGGTGGGTTCCATGCCCGCGCTCAACGCCCGCCCCGCCGAGCAACTCGAGGAGTGGCTGATAGAAATCACCGAGACGCTGGCGGCCTACAACCTCGCGCATCCCGACAAGCCTGCCGCACCCTTCGCCATCAACCAGATCGTGCACAAGAGCAACGACCGCCTGGAGCACGACATGGCCATGTGCGTGAAGTACAAGGTGCCGATCATCATCACCAGCCTGGGTGCCCGCGAGGACATCAACGCCGCGGCCCACTCTTACGGCGGTGTCGTTTTGCATGACGTGATCAACAACAAGCACGCACACAAGGCGATTGAAAAAGGCGCTGACGGCCTGATTGCCGTGGCGGCTGGCGCGGGTGGCCACGCGGGTCTGAAAAGCCCGTTTGCCCTGATCCAGGAAATACGCCAGTGGTTTGACGGCCCCTTGGCCCTGAGTGGCTCCATTGCCTCCGGCGACGCCGTGCTGGCGGCCCGGGCCATGGGTGCGGACTTTGCCTACATCGGCTCAGCCTTTATCGCCACCGACGAGGCGCGCGCCGCAGAGGCCTACAAGCAAAGCATTGTGGACAGCGACTCCGATGACATCGTCTACAGCAATCTGTTTACCGGTGTCCACGGCAACTACCTGGCGCCCAGCATCCGCAATGCGGGCATGGACCCGGCCAACCTGCCCGAAAGCGACCCCAGCAAGATGAACTTCAGCGGGGACAAGACCAAGGCGTGGAAAGACATCTGGGGCTGCGGTCAAGGTATTGGAGCCATCCATCAGGTGCAGTCGACCGCCGACTTTGTCGCGCAGCTCAAGCGCCAGTACGCTGAGGCCAAGGCTCGGATCGCCTAAGCGTGGTTTAAGGCGCTGCTGGCGCCGAATCCTCCACAACACCCGGCCAGACCGGGTGTTTTTCCATGACCTGCGCAAAAGCGGCTGACGCTTCAAAGTCGGCCAGCCACTGCGCCAGATGGCTCCAGGCTTGCGCCCCGAACCAGGCGGCGTCGGTGTGGGCGAATTGGCGCACAAATGGGGCGATGGCAGCATCGGCAAGGCCGAAGCGCGGTCCGCTCAAAAATCCGTCCAGCGCAAGCTGATCTTGCAAACGACTTAAAAATCCCCGTGCCAAATCCCGGTGTGCCACGCCATCGGCCAAGCCGTAGCGGTGCGGGTATTTGTAACGGTCCAAGTGGTGCTTGAACTCGCCATCGTTTTCCGCAATCAAGGCCCAAGTGTTTTGGCGCTTGGTTTCATCGCCGCCCAGCCAGCCCAGCGGGTCACTGCGCTCCAAAGCCCAGCGCATGATGTCCAGGCTTTGCTCCAGCACAGCGCCATCGGCAAGCACCAGCACCGGCACCGTGCCCTTGGGGGAGACGCGAAGCATCTCCGAGGGTTTGTTTTTGAGCACAATTTCGCGGTGCTCCACCGCCTGACCCGCTGCCTGCAACGCCAGTCGAGCACGCATGGCATAGGGGCAGCGCCTAAACGAGTACAGGACTGGCAGCGTCGCAGGCGAAGGTAATTCGGGGCTTGTCATGGGATGGTCACCACAGGTTCCGGCCGAAGTGCGCGCTACCAGGCGATGCGGTACGCCTATTGGCCACAGACCTGATTGAAACCCGTCTCATAGGCAGTTCCGCGGGGTACTTCTTTCCACAAACCCGCTCGAGCCACCGAAAGTAGGGTTCCACCCGTCGCCATGGGCTCCCAATGCGTGCTGATCGACAGCACTTGGGTCCGTCCCAGCGCGCAGTCGTACTGAACTCTGAGACGACGCGACAACTCGCCCCCTTCATCTCGCTGTTTTAAATCAATCAATTCCCATACCTGCCGGACCTGTCCAGCACGTTGTACGGTAACGGGGTCAATGTAGAAGCTCCCCTCATCGGTCTCTCCCACCTTGACCCAGTCGGCCTGCGCGCTGGTGGCGAGCAAGGCCAGTGCAAAAAGGGTTGTCTTTTTTGATCGCAAGTGGTCACCTTGGCTTTTGGTCATCGGTTGGTGGCGGAGTCTACCGACACATAGGCTCAACTGTGAGGCAGGCCTGGCAGCATCATGGCGAGGCGTAGCAGCTGGGGTGCTGATGTGGGGGGTAGACCTCTGCTAGAACTGCACGAACTCAATGAAAACCTTGTTCCGGTACACCCTCATTCGGTCTGGAGGCGTGACCGCTGTGATTTGGTTGCCAAACCTTGTTCGGGGCGTCCATGCAGGTAAAACCTTGACTAGCGAGCCATCAACGATTGCCTCCTTGCAGAGATATTCCGGCAGCAGCCCGACGCCTAAGCCTTGCACGCAGGCTTCTAACACCGCTTCCGGGTTGTCTACGTGGTAGCGGCTATTGACTTTGACACGTTTGACTTCATCGCCATTGGCCAAAGCCCACCAGTCGTCGGAGGTGTCTCTCCAATAAAACAGACAGGAATGTTTCTCTAATTCCTCAGGGCGGGCCGGTTCACTATGGAGGGCGATGTACTGCGGTGCGCACACCATCAGCCATTCGATCCGTGCTACTGGTTTTATGTACAAATCTTTGTGGTCCTGGGAGGTGCTCCACCTGAAGGCGATATCAAAACGTTCATGGGCGAGATCCATCACCCGGTCCGACAAAATCAGTTCCAGTTCAATGCCCGGGTGGATTTTCAAGAATTCAGGGATTCTTTTACTCAATATGCGTTGCCCCCAAGAGACAGGCGCCGTCACCCGAATTCTGCCATTGAGATCGGAGCGCAATGCGGTAAGCACCTCTTCGCCGGCGCTCATGGCCAACAAAGCCTTCTTGGCGTGCTCGAGGTAGGCCTCTCCAGCCGCAGTGAGTGCGACTTGGCGGGTACTTCGGCTGAAAAGAGTGGCGCCCAAATGAGACTCAAGCTGCGCAATTCTTTTGCTGATGACGCTTTTCCCCACGGCAAGCACAACGGCCGTTCTGCTGACGCTTAGGTTCTCCGCCACCTTGACGAAGGCCAGCAGCATGTCTGCACTGATCATTGGGAAGGATTGCTGTTTCTAAATAGTGAACAATTTGTTCTCAATTAAGTATATTGCAGAAACTATGAGCGGGTTTCAGAATCATCTTGCGGTCAATAGGTGATCGTAATCCAAGACGAATAAATAGGAGACAACCGTGCAAATCTATGCTGACCCCATTACCGTCAACTGCCGCAAAGTTCTGGCCGGACTGCAGCTGATGGGTGCACCCTACGAATTGGTGCATGTTGACTATTTCAAAGCCGAACAGAAATCAGACGACTATGTGGCGTTGAACCCCATGTCGTCATTGCCGGCACTGAAGGACGGTGATTTTGTACTGTGGGAATCTAACGCCATCCTTCAGTACGCGGCCGACAAATTTAATGCAACGGCACACTATCCTCAGGATCTCAAAACTCGCGCAGACATCAACCGCTGGTTGCTTTGGGAGTCGTCGAGCTGGTTCCCCAGCAGCTATTTGTTTTTGGTTGAAAACTGTGTCAAACCCTTGCTCGGCGGTGCCCCGGACCAGGCCGTCCTGGATGCGCAAATGGCCACATTCCACAAACTAGCCGGGATTTTGGACAAGCGCCTTCAATCCAACAAGTGGATCGCTGGGACCGCCGAGCCTACGATTGCCGACATTGCCATCGCAGCGCCGATGCATTTGCATGGATGGCAACAACTGCCCTTGTCCGGCTACTCCAACATTCGCCGCTGGATGTTTGAAGATATTGAGAAGCTACCCTGTTGGGAAAATACATGGGTTGGCGAGGGCTTCATTACCAAGAAAGCAATTGCATGACCGTTTCCGCCGCAGTGAAAGCCAGTATGAATTATTCGGTCGACAACGGTCGACCGATCGATTACTACTTTTATGAGCCATCCCCCTCGGTGGATCTTCGGCTCAATCCACCGGGAACCGATACCCACGATGTGGCCATCCATGATGGTTGGAGCGAAGTG
Source organism: Rhodoferax sp. (assembly GCA_029866205.1). Lineage (GTDB taxonomy): Bacteria > Pseudomonadota > Gammaproteobacteria > Burkholderiales > Burkholderiaceae_C > Allorhodoferax. The sequence continues at coordinate 189,856 of JARWZT010000011.1, forward strand.
GATCGGCTCTCGGTGGACAAAGAGGGTTTTGAGTTGCACGAATTCGGTGCCGATTTCCTGCAATTCGATAACGATGACCTGGTCAAAGAGGTGTTTTATCAGCAGGTCATCAGCTATGTGAAGCGCCATACCGGCGCCAAGCAGGTGGTCGTTTTTGACCACACCATTCGTAAAAGAATGGCTGCGGACCTCAATGTGCAGACCGAAGTCCAACGCCCCGCGGTGATGTTGGTTCACAGCGACTACACCGTGATTAGCGGACCGCAACGGGTCAGGGACGTGATGAAAGAGGCGGCGGAACCCCTGCTTCAAAACAGGGTCGCTTTCTATAATGTCTGGAAACCTCTGTACAGCCGGGTGGAGGAACTCCCTCTCGCCATGATTGATGCGCAGACCCATGGCCCGGAAGATTTGCTGCGAATGGACCTGAAGTACAGCGACCGCACCGGTGAGATCTATGTGATGCGGCATAACCCTGAACACCGCTGGTTGTACTTCCCGCTGATGGAGTCGCACCACGCCTTGCTCTTAAAGACCTACGACTCGAGCACCGATGGTCGTTGCCGTTTTATGGGCCACTCGGCATTTGAGGATCCGACGACTCCTGCGGGCGCAGCCAAACGCGAAAGCATTGAAGTCCGAACGATGGCTTTCTTTTAATCCACCCGCCCGATATGCGTCTGCGCCCGGTCCTTGGCCAGCAGCCACTGGCGCTGGCGCTCCCGCGCGCTGTCTTTTTGCGCGGGGGTGCTGGTGCCAAAGCAACGCGGGCAGCTCACACCCAATTCAAACGCAGGGGAGTCGAGCGCGCCCTCGGGTAAGGGTTGGCGGCAGCAGCGGCAGAGTTGGTGGGCGCCTGGTTGCAGGCCATGGCCGACCGATACGCGTTCGTCGAACACAAAGCATTCGCCTTGCCACAGGCTTTGCGCCTCAGGCACGGTCTCCAGGTATTTCAGGATGCCGCCTTCCAGGTGAAATACCTCGCCGAAGCCTTGCGCGCGCAACAGGGCGGTGGATTTTTCGCAGCGGATGCCCCCAGTGCAAAACATGGCAACTTTGGGTTTTTTCCCCTCGTTCGCCTGCAGTGCGGTGGATTGCTCAATCCAGGCGGGAAGTTCGGAAAAGGTCTTGATGCGTGGGTCCAGTGCCCCGGCAAAAGTGCCAATCTCCACCTCGTAGTCGTTACGCGTGTCCACCAGCACCACGTCGGGGTCGCTGATCAGTGCGTTCCAGTCTTGCGGTTTGACATAGGTGCCGGCCCCCGTGGTCGGGCTGATGCCAGGCACACCCAGGGTGACGATCTCTTTTTTCAGGCGCACCTTCATGCGGTGAAAAGGCGCGGTGTCCGACCAAGACTCTTTGTGCGTCAGGGTGGCAAATACCGGGTCCGCGCGCAGGTAAGCCAGCACCGCGTGCACGTCTTCGGGTGCGCCGGCAAGGGTGCTGTTAATGCCTTCGCGCGCCAGCAAGATCAAGCCTTTCACCTGTCGCTGCAAACACAGGTCGAGCAGCGCTGCACGGCGTTGCGCGTAATCCGGCAGATCCACAAAAAGGTAAAAGGCGGCGGTCAGGTAGCGCGCGGGGGGCATGGACGGGTTCATGAGGGGCAGGTGAATGGGTAACGTGAGTATGCCGCTTCGGCGCGTGGCCGAATCAACCGGCAGGGGCTGGCAAGCGCGTGGGTGTTGGTCGAAAAAGTTGAATCAGCAAGGCCAGGTCGATCCGTGCTCAGGAACCAGCGCGCGCCATTTCAGCTCGCGCTCAATGCGCAGGCGCAGCGCGTCCGATGCGGCCATTTCGCCGTGCACCACGTACACCTGGTCGGGTGGCCTGGGGCAGGTGCGCATCCAGTCCAGCAGCTGCGGTGCGTCGGCATGCGCCGACGCCGATTCGAGTTGAACCACTTCCGCACGTACTTCCACATCTTGGCCGTGGATGCGCACGCTGCGCGCACCACTGGCCAAGGTGGCGCCGCGCGTGCCGGGCGCCTGGTAGCCGGTCAGGATCACCATATTTCGGTGGTCACCCACATGCTGCTCCAGGTGGTGCAGCACGCGTCCACCCGTGGCCATGCCGCTGGCCGACAAAATCACCATCGGGCCGTGGCGCGCGGACAGTGCTTTGGATTCTTCTGGCGTCGAGACCATGGTGGCGCAGTGCGACATGGCGCGCACTTCTTCAAGGCTGAGTCGGTATTCGCCCAAGTGCTGCGTAAAAGACCGGGTGGCGTGAACCGCCATGGGGCTGTCCAAAAATACCGGCAACCCGGGGGGAATCACGCCCTGGGCCTTGAGCTGCGCAATGGCGTGCAACACCGCTTGGGCGCGGCCCACGGCAAAGACGGGGACCACCGCTTTGCCGCCACGCCCGACTAGGCGTGCCAGGGCCAGGCCGAGTTCGGCCAGCAGGTTTTCTTGAGGGTGGATGCGGTCGCCGTAGGTGGACTCCACCACCACCGTGTCCGCAGCGGGCAGGGGGTCGGGCGGCAGCATCACCGCGTCGTTGGGTCGCCCTACGTCGCCCGAGAAAAACAGTCGCCGCCCCGCCACTTCAAGCAATATTCCCGAGGCGCCGACGATGTGTCCGGCGGGCTGGAAGGTGATTTTCCAGCCGGGCAAGGGCATGAAGGCTTGGCGCTGGGGCACCGCCTTGATCAGCGGCAAGCAGTCCAAGGCATCTTGTCGCGTGTACAGCGGCAAAGCAGGTGCGTGCTTGGAAAACCCGTGCCGGTTGGCAAATGCGGCGTCTTCTTCTTGCAAGTGGCCGCTGTCAGGTAACAAAATCGTGCACAAGTCGCGCGTCCCTGCGCTGGCGTACACCGGCCCGTGAAAGCCGCTCTTTGCCAGCAAGGGCAGATAGCCACTGTGGTCCAGGTGCGCATGCGTGAGCAGTACCGCGTGGATGTCCGACGCCGCCACGGGCAGCGGACTGCGGTTGCGCAATCGCAGCTGCTTGTAGCCCTGAAACAAGCCGCAGTCCACCAGCATGTTGACGCCCCGGTGCGTAAGCAAAAACTTGGAGCCGGTGACCGTGTCCGCACCACCCAAAAAGCTGATTTGCACGCCCATAGCGCTCCTTATCGGCAGACCCGGCCCGCCGCAGGACACAAAAAAAGCCGCCAAGTCGTTTATAGACCGGGCGGCTCGGGGGCGCAGCGCTATCGCACTAGGCTTTGGTTTGGATCAACTAAAAAAGCCTTTGAGCTTGTCTTTCCAGCTATCGCCCGAGGGTGAATGCTTGCTGCCACCCTTGTTGAAAGACTCTTCAAGTTCGCGCAACAGCTTGCGTTGGGCCTCGTTGAGCTTGACCGGCGTCTCCACCGTCACGTGGCAGTACAGGTCGCCAGGGTAGCTCGAACGCACGCCTTTGATGCCCTTGCCCCGCAGGCGAAATTGCTTGCCGGTCTGCGTGCCTTCGGGCAGGTCGATGGCCGCTTTGCCCTGCAGCGTGGGAACATCAATTTCCCCGCCCAGCGCTGCGGTCACCATGCTCACAGGAACCGAGCAATGCAGGTCGTCGCCATCGCGCTCAAAAATATCGTGCTTTTTGATGCGGATTTCGATGTACAGGTCGCCCGCCGGGCCACCATTGGTGCCGGCCTCGCCGTTGCCCGCACTGCGAATGCGCATGCCCGCGTCGATCCCGGCTGGAATTTTGACTTCCAGCGTTTTTTGACGCTTGATCTTTCCTTGGCCCGAGCAGGCGGTGCACGGGTCCGGAATGATCTTACCCACGCCGCGGCACGTGGGGCAGTTTTGCTGCACACTGAAAAATCCCTGGCGCATTTGAACCACACCCGCACCGCCACAGGTTCCGCAAGATTTGATCTGGCTCCCGGGCTTGGCGCCTGAACCGGCGCAGACTTCGCAGTTTTCTTGGGTGGGAATGCGGATCTGGGCATCTTTGCCGTTGGCCGCTTCTTCCAGCGTCAGGTCCATGGCGTAACTCAGGTCGCCGCCGCGAAACACCTGGCGTCCACCCCCTGCGCGGCCGCGTTGCTGGCCAAACATGTCGCCAAAAATGTCGCCGAAAGCCTCGGCGAAACCACCAAAGCCTTCGCCCCCTCCTGGGCCGCCGCGCATATTCGGGTCGACTCCGGCGTGGCCGTGCTGGTCATAGGCGGCCCGCTTTTGGGGGTCCGACAGCATCTCGTAGGCTTCTTTGGCCTCTTTGAACTTGACTTCGGCCTCTTTGGATGCCTCGCCTTGGTTGCGGTCCGGGTGAAATTTCATGGCCAGTTTGCGGTAGGACTTTTTAATTTCCTCGTCTGACGCATTCTTGGCTACACCCAGAATCTCGTAAAAATCTCTTATGGCCATGGCAAATAGGTGCTCCGTAGCAACAGAAAAGCCGCGCTGAACTCCCAATGGCGTTCAGCGCGGCAGGTTTTCAAGCAGCCCAGGCTGCTTGGGGCTTAGCCCTTTTTGACTTCCTTGACTTCTGCGTCGACCACGTTGTCGTCTGCAGCTTGCGCGCCTTCGGCAGGGCCCGCGGCGGCGGCCCCTTGGGCTGCCTCCTTGGCCTGCATGTCAGCGTAGACTTTTTCGCCCAGCTTCTGGCTCGCTGTCATCAGCGCGGCGCTCTTGGCGGCGATGCCCTCTTTGTCGTCACTCTTGACCACGGCCTCAAGGTCCTTGATGGCCGCTTCGATCTTCTCTTTTTCTCCCGCGTCCAGTTTGTCGCCGTACTCGGTCAGGCTCTTCTTGACGCTGTGGATATTGGCATCAGCCTCGTTCTTGGTCTGGATCAGCTCCAGCTTTTTCTTGTCGTCAGCGGCATTGAGTTCAGCGTCCTTGACCATTTGCTGGATTTCAGCTTCGGTCAGACCCGAGTTGGCCTTGATGGTGATCTTGTTTTCCTTGCCGGTGCCCTTGTCTTTGGCGCCCACGTGCAAGATGCCGTTGGCGTCAATGTCAAACGACACTTCAATTTGCGGCGTACCGCGCGCGGCGGGCGCAATGCCCTCGAGGTTGAACTCACCGAGCGACTTGTTGGCCGCGGCCATTTCCCGCTCACCCTGGTACACCTTGATGGTCACCGCGGGCTGGTTGTCGTCGGCGGTGGAGAAGGTTTGGGCAAATTTGGTTGGGATGGTCGTGTTCTTGGTGATCATCTTGGTCATCACGCCGCCCAGGGTTTCGATACCCAAAGACAGGGGGGTGACGTCGAGCAGCAGCACGTCTTTGCGGTCACCGGACAAGACCTGGCCTTGGATCGCGGCGCCCACAGCCACAGCTTCGTCGGGGTTCACGTCTTTGCGTGGCTCTTTGCCAAACAGTTCCTTGACCTTTTCCTGCACCTTGGGCATGCGGGTCATGCCGCCGACCAAAATCACGTCATGGATGTCAGCGACGTTAACGCCAGCGTCTTTGATGGCGGTGCGGCAAGGCGCGATGGTGCGCTCGATCAGCTCTTCGACCAGGCTTTCTAGCTTGGCGCGGGTCAGCTTGATGTTCAGATGTTTTGGGCCGGTGGCGTCTGCTGTGACGTAAGGCAGGTTGATGTCGGTTTGCGAGCTGCTGGAGAGTTCGATTTTCGCTTTCTCTGCGGCTTCTTTCAGGCGCTGCAGTGCCAGAACGTCTTTGGCCAGATCAACGCCAGACTCTTTCTTGAACTCGGTGATGATGAAGTCGATGATGCGCTGGTCGAAGTCTTCGCCGCCCAAGAAAGTGTCGCCGTTGGTGGACAACACTTCAAATTGCTTTTCGCCATCGACGTCAGCGATTTCGATGATGGACACGTCGAACGTGCCGCCACCCAAGTCATACACCGCAATCTTGCGGTCGCCTTTTTCGTTCTTGTCCAGGCCAAAGGCCAGGGCTGCGGCGGTGGGTTCGTTGATGATGCGCTTCACGTCCAGGCCTGCAATGCGGCCAGCGTCTTTCGTGGCTTGGCGCTGCGCGTCGTTGAAGTAGGCCGGCACGGTAATGACCGCTTCGGTCACTTCTTCGCCGAGGTAGTCTTCGGCGGTTTTCTTCATCTTGCGCAAAATATCAGCGCTGACTTGCTGAGGCGCAAGGCGGTTGCCGCGCACTTCAACCCAGGCGTCGCCGTTATCAGCAGCGGCGATCTTGTAGGGCATCAGGTCGATGTCCTTCTGCACTTCTTTTTCGGTGAACTTGCGCCCGATCAGGCGTTTGACCGCGTAAAGCGTATTTTTGGGGTTGGTGACCGACTGGCGCTTGGCCGATGCGCCAACCAACACTTCGCCGTCTTCCTGGTAAGCAATGATCGACGGGGTGGTGCGCGCGCCTTCGGCGTTTTCAATCACCTTGGGCGTGTTGCCCTCCATGACAGCGACGCAGCTGTTGGTGGTGCCCAAGTCAATACCGATGATTCTTCCCATGATGGAACTCCTGCTGATTCAAAAAATTGGATAAAAGTCAGATAGGGACGCTGCGGGACTATTTCAAGTACCCCAGCCCCGTTGAAAAGCGCTATTTGGGGGCTGAAACCGTGACCAAAGCGGGCCGTAGCACGCGTTCAGCAATGAGATAGCCTTTTTGCAGCACGGTCACCACGGTGTTGGCGTCCAGGTCGGACGGCACCACACTGATTGCCTGGTGGTGGTGGGGGTCAAATTTGGTGCCCGCGGCCGGGTTGATGGCGATCACTTTGTTGCGCTCCAGCGCGGCGATCAATTGGCGCAGCGTGGCCTGCGCGCCTTCGTTGATTTGCTCGACAGTGGCGTCCTTGATGGCCAGACCGGCTTCCAGGCTGTCGGCCACGGGCAGCAGGCTTTCGGCAAAACTCTCAAGCGCAAATTTGCGTGCCTTGGAGACTTCCTCTTCCGCCCGACGGCGGGCATTCTCGGCATCGGCCTTGGCCCGCAGGAATTGGTCAGCCAAATCGGCAGACTTGGCTTGCAGCAGGGCCAAATCAGTCTGTGCCTGGGCCAATTGCTCGGATTCCGTGAGGGGCGCGGGCGCGGCGCCTTCGGGTTGGTCAGCAGAAGTGGGGGGCTGGGTGGATGCGTTGTCGGACATGGCGTTTCGGAAAAAAGCGAAAGGATGGGAGAGGTGACGTAAAAAGTCTGGCCTGTAATTGGGGCGAGCGCGCACCATTTCAAGGGTGCGCGTCCACCACTGCCGCATGGGACGCCTCAGGTGCTCAACAGTTCGACGTCAAATTTCAGGGTCGCATTGGGTGGAATCACGCCGCCCGCACCGCGTGCGCCGTAACCCAAAGACGCGGGAATGATCAAGGTGCGGCTACCGCCGACCTTCATGCCGGCTACGCCTTCGTCCCAGCCCTGAATGACCTGGCCGGCGCCCAGACGAAAGACAAAGGGGTCGTTGCGGTCTTTGCTGGAATCGAATTTGGCGCCTTGTTCGCCGTCGTTGAAAAGCCAGCCGGTGTAGTGCACGGTGACGTTTTTTCCAACGATGGCGAGCTCGCCTTCGCCTACGACGGTGTCAAGGTATTGGAGGCCAGAGTTGGAGGTTTGCATGGAAAAATCCTTTGATTACAGAGAGATACAGGAGAGTGAACAGAGAAAATTCAGGGGGCTGGCGGCAGGCTGCCGACCCATTTGGCGGCAAAGCTTTGCAGGTCGCCCAAGCGCTCGAGCAGCTCGGCGCCCAGCGCGGTGCGGGTATAGCCCTCGCCATCGTGGGTCAGCAAGCCCGCAGCGCGCAATTCTTTGATGCGGGTGTTCAGGGTGTTGGGTGTGATGCCGCCCACCGAGTCTTGCAGCAGCCGAAAAGTCTGCGATTGACCATCGCGCAGCGCCCAAAGCACCCGGATGGCGTAGCGCGACTCCAGCAGGCTCAGCAACTGGCCCACAACGTGGCTGGCGTTCGGCGATACAAGAGGCATGGCGGGTAAGCAGGCGAAAACTGCGCTTCACAAAGTTGCTTGCACTTTGCTCAGCAGCGATTGCGAGGCATCGGGCAAGACCCCAAACCACGATTCAAACGCCGGACGCGCCTGGTGAATCAGCATGCCCAGGCCATAGGCCACCGGATTGCCGCGCGCCACAGCGGCGACCAGCAGGGGCGTGAGGCGTGGCACATACACAATGTCGGACACCAGCGCCTGGGTTGGCAGGGCGTCCAGCGCGAGGTCCAGGGCGGGCTCGCCATGCATGCCTTGGTTGGTGGTATTGACCAGCAAGGCAACACCCGACAGCGCTTGTGCGCGTTCGCCCCAAGGAACCAGTTGCACCTGCTTGCCGAAGTCGTGGGCGATGGCCTGCGCCTTGTCGGCGCTGCGGTTGCAAAGTCGAACCTCTGGGGCGCCCGCGTCCAGCAGGGCGGCCACGACCGCACGGGCCGCGCCGCCTGCACCCACCACCATGGCGGGTCCGGCATCAGCGCGCCATGCGGGCTGCGCCTCGCGCAGGCTGTGTAGGTAGCCATAGGCGTCGGTGTTTTTGCCCGTCAGGCTGCCGTCTTTTTCCACCACCACCGTGTTGATGGCACCGATACGCTGCGCCAGCGCTTCCACCCGATCCACCAGCGCCAATGCGGCGACCTTGTGCGGGATCGTGAGGTTGCAGCCTGCAAAGCCCAGTTTGGGAAGACTGCGCAGTGCAGACTCCAAGTGCTGGGGCTGCACCGGCAGCTGCACATAGGCGCCACGCAGGCCGTATTGCGCAATCCAGTGGCTGTGGATCAGCGGCGAGCGCGAATGGGCGACCGGCCAGCCCATGATCCCGGCCAACACGTAGGGCGCTTCTGCGGCGAGGGCTTTTTCAGCCACGGCGTTACAGCGTGTCGGTGAAGCTGCGCAGCTTGTCGCTGCGGCTGGGGTGCTTGAGCTTGCGCAGCGCCTTGGCCTCAATTTGGCGGATGCGCTCGCGCGTCACATCAAACTGTTTGCCCACTTCTTCAAGGGTATGGTCGCTGGCCATTTCGATGCCAAAGCGCATACGCAGCACCTTGGCCTCGCGCGGCGTGAGGCTGTCCAAAATGTCCTTGACCACATCACGCAAGCCTGCCTGCATGGCGGCTTCCATGGGCGCGGTGTTGGCACCGTCTTCAATAAAGTCGCCCAAGTGGCTGTCGTCGTCGTCACCGATGGGTGTTTCCATGGAAATCGGCTCTTTGGCGATTTTCATGATCTTGCGGATCTTGTCCTCAGGAATCTCCATCCGCTCAGCCAACACGCTGGCATCGGGTTCAAAGCCAAACTCCTGCAGGTGCTGGCGGCTGATGCGGTTCATCTTGTTGATGGTCTCGATCATGTGCACCGGAATGCGGATGGTGCGCGCCTGATCCGCGATGGAGCGGGTAATCGCCTGGCGAATCCACCAGGTGGCGTACGTGGAGAACTTGTAACCCCGGCGGTATTCAAACTTGTCCACCGCTTTCATCAGACCGATGTTGCCTTCCTGGATCAGGTCCAGGAACTGCAGGCCGCGGTTGGTGTACTTCTTGGCAATGGAGATGACCAGGCGCAAATTGGCCTCAATCATTTCTTTCTTGGCCGCGCGACTGGACGCCTCGCCCTGGTTCATGCGCTTGTTGATGTCCTTGAGCAAGTCCAGCGGCACCACCACATTTTTTTGCAGGTCGGTCAGTTTTTGCTGAATGTCTTGCACCGGCGGAATGTTGCGCGCCATTACCGTGCTCCACGGCTTGCCCGCAGCGGCTTGCTTTTCGATCCATTTCAGGTTGAGCAGCTGGCTCGCAACCTTGTTGCCGTTTTTGTCACGGCCGCTGAAGTCAGCAATGAAGTTTTCTTGGCTGTAGCCGCATTTGTCCACAATGATGCGGCGCAGTTCGCGCTCTTTTTTGCGGATGTCATCGACCTGGCCGCGCACCATGTCACAGAGCTTTTCGATCGCTTTGGCGGTAAAGCGGATCGTCATCAGCTCTTCGCTGAGCAGCTTTTGCGTCTTCATGTAGCTAGGCGAACCATGGCCTTCTTTGTCGTAGATGGCATGCATCTTTTCGAACAGCTCACGCAGATGGTCAAAGCGGACCATGGCTTCGCGTTTGAGTTCTTCGAGTTTCTTGGTCAGTGCTTTGGAGCCGCCTTTGCCGTCGTCGTCATCGTCGGCGTCAAATTCGTCAAAGTCTTCTTCGGCCACGTAGTCATCGGCCTCGTTGGGGTTGGAGAAGCCGTCCACGATGGTGGTGATCACCACTTTGCCTTCGCGGATTTCCTCGCCCAGGCGCAGGATTTCGGCAATCGTGGCGGGCGAGCCAGAAATCGCCTCCATCATCGCCATCAGGCCGCCTTCAATGCGCTTGGCGATCTCGATCTCGCCTTCGCGGGTCAGCAACTCGACGGTGCCCATTTCACGCATGTACATGCGAACCGGGTCGGTGGTTCTGCCAAATTCGCTGTCCACGGTCGATAGAGCCGCTTCTGCCTCTTCTTCGGCTTCGGCTTCGGTGGCGGCGGTGGCCACGTTGTTGTTGAGCAACAAGGTTTCCGCATCTGGCGTTTGCTCGTAGACCGCCACGCCCATGTCGTTGAGCATGGAAATGACGACCTCGAGGGTTTCTGCGTCCACCAGTTTTCCGGGCAGATGGTCGGAAATCTCGCCGTGGGTCAGGTAGCCGCGGGTGCGACCAAGTTTGATCAGGGCAACAAACGCCAGACGGCGCTTGGTTTTTTCTTCTTCGGACAGGATGGTCTCTTCCAGTCCGAACTCTTTCATCAGCGCCCGCTCTTTGGCCTTGCTGATTTTCATGCGCAGGGGTTTGACCTTTTCACCGGTCGCACTGACCACCGGTTCCGCTTCGAGTTCGGCTTCAATGTCCGACAGATCGGCGTCCTCGGCGCTTGCGGCCGGTTTGGCCTTTGCCTTGGCGGTGGTTTTTGCGGCAGTTTTTGCGGCAGGTTTGGCAGCAGTCTTGGCCGGTGCGCTTGCCGGCGGCTTTTCAGTGCTCTTGTCGGCAGACTTGGCGGCCGGTTTGGCGGCGCCCGCCTTCGCTGCCGGGGCGGCCTTTGTAGCGGGGGCTGGTGCGGGTGCTGCAACCGCCTTGGCTGCAGCCTTGGCCGGCGTTTTAGCTTTGGAGGGTTTGCTCTGGTTCAGCAGCGCGTCGGCAGCAGCCTGGAGTTCGGCTTTGGAAGGGGACACAGGTTTCACTTTCTTCGGGGGGACGGCAGGCGCTGCAGCCACGGGCGCTTTGGCGCTCGGCTTTGCGGCAGGCTTGGCTGGCGTCTTGGCGGCAACTTTGGCTGCGGGCTGAGCGGACTTGGCAGATTTGGATGCGGGCATAGTGAACCTTGGAACCACAAAAAAACAAACGAATCAGACAGCGGCCACCGGATTGAACAGGTAAGGCGCCTGGGGCGAACAACAAATGGGAGCGAGGGGGAGAAATTCAACCAGCAAGATGTACGGGCGAACATTTGGTTTGCAGTCCTTGCGGTCGGGTGGCCTGGTGATCGGTGTCACTGCGTGGCCGGGAGTCCGGAGGTGCTGCTGTCGCTCTTGCCGATAAAAAACGGATTATACCTTTTCGGACAATGTTTTTTTCAGCGCATCAAGTCGTGCTGCCAAAGTCGCACGGCGATCTTTCATGGTGCGGTAGCGTTGGCTGACGTCTGCGTCCGGTGGCAAAGCGGCAATTTGCTGCATTTCCGCGTCAATGCGGTCGATGGCCAGGCGCAGCAAGACGTCCTGCAGTTCCATCGCGGAATCGTCGTTGGGATCGGGTGTTGCTGCAGCCTCGGCCATCAGGCGCAGCGCCAGGGCCTCAAAGGGCTGGTTGGTCGCCTCAGACCGCAAGGCGTTCCAGGTGAGGGGCCCATGTTCGTGCAACTGGGTTTCCAGCCAGACAAACAGGGTGCCGTGGGGCTCTGGCAATTCGCACAGCATGGCGTGGTCTTCACCGGAGAGCGTTTCCCAGAACTGGCTGTGTCCCAACAGGATGCGGGTGGCGTGGTCGGCGCGGCTGGCCGGGCGGGCGCGGCCGCCCAATCGGCTGCGCGGGGCGCTGGACCGGGGACCATAGCCACCGCTGCGCGGCGTGTCGGGGTCAGCAAAGTGCGAATAGCTGCTGGACGGTCCGGCCTCGAAGCCTGCGCTGCGGTCCGGCGAGCGCCGCGCGCGAGCGCCATCTTTGCTGGTGGCGCGGGCGGGGGGCATCCAGAGCTCGCTCAATTCCCGCCCCGTGAGTTGCACCAGGTCAGCGATTTCGGCCAACAATTGCAGCTTGAGCGCACCATCGGGCAGCTGCATCCACAGGGGCTTGGCGTTGCTGGAGAGGTGGGCACGGCCCTCAGCCGTGTTCAGATCGCAGCCCTCGCTGGCCGACTCCACCAGGAAACGGCTCAAAGGCGTTGCCTGCTTGACGTACTCGGAAAACGCTTCGGCGCCGTGCGCGCGAATAAAGCTGTCGGGATCATCTTCAGCGGGCAAAAACAGGAATTTGATGCTGCGCACATCGGTGGCAAAGGCCAGCGCGCCGTCGAGTGCCTTGCGCGCGGCGCGCCGTCCGGCGCTGTCGCCGTCAAAACTGAAGACCACCGCATCGGTAAACCGAAACAGCTTTTGCACGTGGTCGTTGGTGCAGGCGGTACCGAGCGTGGCCACGGCATTGGGAAAACCCAGCTGCGCCAGCGCCACTACGTCCATATAGCCTTCGGTGACCAGGGCGTAGCCTTTGTCACGCAAATGGGCGCGGGCCTCAAACAGGCCGTAGAGCTCCCGGCCCTTGCTGAAGACCGGCGTTTCGGGGGAGTTGAGGTATTTGGGCTTTTCGTCGCCGAGGACCCTGCCGCCGAAGCCGATGCATTCGCCTTTGATGTTGCGGATCGGAAACATGATGCGGTCGCGAAAGCGGTCGTAGCGTTTTTCTTCGGTACTGCCTTCGTCCACGTTGCTGATCACCAAACCACTTTCCACCAGCAGGGGGTCGTCGTAGCTGGCAAAGACACTGGCCAGACTGCGCCAACCCTCGGGTGCGTAGCCCAGGCCAAACTGCTTGGCGATATCACCCGACAGGCCGCGCCCTTTGAGGTAGGCCACTGCGCGTGGGGCATCTTTGAGCTGGCGGCGATAGGCGCTGCTGGCTTTTTCGAGCACGCTGGTGAGGGTGTGTTGCTTTTCTTTTTGCTCCTTGGCGCGGGCCCGGTCTTGCGGCGAGGCTTCGTCCTCGGGCACTTGCATGCCGTACTGTTGCGCCAGGTCCTGCACCGCTTCGACGAAGCTCATGCCTGCGTGGTCCATCAAAAAGCCGATGGCGTTGCCGTTTTTTCCACAGCCGAAGCAATGGTAAAACTGCTTGGTGGGACTGACCGAAAAGGACGGCGATTTTTCGCCATGGAAGGGGCAGAGGCCCATGAAATTGGCACCACCCTTTTTGAGCTGCACATACCGTCCGACGATATCCACCACGTCGGCGCGGGCAATCAGCTCTTGGATAAAGGTTTGCGGTATCGCCATGGGCGCATTGTAGAAGTCGGCTTTTTGGGCCGGCTGCGCCGGGGATCAGTCGCCGCGCACTACGCCCTCGCGCCGGGGATCGGCGCCGCCAAACCAGCCCTCGGACGTGCGGGCGATGGCTTGCAGGCCGCTGGGTAGCGGTGCCTCCATCACCTTGTGGCCCCGGGTCTGCAGCGTGCTGACCACCGCGGGCATGAAGCGGCTTTTTTCTAAAATCAACAGCTCGTCCATGGCACCAAAGTTGGGCAGGTTAATGGCTTGCTGGGCGTTCAGACCCCAATGCAACAGGCCGTACAGCGTTTTGGCCGTGAAATGGATGATGAATGCGCCGCCGGGGCTGCCCACGCTGGCCAGCAGTTCGCCCGTGTCGGCATCAAACACCAGGGTGGGCGACATGGACGAGCGTGGGCGCTTGCCCGGCTCCACGCGGTTGGCGACCGGTCGGCCATCGGTACCCACCGGTGCCAAGCTGAAGTCGGTCAGCTGGTTGTTGAGCAAAAAGCCACCTTCGAGCCCTACGCCCCGGTTGACCATCAGGCGCGCGCCCCAGCCGTCTTCAATGGTGGTGGTCATGGCCAGCGCGTTGCCCCATGCGTCAACCACCGAGATGTGCGAGGTGCCGTGTTCAGCTTGTGCCGCCATTGGGGCGTAGCCACTTTGCTGTGCGCCGGGTTGTCCAGGCAAGGCGCTTTGCATTCGCGGGCCACGGGTGTTGATCAAAGCCGCACGCTGGGCGAGATAGTGGGGCTCCAGCAGGCTCTGCCAGCCGCCTGTTGGTGCCGTCACAAACTGGGGATCGGCGGCGTACTGGGCGCGGTCGGCAAACGCCAGGCGTGCGGCCTCGGTATAGAGGTGCAGCCAATCGGCGCTGGGTTGGCCTTCCGCGTTGGGCAAGTCGGCAGCCGGCGTGTGCGCCAGCGTGCCCAAGATTTGGCCGATCGCCAGCATGCCCGAACTCGGCGGTGGCATACCGCACAGACGATAGTTGCGCGCTGGCACCTGCGTCACTCGGTAGACCATGCACAAAGGCGCACGCTCCAGGGCTTGGTAGGTCGCCAGATCGGTCTGGGTCAGGGCGCCAGGATGGGCGACGTGGCCTTGCACTTTGGCGGCAATGGCCTGCGCTACCGCACCGCTGGTAATTGCGCTGGGCCCTTCGGTGGCGATGCGCTCCAGAACAGCGCCCAGCTCGGGGTTGCGCAAAATGTGGCCGGCGGGCCAGGCCTGTCCGTTGGCGTCGTAAAAGTAGCGGGCAGCCACCAAATCGGTTTTGAGCGCGGACTCGGCAGCCAGCAAGGTGGCCATGCGGGGGCTGATGGCAAAACCCTGGCGCGCCAGTGCAATCGCCGGGGCAAACAACTGCGCCCAAGGCAACTTGCCGTGTTGGTGGTGCGCCAGAGCCAGCATGGGCACCACGCCAGGGGTACCCACGGAGCGACCTCCCACGATGGCCTGGCGCATCGGCAGGGGTTGGCCGTTGGATTGCAGGAACAAGTCGGGTGTGGCTGCCGCCGGAGCGGTTTCACGTCCGTCAAACGCTTGCGTGGTTTTGCCGTCAAAGTGCAGCAAGAAGGCACCACCACCGATGCCGCTGCTTTGTGGCTCGACGAGTGCCAGCACCATTTGCACGGCAATCGCCGCGTCCACTGCACTGCCACCGGCGCGCAGCATGTCGTAGCCGGCCTGGGTGGCCAGCGGATTGGCGGCGGCGACGGCAAAGCGGCGCGCAGCCCACCCCGGCTTGTCCTGCAGGACGCTGGCCGCCTCGGGCTGCGCGGGGGCGACGGGGGAAGTTTGTGCCAGGGACAGCGAGGCTGCGCTGGCCATGGCGAGTGCGAACAGTGGGCATGCCCAATGCCGCAGCGCTTGCCCAAAAGGCCGCTGCGCAGTGCCTTGGCTAGGGTGTGAGCGAGGGCGAAAACGCATTATTTTTGCCGTGGTGCGCGCCCCAGCAAGTAGAACTCGGGGTTGGGCAGCATGCCGGTGGCGTTGGCCATGCGGTTGGACAGACCAAAAAACGCCGTGATGCCAGCTATGTCCCAGATGTCCTCATCGTCAAAGCCGTGGGCGTGAAGCGCCTCATAGTCCGCATCATTGACGGTATGGCTCTCGGTGCAAACTTTCATCGCAAAGTCGAGCATGGCGCGCTGGCGCGGCGTGATGTCGGCCTTGCGGTAGTTGATGGCCACCTGGTCGGCGACCAGCGGCTTTTTCTCGTAAATGCGCAAAATAGCCCCGTGGGCCACCACGCAATACAGGCAGTGGTTGGCCGCGCTGGTGGTAGTGATGATCATCTCGCGGTCGCCCTTGGTCAGGCTCGATGCTTCGCGCAGCATGAGCGCGTCGTGGTACGCAAAAAACGCTCGCCACTCTGCCGGTCGCCGGGCGAAGGCCAGAAAGACGTTGGGCACAAAGCCCGATTTTTCTTGCACTTCCAAAATCTTGGCGCGGAGGTCTTCGGGCAGGGTGTTGAGGTCGGGCAGGGGGAAGCGGCTCATGGGCGGGTCCTGGGTGGGTGGTTTTGTTCATTATGCTGTGGCCTTTTGACCCACAGCCTGAGAGGAAACCCCCTATGCAATCCGCCTACGACCAAGGCCTGGCCACCCGCAAAGCGGTGATGGGCGAAGACTTTGTGGCCAATGCGCTGGGCAGCGCCACCCCCTTCACCCAGCCCATCCAGGACCACATCACTCGCGCTGCCTGGGGTGACGTCTGGCAGCGCCCCGGCCTGGACCTCAAGACCCGCAGCCTGATCACGGTGGCCATGCTCACTGCGCTGGGCAAACAAAACGAACTCAAAGGCCACGTCCGTGGTGCTCTCAACAACGGCGCCTCCCAGGCCGAGATCCAGGAAGTGCTGCTGCACGCGGCGGTGTACTGCGGCGTACCCACGGCGGTGGAGGCGTTTCGCAGTGCGAATGAGGTGGTGGCGGGGTTGGCAACGAGCTAAAGGCATTTGGGGGATGTAGTACAGCGCTACAGGTGGCCGCTTTGCAGTAAAGCAAAGCGATAGCCCCAGCACATGTCAAGCGCGCCCCTTGCCGATTGAAATTGCGTGTAATATCGTTACATTTTTCGTTAAATGAAACGTAATATGCCCACGCGTATCCCGCAAATCCGAACCGCTCTGGCCGCAGGCCCTTTGCTGGGCGGAGTTTTGTGTGGGAGCTTGGGTATTACCCGGCCCACTTTGGCGCGCGACTTGGCGTCCATGGCCGGAGAAATCGTTACATGGGGTGCTGCACGCGCGACCCGGTACGCCCTGCGGGACCATTTTCGAGGCCTTGCTGACATCCCGGTGTACCGCGTGAGCGATACCGGTCAGATCACCCGGTTGGGCTTGCTGATTCCAGTCAGGCCGGATGGTTTTGTCGTGGTGCAGGCCGACGGTGCCACAAGCCACCATGCCAGCCTGCCCTGGTGGATTAGCGACATGCGGCCCCAAGGTTTCCTGGCGCGCGCATATGCCCACCAACACGCGACCCGCCTGGGCTTGCCCGCCGATGTGCGCCATTGGAGCGATGCTGACGCCCTACGTGCCTTGGTGCTCAGCGGAGGCGACACGGTTGGCAATGTGCTTTTGGGCGATTTCGCCAGAGACCGTTTCGTGAATGCAAATGCCCCCGCCTTGTCTGAGGTGGCCGATTACCCGCAGCGGGCGGCGCAAGCTCTGACCCTGGGGGAAACCTGGTCGTCGGCTGGTGGCGAGCAGCCCAAGTTCTGCGCATATACCGCGCGCGGCCACGTCTTGGTTAAATTTACGGCAGCCGACCCAAACCGGGTCACCGCGAGATGGCGCGATTTGTTGCTGGCGGAGCACTTGGCATTGGAAACGCTCGCCGCAGCGGATGTGCCTGCCGCCGTGTCGCGTGTGGTCGACCAGGGAGAGCAGCGGTTTTTGGAACTGCTCCGGTTCGACAGAGTGGGGCCCTATGGGCGCCGCGCCTTGCTGTCACTGGCTTGTCTTGACGGCGAATTCGTAGGAAACGCGGCAGCGCCGTGGCCTGTGCTGACGTCCGAGTTGGCAAAGCAAAAGGCCATTACCCCGCAGGCGCATGCCGATGCCTCGCTGCTTTATGCGTTTGGAACGTTGGTTGGCAATACCGACATGCACGCCGGTAATCTGTCGTTTGTGAGCGACGGGGCCCCACCCTACGCGCTGGGTCCTGCCTACGACATGCTACCGATGGCGTTTAGTCCCACGGCGGGTGGCGTCGTGCGAGACACGCTATTGCCCCCCCAACTTCATCCGTCGGTTGAGGGTGTGATCTGGCGATCTGCCTTGGTACTGGCGCTGGATTACATCACCCGCCTGCGCTCTGACACCCGCTTTAGCACCACTTTCGAGCCCTGCATCGACGCACTTAGTCAGCACGTGGCAGATGCCCAAAATAGGATAGGCCGACTCGGCTAGCGCTACAAACACCGCAGCGCGCTCTCTGTAAGCGCGCCTGCAGGACGTCAATAATGCGGCGGCAACTCATCGCGCAAGTTGCGCTGGGCCGGCGCTTGCGGGTCCGAGGCCTGCTGGCGCAGGTGCAGCACCTCACTGATCAGGGCGTTGATTTGGGTTTGTTGGCGGATCACGATCTGGTCGAGTTTGTCGAGCAGGTCTTCGGCAAAGCTGGCCTTGATCTCGAGTTCAGTCAGGCGCTGGGTGGCGTCTTGCAGCGCATCGGCGAGCGTTTGGGGCGCATCAGGGAAGTGGGGCATGGCGGAATGTGGTCTCAACAAGCAGGGGTGGGTGAATGGGAGGTGTTGGCTGAGGTAACGGTCGGCAGGCTCAGCCGGACATCAGTTTTTGCACCAGGTCGGCGGTGGTGGAGGCCTGGTATTTGCGCATCAGGCGGGCGCGGTAAATTTCGACCGTGCGGTGGCTGATAGCCAAGGCACGCCCGATGTGCTTGGAGGTCAGGCCTTGCATCAGGTGCGCTGCAACTTCGCGTTCGCGGGCGGTGAGTTCGGCTTTGACCGGGCGGCGTTCACTCAGGTCTTCAAAACTCCAGATGCCGGCCTCATGCGGCGCGTCACGGTTCAGAGCGCGGCCGGTGACATGGCACCAGAAGGCCTCGCCTTTGAAGCGGCCGTCCAGGCGACGCATGATGCGGTTGTCAGCGTAGCTACCGCTGCGGTTGAGGATCGGTGCAATACGCGCTCCGGTGCGTTCAAACTCGTCGGCGCTGGGGTAAAGCACCTGAAAGCTCTGACCCAGCAATTGATCTCGTCCGGCGCCAAATATTTCGCAAACGCGCTGGTTGCAATCCTGAATGGTGCGGTTACGCGAGAGCACCAGGCCCACCGGAGCCATGTCAAACGCCAGTCGGTAATCAATGTCCATGGGGCAGGGCGCAGGAGTCAGGGTTAACACGTTACGAAAAACTACGTATGTGGATAAGTAGTATCGTCGGGTTTTGGCCCCTAGTCTGAACTACCGGAGATTTGCGCAGTGAACAAAATTTTCCCCAACGCCGCCGCCGCGCTTGACGGCATCGTGCATGACAACCAACTGATCGCCGTGGGCGGTTTCGGCCTGTGCGGCATCCCCGAGGCCTTGATTGACGCACTGCGCGACAGCGGCGCACAAAACCTGACCGCGATTTCCAACAATGCGGGCGTGGATGGCTTTGGCCTGGGCAAGCTTCTGGAAACGCGCCAGATCAAAAAAATGATCTCCAGCTATGTGGGTGAGAACAAAGAGTTTGAGCGCCAGTACCTGGCCGGCGAACTGGCCCTGGAATTCACGCCCCAAGGGACGCTGGCTGAAAAGCTGCGTGCCGGTGGCGCTGGTATCCCGGCGTTTTTTACCAAGACCGGTGTCGGCACCATCGTGGCAGAGGGCAAGGAGCTGCGCGAATTTGATGGCGAAACCTATGTAATGGAACACGCCCTGGTGCCCGATGTGGCGCTGGTCAAGGCGCACCGGGCCGACAAGTCGGGCAATTTGCAGTTCCGTTTTACCGCGCGCAACTTCAACCCGGCCGTGGCTATGGCCGGCAAGATCACGGTGGTGGAGGTAGAAGAAATTGTGGAGACGGGCACGATTGAGCCCGACCAAGTGCATCTACCCGGCATCTATGTGCACCGTATCGTGCTCAATGCCACGCCGGAAAAACGGATCGAGAAACGCACCATCACTGAGACTTCGGGAGTTTGAACATGAGCTGGAATCAAGACCAAATGGCCGCACGCGCGGCACAAGAGCTGGAAGACGGCTTTTACGTCAACCTGGGTATCGGCATTCCCACGCTGGTGGCCAACCATGTGCCCGCCGACAAGGAGGTGTGGCTGCAAAGCGAGAACGGCATGCTGGGCATCGGCCCCTTTCCCACGGAAGCGGAGGTCGATGCCGACCTGATCAACGCAGGCAAGCAAACCGTGACCACGATCAAGGGCTCCAGTATTTTTGGCAGCCACGAGAGCTTTGCCATGATTCGCGGCGGCAAGATCAACCTGAGCATTTTGGGTGCCATGCAGGTCAGCGAGCAGGGCGACCTGGCCAACTGGATGATTCCGGGCAAGATGGTCAAAGGCATGGGTGGCGCGATGGACCTGGTGGCTGGTGTGAAGCGCGTGATCGTACTGATGGAGCACGTGGCCAAAAAGAAAGACGGCACCATAGACCTCAAAATCCTTCCCCAATGCACCCTGCCGCTCACCGGCGTGGGCGTGGTGGACCGCATCATCACCGACTTGGCCGTGATGGATGTAACGCCCTACGGCCTCAAAGTAGTGGAGATGGCACCCGGCGTGACGCTGGAAGCCCTGCAGGAAAAGACCGGCGTCAAACTCGTTTGAAATGGCACGGGGCGCTTCATGCGCCCCATTTGTTTTGCCCGGCGCTTGATGCGCCCCGTTCGTTGTCCCCGGCGTTCAATGCGCCCCATCTCCGCCCGGAGCCGCGGGGCTCGCTTGCGGCACCATGCGCACCCGTTTGGCAAACCAGATCGACGGAATCAGGCACAGGAAAATCGCCGCAGAACCCATGAAAATGTCATTCGCTGCCAGCATAAAGGCTTGCTGATCGACCAGCCGGTTGAGGGTTGCGAGGCTTTGTGCGCTGTTTAAACCCATCGCGTCCAATCCGCTCAGGGCACTGGTGGTGGCCTGACTGCCCAGATTGACCGATTCAACAAGTTGCGCGTGGTGCACCGCCGCCCGGTCCTGCCACAGCGTAATGGTGATGGACGTGCCAAAGGCGCCACCCACAATCCGCATGAAGTTAGACAGTCCCGAGGCCGAGGCCATTTGCGTCGGGGGAATCCCGCCCAACGTAATGCTGCTGAGGGGAATAAAGAAAAACGCCACCGCAACGCCTTGCACGACGGTGGGAATCATGATGGTGAAGAAGTCGGCCTGCGTGTTGAAGTGGGAGCGCATCAAGAGCACCAGCGCAAACATCACAAACGCAAACGTCGCCAGCATGCGTGGGTCGGTTTTTTGTACGTTCTTACCTACGATGGGCGACAGCAAAATCGCAAACAAGCCCACCGGGGCCAGCAGCATGCCGGCCTGGGTCGAGGTGTATCCCATGAACTGTTGCAGCCAGAGCGGCAGCAGCACCAGGTTGCCGATAAACAGGCTGTAAGCAATGGCCAGGCAGATGGATCCGACCGCAAAATTGCGTTGCTTGAGCAGTCGAAGGTCCACCACCGGGTGCTTGTCGGTGAGTTCCCAGGCGATAAAAAAGGCCCCGCCAATCAGCGCCACCAGCCCCAGGGTGATGATTTCACTGGAGTGAAACCAGTCCAGCTCCTTGCCGCGGTCCAGCATGATCTGCAGGGCCGCCACAGACAAGATCAGCAGCGTCAGGCCCATGGTGTCAATCGGCAGCTTTTGGGTCGTGGTTTCGCGCTTTTTGTAGATCGTCCAGGTAATGAACGCGGCCAAAACCCCCACCGGAATGTTGATGTAAAAAATCCAGCCCCAATGCATGTTGTCCGTAATCCAGCCGCCCAACAGCGGGCCCATCACGGGTGCCACCAGGGTGGTCATGGCCCAAAGCGCCATGGCCAGCCCAGCCATGGCCGGCGGGTAGCTCGACAGCAAAAGGGTTTGTGCCAGCGGCATCATCGGTCCGGCAACAAAGCCCTGCAGCGCGCGCATGGCGATCAGGGTTGACATATTGGGCGCGAGGCCGCAGAGCCACGAGGCAATGACAAATAGCAGTACGCTGGCGGTGAACAGACGCACCTGTCCAAAGCGCTGCGACAGCCAGCCGGTGAGCGGCACGGCGATGGCGTTGGCCACGCCAAAGCTGGTCACCACCCAGGTGCCTTGGTTCGGGCTGACGCCCAAATCACCGGCTATGGCCGGCAGCGAGACGTTGGCGATCGACGAGTCCAGCACATTCATGAAAGTGGCCGCCGAAAGTGCCACGGTTCCCCATAGCCGCGCGGCGCCTTGCAAGGGCTGCGCTTGCGAAAACGAAGGTGCTGGCGCTGGCGGCGCCGGTGCTAAGGTCGGCGCAGGTGCGTTGTCCGCTGACGGGTTGACTGCGCTCATGGGGCCTTGCCGTTGCGGCCCTGGCCCGAGTTGGCGGTAATGATGCGATTGATTTCAGCGGTGGCCTGTCCGTCGAGCATGGCGTAAACATCGGTCTGCACACTCGATGGGGTGCGCGGCGCATCCGACAGCGCTTTGCCGTCTTGCTGGGTCACGTCCACCGTGGCTTCCATGGACAGGCCGACCCGCAGCGGATTGGCTGCAATTTCTTTGGCATCCAGCGCTACACGTACCGGCACGCGTTGCACCACTTTGATCCAATTGCCCGTGGCGTTTTGCGCTGGCAGCAAGGAAAACGCAGCACCGGTTCCGGCACCCAAACCCGCTACGGTGCCTTTGTACTCCACGCGCTTGCCGTACAGGTCAGCGGTCAGTGTCACAGGCTGGCCGATGCGGATATTGCGCAGCTGCACTTCCTTGAAGTTGGCGTCCACCCACAGCGTGTTGAGCGCAATCACCGACATCAGCGGCGTGCCGGCAGCCACCCGCTGGCCGAGCTGCACCGTGCGTTTGGCCACATAACCGTCCACCGGAGCCGGCAGGGTGGCGCGGTGGTGTGCCAGATAGGCCTCGCGCAATCGGGCGGCAGCGCCCTGTATGTTGGGGTGGTTTTCCAGTTTCGTGCCATCGGTTAGCGTCTGGTTGCTGCCCAACTGGTCCCGTGCGGTGACCACGGCGGCACGGGCCGCCGCCAGCGTGTTTTGGGCTTGCACCAGCTGAGATTGGGCGTGCGCCAGTTCTTCTTTGGACACGGCACCGTTGCCCACGAGCGACTGGCGCCGGGCCAGGTCGTCGCTGGCGCGGGCAACTTCGGTTTGGGCCTTGGCCACGTCCGTGTCGCGCAGACTGATTTGCGCCTCCAGCGTCAGGTTGTTGGCATACAGGCCGCGCACCTGGCGCACGGCCTGGGCCAGGTTGGCCTGGGCCAGTTGCAATGCCACTTTGGCGTCTGCCGGATCGAGCTGCACCAGGGGTTGGCCGGCTTTCACAAAGTCAGTGTCATCCGCCAGGATGGCGGTGACCGTGCCGCCAATCTGCGGTGTGATTTGGATGACGTTGCCTTGCACATAGGCGTTGTCCGTGGATTCCTGTTGACGTCCGGCGTACCAGGTGTAGCCGCCGTAGGCCAGGCCGATCAGGACGACCAGGCTGACCAGGGTCAGGGCTTTTTGGCGGGAGCCGGTGCTTGGGGCTGCGGGGGAGGTGGGTGCTGTACTCATGGGGGTGTTCTCGAACGTTTTGCAAATAGGGGGGCGGGGAGGTGCGGCGGTCTAATGCGCCGCCATGCCGCCGCCGGTGGCGCGCAGCAGTTGGGTCTGGGCATCCAGGGTGCGTGCGATCAGCTCAACCCCCTGGCGCTCTTGGTTCAGTACCGCGAACTGGGCATTCAGCAGGCTCGCCCGGCTCCCCAGGCCTGCCGCAAAGCGTTGCGCAGCGATGTCGTGCAGCACTTGGGCACTGGCTTGCCCCACCCGCTGTTCTTCGCGCTGGCGTTCAAGCGACTGCAGGGTGGCAACTTGGTCACCCACGTCGCGTGCAGCCTCGATCACCAGTGCGTTGTAGCTCTCAATGGCCATATCGACATCAGCGGATTTGGTTTTGAGCTGCGCGCGCAAGCGTCCGCCGTCAAAGATCGGCATGCGCACGGCGGGGCCCACGCCCCACTGCTCGCTGCCTGTCTTGGAGATATTGCCAAAACCAATGCTGTTGAGGCCAGCAAAGGCCACCAGATTGATGTTGGGGTAGAACTGCGCTTTGGCCGCCTCGACGTCGCTCAGCCCGGCTTCAACGCGGGCCCGGGCTGCGGCGATATCCGGCCGGTTGGCCAACACGTCCAGAGGCAGGGCTTTGGGTGTGGCCTGCGCCGTGATGTTGGCCAGCGTGCCGGGCTTGAGGTCTTGCAGACCCAGGGCTTGACCGGTCAGTGCGGCCAATGCGTTGCGGGCCAGCGCTTGCTGTTCACGCAGGCTTTCTGTGTACTGGCGAAGCTCGGGCAGACTGGATTCGCTGCTGCGCAGTTCGCCCGGGCTGTCCAGGCCCGCGGCCAGTCGGGACTGGACCAGTGCCACGAGTTGTTCGCGTTGGTCCAAGTTGCGCTGGGCCAGCGACTGCAAGGCATTCAGGCGCAGCAGATTGAAATAGCCGCGGGTGACCTGGGCCGCCAGCAGCAGCTCTGCGGCGTGGGCATCGGCCTGAGCGGCGCGCACTTGGCCCAGGGCGGAATCCAGCGCGGCACGGTTTTTTCCAAAAAGATCCCATTCGTAGCTTGCCGAGAGCTGGGCATTCGCGGTTTCGTACACTCCACCCGCCAAGGGCGGCGGGTAGATTCCATTGGCACTGAAGCGTTGGCGGGTCCCGTCCACCGATGCGTTGACACCCGGTTTTTCGTTGCTGGCGCTTGCTTCGGTGAGCGCCTGGGCGCGCTCTACGCGGGCCTGGGCCAAGCGCATGTTCGGGTGGTTCTGCAAGGCCTGTTGCACCAAAGCATTCAGTTGCGTGTCACCAAAGCGGGTCCACCAGGCGGTGTTGGGTTCCACTGGCATGGAGGGCGCTGGCGTAGCCGGGACGGTCGGGACGGCTGGGCGGTGCGCTGCCAAATCGTTGGTGGCAGCCATGCGCGCCTTGGGCCCGATACCGGCAAAGTTGGCACAGCCGCCCAAGCTCAGCGCCAGGACCAACCAGGCCGCGGGGCGGTACCGAGGCGCAGGCAGGGTGTGAAAAATACTAAGGGGCATCGGGGGTTCCTGGGGGCTCGGGTGAAAGTGGGGGTGCAGCGCAGTCTGCTGCGGGGGATAAAAAGGCCAGGGGCGTGGGGCTTGTGCCGGTCTGGCTGGTGTTGTTCAGTACCCGCTGCAACAGGCTTTTCAAGGTTGAAAATTCTTCAAGGCTCAGGCCGCTCAGGTGCTGGTTCAGCACCGAGCAAAGCACATCGGGGATACCTTGGGCGACGTTTTGACCGGCCTCGGTCAAAGCAATGTTGACCACGCGGCGGTCGGATTCCGAGCGCATGCGTTTGCACAGTCCTTTGGCTTCCAGGCGGTCGAGCAGACGGGTCATGGCGCCGGCATCCAGATCGCAGCTGCGGGCCAGTTCGGCCACTGTGGATGCGTGCCCCTGGTGCAAGCGGAGCATGGGCAGCCACTGCGCACTGGTCAGGTCTGAGTCGGCCAGTTGCGTGTCAATGCCGTGGGCCATGCTGCTCAAAATTCTGCGCATCAGGTAGCCCACACTGTCTTCCGGGCGGTAGCTGTCCAGGTCGTAATACGTGGGGCTATTAGGGTTAACCATAGCTTTCATTGTATTCCATGCCTAGGCAAATATTGCCGTGGAAATCATTGCATTGACGGCGTTGCCCATAAAAAAAGCCGCCGGGGATAGGTCCCCAGGCGGCGTCTGCAGCTTAAGTTTTGAAGCGGTTTTACTTCAGCACATCGCCAACGCAGAGGTATTTGATTTCCAGGTAGTCGTCCATGCCCCAGTGCGATCCCTCGCGGCCCAGGCCGGACTGTTTGACGCCGCCAAAGGGAACGTGCTCGGTGGCCAAGATGCCCACGTTGATGCCGACCATGCCGTACTCCAGCGCCTCGGCCACGCGGTAGATGCGGCCGATGTCGCGGCTGTAAAAGTAGCTCGCCAGTCCAAACTCGGTGTTGTTGGCCGCGTCAATGGCTTCCTGTTCGTTGTCAAACTTGAAGATCGGGGCAAACGGGCCAAAGGTTTCCTCGCGGGCGCAGGCCATGTCGGCTGTGGCACCAGAGATCACGGTAGGCTCAAAAAACTGGCCGTGCAGCGCGCGTCCACCGGTTTCCACCTTGCCGCCTTTGGCAATGGCATCGGCCACATGGCGCGTGACCTTGGCCACGGCAGCGTCTTCAATCAGCGGGCCCTGCGCGACGCCTTCGTCAAAGCCGTTGCCCACTTTCATGAGCTTGACCCGCGCCGTGAACGCCGCCACAAACTGCTCGTACACGCCCGCTTGCACGTAAAAACGGTTGGCGCAGACGCAGGTTTGTCCGGCGTTGCGGTATTTGCTGGCCAGTGCGCCCTCGACCGCCGAGGCGATGTCAGCATCGTCAAACACGATGAAGGGCGCGTTGCCGCCCAGCTCCAACGACATTTTCTTGACGGTGGGTGCGCTTTGCGCCATCAGGATGCGGCCCACTTCGGTAGAGCCGGTAAAGCTCAGGTGGCGCACCACGTCGCTGGCGCAAATCACCTTGCCCACGGCGATCGAGTTGTCGGCATCGGCAGTAATCATGTTCAGCACGCCGGCGGGTATGCCTGCCCGAATCGCCAACTCAGCAGCCGCCAGCGCCGTCAGGGGCGTGAGTTCGGCGGGTTTGATGATCACCGGGCAGCCAGCGGCCAGAGCAGGTGCCACCTTGCGGGTGATCATGGCCAGCGGAAAGTTCCAGGGCGTAATGGCGGCGCACACGCCGATAGGCTGCTTGAGCACCATCAGGCGGCGGTTGTTGTCAAACTGGGGCAGGGTCTCACCGTTGACGCGCTTGGCTTCTTCGGCAAACCACTCGACAAAACTCGCACCGTAGGCAATTTCGCCCTTGGCTTCGGGGAAGGGCTTACCTTGCTCGGACGTCATGATGCGGGCCAGGTCGTCCTGGTTGGCCATCAGCAAGTCAAACCACTTGCGCATGATGATGCTTCGTTCTTTTGCCGTTTTGGCCTTCCAGGCCGGCCAGGCGGCGTTGGCGGCCGCGATGGCTGCCTCAGCCTCGGCCGGGCCGAGGTTGGCTACGTCGGCCAGTTTGTGGCCGGTCGCGGGGTCAAGCACGTCAAAGCGGCTGGTGCCTGCCACCCACAGACCATTGATCAGGGCATCGGTTTTCAGGAGGCTGGGGTCTTTGAGCAGGGCCAGGGGAGAAGCGTGGGACATAAAAGAAGGTTCCTGAGGGTGGAGGATGTCAGCCCCTGCGTTGGGTCGCCTCGGGGCGCGGAGGCAGCCAAAGGGCAGGGTACAGTGGCATTATCTTAACGGCTCAACCCCGAGGTTCCTTATGGCAATCATTCACTACATCACCCAGGTCAACCTCGACTTCGGCGCTATTTCGACCCTGCGCGCCGAATGCGAACGCATTGGAATAGGAAAACCCCTGATCGTGACCGATGCGGGGGTGCGCGCCGCTGGTGTGCTGGACCGGGCGCTGGCTGCGCTGGGCGACCATCCTTATGCAGTGTTTGACCAAACGCCGTCCAATCCGACCGAGTCGGGCGTGCGCGCCGCCGTGGCCTTGCTGAAAAAAGAGGGTTGCGATGGCCTGATTGGCGTGGGCGGAGGCTCCAGCCTGGATTTGGCCAAGGGCGCCTGCATTGCTGCCACCCACGAAGGGCCGCTCAAGACCTACGCCACCATTGAGGGGGGTAGCCCCAAGATTTCTGACCGGGTGTTGCCTCTGATTGCGGTGCCCACCACGGCGGGCACCGGCAGTGAGGTGGCGCGCGGCGCGATTGTGATCGTCGACGACGGACGCAAATTGGGCTTTCACAGTTGGTTTCTGGTGCCAAAAATTGCCATTTGCGACCCCGAACTTACCCTGGGCCTGCCGCCCATGCTGACGGCCGCCACCGGCATGGACGCCATCGCCCACTGTATGGAAACCTTTATGGCTCCGGCCGTCAACCCGCCGGCCGATGGCATTGGTCTGGATGGTCTGGCACGGGGCTGGGGCCACATCGAGCGGGCCACCGCCAACGGGCAAGACCGCGAGGCGCGCTGGAACATGATGAGCGCCAGCATGCAAGGCGCCATGGCCTTCCAAAAAGGCTTGGGCTGCGTGCACAGCCTGAGCCACAGCCTGGGGGGCGTCAACCCCCGCCTGCACCACGGCACGTTGAACGCCTTGTTTTTGCCCGCCGTGGTGCGCTTTAACGCCGCCGCCGAGTCCATCCAGAAAGAGCAGCGCCTGCAGCGCATGGCCCACGCCATGGGCCTGGGCGGCTGCGACGCGCAGGGTGACGCCATTGCCGAGGCCATCCGCGCCATGAACGCGCGGCTTGGGCTGCCCACTGGCTTGGCGGCGCTGGGTGTGACGGCAGACCTGTTTGAGCGCGTGATCGACGGCGCCATGGCTGACCACTGCCACAAGACCAACCCGCGCATCGCCACGCGCGAAGAGTACCGGGCGATGTTGGACGCGTCCCTCTGATTTCTCCAGGGCGCGTGCGATCACCCGCGCGCGGGCGCTTGGCGATAATGCGGGGTAATGTGCGCCGCGCTCTCCTGCGCCCTGCGTTTTTTTGTTGACCCTGTCCAAAGCACCACCGATATGACCCAAACTGCCGCCAGCAACGCCATGAGCGTCGCCGACATCCGCAAGACTTTCCTCGACTTTTTTGCCTCGAAAGGCCACACCGTGGTGGCCAGCAGTCCGCTGGTGCCGGGCAATGACCCCACGTTGATGTTCACCAACTCGGGCATGGTCCAGTTCAAAGACGTGTTTTTGGGCGCAGACAAGCGCTCCTATGTGCGCGCCGCGTCTGTGCAGGCCTGCCTGCGTGCCGGCGGCAAGCACAACGACCTGGAAAACGTGGGCTACACCGCGCGCCACCACACGTTTTTTGAGATGCTGGGCAACTGGAGTTTTGGCGACTATTTCAAGCGGGAGTCCCTGCACTGGGGCTGGGAGTTGCTCACCCAGGTCTATAAGCTGCCGCCCGAGCGCCTGCTGGTCACGGTCTACATCGACGACGACGAGGCGTATGACATTTGGCACAAAGAGATTGGTCTGCCCGCAGACCGTATCGTGCGCATCGGCGACAACAAGGGCAAAAAATACGCCTCCGACAACTTCTGGATGATGGCTGACACCGGCCCCTGCGGCCCGTGCTCCGAGATTTTTTACGACCACGGCGAACACATTCCCGGCGGACCCCCAGGCAGCCCGGGCGAAGACGGCGACCGCTTTATCGAAATCTGGAACCACGTGTTCATGCAGTTCGACATGCAAACCGACGGCAGCCTGGTCAAACTGCCCGCGCCCTGCGTGGACACCGGCATGGGCCTGGAGCGCCTGGCCGCCATCTTGCAGCACGTGCACAGCAACTACGAAATCGACATTTTTGAGCAGCTCATCGCCGCCGCCGCCCGCGCCACCGGCTGCGCCGACCTGCAAAACAAGAGCTTGCGCGTGATCGCCGACCACATCCGCGCCACTGCGTTTTTGGTGAGTGACGGCGTGGTGCCGAGCAACGAAGGCCGCGGCTACGTGCAACGCCGCATCGTGCGCCGGGCCATCCGCCACGGCTACAAGCTGGGCCAAAAGACGCCTTTCTTCCACAAGCTGGTGGCCGACGTGGTGCGCCTGATGGGCGATGCCTATCCCAAAATCCGGGCGGAAGAAAAGCGGATTACGGAGGTGCTGCGCGTCGAGGAAGAGCGCTTTTTCGAGACGCTGGCCACCGGTATGGAAATTTTGGATACGGCACTGGCAAATGGCGTGAAAGTGCTGCCGGGCGATGTGGCCTTCAAGCTGCACGACACCTTTGGTTTTCCGCTGGACCTGACCAACGACGTGTGCCGCGAGCGCGATGTGGATGTGGATGCCGCAGGTTTTGACGCCGCCATGGACCGCCAAAAAACCCAGGCCCGCGCTGCTGGCAAATTCAAGCAAGACCGCGCGCTGGACTACACCGGCGCCGGTAACGTGTTTGTCGGCTACGAACACCTTGGACAGACCGCCGTCGTTGAAGCCCTGTACTTCGAGGGCGCGCAGGTGCCAGAACTGAAATCGGGCCAGAGCGGTGTGGTCGTGTTGGACGTGACGCCCTTTTACGCCGAGAGCGGTGGCCAGGTGGGTGACGTAGGCACGCTGAGCGGTGCGGCCTCCGTGTTTGCGGTGGACGACACGCAAAAGATCAAGGCGGATGTGTTTGGCCACCACGGCAGCGTGCAAAGTGGCAGCCTCAAAGTCGGCGACGCGGTGCAGGCGCAGGTGAATGCGGGCTTGCGTGCCGCGTCCATGCGCAACCACTCGGCTACGCATTTGATGCACGAGGCCCTGCGCGAAGTGCTGGGTGACCATGTGCAGCAAAAGGGCTCGCTGGTCACGCCCGAGCGCACGCGCTTTGACTTTGCCCACAACGCACCGGTCACGGACGCGCAAATTCGCCAGATCGAAGCCTTCGTCAACGGCCAAATTTTGCACAACGCGGCCACCCGCGCTGAGCTGATGGACATTGAAGCCGCCAAAACCACCGGCGCCCAGATGCTGTTTGGCGAGAAATACGGCGAAATCGTGCGCGTGCTCGAAATCGGCACCACGCGCGAACTCTGTGGCGGCACCCACGTGGCGCGTACCGGTGATATTGGCTTGTTCAAGGTGGTGGCCGAGAGCGGTGTGGCCTCGGGCGTGCGCCGCATGGAGGCGGTCACTGGCGAGCATGCGCTGGCCTATTTGCAGCAGCTGGAAGATACCGTGGCCAGCGCCGCCCATGCGCTCAAAACTCCGGTAGCCGAGCTGGGCAGCCGCATCCACAGCACGGTGGAACACATCAAGGCGCTGGAAAAAGAAATTGCGGCCCTCAAAGGCAAGCTTGCCTCTGCGCAGGGCGACGAGCTGCTGACGCAGGCGACCGACATCAACGGCGTCAAGTTTTTGGCAGCGCGTCTGGACGGCGCCGACGTCAAAACCCTGCGCGACACCATGGACAAGCTCAAGGACAAGCTCAAAACCGCGGTCATCGTGCTGGGCGTGGCCGAGGGCGACAAGGTGCAAATCGCCGTGGGCGTGACGCCGGACACCACGGGCAAAGTCAAGGCGGGTGAACTGGTCAACTTTTTGGCGGCGCAAGTGGGCGGTAAAGGCGGCGGCAAGCCCGACATGGCCATGGCCGGCGGCACCGAACCCGCCCAACTGGACGCGGCCTTGGCCAGCGCCCAGGCCTGGGTGGCCAGCAAGCTGTAAAGCGCCCCAGCATGGCGCTGCTGCCCCGGTCCCGGCGCGGGCTGCTGCTGGCCAGTGTGGCCGCTGCCCTGTCGGGTCCGGTCGTGGCGCAGAGTGGTTTTGAGGTGCAGGCATGGCCGGCCCAAAGGGTGGCCCCCACCCTGGCCGGACTCGACAGCACGGGCAAGCCGCTGTTGTTATCGGACCTGCGAGGTCAGGCGCTGGTGATCAACTTCTGGGCGACTTGGTGCGAACCTTGCCGCGACGAAATGCCCTCGTTGGCGCAACTCTCGCAATCCCAGGCGGGCAAAGTCCGCGTATTGACGGTCAATTACAAAGAATCCAGCGCCACGGTGGCCCAATTTGTGGCGGCCACCGGACTCAGCACTTCAGTGCTGCGCGACCCTGATGGTGCTTTGGCGCGCGCCTGGGGGATCCGGGTATTTCCGTCCACGGTCTTGGTTGGCGCGGACGGCACGGTGCTCGGCATCGTTCGGGGTGCGCTGGACTGGCACGGCGCTGCCGCTGCGCGACTTATTGCGCCTCTGATGCCAGGTGTTGGAGCAAGCGCTGGGCCAAGGCCTGGGCCTGCGGCTCAGCGCTAGGCGCACGGTCGGTGCTCAGTTGTGTCTGCAGGATGCGGCGTAGCGTATCAATGTGCGGCGTGAGCGTGCCAAAAAAACGGGCCTGACCATCGGCCACCACCAGCAAGGTGGGAAAGTTGTCGACTTCTATCGGATCCACCAGATCGGACTCGTCCTCAATGTCGATCCAGACAAATCGGGCCTCAGAAAACTCGGTCTGGAGCTGGTCAAACAGGGGGCGGTAGTCGCGGCAGGTACCGCACCATTGTGCGCACAGGCAGGCTACCAGCAGGCGGGGCAAAGGGGACGACGTGGCGTTCGGCATGGGAGCGATGATGGCAGAAGTTGGCGCGGTTATGAGGATATGCGCCCTACGACAGTGCGAGGTTTTACACTAGCAGGTTCGCCGCTGCGGCATTTTGAATCTCCCCAAGGCCCCCATGAGTGCATTTTTAGAAGAAACGGTGCTGAGCGTGCACCATTGGACTGACCGACTTTTCAGCTTCACCACCACCCGCGACACGGCACTGCGCTTTTCCAACGGGCACTTCACCATGATCGGCCTGCGCGGCGACAACGGCAAACCCCTGCTGCGCGCCTACAGCATCGCCAGCGCCAACTATGAAGAACATCTCGAGTTTTTGAGCATCAAGGTGCCCGACGGCCCGCTCACCTCCAAGCTGCAACATATTCAGGTCGGTGACAAGATCGTGGTGGGCCGCAAGCCCACCGGAACCTTGCTGATTGACTACCTGCTCAAGGGCAAAAACCTGTACCTGATTGGCACTGGGACGGGTGTTGCGCCGTTTTTGAGCATCGTGCGCGATCCGGCCACCTACGAGCAGTATGAAAAAGTGATTTTGGTGCACGGTGTGCGCCAAGTGTCCGAATTGGCGTATTACGAGTACCTGACCCACGAGCTGCCAGACCACGAGTTTCTGGGCGATATGGTGCGCGAGCAATTGCTGTACTACCCCACCGTCACGCGTGAGCCTTTCAAAAACCAGGGTCGGGTGACCGATTTGCTGGCAACAGGCAAGCTCCAGGCCGATTTAGACTTGCCCAAATTTGACCCGGCCCATGACCGAGTCATGCTCTGCGGCAGCCCGGAAATGCTGCGCGACCTGAAAAAGATGCTCGAAGAGCGCGGCTTCATGGAAGGCAACACCACCAAACAGGGCGACTTTGTGATTGAGCGCGCTTTTGTTGAGCAATAGCCAGGCTGGTTCGCAGTTCCCTTTCCCAACAAAACCAGAACAAGCCCGCCATGAAAAAAATTGACGTCTACGCCATCGGCAACGCCTTGGTCGACTCGGAGTACGAAGTGTCTGAGGCCCTGCTGGCGAGCGCCGGTGTGGCCAAGCGGCACATGACCCTGATTGACGCGCCGCGCCGCGCCGAGCTGCTGCACCACATGCAGGGCTTGCACAGCCGTCGCACGGGCGGGGGATCTGCGGGCAATACGGCGGTCGCGGTCGCGCAGTTTGGAGGCAAGGCGTTCTATTCGTGTCGCGTCGCCGACGACGAGTTGGGGGCTTTTTACGCCCAGGATCTGGCAAGCCACGGGGTGGCCAGTAACCTGAGCCACATGGCGGCACCCGCCGGCCAGACTGGCGTGTGCCTGGTGATGGTCACGCCGGATGCCGAGCGCAGCATGAGCACCTTTTTGGGTGCCACCGCCGAACTCGACCACAGCGCCCTGCATCCCCAGGACATTGTCCGTTCGAAGGTGTATTACATGGAGGGCTATCTGGCCGCTTCACCCACCGGCTTGGACGCGGCGCTGCGTGGGCGCGCCATTGCGGCTGAGGCGGGTGTGGCGTTGGCCTTGACGCTCAGCGACATGAGCATGATCCAGTTTTGCCGACCGGGCCTCGAAGCCATGTTGGGCGCCCTGCCCGAGGGCCATCCATCAGCTCCGCTGGACTACCTTTTTTGCAATGAAGAAGAAGCCCAAGTCTGGTGTGGTGCCCAGGAATTTGAGGAGGTATGTGTCCGCATGGCCCCGCTGGCGCGCGTGGTGTGCCTGACGCGCAGTGCCAAGGGCAGCGTCATACTGGAAAACGGAGAGCGTACCGTGGTGCCCCCAGTAGCAATCAAGGCGCTGGACAGCAATGGCGCGGGTGACATGTTTGCCGGCGCATTTTTGTACGCCGTAACCCAGGGCCAAAGCCTTAAGGAGGCCGCTGCCTTGGGCAACTATGCCGCCGCCCAGGTGGTTGCGCAGTATGGAAACCGCCTGAGTGCCGCGTCCGTGGCAGCGGTCAAGGCGCAGTTTGCGGCCTGAGGTCGACCCCAATATCGCCACCGGCGCCGTAACGCCGGCGCTGACCTGAAGCTATTCTTTGGGTGCTGACAGCGTCTGACGCACGGTGGCCTTGTCGCCTGCGCTGGCGAATTTGCTGTACTTTCCCAGCATGCCCACCAATTGGCCGTAGACCCGCGGCGCGCCGGCGATGCATTCTTGCTGGTCCAAAAAGTCAGCTTCCCCGGTGAAGTTGCCAACCAGTCCCCCCGCCTCGGTCACCAGCAGCGAACCGGCTGCCACGTCCCAAGGCTGCAGGCCGCGCTCAAAAAATCCGTCGGTATACCCCGCCGCCACATAGGCCAGGTCCAGTGCTGCCGCACCCGGACGACGAATGCCAGCCGTGCGTTGCATCACGTCGCCCATCATGGCCAGGTACTCCTGGAAATTGTCGCCTTCGCGGAACGGAAAACCGGTCGAAATCAGGCACCCCTTGAGTTCGGTCCGCTTGGATACACGGATGCGCCGGTCGTTCAAAAACGCACCGCGTCCCCGGGTGGCGGTGAACAGGTCGTTGCGGGTTGGGTCATAGACCACGGCTTGCTCGACCTTGCCGTTGACCGCCAGCGCAATGCTGACGCAATAAATGGGCAGGCCGTGAATGAAGTTGGTGGTGCCGTCCAGCGGATCGATGATCCAGACGTATTCGGAGTCCTGTGCGCCATGTTCGCGGCCAGATTCTTCGGCCCAGATGGCGTGGCCCGGATAGGCGGCGAGCAAGGTGTCGATGATCGCCTTCTCTGCGGCGTGGTCGACTTCGGTGACGAAATCGTTGGCCTTCTTTTGGGAAACCCGAACCGCTTCAATATCCAAAGCGGCGCGATTGATGATGTTACCAGCGGCGCGAGCGGCCTTGATGGCCACATTGATCATGGGGTGCAGATTGAGCGACATAAATTGTGGGGTGAAGAACAGAAAAAGAGTCGCGCTGGCGATGCAGCGCGGCGGGGACGCCAAATCGTGGGACACGCAAGGCGACAATAGCTGGATTTTACCCGCCCACCCATGCGCTCTGATTCGCCGCCACCCAGCACCGCCGGTTTGCACACCCGCTTCATCCTGATAGAGACCAGCCATGCTGGCAATGTGGGTGCGGCGGCGCGCGCCATGAAGACCATGGGCTTTGACGACCTGGTGCTTGTGGCGCCGCGCTGGCCCAATGTGTTGCGCCGCGAAGAAACCATCCAACGGGCCAGCGGCGCCCTGGATGTGCTCGAAAAATGCCGCATCGTGGAGACCTTGGACGAAGCCCTTGAGGGGGTGGACCACCTGTGCGCCACTGCCATGACGCCGCGTGACTTCGGCCCGCCCACGCGCTGGCCGCGAGAACACTTTGCCCAGCTGATGCTTGCGCCCGAAGGAGCAGGCGACGATCGCGTTGGCCCTGCGCACGCTGGTGTAGCGTTCCTGTTCGGGTCCGAACGCTTTGGGATGCGCAACGAGGACGTGTATCGCTGCCACGCTTGTCTGAGTATTCCCAGCAACCCCCAGTTTGGTTCGCTCAATATTGGCGCCGCCTTGCAGGTTATTGCCTACGAATGGCGGCTGGCCCTGGGCGGCTTTGGCGCCCCGGTGCCGGCATCGGCGCGCCCCGTCGTGCAAGGCCAGACCGGTGCACTCGCGGATGCCGCGCAGGTGGCCGGGATGCTCACCCATTTGGAGCAGGCCTTGGTGGAACTGGGTTTTCTGGACCCCGAAGCACCCAAAAAGCTCATGCCGCGCCTGAACCAGCTCTTCAACCGCGCGGCTGTCACCCAGGAAGAAATCCATATCCTGCGTGGCATTGCCAAGGCGGTGATGCAGCAGGCGGAACAGCTGCGCTTGGGCAATAACCTGCCAGAAGGCGGCAGGGGCGCCACGGGATAGACTTGTGCCCATGTTCTCTCGCATCCGCTCCGACATCCAGTGCATTCTCGACCGCGACCCGGCGGCACGCAGCACCTGGGAAGTCGTCACTTGTTACCCCGGCCTCCATGCCGTGGTGTTGCACCGTCCTGCGCATTGGTTCTGGACCCACGGATTTCTTTGGCTGGGGCGCTTTACTTCGCATATGGCGCGCTTTTTCACCGGTATTGAAATCCACCCCGGAGCCAAGATTGGCGAGCGTGTTTTTTTTGACCACGCCATGGGCACCGTGGTGGGCGAGACGGCAGAAATCGGCGATGGTTGCACCATTTACCAAGGCGTCACTTTGGGGGGCACCTCGCTGTACAAAGGTGCCAAACGCCATCCCACCTTGGGCAAAGACGTGGTGGTGAGCGCTGGCGCCAAGGTGCTGGGTGGATTTGAAGTGGGAGACGGCGCCAAGATTGGCAGCAATGCGGTGGTAATCAAGCCGGTTCCGGCAGGAGCCACGGCGGTCGGGATACCGGCGCGCATCGTGCAAAGCAAAGCGGGAGAGAGCGCCGATGTGGCCGCGCAGCAGCCCAAGTTCAGCGCCTACGGCATCACCCAGGAAGACGATCCGGTCAGCCAGGCCCTGCGTGGCCTGATCGACAGTGCGTCGAGCCAGGACCACCAAATTGCCTTGCTGTGGCAGGCGCTGGAAAAGCTGTGCCAAAACCAGCAGGTGAATATGCCCGGCGACGCCGCGCGCAGTGAGTGCTTCGAGGCCGAGCGGCTCAACCAGCTGGTGGGCAAATAGGCGATTAGGTGGGGCGTGGCGGACGCTGCGCCGTCTTGGGGCGAAAGGCCTTGCAGACCGCGTCTACGGTTTCGAGGTACGGTCCGCCGATCAGGTCAATGCAATAGGGCACTGCCGCAAAAATGCCGGGCACCTTGGCGGCGCCGGTATCGTCTTTCAGGCCTTCCAGCGTTTGGGCGATCGACTTGGGTTGCCCTGGCAGGTTGATGATCAGGCTCTTGCCCCGAATCACCGCCACTTGGCGTGAAAGAATGGCGGTCGGTACAAAGTGCAGGCTGATTTGGCGCATTTGTTCGCCAAAACCAGGCATTTCCTTGTGGGCTACGGCCAGCGTGGCCTCTGGCGTCACATCGCGCAGGGCGGGGCCCGTACCGCCGGTGGTGAGCACCAGGCTGCACCCGGCGTCTACCAGCGCGATCAGCGTTGCGCTGATGACTTGCTGTTCATCCGGAATCAAGCGCGCCTCAAAACTGAGCGGATTGATCAGGGCGCTGCGCAGCCAGTCCTGCAGCGCGGGCAAGCCCAGGTCTTGGTAGACACCGCTGCTCGCGCGGTCGCTGATGGAGACGATACCGATCTTGACCGTGTCGGGTGCAGCATGCTGGTTCATACATCGGCCCCGGGGTTGGTAGGCGGCAAGGCATCGTCGTCCACATGGTTTTCACCCATCAACTGCGCGCGCACCAGCTGGAAAATATCACGGTAGGCCCGGCCGTGGCGTTGCGCCTCGCCGGGGCGTTCCGGTACGGCGTCCTTGCGTGCCTGGCGAACCAAGGCGCGCAATTGCTGGCTGTCGGTGGACGGGCTCAGGGTGATCCATTGTCCCAGCGCGTCGTCGTCAGCGAGCAAGCGGTCGCGCCACATTTCTGCCTGGTGCAAGGTTTGGGTTTCCAGCGCCGAGGGCGTGTGCTGCTCCACGAGGGCCGTGCGAATTGCGTCATGGGTTTCGGGTTCAAGCTTGCGCATGAGTTTCCCGATGAACTGCATTTGGCGGCGCTTGCCTTCAAAGTTGCTGATGCGCTTGGCCTCAGCAATCGCTTCGACCAGCTTTTCCGGCAGCGCCAGACGGGTCAGGAGTTCTGTGCGCAAGGTCAGCAGGTCTTCACCGAGTTTTTGTATTTCGGTGCTTTCGCGCTTAAGGTCGGTGCGGGTCGCATCGTCCGTGCCTTTGAGTTCGCGCTTGTATTCCAGATCCAAGGCGCTGCCTTCGGCAACAAACTGGCCTTTGACGAAGTAGCCTTTTTTTAATTTTCTTGACATAGCCAAGTATCATAGCTTCCGCATGAAAAAACCAAAAATCTCCCTTAAAGCGCTTGCCTCCAATCCCCTGCCAGGCTTTGCCTATAGCCGGGCATTCTTTGAGTCTCGCGTCGATGCCAGTCTCAAGGCAGCCAAAAAATTGGGCGCCACGGACGCTGCCGCAGAGGTGTCTGAGGGCTGCGGACTGAGTGTTTCAGTGCGCAACGGCGAACTTGAAAATGTGGAACGCAACCGCGACAAGTCATTGGGCGTGACCGTTTATCTCGGTAAACGCCGGGGCAACGCCAGCACCTCTGATTTTTCCGATGCGGCGATTGCCCAAACGGTGCGTGCGGCCTATGACATTGCCCGATTTACCGCAGAAGACCCCTTTGCCAGCCTGCCGGCGGCGGAAGATATTTGCCCAGTGGCCGAGCGCGAGCGTGATCTCGATTTGTTTCACCCTTGGGCAATTACCAGCGCAGAGGCTGCCCAATTGGCACTGCGCTGCGAAGGCGCCGCCTTGTCCGTGGACAAACGCATCACCAACAGCGAAGGCGCTGCCGTGTCAGCGCAGCAATCGCATTTTTTTACGGCCCACACCAACGGTTTTCGGGGCGGCTACGCCAGTTCTCGGCATTCCCTGTCGGTGTCGCCTATTGCCGGCAAAGGCCGGGACATGCAGCGCGACGGCTGGTACAGCTCAATGCGCCGCGCATCTGACTTGGCGTCGCCGGAACAAATCGGCCGTTACGCGGCGGAGCGTGCGCTGAGCCGCCTGAAATCCCGCAAGATTGCCACTACCGAGTGCCCCGTGCTGTTTGAGTCGCCTATGGCTGCCGGCCTGCTGGGGGCCTTGGTACAAGCGGTCAGTGGCGGTGCGCTGTACCGCAAGAGCTCGTTTTTGCTGAACTCCTTGGGTAAACCGGTGCTGTCGAAGCACCTCGACCTTTTCGAAGATCCTTTTGTCATGGGTGGCAAAGGCAGTTCGCCATTTGACGAGGAGGGCGTGCGCGTCCAGCCCCGCCAGGTGGTGGAGGCCGGGCGGCTGCAGGGGTATTTCCTGAGCAGCTACACCGCGCGCAAACTGGGCATGCAAACCACGGGCAATGCAGGTGGGTCGCACAACCTGATTTTGCGTTCCCGCCAGACGCGTGCCGACGATGATCTGGATGCCATGATTCGAAAGCTTGGGACCGGCCTGTTGGTGACCGAGTTGATGGGCCAGGGCGTGAACTACGTGACCGGGGATTACTCGCGCGGTGCCAGCGGCTTCTGGGTCGAAAACGGCCAAATTGCCTATCCGGTCCATGAGATCACCATCGCGGGCAATATGAAGGCGATGCTGCGCGGGATCGAGGCGGTAGGTGCTGATGCCTATAACTATGGTGCAAAAACGGTAGGCTCCATTCTGGTGAACCGGATGAAGTTGGCGGGGTCCTGACCCGCCTAGTCTTGCAGGTGCTTGCGCACGAACTCCCTGAAATACACCATGGCTGGCGCCTCGGTCCGGCCCGCGAGCGTCACATAGGCAAAGCGCGCGGTGGCTTTTAGCGGGGGCTTGAGTGTGAGCTCCACCAGACTGCAGTTGTCTATGCCGCCGCTTGCAGCCGCCACGACGCCCAGAAAAATGGCATCGGTCACGGCGGCTGTGTTGACCAGACTGGCCACGTCGTCGCAGCGCAGCGTCACCATTTCAGCGGGGTTGGCTTGGGGGCCATACTGGTCCACCAACAGCCGAGCGACTTCATCGGACAGGGGAGTCGACGCAACCGGGTAAGCCAGCACATCCTGGAAAGTTACAACGGACTTTGAGGCCAGTGGGTGCCCGGCGCGGACCACCAAGCCGGCGCGTAACTCCACCAAAGATTCGATATTGAGATCGGTCGCCGGAATCACCCGACGCATATCCACCACCATCGCGTCCAATTGGCGGCTGCGCAGTTGCAGGATCTGCAATTCGACGGGGCCTTGGGTGACCGCGACCCGCAAGCCGTGTTGCGTCGTGGCGAAGCACAAGAGCGGCGCCATCAAAAGCGCGGCGGGCCCCGACCCCAGCCCGACACTGATCGTGCCGCGGTTGCCTTTTTGCAGCAGCTTGGCACTGTGGCGCAGCTCTGCGGCCTCTCTGACGATGTGCCGCGCTCTTGCGACAACGTCAATCCCCAATGGGGTCAGTTCGTTGCGCTTGCCAATGCGATCCAGGACCTTGGCGCCCAAATCAGCCTCCAGACTTTGGATGCTGCGGCTCAACGCCGATTGCGTCAAAAACAATTGGTCCGCCGCACGGCTGAATGAGCCGGTATCGGCCAAGGCCAACAGGTGTTCCAAATGTTTGATATTCATGGCCTGTCGAGTGTCATGTCGATGAGAAAAATGAATGATAACGAGAAAAATAATACATTGGACACATTCATTGGCGGTCCCTACCATTGCGTTCGGTTACCGCCTTTCCATCATTTCTGGAGACTGATATGCAAAAAAACCTTGGAAAATCAGTGCGCACCCTCGGTGCGTTTGTCGCGGCTCTTGCACTGGCGGCCTCTGCTGCAGCGCAAAGCTTTCCGTCCAAGCCTGTGACGATTTTGGTGCCTTACCCTGCGGGAGGTCTGTCGGATGTGATTGCGCGCACGGTCAGTACCCCATTGGGCAAGCATCTGGGCCAGCCTGTCATTGTGGACAACTTGGGTGGCGCCAGTGGCTCCATCGCCGCACAGAAAGTGCTCAACGCGCCATCGGACGGTCACCTGGTGTTTCAGGGCTCTCCCAATGAGCTGATTTTGGCGCCGCTGGCGCTTTCGGCCATCAAATTCAAAAGCGAAGACTTTCGTTTGGTCCAGATGATTGCCACCGCGCAAATCGGCTTTTTGGCGCGCGCCGACTTGCCAGTGAACACGGTCGACGAGTTTGTTGAATACGCCCGCAAGGCGGCCAAACAAGGCAAGCCAGTCACTTTTGCCAGCGTCGGGCCGGGCTCTTTTTATCACCTGTTAGGCGAGCAATTGTCCAAAGTGACGGACATCCCCATGGTTCACGTGCCCTACAAAGGCGCCGCACCGGCGGAGCAGGATTTGCTGGGCGGGCAGGTCGACATCTTTTTGGCCCCCTACGGCAAAAAATACCTGGAAATGCACAAAACCGGCAAACTCAAAGTGCTGGCCATGCTCAACCCCACCCGCCTGGAGAGTGTGAAAGATTTCCCCGCCATCAGCGAAAGCAAGGCGCTCAAGGACTTCACGTTCACCATTTGGACGGGCTATTTTGTGAAAAAAGACACGCCTGAGCCGGTGGTTGTCGCCTTGCACAAAGCCATTACCGAAACATTGGCCGATTCGGCGGTGCACGCGGGTCTGGAAGCCAACAGCCAATTGACCGCGCAACCCTTGCCGTTGAATGCGGTGGCCAAAGCCTATGCGGACGGCACGGCACAGTTCCGCGCGATTGCCAAGTCCATCAACCTGCAGGCCCAATAAGCCCATGGCAGCCGCACTAGCAGCGCTCCAGGCCCGTGCGGCGGACTACACCGCGCTGCGGCGCGACATCCACCAGCACCCGGAGATTGGGTTCCAGGAGTTTCGTACCAGTGACCTGGTGGCGCAGCGGCTGGAGCGCTGGGGCTACACCGTCACCCGCGGGCTGGGGGGCACTGGGGTAGTGGGGCAGCTCATACGCGGCAAGGGCACGCGCCGACTTGGCTTGCGTGCCGACATGGACGCCTTGCCGATCCACGAAACCACCGGGCTGCCCTATGCAAGCTGCCATACCGGCTTGATGCACGCCTGCGGTCATGACGGGCACACCGCCATGCTGCTGGCCGCCGCCGAACACCTGGCCACCGATGGTGCGTTTGATGGAACCCTGAACCTCATTTTTCAGCCAGCCGAGGAAAGCC
The DNA here is from genome assembly GCA_029866205.1 of Rhodoferax sp. Taxonomy (GTDB): domain Bacteria; phylum Pseudomonadota; class Gammaproteobacteria; order Burkholderiales; family Burkholderiaceae_C; genus Allorhodoferax. The sequence continues at coordinate 231,270 of JARWZT010000011.1, forward strand.
TGGGCGGTGCGCGCAAGATGATGGAGGACGGCCTGTTTGAGCGCTTTCCCTGTGACGCGATTTTTGCCATGCACAACATGCCAGGCTTCAGGCAAGGCCAGTTGCTGCTGCGCGAAGGCGCGACCATGGCTTCGAGCGAAAACATTGTGGTGCATATCGAGGGCCAGGGCGGCCATGGTGCCATGCCCCATCTGAGTGCCGATCCGGTCGTGGCGGGCGCGGCCATTGTTATGGGGCTGCAGACCATCGTGTCGCGCAATGTGGCGCCGCTGCAGATGGCTGTCATCACTGTGGGTGCCTTTCAGTCGGGCGTGGCCAACAACGTCATTCCCCAAAGCGCCATGCTCAAACTCAGTGTGCGCGCGCTGGACCGGGGTGTGCGCGAACTGCTGCGCCGGCGCATTGTGGAGCTGGTGCAGGCCCAGGCGCAAAGCTTTGGCGTGCAGGCGCGGGTGGAGTTTTTGCCGGGCTACCCGGTGCTGGTGAACACCGCCGCAGAAACTGCGCTCGCACGCGAAGTCGCCAAAGACCTGGTGGGCGAAGACAATGTGGTGCGGCAAACCGAGGCGCTCACCGGAAGCGAAGATTTTGCCTACATGCTCGAAGCGGTTCCTGGAAGCTATCTGTTTATTGGCAATGGCGACGAGGCCTCAGGTGGTCATGGTGCCTGTATGGTGCACAATCCCAACTATGACTTTGAAGACCGCAACATTCCGATAGGAGCGGCATTCTGGGTCAAATTGACGGAGCGTTATTTGAGTTAGCGTTGCGTCAAAAAAATTCAGATCGGGAGAGTCACAGTGACTGGCATCCCCCAATCACTTTGCGCCGAAGGAGCAACCGCCCCGGAAACTCTCAGGCCAAAGGACCGATCTGAAATCTCGAACTCTGAAGAGTTGCCGGAGCTAGTCGCCCGGCACACCGCAGGAGCAAGTGGTTAGGGTGGCAACACCCGGCCATGAATCTCTCAGGTACCAAACAGAGGGGGCGTATGCCGCGCATGGTGCGCGCGCGTGCACTTTTCCCTGACTGTTTGGAAAACTGAGCTATGAAATCAATTGCAGTTATTGGCGGCGGCATCACTGGCGTCACCACCGCTTACGCGCTGGTCAAGCGCGGCTTTGCCGTCACCTTGTTTGAGAAAAACCGTTACGCAGCGATGGAAACCTCGTTTGCCAATGGGGGGCAGTTGTCCGCCTCAAATGCCGAGGTCTGGACGCATTGGTCCACCATCCTGAAAGGGGTGAAGTGGATGCTCAAGAGCGATGCGCCCTTGCTGGTCAATCCCAAACCCAGCTGGCACAAGCTCAGCTGGTTTGCCGAGTTCATCAGCAATATTCCGAACTACCGCTCCAACACCATCGAGACCGCACGATTGGCCGTGGCGGCACGCGAGCACTTGTTTGCCTGGGCCCAGGCCGAGGGCGTGGACTTTGACCTCAAAAAAGAGGGAATTCTGCACATCTATCGCGACAAAAAGGGCTTCGACCACGCGGGCAAGGTGTCCGAATTGCTGGCGGCGGGCGGGCTACCCCGTCGTGCGGTCACGCCTTCAGAGATGAAAGCCATCGAGCCCACCTTGGCCGGCACGTTTTACGGTGGATATTTCACCGAGAGTGACTCCACCGGTGATATTCACAAATTCACCTTTGGCATGGCGGCCGCCAGTGCGCGCATGGGTGTGAAATGCCTCTATGAACAAGATGTGGTGGAGCTGCACAGCGATGGCCAGCAAGCCAGTGTCACCGTGCAGTCAGAGGGCGAAAAAACAGTGCATACCTTCGACGGGCTGGTGGTCTGTGCGGGCGTGCAAAGCCGCCAGTTTGCGGCGCAATTGGGCGACCGGGTCAACATTTATCCGGTCAAGGGCTATTCGATCACCGTCAATCTGCCCGATGCGCAAAGCCAGGCAGCCGCTCCTATCGTCAGCCTGTTGGACGATGAAACCAAGTTGGTGACCAGCCGGCTGGGCCTGGACCGCTTTCGGGTGGCGGGTACAGCCGAATTCAATGGTTACAACAAAGATATTCGGGCGGACCGCATCCGCCCGCTAACGCAGTGGGTCAACCAATGCTTTCCTGGCATCAACACCCGCCAAGTGGTGCCTTGGGCCGGCCTGCGGCCGATGATGCCCAACATGATGCCCCGCGTGGGCAAGGGCCAGCAGAGCAACGTGTTCTACAACACCGGCCACGGGCATCTGGGCTGGACCTTGTCGGCCATTACCGCCGACATGGTCGGTGAGGTGGTACGCCAGGCTTTGTGAAGGCCTGTTGAGGCTCTCAGGAAGCGTCGGGCTGCACGGCAGGTGCGGCCCGGCTAAAGGCCGGGATTTGGGCGCAGGCCTGGTCCACGGCACGAATGGCGGGGTAGGGTGCCATGTCGACTTTGAAACGGTGGGCGCTCTCCACTTGCGGAACCAGGTACAGGTCCGCGATGGTGGGTGCATGCCCAAAGCAAAAGTCACCGCGTGAAGTGTCGGCCTGCAAATGCGCTTCCAGGGCCTCAAACCCGGCGGCTATCCAGGTCGCGCACCAGTGGTTGACCGCCGCATCGTCCGCGCCAAACGAAGCGCGCAAGGTGTCCAAAATGCGCTTGTTGTTTACCGGGTGGATATCACAGCCGACGATGGCTGCCAGTGCGCGCACATACGCTCGCCCATGCGTATCGGTGGGTAAGAGTGCGGGTGTCGGGTAGCGCTCCTCCAGCCATTCAATGATGGCCACCGATTGCGTCAGCACCTGATCGCCGTCCACCAGGGCGGGTACCAAGCCTTGGGGGTTGAGCGCCCTGAAGGCGGCTGACTGGTGTGCATTTTTTCGCAGGTCAACGGCCACGTAATCGTAGGCCAGCCCCTTGAGATTCAGGGCAATACGCAAGCGGTGCGAGGTACCGCTGCGGAAAAAATTGTGCAGTTGCATGGTCATCACTTTGCAGATAAACAGTTGCCCACATTCCAGCCGTAGAGCCACTCCATTGCGTCGTAAAAACGTTCGGGTGTTCGGTCTTTCCAAAGGTCGTTGCGCACCAGGCGCTCCACCCCTTTGGCATGGTAAATGCGGCCCATTTCCCGCGCGGAGAGGACGATCCGAGCGGTACGTGCCACCCGCGACTTCTGGTAATGCAAGAGCGCCTGGGGCCAGTCGTTGTGGTTTGCCCGCAGGGCCTCGCCGAGGGTCACGGCGTCTTCGAGCGCCATGCAGGCACCTTGTGCCATGTATTGCGTAGTGGGATGAGCTGCATCGCCCAAAAGAGTGGCACGGCCAAACACCCAGGTGCCAATCGGCTCGCGGTCGGCGGTGGCCCAGCGCTTCCAGGTTTTGGGCAGGTCTATCAGCTGTCGTGGTTTGGCGGCAATGTCCTGAAAATAGCTTTGCACCTCTTCTTTGCTGCCGTCCGTGACGCCCCATTCCTCTTGCCCGCGGCTGTGGAAAGTTACCACCACGTTGTATTGTTCGCCACCGCGCAGCGGGTAATGCACCAAGTGGCAATTGGGGCCGACCCAAATGCTGGCCGCATTCCAACGCAGATTTTCCGGGAAATCTTGTTTGTCCACCACGGCGCGGTACACCACGTGACCGGTAACGCGCGGCGCATCGGCGACGTATTGCTGGCGCACCACCGATTTGCCGCCATCGGCGCCGATCAGGGCGGTGCCTTGGTAGGCGGTACCGTTTTGGTCGAAAACGGTGACCGAATGCGCGTCCTGCTCCACGCGAACGATGCGGGTGTTGGTCAGGAATTGCACCTTGCCGGTTTCTTGCGCGCCCTCCAGCAACGACCGGTGCACATCAACGCGGTGAATCACCGCGTAGGGGTTGCCAAAACGCCGGATGAAAGCTTCACCCGTCGGAATTTTGCCGACTTGGTATTCGTCCAGGGCATCGTGCATCACCATGTAGTCGGTGTACACCGCGCGACTGCGCGCTTTGTCTCCGACACCCAGTGCGTCAAAAGCGTGAAAGGCGTTGGGCCCGAGCTGGATACCCGCCCCGATTTCACCAATCTCGGGCGCCTGCTCAAACACCGTCACCTCAAAACCCTGGCGTACCAAGGCCAGCGCTGCAGCCAGACCACCGATGCCTCCACCAGATACCAATACGGGAAGTTGATTGACCATGATGTTTCCTGCGCGTGTGGCTTTATTCGGGTGTGCCGATGGTTAGTTGGACTTCGCCCACCTGTGCGATCTGGCCTGTGATCCGGTCGCCCGTCACCACCGCGCCTACCCCCTCGGGCGTTCCGGTGTAAATCAGATCGCCCGCTTGCAGGTGGTAGTACTGCGATAGGTCGGCCAGCAGCTCAGGAATGTTCCAGATCAACTGCGAGAGATCCGCCGTTTGCTTGGGCACTCCATTAACTTGCAGGGCGATCGCACCCGCTTGCAAGACGCCCAAGTTGCCACGCGGCACGATGGTCGAGCAGACCGCAGATTTCTCAAAATCTTTTCCCAGGTCCCAGGGGCGGCCCTGGTCTCGGGCCACGAGTTGCAAGTCGCGCCGGGTCATGTCCAACCCGGCGGCATAGCCGTAAATCATGCGGGCGGCGTCCGCCTCCTGCAGGCGAAAACCCGATGCGCCCAATGCGACCACCAGCTCCATTTCGAAATGGTAGTTGCTGGTGCCACAAGGGTAAGGCACGGTGGCGCCAGACTCCACCAGCGTGCTCGCCGACTTGTTGAAGTAAAAAGGCTTCATGGTGGACTTGTCGACCGGGCGGCCCATTTCGACTGCGTGGGCGTGGTAATTACGGCCGACACAAAAAATGCGGTTCACCGCAAAACGGGCATCCGTGCCTTGCACGGGCAGCGAAAAAACGGGTGTGGGGGGAAAGAGATAGTGGGTCATGGCAGGGTAAGACGATCAGAAAAATGGAATGAGTAAAACAGGATGGATCAGGGCAGATCAGCAGGGCATCAATCAGGGGCGCCGCACCTCATAAACGCCAAGCTTCTTTTGGAGCGGCGCATCATCGGCAACAAAGACAAAGCAGGGGTCGGCGGCGGAGGCGTTCACCAGCGTGATGGGCGTGTAGCCGGGGATGCAGCAGGTATCTGCCGCGCCCAGGGCAAAGCTGGAGGCGTCAGCGGATACCGAGGTGGCGCCTTCAATCACATGAAATACCAGTGCCGTGGAGCGGGCAGGCAAGTTCAAAGTTTCTCCGGGGCGCAGCATCAAGGCAGAAAACCCCAAAATTTTCTGCGCATCACCTCCGGTTTCGGGATTGACATAGGCCACCTGTACCGCCTCAATGTTGGGCTGGGTTCGGGCCAGGGTCTGAAGCGCCATGCGTACATCAGCCCAGGCATACCGCAGCATGGGATACGCACTGGTACCGCGTACAAAAAGGGGCGCTGGCACCACGCCTCCGCGCTGATAGGCCATGCCGGCGGCATCGCCAGTGACCGTCTGCGCATTGCCTTCAGTGACATACGCGGCCTCCATGTAATAGACCATGGGCAAGTCCAATACGTCCAACCAGACCACGGGTTGGTCGCCGTCGTGGCCGTGTTCGTGCCACAAACCAGTGGGCGTCAGGATCAGGTCGCCACGCTCCATCACACATTTCTCACCATCGACTGTGGTGTAGGCGCCGGTACCCTCGACGATCATGCGAACCGCGTTAGGCGTATGGCGATGTGCCGGAGCCCATTCGCCGGGCAGCAAGAGCTGCATTCCAAGGTAAATCGTGGAACTGGCTTGCATTTTTTCCAGACCGTGCCCCGGGTTGGCCAGCACCAGCACGCGGCGTTCCGCCTTTTCGATGGGAGTGAGCTCTCCGGCCTTGAGCAGCAAGGGCCGCAGCGCGGCATAGTTCCACGCGGTGGCACGGGTGCGTGGCGCGGGCTTGCCCGGGGGCAGCACGGCGCGCAGACTGGGCCACAGCGGCACCAGGTTTTGGGCGGTGAGATCGTCCCGGTAGTCTTGAGGTAGGTCTTCAAGGCGGCCCAGTTCTGGCATTGACATACGGTCTCCTTCGTGTTTTGGAATCCGGGGCAGCGTAAAAGGCCTTTGCGGCTTTGACAATCCAAGGCGTTTAATATGCTGTATTCGAAATTCGAATAAAACCCCCTCGACGCCATGGCCCTAGAGACAATAGAAATCCGCCTGCTGCAGGTGTTTGACGCGATCTACCAAACCCGCAGCGTGAGCGTGGCCGCCGTCGCGCTGGATCTGGGCCAGCCGGCCGTCAGCGTGGCGCTCTCCAAGCTGCGCCACCACTTTGGCGACCCTTTGTTTGTGCGCACCTCCGGGGGCATGGAGCCCACGCCGTTTGGCGAGAGTCTGGTGCGTCCTGTGCGTGAGGTACTCAGAGCACTTGACGTGGTGATGGGGCAACAAAACCATTTCTACCCCGGCACTTCGAAGCGCCTGTTTCGCATTTGCATGACCGATATCAGCCAGATGGTGCTGCTGCCCGGCCTGTTGAAAGCCCTGAGCGATGCCGCGCCGGGTGTGCGTATCGATGTGCTGCCACTGAGCAGCGACATTGCCCGCCTGCTGGAGAGTGGTGAAGCGGATCTGGCGCTTGGTTTGGTGCCGCAGCTAGACGCCGGGTTTCACCAAAACGTGCTTTTTTCACAGAAATTTGCCTGCATGGTCAGCGCCCACCACCCACGCATTCGGCATGCACTGTCACTGGAGCAATTTGTGAGCGAAAACCACGCAGTGGTCAGTTCCTCGGGCGCAGCGCCCGTGATCTTGGACCAGGCCATAGAGCGCCTGGGTCTCAAACGCAAAATTTCGCTCAATATTCCCCATTTCATTGGCGCCGCGCTGGTCGTGGAACACACCGATTTGATACTCACCATCCCCGAACGCCTTGCCGATGTGCTGCACGGGCGCGCCGCCATCAAAATCTTTCCGGTGCCCTTTGAATTACCGCAATACGAAGTGAAACAGCACTGGCACGCGCGCTTTCACAACGACCCCGGCTCACAGTGGCTGCGCCGCGTGATTGCCGGATTGATGTCGGACAAATGAGTAGGGGGGTAGGACTTACGCGCCAAGTGCCTTCGGCGGGTACGGAAATCACAGAGATACCGATGAAACGATTCTTCGGATCAACTAAAAACAAAAAAGCCCCGCTCTTGTGAAGCGAGGCTAAATTGTTGATTTTATTGGTGCCGGAGAGATGAATCGAACACCCGACCTTCTCATTACGAATGAGCTGCTCTACCGACTGAGCTACACCGGCGCACCTCGTAATTATAGCGAGCGGGTGCTGGCTCTTTTCATCCGTGGGCGACCTGTTCTGCGTAATAACGGGTCGCGCGTTCGACCTCGTTTTTGGAACCCAAGACCACGCTCACGCGTTGGTGCAGTTGCTCCGGCGCAATGTCTAATATTCGCTGCTTTCCGTTGGTGGAGGCGCCTCCGGCCTGCTCGATCAGCCAAGACATCGGGTTGGCCTCGTACATCAGGCGCAATTTGCCGGGCTTGTTGGGTTCGCGTTGGTCCCAGGGGTACATGAACACACCGCCACGCGTCAGAATACGGTGTACATCGGCCACCATGCTGGCAATCCAGCGCATGTTGAAGTTCTTGCCGCGCGGGCCGTCGGTGCCCTGCAGGCATTCGTCGATGTAGCGGCGCGTGGGCGCGTCCCAGTGGCGCATATTGCTCATGTTGATGGCAAATTCTTGCGTGTCCTCGGGCACTTTCACATGTTCTTGGGTCAACACAAATGAGCCCTGCTCGCGGTCAAGCGTGAACATGGCTACTCCCTGACCCACCGTCAGCACCAGCGTGGTTTGCGGGCCATAGACGCAGTACCCGGCGGCCACTTGCTGGTTGCCGGCCTGCAGAAAATCGGCTTCTGTGACGGCGGGGCCTTCGGGCTTGCGCAGCACGCTAAAAATGGTGCCAATGCTCACATTGACGTCGATGTTGCTGGAGCCGTCCAAGGGGTCAAACAGCAGCAGGTATTCGCCCTGGGGGTAGCGGTTGGGTACGACGTAGATGTCTTCCATCTCTTCACTGGCCATGGCCGCCAGGTGGCCGCCCCATTCGTTGGCCTCAATCAGAACCTCGTTGGCGATGATGTCGAGCTTTTTTTGGATTTCGCCTTGCACGTTTTCGTTTTGGGTCTCACTGGTCCCCAGCACGCCACCCAAAGCACCTTTGTTCACGGCGTGGCTGATACTTTTGCAGGCGCGGGCGACCACTTCCAGCAGCAGGCGAAGTTGGGAAGGAATGCTGCCATCCACGCGTTGTTGCTCGACCAGATAGCGCGTAAGGGAGACATGGTTTGCCATAGGTTTGCCTTTGTGGGGTGATTATTCGGCCAGCGCGTGGTCAATAACCTCGCGCACGTCGTTGCTCAGGTCGGATTTGGCGGCTACCCGCTGCAGCGCCTCGCGCGCACCGCTTCGGTAGGGTTCGGCCAGGCGCTTCCAGCGGTCCAAGGCGCGCGCCAAGCGGGCGGCGACTTGCGGGTTGATCGCGTCCAGCGCAAGCACTTGCTGGCTCCAGAACACATAACCCGCCGCATCCGCCCGATGGAAGCCCCCCGGGTTGGCACTGCAGTAGCTGAAGATGACACTGCGCGCGCGGTTGGGGTTGCGGATATTGAAATCCGGATGCTCCAGAAGTTGGCGTACCTCGCGCAGCACGTTGCCACCCCGGTCGCAGGCGCCCGCCTGCATGGCAAACCATTTGTCCAGCACCAGCGCTTCATCCTTGAACTGAGCATGAAAAATCTGCAAAGCCCGCACTGCCAGTGGGTGGCCACAGCCAATCAAGGCTTGCAGGGCATTGGACTGGTCCGTCATGTTGCTGGCACTTTTGAAGCGTTGCAGCGCTTTGCCCGGCCACACCGGGTCGCCCGCGGCGTGGGCTGCCAGGCACCGATACGCCAGAGCCTGACCCACCAAGGCGCGTCGCCCCGCCGACGCGGGATCCGGGCGAAATCCTCCACTGTCCTGGTGGGCGGCGTAGGCCCATTCCCAGTCGGCAGTGAGTGCGGTTGCCAGTTGCACGCGCATGGCCTCGCGCACGGCGTGTATGCGCTGAGGGTCCACCACGGCCAACTGCTCGGCGATATAAACCTCGGAGGGCAGGGTGAGCACCAATTCTTTGAACGCCGCGTCCAGTCGGGGGTGGCGCAGGACGTCGCGCAGGGCGTTCAGCACGGTCACGTCGAGCAGCTGCTCTGCGTTACCTTCGGCCTGAATGGCTGCCAAGGCACGGCGCAAGAGCAGGCGTTGGCCCGCTTCCCAGCGGTTGAACGGATCACTGTCGTGGGCCAGCAGGGTGAGCAATTGCGCGTCGGTGTATTCAAAATCCAGCACCACCGGCGCAGAAAACCCGCGCAGGATGGACGGCACCGGTTCTTCGGCCACATTGACGAAGGTGATGGACTGGTTCTGCTCGGTCATCACCAGCAGGTAATTGTTGACCGGGGCACTGTCGCTGTTAATTTGAAGGGGCAGGGCGGCACCCGTGTGGGCGCCTACCAGGCCCAGCCGTACCGGGATCACAAAGGGCGACTTGCCGTCCTGGCCCGGCGTGGGCGCACAGTTTTGCATCAGGGTGAGCGTGTAGGTCTGAGCGGCGGCATCAAACTGGCCGCTGGCCGTGAGGTGCGGGGTGCCCGCCTGGCTGTACCAACGTTTGAACTGGGGCAAGTGGGCCGCCAGGCTGGAGTCGGGGTTGGCATCGGCAATCGACTGGGCAAAGTCGTCGCAGGTGACGGCCTGGCCGTCAAAGCGCTCGAAATACAGCTTCATGCCGCGCGCGAACCCCGCGCGTCCGGACGACTCGGCGCCTTGGGCCGCAAGCGTCTGCATCATGCGAACCACTTCAGCGCCTTTTTCGTAGATGGTGACGGTGTAGAAATTGTTGATTTCCACGTAGCTATCGGGCCGCACCGCATGGGCCATCGGGCCCGCGTCTTCAGGAAATTGGGCACTGCGCAGCACGCGCACGTCTTCGATGCGCTTGACCGCTCGGGCGGACGGATCGGCGCACAGGTCTTGGCTGAACTCCTGGTCGCGAAACACCGTCAGGCCTTCCTTCAGGCTGAGCTGGAACCAGTCGCGGCAGGTAATGCGATTACCCGTCCAGTTGTGGAAGTATTCATGGCCCACCACGCTCTCGATGTTGGCGTAGTCAACATCAGTGGCGGTGGCAGGATTGGCCAGCACGTACTTGGTGTTAAAGATGTTCAGGCCCTTGTTTTCCATGGCGCCCATGTTGAAGTCGCTGGTGGCCACAATCATGAAGCGCTCCAGGTCGAGCGGCAGTCCGAAGCGCGCCTCGTCCCAGGCCACCGAGGCCATGAGCGAGTTCATGGCGTGCTCGGTTTTGTCGAGGTCACCAGGGCGCACATAGACCTGCAACAGGTGTTCTTTGCCTGCTAACGAACTTATCCGCTGTTCACGGCACACCAGTTGCCCTGCCACGAGCGCAAACAAGTACGCCGGCTTCTTGTGTGGGTCCACCCATTGCGCAAAGTGGCGGCCGTCGGGCAAGTCGCCCTGGTCCACCAGGTTGCCGTTGGAAAGCAGCACCGGGTAGGCCGTCTTGTCGGCACGCAGGGTCACACTAAAGCTGGCCATCACATCGGGGCGGTCCAGGTAGTAGGTGATGCGGCGAAAGCCCTCGGCCTCACACTGGGTGAAAAACGAATCGTTGCTGACGTACAAGCCCATGAGCTTGGTGTTTTTTACCGGCGCACAGGTAGTGAATATTTCCAGCGCAAAGGGCGCAGGCCCCTCCGGCAGATTTTCGAGCACCAGTTTGTCGCCGTCCATCTTGAAGGAGGTGCCTTGGCCGTTGACCAACACACGCGCAAGGTTGAGCTCTTCACCGTCCAAGCGCAGTGCTTGCGCGGGCACGTCTGGGTTGCGGCGCAGCGTCATTTTGTTGAGAACCCGGGTTTTGGCCGGGTCCAGGTCAAATGCCAAATCAACGCTGTCAATCCAGAATGCCGGTGGCGTGTAGTCGCCCCGGCGCACGGTGGTGGCGGGTGCTTGGCCTTCGCGAAGGGTGAACATGGGTAACGCTCCTTAGATGGTGGGGCCCGTGCGGCCCTCTTGTGTCAAACGCCTTGCTTGAGCGAGGCTTGGATAAAGGGGTCCAGATCGCCGTCCAGCACTTTTTGTGTGGCTGACGTCTCGTAATTGGTGCGCAGGTCTTTGATGCGGCTGTTGTCCAGCACATAGCTGCGAATCTGGTGGCCCCAGCCGACGTCGGTTTTGGTGTCTTCGAGCTTTTGCTGCGCTTCTTGCTGCTTGCGCAGCTCAAAGTCGTACAGGCGGCTGCGCAGGCGCTTCCAGGCCACGTCGCGGTTGCCATGCTGGCTGCGACCGTCCTGGCATTGCACCACGATGCCGGTGGGAATATGGGTCAAACGCACCGCCGAATCGGTCTTGTTGATGTGCTGTCCGCCTGCGCCGCTGGCCCGGAAGGTGTCCACCCGCACGTCTGAGGGGTTGATGTCGATCTCGATCGAGTCATCAATCTCGGGGTACACAAACACGCTGGCAAAGCTGGTGTGGCGCCCCCCGGAGCTGTCAAACGGCGACTTGCGCACCAAGCGGTGCACGCCGGTTTCGGTGCGCAGCAGACCAAAAGCGTACTCGCCCTCGATCTTGATGGTTGCGCCCTTGATGCCGGCAATGTCGCCGCCGGTTTCGTCTTCCACCGTGGTGGCAAACCCTTTGCGCTCGGCATAGCGCAGGTACTGGCGCAGCAGCATGCTGGCCCAATCGCAGGCCTCGGTGCCCCCGGCGCCCGCCTGAATGTCGAGAAAGCAGTTCAACGGATCGGCCGGGTTGTTAAACATGCGGCGGAATTCCAAGCCCTCAATGGTGGTGGCCAAGGTGGCGGCTTCGGCTTCGATGGTGATCAGGCCCGCTTCGTCCGCGTCTTCCTTGGACATTTCGAACAGCTCGGTGTTGTCGGCCAGTTCCCGGTCGAGCTCGTCCAAGGTCACGACGACGCCTTCAAGCGCTTTTTTCTCTTTACCAAGCTCTTGCGCGCGCTTGGGGTCGTTCCAGACGGTGGGGTCTTCTAGTGACGCGTTAACGGTGCGCAGACGTTCCGACTTGGCAGGGTAGTCAAAGATACCCCCGAAGTTCGGTAGTGCGCGCGCTGAGGTCAGCGAGTTGGGTGCCGATGAGGTTGATGCGTTCTGCTTCCATGGGGGTTTCCTGCGAAATGGGTGAATTGGGGGTATTTTCTCACGCGCGCCCGGACCGGGCGTTTTGCCAAGGGCCCGGGCACTGCCGAACCTGCGCTGATGCGCTAGGGGTGGGTGATTTCCGGGGCCAGCGTCTGGATCGCCTGAAAATGGGTCAGGAAGACCTGACCGCTCAGATGGTGCAAAAAGTCGGTCGATTGCAGGCGGTCCATGACCGGGCCCTTGACCTCGCTCAGGTGCAAGGCGATATGGGAGTCACGCAGGCGCTTTTCGATGGACTCGAGACTTTCCAGCGCGCTGGCGTCAATGTCGTTGATGGCGGAGCATTGCAAAACCACGTGGTCCAGCGCCTCAGAGCGAGCGACCGCCTGGTTGATGCGGTCCTCCAGGGCCCTGGAGTTGGCAAAGTACAGGCTCTCATCCACCCGCAGGCTCAGAACCTTGGGGCTGCACAGCACCTTGTGGCGCAAAACATTGCGGAAATACTCGGTACCCGGCACCAGACCCACCTCCGCGATGTGCGGGCGACTGGTGCGAAACAGGAACAGCGCCAGTGAAACGCCCACCCCAAGCACCAAACCGGTTTCAACGCCCTGCAGCAGCGTCACCAGCAAAGTCGTCAGGCCGGCCAGAAAGTCGGTCTTGGAATAGCGCCAGGTGCGTGCCAGCATGGGCAAGTCCACCAGCGACAACACGGCCACCACAATCGTCGCCGCCAGCGTGGCTTGGGGCAGGTAATACAGAGCCGGAGTCAAAAACAAAGACGCCAACGCAATACCTACGGCGGTAAAGGCCCCGGCCGCGGGTGTTCGTGCACCCGCGTCAAAGTTCACCACCGAACGGGCGAATCCGCCGGTCACCGGGAACCCACCACTCAGCGCCGCAGACAGATTGCTGCCGCCCAAGGCCACGAGCTCCTGGTCCGGGTCGATACGTTGGCGCCGTTTGGCGGCCAGTGTTTGACCCACTGACACCGATTCCACAAACCCGACCACGCTGATCAGCAAAGCAGGCACTGCCAGCGCGTGCCAAAGCGCACTGTCCCACACCGGCAAGGTCAGTGGCGGCAGGCCTTGGGGCACTTTGCCCACAATCTTGAGGCCCTGTGCCTGCCAGTCCAGAGCCCAAGCGAGCGCGGTAGAAGCGGCAATGGCCACCACGGGCCCCGCTTTGGTCACCCAGTCTGCGGTCCGCGCACTCCAGCCCATGCCCATCAGGAGTGGCTTAAGCGCCGTACGGGTCCAGGCCAGTGTGCCGATCACCCCGGCTCCCAAGGCCAGGGTCAGTCCGTGGGTATGGGGTAACTGCTGTACCAGCGACCCGGCGAGTTCGACAAAGTTGTGTCCCCCGGCCTGTACACCCAGCAGAACTTTGAGTTGGCTGGCAGCGATCAGGAGGCCCGAAGCCGAGATAAAGCCTGAAATCACAGGGTGACTTAAAAAATTGGCCAAAAACCCCAGCCGCAGCACGCCCATGATCAGCAGCATGGCACCCGACAGAAAGGCCAGGGTCAGGGCCACAGTGCCATAGGTGGCCGTGCCCAGGGGGGCGAGCTCGCCAACCGTCGCAGCCGTCATGAGCGACACCACGGCCACAGGTCCAACTGCCAAGACGCGACTTGTGCCAAAAAGCGCGTACACCACTAGCGGCGCCACGCTGGCATACAGACCTGCCTCGGGCGGCAAGCCGGCCAGCATGGCGTAGGCCAGACTCTGCGGGATCAGCATGATCGTGACGATCAGGGCAGCCACCAGATCGCTGATCAGCGTCTCACGGTCGTAGCGCGGCGCCCACTGCAGAATCGCAAGCTGGGGTAAAAATGATTGAAATTTCAGGGTCGTACCTGCGGTGCGGGTGTGGCCCAGATTCAGGTGCGCGGTGTGCGCAGCCAGCGGTCCGCTTTTTCAAACAAGACCATGCCCACCAACATGGCGGCGACAAAGACTGCCGCCTTGGTTTGTCCAGAGGCCAGCGACACCAGCGCTGGCCCTGGGCAAAACCCCGCCAATCCCCAACCCGCCCCAAAGAGCATCGAGCCCAGCACCAAGCGCTTGTCAACCGACTCCGCCTGGGGCCAATGCAGCGCTCCGCCCAGAAAGGTCAGGGTCCGTTTTTTGGCCACGGCAAACGCAGCTACGCCCACCGCAATGGCCCCACCCATCACCAAGGCCAAAGATGGATCCCAGGCGCCGGCCAGATCCAGAAAGCCCAGCACTTTGCCCGGGTCCGTCATGCCCGACAACATCAGGCCCAGCCCGAACAGCAGACCCACCAAAAACTCGGTCAGTCGGTTCATGCGGCGGCTCCATTCATGGCGTGGCGTACCACGTAAACCAACACAAAGCCCGCAGCCATAAAACTGGCAGTTGCCACCAGCGACCGCGGAGAAAGACGAGACAAGCCACACACGCCGTGTCCGCTGGTGCAGCCCGACGCGCAACTGGTTCCCACGCCCACCAGCAAGCCCGCCGCCACCAAGCCAAGGTATTCCGCCTCAATGCGCGGCGCGACCAGGGTGCCTTCGGGAAATAACAGGGCCAAGGCGCTCGGCGCGCAGGCCATGCCCAGCAGAAATGCGATACGCCAGCCCGCATCCCCGCGTTGCGGCGTCAGCAGCCCCGCCAAAATACCGCTGATGCCCAAGATGCGGCCATTCAGCAAAATAAAGGCCGCCGATGCCAGGCCCAAGAGCACACCTCCGGCCAGTGCGCTCCATGGGGTGAAGTGGATCCAGTCAATCGTCACGGTCAAGTCCTTGTTGTTGTCACCCAATCGGCGATCCGGGGTTTGGATCAAGGGTGCTTTATGCGCCACTGGTAAGCTGTCGAATGACGCATCCGCCAGCTCCTGGGCCGGAAGTATATTGTTGCCTCTGCCGCCTGAACCCATCCAACTCTGCGAAAACGAACCATGAACACCACGCAAGGGCCCGTCCAAGTACACGGAATTTTTGATTCGGCCACGTGGACGGTCACCTATGTGGTGCACCAAGGCGAGGGCTCGCCCTGCGCCATTGTCGATTCGGTGCTCGACTACGACCCCAAGTCGGGCCGCACCCGGCACACCTCAGCGGACAAGGTCATCGACTACGTACGCCAGCATGGATTGGCGGTACAATGGATTCTGGAAACCCACGCTCACGCCGACCACCTGAGCGCGGCCGCCTACCTGAAGGCACAACTCGGCGGAAAAACGGCGATTGGCGCACACATTACCCAGGTGCAAAAAGTGTTTCAGGGCATATTTAACCTGGAGCCGGGCTTCAAAACGGACGGCTCGCAGTTTGATCACTTGCTGCAAGCGGACGAGCCGCTGCCGGTGGGCGAGTTGGTGGGTCGCACCCTTTTCGTCCCGGGACACACCCCGGCCTGTGTGGCCTACCAGTTTGGCGATGCGGTGTTTGTCGGAGACACACTTTTCATGCCCGACGTGGGCACCGCGCGCTGTGACTTTCCAGGGGGTGACGCCAAGGCCCTGTATGCGTCAACGCGCAAGATTTTGGGTTTACCGCCCCAGACCCGTTTGTTCATGTGCCATGACTACCCCCCTAATGGGCGCGCGGTCACGTTTGAAACCACCGTGGCCGAGCAGCGCGCCAAGAATATTCATGTTCATGACGGCATCTCTGAAGCCGAGTTTGTGGCCATGCGCACCCAGCGCGACGCTACCCTTGACATGCCGGTACTGATTCTGCCGGCGGTGCAGATCAACATCCGCGCGGGAGAAATGCCGCCCCAAGAGGCCAACGGTGTGGCCTACCTCAAGATTCCGGTGGATGCTCTCTAAGCGATAAACCGCTCAATCAGCGCCGCCAGCACCTCGGGTTGGTCGTGGTGCATCATGTGGCCGGCGTCTTCAATGCGGGCGATTTCCAGATGGGGAACGGCTTTGATGCGCTCGTGGTATTGGTCCAGCGTGAAAGCGCCTTTCCACCAGCCATCCAGGTTGTTGTCCGAAGCTTCGACGGCCAGCACCGGCATGCTGAGGCGCCGGTACAGGGCTTGGACTTCTTCCACCCGGTACAAATTGGCATTCACGATCTTGTGGCCGGGCTCCCCCAGAATGCTCCATTGGCCTTGCTCGTTTTCGGCAGCCCAGTGGCACGCCAGCCAGTTGGCTTTGTCGGCGCTCAGGCGGGGGTTGGTTTTCATGAGGCGGCGTGCCACCCCGCTCGATGCGTCGTACGGGCGCAAATCCATGTCACCGCGGTGCAGCTTTTTCAGCTCGTCCATCCACTTGGCGTAGCGCGCAGGCGCCTGTTCGGGGCGGGTGGCGGGCATGCCAAAGCCTTCCAGATTCACCAAACGGCGAATGCGCTCAGGCCGCACGCCGGCGTAGTGCATCACCACATTGCCGCCCATGCTGTGGCCCACCAGGTTGACGGCCTGCTCCGGGGCGTAGTGGTCCAGCAAAAAGTCCAGGTCCGCCATGTAATCGGGGAACCAGAAGTTATCGACTCCGCCCGAGCCGGTCTTTCCGTAACCGCGCCAGTCTGGGGCGATCACGTAATGGTCGTGGCTCAGTGCGTCCACCACAAACTGGTAAGAGGCTGCTACGTCCATCCAGCCGTGCACCAGCACCAGCGGTGTTTTGGTGGGCGCGGGCGTGCCCCAGATCTGAACGTGGTAGCGCAAATTGCGGATCGGAACGAATTCGCTTCTGGGAGGTCTTTGGACTTGGTACATTGCGCTAATGATAAAGACACGCACCCGGCCCCAGAGCCGCATCAGTCCAAGCCGCGACATGGCCGCACCGTTGGCGAGCCAATTGCCCGCGGGCTACAGCCGCCTTCACCAGCAGTTCGGCTGGCAAGTGCCCCGGTACTTCAATATGGCGCACTGGTGCTGCGCGCGCTGGGCGAGCGCGCCTGACGCCGCGCAGCGCGTGGCCGTGCGTGTCTACACGGTGGGCGCCAACGGCGCGCGGGGCGGGGAGCTGCACCACACCTACGCCGACTTGCAGGCCCAAGCCCAGCGCCTGAGCCAGGTGCTGGCCCAACAAGGCGTGGTTCGGGGCGACCGCGTGGCCATCATCATGCCGCAGTGTTTTGAGACGGCGGTTGCCTACATTGCAGTCTTGCAAATGGGCGCGGTGGCGGTGCCCCTGTCCATGTTGTTTGGCCCCGAAGCGCTCGCGTTTCGCTTGCAAGACAGCGATGCGCAAGTGGCGATTTGCCATGCCAGCGCGATGGACGGCCTGCGCGCCACCGCTGCACAATGCCCATTGCTGCGCTGCGTGGTCGTGGCCCATGCGGCGCTTGCGGCAGGCCCGCAAGGCGCGCAAGGGGCCAGGTTTTTGGAATTGGACTACCAGCAGTCGCTGTCCCGGGCGTCCCCGCGTTTCAAGTCTGTCAACACCCGGGCCGAAGATCCTGCGGTGCTGATTTACACCAGCGGCACGACCGGCAACCCCAAAGGCGCGCTGATTCCCCACCGCGCACTGATCGGTAACCTGACCGGTTTTGTATGTAGTCAAAACTGGTTTGGATTTGACCCTGAAGACAGCTCGACGGAGCCTTCAGCGCTGCCTACGGGCTCCATGGCGGTGTTCTGGAGCCCGGCGGATTGGGCCTGGACCGGTGGTCTGATGGACGCCTTGCTGCCTACGCTCTACTTTGGCCGCGAGATCGTTGCATTTGGTGGACGTTTCAGTCCCGAAGCTGCCTATTCGCTGATGGGAGACTGTGGTGTGACGCACACCTTTTTGTTTCCGACGGC
Organism: Rhodoferax sp.; assembly: GCA_029866205.1. Taxonomy (GTDB): domain Bacteria; phylum Pseudomonadota; class Gammaproteobacteria; order Burkholderiales; family Burkholderiaceae_C; genus Allorhodoferax. The sequence goes on from JARWZT010000011.1 coordinate 249,134, forward strand.
GCTCAAGGCGATGATGAAAGCCTTTCCCGGGACCGCGCGGCGCACCGTGCGCCAGCAATGCGGCCTGCAGTTGCAAGCCATCATGAGCGCGGGTGAGGCGGTGGGTGACGCCGTATTCGGCTACTGCCAAAAGCAACTGGGCGTCACCGTCAACGAAATGTTCGGTCAGACCGAGATCAACTACATCGTGGGCAACTGCAGCGTGTTTTGGCCGCCCAAACCCGGCAGCATGGGCATGGGGTATCCGGGGCACCGGGTGGCCGTGATCGACGATGCGGGTCAGGAGTGTGCGGTGGGCGAACCGGGTGACGTGGCAGTCCATCGCTTTGACGTGCACGGCCAGCCCGACCCCATTTTCTTTTTGGGCTACTGGAAGAACGCGTCCGCCACCCAAGCCAAATTTACCGGAGACTGGTGCCGCACCGGCGACCTGGCGGTGCGAGATACCGAGGGCTATCTCTGGTACCAGGGCCGCAGTGACGATGTTTTCAAGTCTGCGGGCTACCGCATTGGACCCGGCGAGATTGAAAATTGCTTGGTTAAACATCCCGCTGTGGCCAACGCTGCCGTCGTGCCTAAGCCCGACCCCGACCGGGGTGCGCTGGTCAAGGCCTATGTGGTGCTCTCGCCCGATGCTCTGACGGCGCAGCAGGCAGCGGGCAAACGCGGTCTGTCTGCATTTCAAAAACGCCTGACCGCGCAATTGCAAACCCACGTCAAAGGCCTGCTGGCGCCGTACGAATACCCCAAGGAAATCGAGTTCGTTGACGCCTTGCCCATGACCACCACGGGCAAAGTCCAGCGCCGAGTCCTGCGACTCCAGGAAGAGGCACGCGCGGGATCGCTTGCACGTGCGACCGGTCCGCGCTGACGCCCCGATACACTCCTATTACCTGTCAACACCAACCCATTTATGCCCATGAAAAACATCCAACTCGGCACCAGCGATCTGCACGTCAGCCCCATTTGCCTGGGTACCATGACCTTTGGCGAGCAAGTGGATGAGGCCACCAGCCACGCCCTGTTGAGCCATGCGGTGGAGCGCGGCGTCACCTTTTGGGACACGGCCGAGATGTACGCCGTGCCCCCGCGCGCCGAAACTTTTCAGGTGACTGAAACCTATCTGGGCCATTGGATCGCCAAGAACCCGCAGTTGCGCCAAAAGCTCACGATTGCCACCAAGGTGGCTGGCCCTTCGCGCGGAATGCCCTGGGTGCGCGGCGGCTCCATGGATTTGACAGCGGCAGACATCGTGGCCGCCTGCGACGGCAGTCTGAAACGCCTGAACACCGATGTGATTGACCTGTACCAGTTGCACTGGCCTACGCGCAACCTGCCGCTGTTTGGCATGATGGCCTTTGACCCAAGCAAAGACCGGGTGGTGACGTCCATGCACACCCAGCTTGAAGCACTTGGGCAACTGGTCAAGGCGGGCAAAGTGCGCGCGGTGGGCCTGTCCAACGAGTCAGCGTATGGCGTTTGTGAATTTGTGCGACTGGCCGAGCAGCACGGTTTACCCCGCGTTGCCACGGTACAAAACGCCTACAACCTGCTCAACCGCACTCACGAAAACGGCCTGGACGAGGCCATGCACCGTTTGAATGTGTCACTTTTGGCCTATTCACCGTTGGCGTATGGGCTGCTGACCGGAAAGTACGACGCCTCAGGGATCACCGGGCCAGACGCCCCAGCCCAAGCGCGCATCACGATGTTTGAATCCACCCGCAAACAGCGTTGGGGCCGCCCTGAAGCGTTGGTGGCTGCGCGGCGCTACAACGCGCTGGCACAGGCCCATGGCCTGACGCCCACCCGCATGGCCTTGGCTTATTGCTATACGAAATGGCAGGTGGCCAGCACCATCATCGGCGTGACCACGCAAGCCCAGCTCGATGAAAACATTGACGCCTACGGCACCCTCCTCGCGCCGGAGCTGCTGAAGGCGATTGACGCCGTCCGCTGGGAAATCCGCGACCCTGCGCTGTAAGCGTGGGCCGAGACTGGCCTTCGGGCCAAACTCGACCCTGGCTACCCTAAAGCGCTGCGAAAATTTCGGCTGCCGCCGAAACCGTGTGCGCGATATCTGCGTCCGTGTGCGCGGCGCTGACAAACCCCGCCTCGTACAGCGCGGGTGCAAAGTAAACCCCGCGGTCCAGCATGCCATGAAACAGCGCGTTGAAGCGCTTGGCATCGGTGGTCATCACCTTGCTGTAGTTTTGCGGCAGCTCCGGAAACAAAAAGAAGCCGAACATACCGCCTTCGCTGTCCGCGCAAAACGGCACGCCGGCCGCCTTGGCAGCGTCGACCAGGCCGGTGACCAGTTTCTGGGTCTGCCCGGCCAGTGCGTCATAAAAGCCGGGCTTGCTGATTTCACGCAGCGTGGCAAGTCCACAGGCCGTCGCAATCGGGTTGCCTGACAAGGTGCCCGCCTGGTACACCGTGCCCAGCGGCGCCATGTGTTCCATGATGGCGCGCTTGGCACCAAAAGCCGCCAAGGGCATGCCTCCGCCAATGACTTTGCCCATCACCGTAATGTCCGGCGCAAAGCCGGGAATCGCTTTGGCATAAACGCTTTGCGCGCCGCCCAGGGCCACGCGAAAGCCGGTCATCACCTCGTCCAGCACCAAAAGCGCGCCGTATTCGGTGCACAGCTCACGCGCACGGCGCATGAAGGGCGTGGCGGTGCGCACAAAGTTCATATTGCCGGCAATGGGTTCAATCATCAGGCAGGCGAGCTCTTTGCCGTGCAGCACAAAGGCTTCTTCGAGCTGCGCCAGGTTGTTGAACTCCAACACCAGCGTGTGCTGCACCACCTCAGGCGGTACGCCCGCGCTGGTGGGGTTGCCAAAGGTGGCCAGGCCCGAGCCAGCCTTGACCAAGAGTGCGTCCGCGTGGCCGTGGTAGCAACCTTCAAACTTGATGAGCTTGCTGCGTCCGGTAGCGCCGCGCGCCAGGCGGATGGCACTCATGGCCGCCTCGGTGCCCGAGCTCACCAAGCGCACCATGTCCATGCTGGGCATGTGCTTCAGGATTTCTTCGGCCAGTTCGACTTCGCGCTCGGTGGGTGCCCCGAAAGAAAATCCTTCGGTCAATGCCCTTTGCACAGCGTCTACCACTGCGGGGTGGCCATGGCCCAAGATCATTGGGCCCCAGGAGCCGATGTAGTCGGTGTAGCGTTGGCCGTTGGCGTCCCACATGTAGGCACCTTGGGCGCGGCTGACAAATCGCGGCGTGCCGCCCACGGCCTTGAAGGCACGCACCGGCGAGTTCACGCCGCCGGGAATGACGGCGCCGGCGCGGTTAAAGAGTTCAAGGTTGCGGTCAGTGGCGGGTTTCATTGGGGCTTATTTCAAAATGAAAGGGTGGGTCTGATTCTTCGAAATCGGTGTCATCGCCTTCGGGATGGGCCCAAAACAGGCGGTCGGGCTGGACGTGGCCCATGCCGGGGCGAAAGCCGCCTTCCAGACTGCGGTCCAGGTAGCTCAGGGCTTCGGTCACGGCTTCCGCGAGTTCGGTTCCTGCTGCAATCAGGGCGGCCAAGGTTGAAGACAAAGTGTCGCCTGCGCCCACAAAGGTGGCCTCCAAGCGTTCAAACTTTTCGCTGCACAGTACAGCGCTGCCCGAGCACAAGATATTGTCAATAAATTGCTCCGGCAGGCTCACGCCGGTGACCAGGGTGTAGGGCACGCCGTATTCTTGGGCCGCCGCCGCGATGTCTTGGGCGCTGGGCGGCTGCAGCGCGGCCCAGTCCGGCAGTAGCCAGCGCGACAGCGTGCTGTGATTGCCCACCAGCACCGTGGTCTGGGGCAACAGGAGTTCGGCGCAAGCGTCCTGGTATTGGTCAATCTGGTCGTCTTGCCACCACGACAGGTCGGGCATGTAGGTCACTACCGGCACATCGGCCCGATCCGACAGCAGCGCGGCGATGGCCATGAGGTTGTGCGGGCTGCCGACAAAGCCGACTTTGAACACATCGGGTGGCACGTCTTCCAAAATAGTGCTGGCCTGACTGGTTACCGCCTCGTCGTCAAAGGCAAAGTGCTCGACGATCTCGCTGGTATCCCGCACATAGGCACCGGTGACCACCGGCATCGAATGCACGCCCACCGAGGCCAGCGCCACGCAATCTGCCGTCAGGCCGCCAGCACCGCTGGCGTCATTGGCGTTAAAAACCATCACGCTGGCAATCGGTCCCTCCAAAGCATCGTCGTCAAAATCTTCCAGAACTTCAATGGCCGGCGGCGAAGAGAGGTCTTTTTTGGGGCTTTTCATGGTCTTGGCAGAAAAATGGATGCGATGCAAACCTTAACCCGAGAGCGCCGCCCAACTCATGCGCTGGCGCGTGCTTATTACAATCAGCAGATTCTATTCTCAAGGTTAATGACGCTGTGACCGATACAAAAACTTGGATGTGCCTGATTTGCGGCTGGATTTATGACGAGGCCTTGGGCGCTCCGGACGACGGCATTGTCCCAGGCACCCTGTGGGCCGACGTGCCCATGAACTGGGTCTGCCCCGAGTGTGGCGCTCGCAAAGAGGATTTTGAATTGGTGCAGATCTAAGCCCATCCGCCGGGCCAGCCCGTGCAGCCCCCTCGTGAAATCACGGTGGCGCTGAGGGCCCCAGTCGCAGGCTATTCGTCCTGCGCGCTGACGACTTCCACTTTCTTTACCACCCCATAGCGCTGCAGCGTCAGCGCTCGGGCCGTCGCGTGGTCGACCACGGGCGCAGGGTAGTCGCGCCCCAGCACCACGCCCGCACTCTGCAAGACCAGCCGCTTGGCCAACCAGGGGGCGTGGATGCTTTTTGCGTCCAGACCAGCCAGTGCAGGCAAGTAGCGTTTGATGAATTTGCCCGAAGCATCAAAGCGCTCGCTTTGGGTGACCGGGTTAAAGATCCGGAAATAGGGCTGGGCGTCGCAGCCGCTCGAGGCCACCCACTGCCAGCCGCCGTTGTTGGCCGACAGGTCGAAGTCGTTCAGGTGGCGCGCAAAGTATTCCTCGCCCCAGCGCCAGTCCAGTCCCAGGTGCTTGACCAAAAAACTCCCTGCCACCATGCGCAGGCGGTTGTGCATGTAGCCGCTTTGGTTGAGCTGGGCCATGGCCGCGTCCACCAGCGGGTAGCCGGTGCGGCCCTCGCACCAGGCGGCAAACAGGGCTTGGGCGCGCGGACCTTGTTCCCAGACGATGGCGTTGTATTCGGGCTTGAAGGCGCCGGTGGCCACCTGGGGGAAATTGGCAAGGATCTGAAAATAAAAGTCGCGCCAGCCCAGCTCCGCCAGCCAGACGCTGGCGCCTTTGTTGCCATCCTGGTGGCGAGGCAGGGCGAGCGCCACCAATTGCCGGATCGACACCGTGCCAAAGCGCAGATGGATGCCCAGGTAGCTCGGGCCCTTGACGGACGGAAAATTGCGCGTCTCGTCATAGCTGTCCATGCGTGGCAAAAAGTCTTCCAACATCGCCTGCGCACCCGAGGCACCGGGGGTGATTCCCAGCGCGCGCAGATTGGTGGGTGTAAATCCGATGTCCTCCAGAGTGGGAACGGGCGCGTCAAACGCAGCAGGGCGGGCAGCCAGGCGCTGGCTCAGGGTGTGGCTGTCGTGGCGCGTGGGGCCGGTATCGCCCATGCGCGCCAACCAGGCACGCAAATAAGGGGTGAACACGCCGTAGGGCTTACCGGTTTGGGTGAGTACTTCTCGCCGCTCGAAAATGACATGGTCTTTGATGCCCAACCAAGCCACGCCCTGCCCGTCCAGTGTGCTGCGAACCCGGGCGTCGCGCGCCAAGGCGGCGGGCTCGTAGTCATCGGCGGCAAATACGGCCTGCGCTTGCAGGCTGGCGGCCAGAAGGGGAATCTCGTCCGCTGCCACGGCGTGGCGCACGATCAGGCCTGCGTGCGACTTGCCCGCCAGAGCGCGCAGACCGGCGTCCAGCTCCACCAGGCTGGCTTGGATAAATTCGACCCGCCGGTCAGCGCGCGGCAGGGCGTCTAAAATGCTGCGGTCGAACACAAAAACACAGTGCACTTGGGCGCAGGATTGCAGCGCCAAGGCGAGCGCAGGGTTGTCGCTGGTGCGCAAATCGCGCCGAAACCAGACCAGTCCGGTGGGGTAAGTGGGTTGCATGTCTGCCGTTAAAATCGAAAATATGACCGGCGATTCTGCACCCACCAACCTGACGCACCATTTTCTGATTGCGATGCCGGGCTTGGAAGACGGGATGTTCACCAAAAGCGTGGTCTACCTGTGCGAACACGGCCCCCGTGGTGCGCTTGGGCTGATCATCAACAAACCGGCAGAAATGAAAATGGGCGCCTTGTTTGGCAAGGTGGCCTTGCAGCTGCAACGCCCCGACATGGTCGATCAGACCGTGTTTCAGGGCGGCCCAGTGCACGAGGAGCGCGGCTTTGTGTTGCACGAGCCGGTGTTTGCCGACCAGGACCGGCCTGAGGAATCGCTGTACGCGTCCACCATGGTGATTCCCGGTGGGCTGGAGATGACCACATCGCGCGATGTGCTTGAGGCCATTGCCACAGGTTCCGGTCCACGCAAGGTCTTGGTGTCGCTGGGCTATTCGGCGTGGGGCGAAGGCCAGCTGGAGACGGAAATCAAGGAAAACAGCTGGCTCACGGTGGACGCCCAAAGCAGCATTATTTTTGACACACCCGTGGCGCAGCGTTACGACCAGGCACTGGCGCTGTTGGGCTTGCAAGCCTGGATGATTTCGCCGCACGCGGGCAGCGCATGAGCGTTGACGCCAAGCTCGTCACTTTCATGGCCTTTGACTTTGGCACCAAGCGCACTGGTGTGGCTGTGGGCAACCGCCTGTTGGGCGCCGCGCAGGCCCAACCCACCATTGCCGCGATGGGCGATGCCCGCTTTGGCCAGATCGCGCAGCGGCTTGCCGAATGGCAGCCCGACGCCATCGTGATTGGTGTGCCCTACCACCCCGACGGTGCCCCGCACGAGAACACCCTGCGTGCCCAAAAGTTCGGCCGCCAGTTGCGCGGGCGATTTGGCCTTCCGGTGTTTGAGGTCGATGAGCGTTACAGCACGACCGAGGCTCTGTCTTCGGGGGCTAAAGATGCGGATGCGGCGTCGGCCTGCATTATTTTGGAGCAATTTTTGAGGAACTTGCCATGAGTCTGGTCCTGAATGCCGAGGGGCTTTACCTGGAGTTGCTGCGCGGTGTGCGGGGCTTGTGCCAAGCCGATTCGCGCTTGGTGGGAATCACCTCAGGTGGCGCCTGGCTGGCCGAGCGGCTGCAAAAAGACTTGGGTTTGAGTGGCAGCCACGGCACGATTTCGTCCGCCATGCACCGCGACGACTTTGCCAAACGTGGATTGGCGGCCGGCGGGCAGACCAAGTTGCCGTTTGCGGTACAAGGCGCGCATATTGTGGTGCTTGACGACGTGCTGTTTACCGGGCGCACCATCCGCGCTGTGAGCAACGAGCTGTTTGACTATGGCCGCCCGGCCAGCGTGAAACTGGCCGTGCTGGTGGACCGGGGCGGGCGCGAGTTGCCCATTCAGGCCGACTTTGCTGCTGCCCGCGTGAGCCTGGAGCCCACGCAGTCGCTGGCACTGGCGCGCGACGCCGATGGGCATTTCAGTTTTGACGTGAAAGGTGCCTAAGCATGCTAGGCCGACGCAACCCCCAACTCAACAAACACGGCGAGCTGATCCACCTGTTGTCCACCGAAGGCCTGTCCAAGGACATGCTGACCCACATTCTGGACACGGCGGACCAGTTTGTTTCGGTGAGCGACCGCGAAGTCAAGAAGGTGCCGCTGCTTCGCGGAAAAAGCGTGTTTAACTTGTTTTTTGAAAACAGTACCCGCACGCGCACCACCTTTGACATTGCCGCGACGCGCTTGTCGGCGGACGTGATCAACCTTGATATTGCGCGCTCCAGTGCCTCCAAGGGCGAGTCGTTGCTGGACACCATCGCCAATCTGAGTGCCATGGCGGCGGACATTTTTGTGGTGCGGCACAGCGAGTCGGGTGCTCCCTATCTGATTGCCCGGCACGTGGCACCTCATGTGCACGTGGTCAACGCCGGTGATGGTCGCCACGCGCACCCGACCCAGGGTTTGCTGGACATGTACACGATCCGGCATTACAAAAAAGACTTCTCCAACCTGACCGTCGCCATTGTGGGTGACGTGTTGCATTCGCGCGTGGCCCGATCGGACATTCATGCGCTCACCACGCTGGGCTGCGCCGAAGTTCGGGTGGTGGGGCCGCGCACCCTGGTGCCTGGCGACATGGCCGCCATGGGCGTGCGCGTGTGCAATACGCTGGAAGAGGGCATCAAGGACTGCGACGTGGTGATCATGCTGCGCTTGCAAAACGAGCGTATGAATGGCGCGCTGTTGCCGTCGAGCCAGGAATACTCCAAGAGTTTTGGTCTGACCCCCGAAAAACTGTTGTTGGCCAAAAGCGACGCCATCGTCATGCACCCCGGCCCAATCAACCGCGGGGTTGAGATTGACTCCGCTGTGGTGGACGGGCTGCAAAGCGTGATCTTGCCGCAGGTCACTTTTGGCATTGCGGTGCGGATGGCGGTGATGGGCATCGTGGCTGGCAATGAAGCATAAGGACGTCACGCCATGAAAATTCTGATTCAAAACGGCCGCGTGATCGATCCCGCCAGCGGCTTGGATACGCTGGCCGATGTGGCGATCGCCGCAGGGCGCGTGCTGTCCATCGGCACGGTGTCAGGCGACTTTGACGCTGCGCACACCGTGGACGCTGCGGGTTGTCTGGTGATCCCCGGCCTGGTGGACCTGTCGGCACGACTGCGGGAGCCCGGACACGAACATGAAGGCATGCTGGCTTCTGAGTTGGCCGCTGCGGTCGCCGGCGGCGTGACCAGTCTGGTCTGTCCGCCAGACACCGACCCGGTGCTGGATGAGCCCGGCCTGGTGGAAATGCTCCGTTTTCGTGCCGAGAAACAGCGCCAGGCGCGGGTCTTGCCGTTGGGTGCGCTCACGCGGGGTCTGCAAGGCGAGGTGCTGACGGAGATGCTGCAGCTGACCGAGGCCGGTTGCGTCGGTTTCGGGCAGGCAGAAGTTCCGTTGGCCAATACGCAGGTGACGCAACGCGCGCTGCAATACGCGCGCTCATTTGGCTACACCGTGTGGCTGCGCCCTCAGGAGCTGTATTTGGGCAAGGGCGTCGCTGCCAGCGGGCCGCTGGCTACGCGCATGGGCCTGAGTGGCGTACCGGTCGCGGCGGAAACGATTGCGCTGCACACGATTTTTGAGCTGGTGCGCGCCACGGGCGCGCGCGTTCACTTGTGCCGCATCAGCAGTGCTGCTGGGGTGGAGTTGGTGCGCCAGGCCAAGTCGCAGGGCTTGCCGGTCAGCTGCGATGTCAGCCTCAATTCACTGCACCTGACCGACTTGGACATCGGCTACTTCGACAGCCGGACGCGCCTCAATCCGCCGCTGCGCCAGCAGGCCGATCGCGCTGCACTGCGAGCGGGCTTGGCGGATGGCACGGTCGATGCTTTGGTGTCGGATCACACGCCGGTGGGTGCCGACGAAAAAGACCTGCCATTTGCCGAAAGTGCACCCGGTGCCACAGGCTTGGAGCTTTTGTTGAGTCTGGCACTCAAGTGGGCGCAGGCGGACGGTGTTCCCCTGGCGCGTGCGCTGGCCTGCGTCACCAGCAACAGCGCTGCCGTGCTGGGCGAATCCGTGGGCGCACTGGCGGGTTCCCTGGGACGCCTTCATGTGGGCGGTGTGGCCGATATTTGCGTGGTCGACCCCGAGGCGTCCTGGCAAGTACACCCGCGGGCGCTGCGCAGCCAGAGTAAGCACACACCCTTTGACGGCTACGAGCTGCCGGCTCGGGTCCGCGCCACGCTGGTCGGTGGCCGCATGGCGTTCGAGCGCCGCGCCTAGCCATGCTTGCCTTGGGTCGGTTGTTGCGCATGCTGGTGCATGTAGGCGTCGGCTTGTGGACGATTTACCGGCGTTTTCCCGGGCTGGAGCAAAGCGCACGGGATGCGGCGGTGCAGGCCTGGGCTCACACCATGCTGGCATGTCTGGGTGTCAAGCTGCAGGTGCACGGCCCCGTTCCGGAGTATGGACCGGTGCTGCTGGCGGCCAACCACATCTCGTGGCTCGATATTTTGGTGATGCATGCGGCCCGCCATTGCCGCTTTATTTCCAAATCCGACATTCAGCACTGGCCGCTGATTGGCACTTTGGCGACCGCCGGGGGAACGCTCTACATCACCCGAGAGTCGCGCCGCGACGCCCTGCGGGTCGTTCACCACATGGTCGAATGCCTGCGCGCCCATGAGGTGCTCGCGGTGTTTCCTGAAGGCACCACGGGCGATGGCGCAGGCGTACTGCCGTTCCATGCCAACCTATTCCAGGCCGCCATTTCTGCGGATGCGCCGGTGGTGCCGGTAGGCTTGCGATTTATCAATGGCCGCAGTGGTTTGGCCAGTTTTGCGCCCTGTTATATCGGTGACGACACCCTGATCGCATCGGTCTGGCGCACGCTGCGAGCGCGAGACCTGGTGGCGGTGGTGCATTTCGGTACGGCGCAAACGGCGGCGGGTCGGGATCGGCGCGCGTGGGCGGCTGATTTGCGAAGCGCGGTCATTCGGTTGAGGGCTATTCCCGGCTGACCTTGACTCGAATTTCAGTGATTTCCCAGCCTTTGGTACTCAAATGAGCGATCAAGGCGGGCAGCAATTGGCGAACTTTGGAGGCCACGGCGTTGTTGTCGACGACCAGGCACCAGACGCCATTGTCGACCGGCCCGGCCTTGACGCTCTTGCGCAGGGCGGGGGGCAAAAGGGCGGAGACCGATTGCAGTCGCGCAGCGGAATCTGCGGCCAGTTCGGCCAATCGCGCTAAAGTCGGGGATTGTTGGGTGGCTTGCAGTACGGTCCAGGACCGGGAAGGCCGGCTGGTGTTGTTCATTTTGGTACCGTACACATGCAATTGATTATCACGGATCCCCGCCTGTCGAAAAGCTATGTGCTGCAAATCAAAGGCCCCGCCTTGGCTGCTACGCTGGTAGCGTTGTTTCTGACGGTGACGCTTATTTCAGCCGGCATTTACCACTGGATTTTGCTCAAAGGTGCGCGCGATGGGTGGCCGATCATCAGCTCGGTCATGCGCCTGGTCGTCAAGGACGAATTTGACCAACGCGATCGTTACATGCGCGAAAACATCGAGCTCATGGCCAAGCGCATGGGTGAAATGCAGGCCAAGTTGTTGCAGATGGAGTCGCTGGCGGAGCGGGTATCAGGCTTGGCTGGTTTGGATCCTGCAGCCTTCAAAGTCCCGCCAGGGCAAGGAGGTGCCTTGGTGTTGGGCCGAGACCTGACGATGCAGGAGCTGCAGTCGACGTTGCACCAGATCGAACAGACCACCGGGCAACGCAACGACCTGATGACCGTCATTGAGTCGCGGCTGTTCGAGCAAAAAATCAAAAAAATGATGATCCCCACCCGCTCGCCCGTGCCGGACGCGACCGCAGGTTCGGCGTTCGGGTGGCGTATTGACCCCTTTACCGGACTGTCTGCCATGCACGATGGCCTGGATTTTCCGGCCGTGGTCGGTACCCCGGTGTATTCGGCCGCTGGAGGCGTGGTGGTCTCGCAGGAATTGCATCCCCAGTATGGAAACATGGTCGAGGTCGACCATGGAGACAGTCTTTTGACCCGCTACGCCCATCTGTCGCGCAGCGTGGTTAAAAAAGGCGATCTGATCAAGCGGGGCCAAAAAATCGCCGAGGTGGGGAACACCGGGCGCTCCACTGGGCCACACCTGCATTTTGAGGTGTTGGTGCGCGGCGTTGCGCAGGATCCGCAGAAATTTCTGCGCATGGGCGCAAGCACGCCCTCCCGCACCGCGCAACGTTAAAATCCTGTGCTTATTGGTGGCGGCAGCGACCGTGCCTGCGGGTGCGCAGCGGTGATCGCCACCCTCACTTTGAACACCGACCACCAAAAGGACTGTGCTGTTCTGTAGCCCATGGGGGGTGCAGGCCGGTCTCGTACCCATGCCATTTACATTCCTGACCAAGCTCTTTGGAAGCCGCAATGACCGTTTGTTGAAGCAGTACCGGACCACTGTGGCCCGCATCAACGCGATGGAACCGGCTTTTGAAGCGTTGACGGACGAGGCGCTCAAGGCAAAAACGACCGAATTCAAGACGCGTGTTGCGGCTGGCGAGAGTTTGGACGCCATCCTGCCGGAGGCCTTTGCAGTGGTCCGTGAAGGATCCAAGCGGGTGATGAAGATGCGGCACTTTGATGTGCAGTTGCTGGGGGGGATGTCGCTGCACCATGGAAAAATTTCTGAAATGGGCACTGGCGAAGGCAAAACGCTGACTGCCACGCTGCCGGTTTATCTGAACGCTCTGACCGGTCGGGGCGTGCACGTGGTGACGGTCAATGATTACCTGGCCAGCCGAGACGCACGTTGGATGGGCCAGTTGTACGAATTCCTGGGTTTGACGGTCGGTATCAATACGCCCAATGTGCCGCGTGAAGAAAAGCAGGCGGCCTACCGCGCCGACATCACCTACGGTACCAACAACGAGTACGGCTTCGACTACCTGCGCGACAACATGGTCTATGAAGCCAAAGACCGGGTTCAACGCGGTCTGAACTTCGCCATCGTCGACGAGGTGGATTCCATTTTGATTGATGAAGCCCGTACGCCGCTGATCATCAGCGGTCAGGCCGAGGACCATACCGAGCTCTACATTGCCATCAACACGGTGGTTCCTGCCCTCAAACGCCAGGAAGGCGAACTCGATTTGCGCACCGGCGAGGGTGTGATTACCCCTGGTGACTTCACGGTGGATGAAAAAGCCCAGCAAATCGTGCTGACCGAAGACGGGCACGAGAGCGCCGAGAAGCTGCTCGCAGGCCTGGGACTGATCCCGGTGGGCTCCTCCTTGTATGACCCGGCCAACATCACGCTGATGCACCACCTGTATGCGGCGCTGCGGGCCAATCACCTGTTCCACCGCGACCAGCATTACGTGGTGCAAGAGGGCGAAATCGTCATCGTGGACGAATTTACCGGGCGCCTGATGACCGGTCGGCGTTGGAGCGATGGCCTGCACCAAGCGGTGGAGGCCAAAGAGGGCGTAACCATTCAGGCGGAAAACCAGACGCTGGCGTCTATTACCTTCCAGAATTACTTCCGCCTCTACGGCAAGCTGTCCGGCATGACCGGCACGGCCGATACCGAGGCCTACGAGTTCCAGGAAATTTACGGGTTGGAGACGGTCGTCATTCCGCCCAACCGCCAGAGCCGCCGCGAAGACCAGCTTGACCGCGTTTACAAGACGACCCAAGAAAAATACGTGGCCGCGATTGAGGATATTCGCGAGTGCTATGAGCGAGGTCAGCCGGTGTTGGTTGGGACGACCTCGATCGAAAACTCCGAAATCATCGCCGAGTTGCTGACCAAAGCCGGCTTGCCGCACCAGGTGCTCAACGCCAAACAGCATGCCCGCGAGGCCGATATCGTCGCCCAGGCGGGGCGCGCCAAGATGATCACCATCGCCACCAACATGGCAGGCCGGGGTACGGACATCGTGTTGGGTGGCAATATCGAAAAAGCGGTGCAGGAAGCCCAGGCCGATGCAAGCCTGGACGAGAACGGTAAAAGCGCCAAGGTCGCCGCCATCAAGGCCCAATGGAAGATCGACCACGAGGCCATCACCGCGCTGGGCGGCCTGCGCATCATCGCCACCGAACGCCATGAATCACGCCGCATTGACAACCAGTTGCGTGGCCGCTCCGGGCGCCAGGGCGACCCGGGTTCGTCACGCTTTTACTTGAGCCTGGACGACGCCTTGATGCGTATTTTTGCCGGGGATCGGGTCAAGGCCATCATGGAGCGGCTCAAAATGCCCGAGGGTGAGGCGATTGAGGCCGGCATCGTGACGCGCAGTATTGAAAGCGCGCAGCGCAAAGTCGAGGCGCGTAACTTTGACATGCGCAAGCAGTTGCTGGAATATGACGATGTGTCCAATGACCAGCGCAAGGTGATTTACCAGCAGCGCAACGCGATTTTGGATGCGGAGGACCTGAACGCTCAGATCCGCTCCCTGCGCGAAGGCACTTTCCAGGACTTGGTGCGGGTCTATGTGCCACACGAGTCGGTGGAAGAGCAGTGGGACATTCCCGGTCTGCAAAAGCTGCTGGCTGACGATTGGCGCATTGAGTTGGACCTGGCCGGCACCATTGCCGCTGCCCAGTCCATCACCGACGAAGATATATTGAATGCGGTGACCGAGGCGGCCAATGCGTCTTTTGCGCAAAAGATCGAGCAAGTCGGCGCCGAGAGCTTTACCCACTTTGAACGCATGGTGCTCTTGCAAACCATTGACACCCAGTGGCGCGATCACCTGAGCTCGCTGGATTACTTGCGCCAAGGCATCCATTTGCGCGGCTATGCGCAAAAGCAGCCCAAGCAGGAGTACAAGCGCGAAGCCTTTGAGCTTTTTGGCCAAATGCTGGATGGCGTCAAAAATGAGGTGACCAAGACCTTGATGACGGTGCGGATCCAATCCAGCGAGCAACTCGAGGAGGCCGCCGAGGCGCTGGAGGCGCGCGCAGAGAACATCAGCAACATCACGTACACCGCTCCCACCGAGACGGGTGAGGCGCAGACCACCGAAGCCGCACCGGCGATGCAAAGCGCGGATTCGAACGCGGTGCTTCGTGTCGGTCGCAACGAGCCTTGCCCTTGTGGCAGTGGCAAAAAATTCAAACAATGCCACGGCAAACTTACCTGAGATCCGGATATGCCCGTCAATCTACCCGCGCCTGACCCGTCCAAACTTTTCCCCATCGCCGGTGTCCGCATTGGAGTGGTCGAGGCGGGTGTTCGCAAGCAGGGTCGCAAAGACGTTTCGGTGTTTTTGCTTGACCCGGGCAGCAGTGTGGGGGGCGTATTTACGACCAACCGCTTCTGCGCCGCTCCGGTTCAGATCTGCCAGCGCAATTTGTCCCAGGGTGCCGAGATTCGCGCCTTGCTGGTGAATACGGGTAACGCCAACGCCGGCACCGGCGCGGACGGCTTGGAGCGTGCGCACGCGACGTGCAATGCCTTGGCCCAGCGGCTGCAGATTGACGCCAGCCAGGTGCTGCCTTTCTCCACCGGCGTGATCATGGAGCCCTTGCCCAGCGATCGCATCATCGCAGCCCTTGACAGCGCGATTGCTGCAGCTCACCCTGATCGCTGGCTGCAGGCTGCTGAAGGCATCATGACCACCGACTCCGTACCCAAGGCTTTTGGTGCCCAGGTGTCCCTAGGTGGCAAGACGGTGAGCATGACCGGTGTCAGCAAGGGTGCGGGCATGATTCGTCCCAATATGGCCACCATGCTGGGGTTTATTGCCACGGATGCCTGTGTGCATCCGGACCTCATGCAGCCCCTGGCGCTGGCGCTGGCGCAACAATCCTTCAACTGTGTGACGGTGGATGGCGACACCTCAACCAACGATTCCTTGGTGGTAGTCGCCACGCACCAAGCCGGTCATGCGCGTATTGATTCGCTGGCCAGCCCCGAGGGCCAGGCCCTTTTTGTAGCCTTGTTGGGCGTGGCGCGACAACTGGCCCACGCCATTGTGCGCGACGGCGAGGGTGCCACCAAATTCATTACGGTGCAGATTGACGGCGGTGCAACGGTGCAGGAATGCAGCAAGGTTGCCTATGCCATTGCCCATTCGCCACTGGTCAAGACCGCGTTTTTTGCCAGTGATCCGAATTTGGGTCGTATCTTGGCTGCCGTTGGCTATGCCGGCATTGCTGATTTGGACCAAAGCCGCATTGAACTTTTTCTGGACGACGTGCATGTTGCCACCCGGGGTGGACGCAACCCCGACTACCAGGAGGCCGACGGTCAGCGGGTCATGCGCCAGAGTGAAATCGTAGTGCGGGTCGACCTGGGGCGTGGCGCCGCCAGCCATACCGTGTGGACCTGCGATCTGAGCCACGATTACGTCACCATCAACGCCGATTACCGGTCCTGACAGGAGCTTGGTGTGCTCGACGATCGACTGATCCCCTTTTTGGCCCGTGCCGTGCAATTCATGGATCGGGTTGAATCGGCCCTGCGCCAAGACATTCAACAGCCCGACTGGAACAGCTCCATTGCCTTTTTGTACCGCAAGCGGGTGTCGGGGCAAGGCTACCTCGTGCCCGTACGTCAGGTCGGAGCCATGCGGCTGGACGACCTGAAAGAGATTGAGGTCCAAAAGGAAAAGATCGCTCGCAATACCGCCCAATTTGTGAGTGGACGCACGGCCAACAACGTCCTCTTGACCGGCGCGCGCGGAACCGGAAAATCCTCGCTGGTCCGGGCTTGCCTGAACACCTATTGCGACCAAGGTTTACGCCTGATCGAAGTCGACAAAGAGGACCTGGTGGACTTGCCGGACATTGTGGATATCGTCGCCCTCCGACCCGAAAAGTTTTTGATTTTTTGTGACGATCTGAGTTTTGATCAGGGTGAGCCCGGATACAAGGCCCTCAAATCGGTGCTGGACGGATCGGTTTCTGCCACTTCCGCCAACGTCCTGATTTACGCTACCAGCAACCGACGCCACCTTCTCCCGGAATACATGGCCGAAAACCTGACCTATACCCACACGGAGAGCGGTGAGGTACACCCCGGCGAAGGGGTCGAAGAAAAAATTTCGCTCTCTGAGCGGTTTGGCCTCTGGGTGAGCTTCTATCCATTTACCCAGGACGAATATTTGCAGATCGTTGCGCAGTGGTTGGAAGCCCTCGGCGTGTCGGCGCACCTGGCGGCGCAATCCCGGCCTGAAGCGCTGATTTGGGCTCTGGAGCGGGGTTCGCGCAGTGGCAGGGTCGCCTGGCAGTTTGCCAAAGATTTTGCCGGCCGCCATGCGCCGGAGGCCCCTGTCGGCCCATGAACGTGTCGATACGGATCGCAAATCCGGAGATCGCCCGCCAAGGCGGCGCCGACCGGGCGGAGGTCCAAGTGGCGGTGGGTGTACTGGTCCGGGACAGTGGCGAGTTTTTGCTGACCTCGCGTCCAACGGGCAAGCCCTACGCAGGCTACTGGGAGTTCCCAGGGGGCAAGGTAGAGCAGGGCGAGTCCACGTATGAGGCGTTATGCCGTGAATTGCGCGAAGAATTGGGTATTGAAGTCCTGACCGGCACACCGTGGAAGGTTGAAGTGGTGGATTACCCCCATTCCTTGGTACGGCTGCATTTTTTCAAGGTCACCGATTGGGGCGGCAGTCTGGAGATGAGGGAGCACCAATTGGCGCAATGGGAGCGTTTGCCAGTGCAGGTCGCCCCGGTGCTGCCTGGAACCTTGCCGGTGTTGGCATGGCTCGCCGAAGAGGCGGGTATCGCTTAGCGCTGAACCGAGCTCGCGTGTCTCGCCGCACATATTGACGCCCGCTCGCCGGAGTTAATGAACCGTGCCGTGTTCCAGTTGCATATCGTCGGGCTTGTCCACCGCAGGCAGCCGAAACTCTTCGCTGGCCCAGGCCCCTAAGTCCACCCCTTTACAGCGCGCGCTGCAAAATGGACGGTATGCGTTAGAAAGAGCGTAAATGCTTGGGCCCTGGCACGCCGGGCATTTGACTTGCTTCGAAGCTGGCGATTCCATCCATCTCCCCCCGTTTAGGAGCACAGCGTTAGTTCAAAAGCGATATCAGCCGTTTGCGCCTGCACCTTATCGTGGACAGATTGCGTCACAAATCGGATGGATGCCACCAATCGGTTGGCGCTAATTTCTGGAATCGCTCCCAAAGCGGGGTCCAATGACAGGCGCAAAAGCTGGAATGTGCGGCCTTGGGGCAGGTTTTGTTGGAATTGGCCACCCATGGCCACGATTTTTTGTGGCGAACCGGAGTCTCGCAATAATCCAAGCAGCGCCTTGATCGCATTGGACAAGGGGAGCAGTGTCTCTACCCAGGCGTAAAGATCGGCGCGCCGCTGTTCGCTGGAGTGGTGTTGCCAGGCGTAATAGGCCGGGAGGTCAAAATTGCAGGTGCCCCCGGGAATGCTGGTACGGCTGCGAACGCTTTTGAGCCATTCGTTTTCTTCCAGCGTTCGTCCCAGCTTGTTAGGTGCATTGTTGAGTTCATCGATGCAGACGCTGAGCTGATCGACCAGTTTTTCCAGCAAATTTGCCGCAATATCCGGATTGCCTCGGAAATTGCACATAATTTGGCGCTGTCGCTCCAGGTCTTTGAGAACGTCGGCCTTGAGCTCTGCCCGTGCGCTGACGCTCATGATTTCGAAGAGCGTAATCAGCGCAAAGTGGTGGTCCAGCTCATGCGCGCGCGCAATGAGCGAAAAAAGTCGCTGAAACAACTGCTCCAAACGCAGATAAGTGCGAATTCTTTCGTTAAACGGGTATTCGTAGAGGATCACGCGCAATTTTCCAGTGCCGGGATCATAGCCCGAACTGCGCCTCCAAATCCTCCAATTCGCGCTTGATTTCTAACAAGTCCTTGCCTTCGTTGAAAATTACGAAGTCCGCCGCCCTCAAGCGCTGCGCCCGCGTACTTTGGGCCCGAATGATGGCCTCCACGTCGGCGGGGCTCAGGGCGTTGCGCTGGACGACGCGTTCAATCTGGGTCGATGTGGTGCAGTCTACGATCAGTACCCGGTCCAGGCTTCGGCGCCAATGGCGAGACTCCACCAGCAGTGGGATGTCGAAGACGATGTTGCGCACGCCGTTGGCGGCTGCAGTGCGGGCTTGACGTTCCACTTCCAGCGCAACCAGCGGGTGAATAATTGCCTCCAGACGTGCGCGGGCCTGGGGGTCGGCAAAAACCAGCTGGCGCATATGCGTGCGATCCATCGCTCCACCGGCATCAATCGATTCGGAACCAAAGGTCGCACGCACGGCCGAAATCGCGGAGCCCCCCGCCGCTGTGCAGGCGCGGGAAATGGCGTCCGCGTCAATCACGGCCGCGCCCTGGGTCTTCAGGATTTGGCAAACCGTGCTTTTTCCGCTGCCGATTCCGCCGCTGACACCCAGGCGCAGGCTTCGCAAGGTCACAGGCCCAGCCCCCCACGCAGGGATTCGGGAGTCACCGCCAAGCAGAGAAAGCCCGCTCCTGCCAAAAAAGGCCCGAACGGCAGGTAGCCGCCCTCGCGCAGGCCGCCTCCCAGTTTCAGTGCCAGCCCTGCCACGGTACCGACGATCGACGACAGCAGAATCAACGGAATAAGCAGTTGCCAGCCAAACCAGGCACCCATGCAGGCGAATAGTTTGAAATCACCGTAACCCATGCCCTCTTTGCCGGTCGCCCATTTGAATGCCCAGTACACCGACCAAAGGGAAAGGTAGCCGCCGATCGCTCCCCAAAGTGCGTCGGAAGGTGGTGTCGCCGTCCATTGCAGGTTGGCAGCGATCAGCCCCAGCCACAGCAAAGGCAGAACCAACACATCGGGCAGCAAGGTGGTTTCCCAGTCGATGCAGGCCAAAACCAACAATCCAACGGCGAACACGCACCATGCGCCCGCCGTAACCGTCTGACCCCAGCGTGCGGCACACAGGCCAAAAATCGCAGCGGTTGCCAACTCCACCAAGGGATATTGTGGGCTGATGGTCGCCTGGCATCGGCTGCAGCGCCCGCGCAAGATGAGGTAACTGAGTACCGGGATATTGTGTTGCCAGCGCACGGGTGCGGCGCATTTGGGGCATTGGGAACGTGGCACCAGTAAATTAAAGGGCGCACTCGTTGCGAGTTCGGTTGCAGGTTCAACCCCCGACCATTCCTGGTGTTCGCGCGCCCACTGCCGTTCCAGCATTTTGGGAAGCCTAAAAATCACCACATTCAAAAAGCTTCCCACGAGCAAGCCCAGCACACTGGCAATTGCGATGTCCGATGGCACCTCAAAAAAAGTCAAACGATTTGCCCCATTTTGAAAATGGGAAGATACATGGCCACCACGATGCCGCCAATAATGCTCCCCAGGATCACGATGATGATTGGCTCCATCAGGCTGGAAATACCGGCCACCATGTCATCGACTTCTGATTCATAAAAATCCGCCGCTTTGCCCAACATATAGTCTACGGAGCCTGATTCTTCGCCAATCGCGCACATTTGCAGCACCATTGGCGGAAAAAGCCGTGACTGCGCCATTGCGGAGCTGAGTGAGGCACCCGTAGCGACCTGTTGGCGGATGCCGACGGTAGCGTCGGCGTAAACCGCGTTGCCTGCCGACCCGCCCACCGATTCCAGCGCCTCCACCAGGGGAACGCCGGCAGCAAACATGGTCGCCAAGGTGCGGGTCCAGCGCGCGATACAGGACTTTCGCACCAGGATTCCAAAAACCGGCAGTCGCAGCAGCAAGCGATCCACCACCGATTGAAGTCGGGTGCTTGTTTTCAACGCCCGCAAAAAAAAGTAGATCCCGCCGCCCAAAGAACCAAAGATCAGGTACCAATACTGGGTAAAAAATTCACTGATGGCGATCATGCGCAGCGTGAGCCACGGCAACTCGCCGCCAAATGACGCGAAAACCTGTTTGAAGGAGGGGATCACCCAGATCATGATCACGGTGATGACCGCAAAGGCCACGATCAAAACGCTGACCGGATACATCAGGGCAGATTTGATTTTTGATTTCACTGCCTCGATCTTTTCCATGTACGTGGCGAGGCGGTCGAGCAGTGAATCCAAAATGCCCGCGGCTTCCCCTGCGGCGATCAAATTGCAGTAAAGCGCACTGAACTGGTTCGGATATTTTCTGAATGCCGAACTCATGGACGAGCCGGTCTCAATATCGATTCGCAAATCATTGATCAACTTGCTCAGGCTGGCGTTCGAGTTCCCCTGGCCCACGATGTCAAATGACTGGAGCAGTGGTACGCCAGCTTTCATCATGGTGGACAGCTGCCGCGTAAAAGTTGCCACCTCTTTAGGTTTGATGGATTGCGCCCACCCCATGCGCCGTTTCCGAATTTTTTTCGGAGTAATGCCTTGGCGCCACAGCATGGCACGAACCAGGGCTTCGGCGGTAGCGCGAGTTTCGCCAGCCACGCTCTTGCCGTTGCGATCCTTGCCCTGCCATTCAAATACGGACTCGGCTGTGGCGTCTTTGCGCCTTGCCTGTTGGGCTGTCTTTATGGTGGCCATAGGTCCCTGTATTCGTATTTGTATTTATTCGTTTGTCACGGCCAGTACTTCTTCAATGGAAGTCAGGCCCAGTTTGACCTTGTTCAAACCGGAAGCGCGCAAGGAGCGCACGCCCTCTTTTTCGGACTGCTCTGCAATGTCCATGGCGGAGCCATCGCGCAAAATAATGCGCTGCATTTCCTCGCTGATGGGCATGACTTGGTAAATACCAATGCGCCCCTTGTAGCCGTTATTGCAGTTGCCACAGCCCATCGCGCGGTACGGACGCCAAGTCCCATCGATATCTGCCGCCCTGAAGCCCGCTTCCAGCAGGGTTTGGTCAGGTATTTCGGCGGGCTGTTTGCATTTGGGGCACAAACGCCGGGCCAAACGCTGTGCGGTCACCAGCACCACGCTGGAGGCAATATTGAAGGGCGCCACACCCATATTGCGCAGGCGCGTGATGGTGCTGGGTGCGTCGTTGGTGTGCAGGGTGGACAAGACCATATGACCCGTTTGCGCGGCCTTGATGGCGATATCGGCGGTTTCGAGGTCTCGGATTTCCCCGACCATGATGATGTCCGGGTCCTGGCGCAAGAAGGACTTCAGGGCCACCGCAAAGGTCAACCCGGCTTTTTCGTTGACGTTGACCTGGTTGACGCCGGGCAGGTTGATTTCTGACGGGTCTTCTGCCGTGGCAATGTTCACGCCTGGCTTGTTCAGCAAATTCAGGCAGGTATACAGTGACACGGTCTTACCCGAACCCGTGGGGCCCGTCACCAGCACCATGCCGTAAGGACGCCCAATCGCTTTGAGCAAGCGGTCCTTTTCCACCGTGTCGTAACCCAAGGCTTCAATGCCCATTTTCGCGCTGTTCGGATCCAGGATCCGGATCACAATTTTTTCACCAAATAGGGTGGGCAGGGTGCTCACACGAAAGTCAATGGTCCGGTCCCGTCCCATTTTGAGTTTCATGCGGCCGTCCTGCGGCAAACGGCGCTCTGAGATGTCCATGCGTGAAATCACCTTGATTCGCGAAGCGAGTTTTTCCTTGATGCTCACCGGAGGTGCGCCAATTTCTCGCAGTTCACCGTCGATCCGAAAGCGTACGCGGTAGGAGAATTCGTAAGGTTCGAAATGCAAGTCGGACGCGCCCATGGTGAAGGCGTCGTACAGCATTTTTTGAAGGAAGCGTACGACTGGCGCATCGTCTATTTCGTTGTCCTGGCTCGACCCCTCCGTAGGGGCATCCGAGGTGACTTCCAGACTTTTTTCGTCGAAATCACTGTTCAGAAAGTCGGCAGCAAACTTTTCATTCGCCTCGGTGAACCGGCCAGCGTTCAGGGTCATCAGCTTGTCAAACTCGACGACGACCCACTCCACCGAAAGCTGCGTGGCGAATTTGATTTTTTCTGCCGCTTCACGATTGGAAGGATCGGCGGTGGCGATAACCAGTGCGTTGTGCCGTTTCCCCAAGGGCAAGAGCCCGTAATCCCGACAAATTTTCTGGTCCAGCAGGTTTTCAGGCAGGGCGTCGATATCTAACGCGTCCAAATCGAGGAGTGGGGCGATGAATGCCTTGCTCAGCGTGTGGGCCAAAGTAATGGACGACACGGATCCCGAATTCACCAGCTCAGCGACAAAATTCTTGCGATTGCCCTGGGCCTTGCTAAAAAGCATTTCAGCCGTTTTTTGGTCCAAGTCGCCCGCCGCCACCAGCGCTCGGCCAATGCCGGAAAGGTTGCCCGAGGCTGCGCTCGGATGGACGGCGTTCACGTCGTTCATAGGTCGGCGAGGGTTTTCCCAAGACCGTCTTTGGCCGAAACGATGGGCAACAGGTCCCCAAGCGGCCAAGCGATGCCCAAGCCCGGGTCATCCCAGGCCAAACACCGTTCAAACTCAGGGGCATAGTAGTCCGTGGTCTTGTACAAAAACTCCGCGGATTCAGACAACACCAAGAACCCATGCGCCAAACCTGGTGGTATCCAGAGCTGGTGCCGGTTGCTGGCGGACAGTATTTCTCCGACCCATTGTCCGTAGGTGGGGGAATGGGGGCGAATGTCGACGGCAACATCAAACACCTCGCCGGCCACCACGCGCACCAGCTTGCCTTGGGGGTTTTGCACTTGAAAGTGCAATCCCCGCAGCACGCCGCGCGCAGATTTGGAGTGGTTGTCCTGCACAAAGTTGACATCGAGGCCCGTGGCGGCCGCAAAGTTGCGTGCGTTGAAGCTCTCATAAAAAAAGCCGCGCTCGTCACCAAAGACACGTGGTTCGATTTTTAGAACATCGGCAATGGCGGTGGGGGTCGCCTTCATCAGAAGACCTTTTCGGTGAGTATGCGCAGCAGGTATTGCCCGTAACCGGACTTTTCCAGCGGTTTGGCCAGGCGTTCTAGCTGCGCGTTGTCAATCCAGCCGCTGCGCCAGGCGATTTCTTCCGGTGCTGCGACCTTCAGCCCCTGGCGATTTTCGATGGTGTGAATGAATTGACTGGCTTCCAGCATGGACTCGTGGGTGCCTGTGTCGAGCCATGCGTAGCCGCGTCCCATGGTTTGCACGTCCAGCATGCCGCGCTCGAGGTACAGGCGGTTCAGGTCGGTGATTTCCAATTCGCCGCGTGCCGATGGCTTGACCCTCTTTGCCAAGTCCACCACCTGGCTGTCGTAGAAATACAGACCGGTCACGGCATAGCGTGATTTTGGGGTTGCGGGCTTTTCTTCCAGGCTGATGGCCCGCCCGGCGGCATCGAACTCCACTACGCCGTAGCGTTCCGGGTCTTGCACCGCATAGACAAACACCGTTGCGCCAACCTTTTGCGTACAAGCCGAACTGAGCAGAGCCGCAAAGTCGTGACCGTAAAAAATATTGTCACCCAGCACCAGCGCGCTCGGGGCTCCGTCCAGAAACGCCTCGCCAATCAAAAACGCCTGCGCCAAGCCGTCTGGGCTTGGCTGAACCGCATAGGAGAGCTGCAGGCCCCACTGGCGGCCATCGCCCAACAGCTGCTCAAACCTGGGGGTGTCTTGGGGGGTGGAGATGATCAGGATCTCCCGGATTCCCGCCAGCAACAGGGTGCTTAGCGGGTAATAAATCATCGGCTTGTCGTAAATGGGCAGCAATTGTTTGCTCACCACCTGCGTAGCGGGATACAAACGGGTGCCTGAACCGCCTGCCAGGATGATTCCTTTGCGCAGCGGTTTGCTGAATGTACTCATGCCGGCTTGGCTCCTAAAGTTTCTTGCAGCATTCGCCGCACTCCAATTTGCCAAAGTGGCAAGTGTAATGAAAACGTGGAGCGCAGCTTTTCCGTGTCAAGACGCGAGTTCAATGGTCGTTGAGCCGGGGTCGGGTACTCGGCGGTCGTCGTGGCGTGGACCTGTTCCGGCTGCGCTTTCAAGGCGACTCCCATCTCAAGCGCCTGGGCCAGGACGAACTGTGCGTACGCACGCCAACTGGTTTGCCCCCTGGCAGCGCAGTGGTAGGTGCCAGCCACCGAGGGCCGTGCCATGGCTTCGCGCAAGGCATGGGCTGTCACGTCAGCCAGCAACTCTGCAGACGTTGGCGCCCCAAACTGATCGTCAATCACCGTCAGCGCCTCGCGCTCAGCGGCCAGTCGCAGCATAGTTTTTGCGAAATTGCCACCTCTTGCGCCGTAGACCCAGCTGGTACGAAAAATCAGGTGTTTTGTGCAAGCCGCAGCAACCAATTCACCCTCGCGTTTGGTGCGACCGTAGATATTCAGGGGCGCGCAAGGGTCGCCTTCCTTCCAGGGTGTGGAGCCGCTGCCGTCAAACACATAGTCTGTGGAGTAATGAACCAACCAGGCGCCCAGTTGTTGCGCTTCTGCCGCAAGGACACCAGGCGCGAGTGCGTTGATCAAATGGGCAAGATCACTTTCGGTCTCTGCGCGGTCTACGGCGGTGTAGGCGCCCGCGTTCACGATGGCGTGGGGAGCCACTTTGCGGACCGTGCGTGCAAGTTCTTCCAGTTGGCTCAAGTCGCCACAAAGGTCAGGGTGGTCCTTGGACTGGCCCGAGCCCAAAGCGATGACCTCGCCCAGGACCCCCAGGCTGCGTTGCAGTTCCCAGCCTACCTGGCCATTGGCCCCCAGGAGCAAAATCTTCAACATCCAGTGTGTCTCACGCCTGCGCGTACTGCGTCGCCACCCATTCGCGGTAGGCTCCACTTTGCACTTGTGCCACCCACTGCGGGTTGTCCAGGTACCACTGGACCGTTTTGCGAATGCCGGTTTCGAAGGTTTCTGCGGGCTTCCAGCCCAATTCCCGTTCTATCTTGCGCGCGTTAATCGCGTACCGGCGGTCATGCCCGGGTCGGTCCGTGACGTAGGTGATCTGGGTTCGGTAAGACTGCTGATCGGCGCGCGGCTTGAGCTCGTCGAGCAGGTCACATACGGTGTGCACGATGTCCAGATTGGGCTTTTCGTTCCATCCGCCGATGTTGTAGGTCTCGCCCACGCGCCCGCCAGCCAGGACGGACCGAATGGCGCTGCAGTGGTCCTTGACATAAAGCCAATCGCGGATTTGCATTCCATCACCGTACACCGGCAGCGGCTTGCCGGCCTGGGCGTTGACAATCATCAGCGGAATCAACTTTTCGGGAAAGTGCAGCGGTCCGTAGTTGTTCGAGCAGTTGGTGGTCAGCACCGGCACGCCATAGGTGTGGTGGTAGGCCCGTACCAGGTGATCGCTGGCGGCCTTGCTGGCACTGTAGGGACTGTTGGGTTCGTAGCGGTTGGTTTCCGTAAAAGCGGGTTCGCTGGCGGCTAGCGATCCGTACACCTCGTCGGTGGAAACGTGCAGCAGTCGGAAAGTTGCTTTCGCCGAGGCATCCAGCGCCGCCCAGTAGGCCCGAACTTGCTCCAGCAATTGGAAAGTGCCCCAAATATTGGTCTGGATGAACTCTGCCGGGCCCAGGATGGAGCGATCCACATGGCTCTCGGCGGCAAAGTTGAGTACGGCGCGTGGCTGGTGTTGGGCAAGCAGGGCTCCCATCAGCTGGGCATCTCCGATATCTCCCCGGACAAAAATATGGCGCGGGTCACCAGAGAGTGCCGCCAAGTTGTGAAGATTGCCGGCATAAGTCAGCTTGTCCACGTTGAGCACCGCCTCGTCGGAGGCGGCCAACCAGTCCAGGACAAAGTTGCTGCCAATAAATCCGGCGCCGCCGGTCACTAGGATGGTCATTGGCTAAGCGTCGGTTGAAATCGGAGAGAAAGGGCAGTGCTTCGCATCTTGCGGATTATCCATGCTGCTACGGCGCGGCGCGGGCGCTTTTATGCTTGCACCGCAGCAATTTGCTCTTTAAATCAGGGTAAACTCTCAGACACGTTGGAGAGCGCCGAGGCCTTAAGGCTTCGCATGCGATCCGTGTGACACCGCCGTCGTGGTGAAATTGGTAGACACGCTATCTTGAGGTGGTAGTGGCGAAAGCTTTGCGAGTTCGAGTCTCGCCGACGGCACCAAACAATAGTTGCGCGGCCCTGCTCTGTAGGGTCAGCGCAAGCAACGGTGGTCAGAATTTAGTGATGCGCATTGATCAATACCTTCCCGTTTTGATGTTCATATTGGTCGGCGTAGCTGTCGGCATCATTCCCCAGGTGCTTGGCTACATTCTGGGCCCCAACCGCCCTGATGCGGCGAAAAACTCCCCTTATGAGTGTGGTTTCGAGGCTTTCGAAGACGCCCGCATGAAGTTCGATGTGCGCTACTACCTGGTCGCCATTCTGTTTATTTTGTTTGACCTGGAAATTGCTTTCCTGTTTCCGTGGGCGGTTTCGCTCAAGGAAATTGGCCCTACGGGGTTCTGGTCGGTGATGGTTTTCTTGGCGATTCTGGTCGTGGGTTTTGCCTACGAATGGAAAAAGGGTGCCTTGGATTGGGAGTAGATAGATGATTGAAGGTGTCCTGAACGAAGGCTTTGTCACCACCAGCTATGACTCGGTGGTGAACTGGGCCAAAACGGGTTCAATTTGGCCCATGACCTTTGGCTTGGCTTGTTGTGCGGTCGAAATGATGCATGCGGCGGCCGCTCGCTATGACCTGAGCCGTTTTGGCTCGGAGGTTTTTCGCGCCAGCCCCCGTCAGTCCGATTTGATGATCGTGGCCGGTACCCTGTGCAACAAAATGGCCCCGGCCTTGCGCAAGGTTTATGACCAGATGTCCGAGCCGCGCTGGGTCATCAGCATGGGCTCTTGCGCTAATGGCGGCGGCTATTACCACTATAGTTATTCCGTCGTCCGCGGTTGCGACCGCATCGTTCCAGTGGACGTCTATGTCCCCGGTTGCCCACCCACCGCCGAGGCGCTGGTGTATGGCATTTTGCAGCTGCAGCAAAAAATTCGTCGCACCGAAACCATCGCCCGGGCCTGAGTACTTATGTCTGAATTTTCTGTTCGTCCTGAGGCGACCCTGGACGCTGTTGCGCTTGCGCTTGGCGACAAGGTCAAGCAAATTTCGATCGCACTGGGCGAGGTCACTGTGCAAGTTGCTGCCGGCGACTACCACG
Source organism: Rhodoferax sp. (assembly GCA_029866205.1). Taxonomy (GTDB): domain Bacteria; phylum Pseudomonadota; class Gammaproteobacteria; order Burkholderiales; family Burkholderiaceae_C; genus Allorhodoferax. Next base: position 276,769 of record JARWZT010000011.1, read on the forward strand.
CGGCCGCCCTTGCACTGCGCGATGATCCCGGCTGCCGCTTTGAGCAGATGGTTGATCTGTGCGCGGTGGACTACTCCGAATACGCCAATGTGCCGCAAGAGGGGTCGCGCTATTGCGTGGTGGTGCATTTGCTGTCGGTCAGCCTGAACCAGCGCTTGCGTCTCAAAGTGTTCGCGCCGGATGACGATATGCCGGTGGTCGAATCGATCAATGACATCTGGAATTCGGCCAATTGGTTTGAGCGTGAGGCGTTTGACCTTTTCGGCGTCGTATTCGAAGGCCATGATGACCTGCGCCGAATCCTGACCGATTACGGTTTCATTGGCCATCCGTTTCGCAAAGACTTTCCGACCACGGGCCATGTGGAAATGCGCTATGACGCGGAGCAGTTGCGCGTTATCTATCAACCGGTAACGATCGAAACCCGCGAAATAACCCCGCGCATCATTCGCGAAGACAAATACGGAGGCCTGCATTAAGCAGATGTTTGCATGGCTGAGATAAAGAACTACACCCTGAATTTTGGTCCGCAGCATCCGGCAGCGCACGGTGTGCTGCGACTGGTGCTCGAGCTCGATGGCGAAGTGATTCAGCGCGCCGATCCGCATATTGGCTTGTTGCACCGTGCCACTGAAAAATTGGCGGAAACCAAGACCTACATGCAGGCGTTGCCCTACATGGACCGACTTGATTACGTGTCCATGATGTGCAATGAGCACGCCTACTGTTTGGCGATTGAGAAGCTTTTGGGTATTGAGGTGCCGATACGTGCGCAGTACATCCGCGTGATGTACGCCGAAATCACCCGCTTGCTGAACCACCTGATGTGGCTGGGTTCGCACGGCAACGACTGCGGCAGCTCCACCATACTGATCTACACGTTTCGCGAGCGCGAAGACCTGTTTGACATGTACGAGGCAGCCAGCGGCGCGCGCATGCACGCGGCTTATTTCCGCCCGGGTGGGGTCTACCGCGATTTGCCGGACTCCATGCCCCAATTCAAAGCCAGTCGCGTGCGCAATGCCAAGGGTGTGGCTGAGCTGAATAAAAACCGCCAGGGTTCCTTGTTGGATTTCATTGGCGATTTCACACAGCGCTTTCCTGCCTGTCTGGCGGAATACCACACACTGCTGACGGACAACCGGATCTGGAAGCAGCGTACCGTCAACATTGGCATCGTGACCCCCGAGCGCGCGCTCAATATGGGCTTTACCGGCCCCATGCTTCGTGGCTCTGGTATCGCTTGGGACCTGCGCAAAAAGCAGCCCTACGACGTTTACTCGGCGTTGGACTTCGATATCCCGGTGGGTAAAACCGGCGATGTGTACGACCGCTACTTGGTGCGGATGGAAGAGATGAAACAGTCCAACCACATCATCGCCCAGTGCGTGAAGTGGTTGCAAGCGAACCCCGGTCCGGTCATCACCGACAACCACAAGGTGGCTGCCCCTTCGCGCGAGGCAATGAAGACCAATATGGAAGGTCTCATTCACCACTTCAAGCTTTTCACTGAAGGATTCCACGTGCCCGAGGGCGAGGCCTATGCCGCGGTGGAGCATCCCAAAGGGGAATTCGGTATTTACATTGTGAGCGATGGCGCCAACAAGCCCTATCGTCTGAAGATTCGTCCGCCGGGCTTTGCCCATTTGGCAGGACTCAATGAAATGGCCAAGGGCCACATGATCGCTGACGCGGTGTCCATCATTGGCACCATGGATATTGTTTTTGGAGAGATTGACCGATGATCTCGGATGCCACCAAAGCGCGCTTCGACCGCGAAGTTGCCAAGTTTCCTGCAGATCAGAAGCAGTCCGCTGTCATGGCTTGTTTGGCCATTGTTCAACAAGAACTCGGTTGGGTGAGCCCTGAGAGCGAACGCGCGGTCGCTGCGCACCTGGACATGGCGCCCATGGCGGTGCATGAGGTCACCACCTTCTACAACATGTACAACCAAAAGAAATTGGGTAAGTACAAGCTCAATGTGTGTACCAATTTGCCCTGCCAATTGCGTGGTGGCGCACAGGCGTTGGCGCATCTGGAGCACAAGTTGGGTATCCACGCCGGACAAACGACGGCTGACGGACTGATCACGCTGCAGCCCAGTGAGTGCCAAGGCGCTTGTGCCGACGCACCCGTGCTGCTCGTCAACGACCGCACCATGTGCAGCTTTATGAGCAATGACAAACTCGATCAGCTGATTGCGGGTCTCCAAACCGCGGAGGGCGCTCTGTGAACGTTCACCAATTGCTTTCGCAGTTCCAGGCCAGCGGCCTGGAATCGTCGTTCCATGGTCGCCATATCGAGCCGCAAATCATGGCGGGTCTGGATGGTTCCAACTGGGGCTTGGCCGACTATGTGGCCCGCGGGGGCTACGCGGCCCTGCGCAAGATCCTGGGGCAGGATGGCGGGGAAGGCCTGACGCAAGACCAGGTGATTGCGACCGTCAAAGAGTCGGGTTTGCGTGGCCGCGGCGGCGCAGGTTTCCCGACCGGCCTGAAGTGGAGCTTCATGCCCCGCCAATTTCCAGGGCAAAAGTACCTGGTCTGCAATTCGGACGAGGGTGAGCCCGGCACGTGCAAAGACCGCGACATCATGCAGTTCAACCCGCACGCCGTGATTGAGGGCATGGCGATCGCGGCATTCGCCATGGGCATCAACGTGGGCTACAACTACATCCACGGCGAAATTTTCCAGACCTACGAGCGCTTCGAAGAAGCCTTGGAGCAGGCGCGTGCCGCAGGCTTTTTGGGTCAGGGCATCATGGGCAGCACGTTCAATTTTCAGTTGCACGCCAGCCACGGTTTTGGTGCCTATATTTGCGGCGAAGAAACCGCTTTGCTGGAGTCGCTCGAGGGCAAAAAGGGTCAGCCGCGCTTCAAGCCGCCGTTCCCCGCCAGTTTTGGCCTGTATGGCAAGCCCACCACCATCAACAACACCGAGACATTTGCGGCTGTTCCTTGGATCATCCGCAACGGCGGCGCGGCCTATTTGGCCTGCGGAAAGCCGAACAATGGTGGCACCAAAATATTCTCGGTCAGTGGCGATGTCGAGCGTCCTGGCAACTACGAAATCCCCATGGGGACGCCGTTTTCCAAGCTCCTCGAGCTGGCCGGGGGTGTACGGACCGGGCGCCAACTGAAGGCGGTGATTCCTGGTGGATCGTCTGCGCCTGTTTTGCCTGCAAGCGTGATGATGGACGTCACCATGGATTACGACTCGATTGCCAAGGCAGGCTCCATGTTGGGTTCGGGTGCGGTGATCGTGATGGACGATTCCCGCTGCATGGTCAAGGCACTGCAACGCCTGTCGTACTTTTACTCCCACGAATCGTGTGGTCAGTGCACTCCTTGCCGCGAAGGTACCGGATGGTTGTGGCGCATGGTCGACCGCATTGAGAACGGCCAAGGTCGCGCCAGCGACCTGGACATGCTCGACAGCGTGGCCGGCGACATCATGGGCCGCACGATTTGTGCGCTGGGCGACGCGGCAGCGATGCCGGTGCGCGGCATGCTCAAGCACTTCCGCGACGAATTTGTTTACCACGTTGAGCACAAGACCTGCGTGGTCGGTGCTTACGTTTGATCGGCGTATCACCATGGTTGAAATCGAACTCGACGGCAAAAAAGTAGAGATTGTGGAAGGCAGCATGGTCATGCATGCCGCCGAGAAAGCCGGAACCTACATCCCGCACTTTTGCTACCACAAGAAACTCAGCATTGCCGCCAATTGCCGCATGTGTCTGGTCGACATTGAAAAAGCGCCCAAACCCATGCCCGCCTGCGCCACGCCCGTGACGCAGGGCATGGTGGTGCGTACCAAAACCGACAAGGCGATCAAGGCCCAGCAGTCGGTGATGGAGTTTTTGCTGATCAACCACCCCCTCGACTGCCCCATTTGTGACCAGGGCGGTGAATGCCAGTTGCAGGATTTGGCGGTGGGTTACGGCGCATCCAATTCGCGTTATGCGGAAGAAAAGCGCGTGGTTGCCGTCAAGGACGTGGGTCCGCTGATCAGCATGCAGGAGATGAGCCGTTGCATCCATTGCACCCGCTGTGTCCGCTTTGGCCAAGAGGTGGCGGGTGTCATGGAGTTGGGCATGTCCAACCGGGGCGAGCATTCCGAAATTGAAACCTTTTTGGGCCAAACGATCGACTCCGAGCTCTCGGGCAACATGATCGATATTTGCCCCGTGGGTGCGCTCACCAGCAAGCCCTTCCGCTACAGCGCCCGTACTTGGGAGTTGTCGCGCCGCAAGTCGATCAGCCCGCATGACTCCACCGGCGCCAATCTGATTGTTCAGGTCAAAAACCAGCAAGTTCTGCGCGTGGTGCCGCTCGAAAATGAAGCCGTGAACGAATGCTGGATCGCCGACCGCGACCGTTTTTCCTACGAAGCGTTGAATTCGCCCGAGCGTCTGACGTCGCCCATGATCAAACATGGCGGTAAATGGACGAATGTCGATTGGCAAACGGCACTTGAGTACGTGGCTAACGGACTCAAGCAAATCAAGAGCAACCATGGCGCATCGTCGCTTGGCGCTTTGCTGAGCCCGCACAGCACCCTGGAGGAACTGCACCTTGCGGCCCACCTGATGCGTGGCATGGGCAGCGAAAACATCGATTACCGACTGCGCAATGCGGATTTCACGCGCACGGATGGAGTGCGTTATCTGGGGGCTCCCATCGCGTCCCTGACCACCTTGCAACGTCTGCTGGTGGTGGGCTCGAACCTGCGCAAAGACCATCCGCTGTTCGCACAACGGATTCGCCAAGCAGCCAAAGCGGGTGGTGCAGTGCACGTGTTGGGTGCGGGTGCCAATGACTGGGCGATGGCCCTCAAGCAAGAAATTCAGGCCGCTCCTGCAGATTGGTTAGTGCAATTGCAAGGCATTGCGTCTGCGGTTGCCGAACTGGCGCAAGTGGCATCGCCGTATGCGGCATTGGCCTCAGCCCAAGCCCAGACAATTGCCAAGTCCCTGGTGGGCGGTGAACGCAAAGCGATATTGCTCGGAAATGCTGCCGCGCACCATGGTCAGGCCACGGCGCTGCTGGCAGTCGCCAACTGGATCGCCCAGCACACGGGCGCGTCCGTAGGGACGCTGACCGAAGCCGCCAACACCGTAGGCGCACAGTTTGTTCATGCCCTGCCTGGCGTGACCGGTCTGCATGCGGGCCAGATGTTGGGTGGCGCGCTCAAAGCCGTTTTGTTGCTCAATACCGAACCCGAATTCGACAGCGCTGGTGGCGCCGCCGCGGTAGCCACCTTGGCGAAAGCGGAAATGGTGGTCAGCCTCAGCCCGTTCAAGGCCAATATGGATTGCGCCGATGTACTTTTGCCGATCGCACCGTTCAGCGAAACATCGGGCACCTTTGTGAATGCTGAAGGCCGCGTCCAAAGCTTTCATGCCGTGGTCAAGCCGCAAGGCGAGGCGCGTCCCGCTTGGAAGGTTCTGCGCGTGCTGGGTAACATGATGAAGGTTGAAGGTTTTGACCATGAGTCCTCGCAAGACGTCCTCAAGGCGGTTTTTGCTGGTCCCGCGCCCGAATTTCTGCCGGCTGCGCGCTTGACCAATGCGTGCAGCGCTCCCTTCACCGGTGCGTTTGACGGTGCGGAGCCTTGCGTGGCGCCGATTTACCAGCTCGATTCACTGGTGCGCCGCGCCAGCAGCCTGCAAATGACGTCAGACGCGCGCGTTGCGCCCGTGGCGGCAAGCGAAGGAGCCTTGGCATGATCGACGCGATTTATAACGCCGGACTGCATCTGTCTGCTGCTGCCTGGTGGACTGTGGTTGCTTGGCCGGTGATCTGGACGCTGCTCAAGATCGTGGTCGTCGTGCTCCCGCTCATGGGGGCAGTCGCTTACCTCACACTGTGGGAGCGCAAGTTCCTCGGTTGGATGCAAGTGCGCCTGGGTCCCAATCGCGTGGGCCCCTGGGGCTTGTTGCAACCCATCGCTGATGCGCTGAAGCTGCTGACCAAAGAGATCCTGGTGCCCGCTGCCGCCAACAAAGGCCTGTTCTTTATCGGTCCGGTGTTGACCATCATGCCGGCCTTGGCCGCATGGGCCGTGATCCCGTTTGGCCCCGATGTGGTGCTGGCGGACGTCAACGCGGGCTTGTTGTTTGTCATGGCGATTACGTCGATGGAAGTCTACGGCGTGGTCATCGCTGGCTGGGCGTCCAACTCCAAGTACGCTTTTCTGGGTGCCTTGCGCGCGTCGGCTCAAATGGTGAGCTACGAGATCGCCATGGGCTTTTGCCTGGTCATCGTGCTGATGATCACCGGCAGCATGAACATGACCGACATCGTCATGGCACAGGCCAAAGGGACGTTCGCGTCGCAGGGCTTGGGCGTGTTGTCCTGGAACTGGTTGCCGCTGTTGCCGATTTTTGTGGTCTATGTGATCTCCGGCATGGCAGAAACCAACCGCCACCCCTTTGACGTGGTGGAAGGTGAGGCGGAGATTGTGGCTGGCCACATGGTGGAGTACTCCGGCATGTCTTACGCCATGTTCTACCTGGCCGAATACGCCAATATGTGGCTGGTGTCGATTTTGGCGGCCATCATGTTCCTGGGTGGCTGGCTCTCGCCTCTGGCAGCGCTTGACTGGATCCCTGGCGGTATCTGGCTGGGCATTAAGACCTGCGCGGTGGTGAGCTTTTTCATCTGGGTGCGCGCCACCTTCCCGCGTTTTCGCTACGACCAGATCATGCGTCTGGGCTGGAAAGTGTTTATTCCGGTCACCTTGGTGTGGCTTGTGGTTGTTGGGCTCTGGATGCAGACGCCTTTGAGTATCTGGAAGTAAGAGACGCACATGGCTTCAAAAAATCTGGCCTACAAGCCGGCGCCCTTTTCACTGCGCGATTTTCTCTACAGCTTCTTGCTGGTGGAGCTGCTCAAGGGCCTGGCCCTGACGATGCGGTACGCGTTTCGCAAAAAAGTGACGGTGCAGTTTCCTGAGGAAAAAACGCCTCTATCGCCGCGTTTCCGAGGTCTGCACGCGCTTCGCCGTTATGAAAACGGGGAAGAGCGCTGTATTGCCTGCAAGCTGTGCGAGGCCGTGTGCCCAGCCATGGCGATCACTATTGAGTCGGATGTGCGTGACGACGGCTCGCGTCGTACAACGCGCTATGACATCGACCTGACCAAGTGTATTTTTTGCGGTTTTTGTGAAGAAAGCTGTCCGGTGGACTCAATCGTGGAGACCCATATTCTGGAATACCACGGTGAAAAGCGGGGCGACTTGTATTTCACCAAAGACATGCTGCTGGCCGTGGGCGACCGGTATGAGACCGAAATCGCGGCAGCCAAGCAGGCGGACGCCAAGTACCGTTAATCGGTTGCACGAAAGTTTTTGAATATGAGTGTCACAACCGGTCTCTTCTACGTCTTTTCTGCGGTCCTGCTATTTGCGGCCTTCAGGGTGATTACCGCCCGCAATCCGGTGCATGCAGCGCTGTTTCTCGTACTGACTTTCTTCCAGGCCGCCATGGTGTGGATGCTGCTCAAAGCGGAGTTTTTGTCGATTACGCTGGTGCTGGTCTACGTCGGTGCGGTGATGGTGCTGTTTCTGTTCGTAGTGATGATGATGGACATTAACGTCGAGAATCTGCGGGTCGGTTTTTGGAACCATTTCCCATTGGCTGCGGCCGTGGGCGTGATCATTGCCCTCGAAATGGCCGCCGTGCTGATGGGCGGTTTTCGGGTGGTTGATGATCCGCTGGCCGTGGCCGACGTGCCGGGTGGTCTGTCCAACACCCAGCAGCTGGGCAAACTGATTTATACCCAATACCTGTATCCGCTGGAAATTGCGGCCGCGATTCTGCTGGTGGCCATGATTGCAGCCATCGCCCTGACGCTGCGTGCCCGCAAGGACAGCAAATATGTGAGCCCTGGCGACCAGGTGCGCGTCAAAGCGGCGGATCGCATGACGGTTGTGAAGATGTCGGCCAGCCAGGTCGCGCCGGCACCGGTTATTGAAGATGCCGAAAAGTCGGAGAAACAAGCATGACCTTGACCCTTGGACACTTTCTTTCCCTAGGCGCCATGCTGTTTGCGCTTTCGGTGGTGGGTATTTTCTTGAACCGGCGCAATCTGATTGTGTTGCTGATGGCTATTGAGCTGATGCTGCTGGCGGTGAATACCAATTTTGTCGCCTTTTCCCACTATCTGAACGACATGCACGGCCAGGTCTTTGTGTTTTTCATCCTGACGGTGGCCGCCGCCGAATCGGCCATTGGCTTGGCGATTCTGGTTCTGTTGTTCCGAAGCAAGTCCAGCATCAGCGTGGACGAACTCAATACGCTCAAGGGTTAAAAAGAAGATGAGTCAAACCCTCAGTGCAGCCACGCTGCTTGTCGTCCCCATGGCGCCCCTGGTGGGTGCCGTGCTGGCCGGTGTTTTTGGCACCCAGTTCGGTGGCAACTGGATCGGCCGCAAGGTTTCCCATTCCCTCACGATTGGCGGCGTGTTGTTGGCCTTTGTACTCTCTGCCCTGACGCTTCAAAGCGTGGTGCAAGATGGCGCACGCCTGAATGAGACGCTCTACACCTGGATGGTGGTGGGCGGACTCAAGATGGAAATCGGCTTCATGGTCGATGGTCTGACCGCCATGATGATGTGCGTAGTGACCTTTGTCTCACTCATGGTCCACCTGTACACCATTGGATACATGGACGAAGACGAGGGCTACAACCGCTTTTTTGCCTACATTTCGCTGTTCACCTTTGCCATGCTGATGTTGGTGATGAGCAACAACCTGTTGCAGTTGTTCTTCGGTTGGGAGGCCGTGGGCTTGGTTTCTTACCTCCTGATTGGTTTTTGGTTCAACAAACCCAGCGCGATTTTTGCCAATATGAAGGCCTTTCTGGTCAACCGGGTGGGCGACTTTGGCTTCATTTTGGGCATTGGCCTGTTGGCCGCCTACACCGGCACGCTGAACTACACTGAGGTGTTTGGCAAGGCCGCTGGCCTGACGGCGCTGACCTTGCCCGGCACCGACTGGATGTTGGTTACCGTGATTTGTATTTGCCTGTTCATCGGCGCGATGGGCAAGTCTGCCCAGTTTCCGCTGCATGTCTGGCTGCCCGACTCCATGGAAGGTCCGACTCCGATCTCCGCGCTGATCCACGCGGCCACCATGGTCACTGCCGGTATTTTTATGGTGGCGCGCATGTCGCCGCTGTTTGAGTTGTCCGACGCAGCGCTGAACTTTATTTTGGTGATCGGTGCGATTACGGCCTTGTTCATGGGCTTTCTGGGGATCATCCAGAACGATATCAAGCGCGTAGTGGCGTATTCGACCTTGTCCCAGTTGGGCTACATGACAGTGGCACTGGGTGCATCCGCCTACTCGGTGGCAGTTTTCCACCTGATGACCCACGCATTTTTCAAGGCGCTGCTGTTCTTGGGTGCCGGTTCGGTGATCATGGGCATGCACCACAACCAGGACATCCGCTGGATGGGGGCTGTGCGCAAGTACATGCCCATTACCTGGATCACTTCGCTGCTGGGTTCGCTGGCGCTGATCGGCACGCCCTTGTTCTCAGGCTTTTATTCCAAGGACAGCATCATTGAAGCGGTGGCTGAGAGCCATTTGCCCGCCGCGGGATTTGCACACTTTGCGGTATTGGCCGGTGTGTTTGTCACAGCCTTTTATTCGTTCCGGATGTACTTTTTGGTATTTCATGGCAAAGAGCGCTTTGACCAGAACCCGGACGCGCACCATGACGCACATGATGCGCATGGTCACCACGAACCATCCCACGCGCCGCACGAATCGCCCTGGGTGGTATGGGTCCCGCTGGTGCTGCTGGCCATTCCCTCAGTGGCGATCGGTTTCATGACCATTGAGCCCATGCTGTTTGGCGAGTTCTTCAAGGATGCTATTTTTGTGAACGCGGACAAGCACCCGGTAATGCAGGAGCTGGGACACGCCTTCCACGGCCCGGTGGCGATGGCAGTGCACGCATTGACCTCTGCGCCTTTCTGGCTCGCTTTGGGTGGCGTGGTTACGGCCTGGTACATGTATTTGGTTAATCCGGCAGTACCAGCGGCCTTGGCGCGCATTCTGCGTCCGTTGGTGCTGGTGCTGGAGAACAAATATTTCCTGGACTGGATCAACGAGAACATCCTTGCGCGAGGCGCGCGGCTTCTGGGGACCGGCCTCTGGAAAGGCGGCGACCGCATGCTGATCGACGGACTGTTGGTCAATGGCTCCTGGAAGCTCATCGGCTGGATTTCCGGACGCGTGCGCCAACTGCAGTCGGGCTACCTGTACCACTACGCGTTGGCCATGATTCTGGGCATTTTTGTGCTCATGACGTATTTCGTTTGGCTCAATAAGTAAGGAATAAGAAAAATGGGATTGTTGAGCCTTGCTATTTGGATGCCGATTGCCTTTGGCGTCGTCTTGCTCGCCTTGGGGCGCGACGAACAGGCCACGGCGGTTCGCTGGGTGGCCCTGATCGGTGCGGTTGCCAGCTTTTTGGTGACCTTGCCGCTGTATGCCGGCTTCCAGGTCGGTACCGCCGAAATGCAGTTTGTCGAGAACGCGTCGTGGATCCAGCGCTTCAACGTCAACTACCACCTGGGTGTGGACGGCATTTCCTTTTGGTTTGTGCTGCTGACGGCGTTTATCAACGTAGTGGTCGTGATCGCGGGATGGGAAGTCATCACCCGCAAGGTCAACCAGTACATGGCCGCCTTTCTGATTTTGTCGGGCCTGATGATTGGCGTCTTCAGCGCACTTGACGGGTTGCTCTTTTATGTGTTTTTTGAGGCCACGCTTATTCCGATGTACCTGATCATCGGGATCTGGGGCGGCCCGAACAAAATCTACGCGGCATTCAAGTTTTTTCTGTACACCTTGCTGGGCTCGCTCCTCACGCTGGTGGCCCTGATTTACCTTTACATCCAGTCCGGTGGTAGCTTTGATATTGCCGCTTGGCACGCGCTGCCCCTGAGCAGGGGCGAGCAAACAGGTTTGTTCTTCGCGTTTTTTGCCGCCTTTGCCGTCAAGGTCCCGATGTGGCCGGTGCACACCTGGTTGCCCGACGTGCACGTGGAAGCCCCCACGGGCGGCTCCGCGGTGTTGGCGGCGATCATGCTCAAGCTGGGTGCCTATGGTTTTCTGCGGTTTTCGCTGCCCATTGCGCCTGACGCTGCGCACGAGTGGGCTTGGCTGATGATTGCGCTGTCCCTGATTGCGGTGGTCTACGTCGGTTTGGTGGCGCTGGTGCAGCAGGATATGAAAAAGCTGGTTGCTTATTCCTCCGTGGCGCACATGGGTTTTGTTACCCTGGGATTTTTTATCTTCATTGACTTGGGCGTGTCAGGTGGTGTGGTGCAGATGATTGCCCATGGCTTTGTCTCTGCGGCCATGTTCTTGTCGATTGGTGTGCTGTACGACCGGGTTCACTCGCGTGAAATCTCGAGCTATGGCGGCGTGGTCAACACCATGCCCAAGTTTGCGGCCTTTTCGCTCTTTTTTGCCATGGCCAATTGCGGCCTGCCGGGCACAGCGGGCTTTGTCGGCGAGTGGATGGTGATTCTGGCTGCCGTGAAATACAACTTCTGGATCGGCTTTGCGGCTGCCAGTGCGCTGATTTTCGGCGCCGCCTACACGCTGTGGATGTTCAAGCGCGTGTACCTGGGCCCGGTGGCCAACGACCATGTCAAAGAACTCTCCGATATCAATGCCCGCGAGTTTCTGATGTTGGCCCTGTTGGCCGTCGCCGTGCTCTACATGGGTGTGAATCCCAAACCTTTCACGGATGTGATGGACGCATCGGTGGCCGAATTGCTGAGGCACGTCGCGGTGTCCAAGCTGAATTAATCCCTGCCGACTTGAGAAACGAAAAATGATAGACCAGATCAGTTGGATTGCGGTTTTTCCTGAGGTACTGCTGTTGGTAATGGCCTGTGTGATTGCCTTGGTGGATTTGCGTCCCCAGGGGCCGCTGCGCAGCCTGACCTTCACTTTCACCATGGCGACACTTGCGGTAGTCGCGGCATTGGAAGGCTTTTACGCCAGTACCGGCCTCACGTTGTACGGTTTTGGCAACATGGTGGTGGCGGACACGATGGCCGGTTGGCTCAAATGTTTTGCCACTGTGGCCGTGATGGTCACGCTGGTCTACGGACGTCCGTATTCGGCGACCCGTGACATGCTGCGCGGCGGCGAGTTGTTCACTCTGGGCCTGTTCGCGCTCTTGGGCATGTTCATCATGATCTCGGGCAACAACTTCCTGGTCATTTACATGGGCCTGGAATTGCTCACGCTTTCGAGCTATGCGCTGGTCGCCTTGCGGCGTGACCATGCGGGTGCCGTAGAAGCTGCGATGAAGTACTTTGTCCTCGGTGCCATGGCCTCTGGCTTCTTGCTTTACGGCATGTCCATGATGTACGGCGCCACCGGTTCACTCGATATCAACGCTGTTTTCAAGGCGATTGTTTCGGGCCAGGTGCGCCACCAGGTGTTGGTGTTTGGCTTGGTCTTCGTGGTTGCCGGTCTGGCTTTCAAGCTGGGTGTGGTTCCATTTCATATGTGGATTCCTGACGTGTACCAGGGCGCTCCGACGGCCATTACCCTGATGATTGGCGGTGCGCCCAAACTTGCGGCCTTTGCCATCACCATGCGCCTGCTGGTAGAGGGCATGCTGCCTTTGGCCATCGATTGGCAACAAATGCTGATGGTGTTGGCGATTGGATCTTTGTTCTTGGGCAATATGGCGGCGATTGCGCAAACCAACCTCAAGCGCATGCTTGCTTTTTCCACCATTTCGCAAATGGGTTTTGTACTGATTGGACTGATGTCGGGCGTGGTCAATGGCAACACCATTTCGGCCGCCAACGCCTACAGCTCGGCCATGTTTTACGTCATCACCTATGTCATGACCACACTTGCCGCGTTTGGCGTGATCATGCTGTTGGCACGCGAGGGCTTTGAGAGCGAGGAAATCTCTGACTTTGCTGGTCTCAACCAGCGCAGCCCTCTGTATGCGGGTGTCATGGCCGCCTGCCTGTTCTCCATGGCCGGTATTCCACCCATGGTTGGCTTTTACGCCAAGCTGTCGGTCTTGCAAGCCTTGATCGCCTCAGGCGAGACCTTGTATCTGGGTGTGGCGATCTTCGCCGTCCTGATGTCCTTGGTGGGTGCTTTTTACTACCTGCGCGTGGTCAAGGTGATGTACTTTGATGAGCCCATCACCGTAAGTCATGTCATCGCAAGCAATGGCGTGCGCTTGGTGTTGGGCATCAATGGTGCGTTGGTGCTGGTGCTCGGGATTTTCCCCGCCGGCCTGATGGCCTTGTCCGCGCAGTCGATTCTTCAGATGCTGGGTACTTGAGCCCTGGTGCCCAGGCCCGCAAGAACTTCACGAACCTCGCCCATCTCACGAGTTTCACCATGGGTGCCGATTTGCCACCCTTAGCCCCGCACCCGGCGGTGCTGTCCGATGCGCATCTGCGCGAAAACCGCCACGACAGCCAGGAGCTGTTCAAGGGCAAATTTTTGCACGCTTTCCGTGACCAGGTCGTTCTCCCCAACGGCGAGATGGCCCACCGGGAGTACGTGGTGCACCCGGGCGCCGTGATGGTCATACCCATGCAAACCCACGCCGATGGCACCGTGAGCGTGGTGTTGGAGCGACAGTTTCGCTACCCCGTGGGGCAGGTCATGGTGGAGTTTCCGGCGGGCAAGCTCGATGCTGGCGAGACCGTACTGGCCTGCGCCCAACGTGAGTTGCAAGAGGAAACCGGTTATCGCGCAAACCAATGGGCGCGGGCCGGCGTAATGCACCCCGTCATTTCCTATTCCACTGAATTCATCGAAGTCTGGTTTGCGCGTGACCTGATTGCGGGGCCCCGCGCGCTGGATGCAGGTGAGTTTTTGGATGTATTTACCGCGAGTCGACAAGAATTACTGCAATGGTGTTTTGATGGAACGGTGACCGATGCCAAAACGCTGGCGGGGGCTTTGTGGCTGCAAAACGTGCTCTCCGGTGCCTGGAAGCTCGACTGGCAGACCCTGCCGTGAAAGTCCTGGATCTGCAATGCGCGCAAGGCCATGCCTTTGAAGGCTGGTTCGGTTCCGAAGAAGATTTCCTTGCACAAAAGGCCCGCGCACTGGTGTGTTGCCCGCTGTGCGGTGACTCCGATGTACTTAAAAAGCTCAGTGCGCCGCGCCTGAACCTGTCGTCCAACCGCAGCATGGCCGTCCCGGAAGAGGCGTCAAGCGGACCAGTGGCGCTGGCCAAGCACCCGCTCACCGAACCCATGGCTGCCTGGCTAGCGTTGTCGCGCAAAGTGGTGGCCAACACCACTGATGTCGGCGATCGCTTTGCCGAAGAGGCCCGCAAGATCCACTACGGCGAGGTTCCGGAACACGCCATTCGGGGGCAGACGACCCGCGAGGAGGCCCGCGAACTGATAGACGAAGGCATTGGCGTCATTCCCCTTTTGTTGCCTGAGGGCGCCAAAGGTAGTTTGCAGTAACTCGCCCTGGGGGGCAAACCGCGCGGCCCCCCGTGCTCCGCGCTCCCGAAACCTGCCTCGTTGTCCGCCTAAGCCACAAAAACCCGCGCTTTGCGTGGCGTCAGCAGCAGGGTTTCACCCTCTTTCAATCCCATTTCTTGAAACTGCTGCGCGGTCATTTGGGCCTCGATGATGTCATCGCTGCCCGCCGCGACGCCGTCCAAGGGCAGCAGTTCGAGTCTCGCAATCGGTCCCACCACAATGGTACGCACCAGTTTGGCGGCGATACCTGTGCTTCGGGCTGCACCACCCGCCGTGTCGGCGGCAGGGTAGCGCTGCACGTCCAGGTCGTGTGGACGCACATAGGCGAAAGCTTTGGCGTCTTGGGCGGCACTGTGTTCGGGGCTGGCCAGACGCACACCGCTGTGGCTTTCACCAATCAGCATTTCTCCTTCATGGGCGCGGCCATGAAAGAGATTCACGTCGCCCAAGAAGCCATAGACAAAGGGACTGGCCGGGTGATCCCACACTTCTTGGGGTGATCCCACCTGTTCGACTTTGCCGCTGTTCATCAGCACCACGCGGTCGGCCACTTCCAGCGCCTCTTCTTGATCGTGGGTGACAAAAATGCTGGTCACGTGCAGGTCGTCGTGCAGTCGGCGCAGCCAGCGGCGCAGCTCCTTGCGCACCTTGGCGTCCAAGGCGCCAAAGGGCTCGTCCAGCAGCAGTACCTTGGGCTCCACCGCCAAGGCGCGCGCCAGCGCGATGCGTTGGCGCTGGCCACCTGAGAGTTGCGCCGGGTAGCGGTCAGACAGCCAGTCGAGTTGCACCAAGCCCAGCAGCGCGTGCACTTTTTCCTTGATCACCGCGTCCGAGGGGCGCGTGGCGCGCGGCTTCATGCGCAGGCCAAAAGCCACGTTGTCAAACACCGTCATGTGGCGAAACAGGGCGTAGTGCTGAAACACAAAGCCCACGTTGCGCTCGCGCACATTGAAGTCAGTGGCATCCTCGCCGCTGAACAAGATGTTGCCCCGGTCGGCGGTCTCCAGCCCGGCGATGATGCGCAGGAGCGTGGTCTTGCCGCAACCGGAGGGTCCCAGCAGCGCGACCAGTTCGCCCGAGCCAATGTCCAGATCGACATTGCGCAGGGCCTTGAAAGTGCCAAAGTCCTTGCTGACTTGGCGTATTGCAATACTCATGGGGTTCTCTTCACAATGGGGTTCAAACAGGCGTTGCTTCGGGCGTTGGCTCGGGTGGTAGCGCTGCGGCGGCTTTTTCAAGGCGCTCGAACTGCCACTCAACAAACGACTTGATCACCAGCGTAACCAGCGCCAACAATGCGAGCAGCGAAGCCACCGCAAAGGCTGCCACCGACTGGTATTCGTTGTACAAAATTTCTACGTGCAGCGGCATGGTGTTGGTCTGCCCGCGAATATGGCCCGACACCACAGACACCGCGCCAAACTCACCCATCGCCCGGGCGTTGCACAAAATCACGCCGTAGATCAGCCCCCATTTGATGTTGGGCAGCGTGACATGCCAAAAGGTCTGCCAACCGCTGGCGCCCAGCACCTGGGCCGCCTGCTCCTCTTCGGTGCCCTGGGCTTGCATGAGCGGAATCAGCTCGCGGGCAATGAACGGAAAAGTCACGAATATCGTCGCCAGCACAATGCCCGGCACCGCAAAAATGACCTTCACGTCATGCGCCTGCAGCCAGGGACCAAACCAGCCGTGCGCGCCAAACATCAGCACATAAATTAGTCCCGCCACGACGGGCGATACGGAAAACGGCAAGTCCACCAGTGTGGTGAGAAAAGCCTTGCCGCGAAACTCGTATTTGGCGATGGCCCAGGCAGCGGCCACGCCAAACACCAGGTTCAGCGGCACGGCAATGGCGGCGGTAATCAGCGTCAGGCGAATCGCGCTCCAGGCGTCGGGTTCCTGAAAGGCTTCCAAAAAGGCCGGCACGCCCTTGCGCAGCGCTTCGGTAAATACGGCAGCCAGCGGCAGCAGCAGAAACAGAAACACAAAGGCCAGGGCCACGCCAATCAGCGTCCATTTCACCCAGGCCGGTTCGGTGGTGCCGGATTTGGCTCGGCGTACGGTGCGGGTATTGCTCATGAGGAGGCTCCGGCCCGTTTGCGCTGCCAGGCCTGCAAGGCGTTGATGACCAGCAGCATGACAAACGAGAAGCCCAGCATGACCACCGCCACCGCCGTGGCGCCCGCGTAGTCGTATTGCTCGAGTTTGCCGATGATGATGAGCGGCGTGATCTCAGACACCATGGGCATATTGCCGGCAATAAAGATGACCGAGCCGTATTCCCCAATGGCGCGGGCAAAGGCCATGGCAAAACCGGTCAGCAATGCGGGTGCGATGGTGGGAAAAATGACGTGGCGAAAGGTCTGCCAGCGACTCGCCCCCAGGCAAGCGGCTGCTTCTTCGAGCTCTTTTTCAGCGTCTTCAAGCACCGGCTGCACCGTGCGCACCACAAAAGGAAGACCAATAAAAATCAGTGCAATCACCACGCCGTTGCGGTTAAAGGCCAGGCTGATGCCATAGGGCTCCAGCAGGCTGCCGACCCAGCCATTGCTGGCCAACAGGGCGGTGAGCGAAATACCAGCCACTGCGGTGGGCAGGGCAAAGGGCAAGTCCACCAGTGCGTCGATCAGCTTTTTACCTGCAAACTGGTAGCGCACCAGCACCCAGGCCAGCAGCAAACCAAACACTGCATTCACCAGGGCTGCCAAAAAAGACGCACCAAATGTGAGCTGGTAAGACGCCACCACGCGCGGGCTCGATACGGCACTCGCAAACTGCTCCCAAGTCAGCGAAAAGGTCTTGAAAAACAGCGCCGAGAGCGGAATCAGCACGATCACGCTGAGGTAAAACAGCGTAAATCCGAGCGTGATGTTGAAGCCGGGCAAGACCCGTTTGGGCGTGCGCTTTGCCAGCGGCCCAGAAACAAGCGCAGCCTGCATTTACTTGACGGTGTAGAGCTTGTCGAACTGGCCGCCGTCGTTGAAATGCACTTTTTGCGCTTCAGCAAACGAGCCGAAATAGTCTTCCGCACGGAACAGGCTGATGGGCTTGAAGGTGCTGGCGTACTTTTTCAGGATGGCGGGGTTGCTGGGGCGAATAGCGTGCTGGGCGGCGATCTCCTGGCCTTCGTCGGAGTACAAGAAGTTCAAATAGGCCTTGGCCTGCTCGCCGGTTCCTTTTTTGGCCACGGTGCGCTCCACGATCGCCACGGGGTTTTCGGCCACGATGGAGCTGCTGGGGTGAATGGCATCCACCTTGCCCGCGCCAAATTCCTTGTCCACTGACACCACTTCAGACTCAAACGTAATCAGCACGTCGCCAATATTGCGTTGCAAAAAGATGGTGGTAGCGTCACGCCCGCCTTTGGCCAGCACGGGCACGTTTTTGTACAGCTTGGCCACAAAGTCCGCCGCCTGGGCATCGGTCCCGCCCTTTTTGCGCACCTGGCCCCAAGCCGCGAGGTAGGCCATGCGGCCGTTGCCGCCGGTCTTGGGGTTGACCACAATCACCTGCACGCCGGGTTTGACCAGATCGTCCCAGTCTTTGATGCCTTTGGGGTTGTTGTTGCGCACCAAAAACAGCATGGTCGAGCTGGTGGGGGCTGCATTGTTGGGGAATTTTTTGGTCCAGTCTTTGGCCACCACCCCCGTGCTGGCCAAAAAGTCGATGTCGGTGGTGGTGTTCATGGTCACCACATCAGCGTCCAGACCGTCGTTGACGGCGCGGGCTTGCGCGCTGGAGCCGCCGTGGGCCTGGTCAATCTTGATGTCCTTGCCGGTGGTCTTTTTGTAGTTGGCAATGAAGGCGACGTTGATGTCTTTGTAAAACTCGCGCGCCACGTCGTAGGAGGCGTTGAGCAAGGTGGTTTGGGCGCCGGCGATCTGGCTTGCGGTCAGGGTCATCGCGGCCAGTGCCAGCTTGGCTTTGTGTTTGAAGTTCATGGGAATCAGTAAACCGATAAATTGCAAAAGAGGGTGCGCAATGCGCGTGAGAGCGCCATTTTGGGCCTTGCTCTTAAGATCACCAAGGAATTGTTTGTTGTTTGTTAATGCCTGATCCGTACTAAAGAACGGGTCAAAGCAGCCCAAAGACCTTGGATGGTTTATTTTTTGGTGTAAATCTGATCGAAGCTGCCGCCATCAGCAAAGTGCTCCTTGTCGGCCTTTTCCCAGCCGCCAAAGGCCTCGTCAATGGTGAAGAGCTTGATCTTGGGGAACTGGCTGGCGTACTTGGCTTTGGCCTTGTCGGACACTGCCGGGCGGTAGAAGTTTTTGCCGGCAATGTCCTGGCCTTCTTCGGAATACAGGTATTCCAGGTAGGCGGTGGCCACGGCGCGGGTGCCTTTTTTGTCCACGTTTTTGTCCACCACGGCCACCGCCGGTTCGGCCAGGATGCTTAAGGACGGTGCCACCACGTCAAATTTAGAGCTGAACTCTTTTTCCAGCAGATAGGCCTCGTTTTCCCAGGCAATCAGCACATCGCCCTGGCCGCGCTGGGCAAAGGTGATGGTGGAGCCGCGCGCGCCGGTGTCCAGAATGGGCACATTGCCGTAGAGCTTGGCGACAAAGTCTTTGGCTTTGGCGTCGCTGCCGAACTTGCGTTTGGCAAATTCCCAGGCGGCCAGGTAGTTCCAGCGGGCGCCGCCCGAGGTCTTGGGGTTGGGGGTGATGACCTTGACGTCGGGGCGGATCAGGTCATCCCAGTCTTTGATGTTCTTGGGGTTGCCCTGGCGCACGGCCAGCACGATGGTCGATGTGTAGGGTGAGGCGTTGTGGGGCAGGCGCTTTTGCCAGTCTTTGGCAATCCAGCCGCCGTTTTTGGCAACCGCATCGGTGTCGCCGGCCAAAGCCAGCGTGGCGACGTCGGCCTCCAGGCCGTCGATGATGGAGCGGGCCTGCTTGCCCGAGCCGCCGTGGCTTTGCTTGATGCTGACGTCCTGGCCTGTCTTTGCCTTCCAGTATTTGGTGAACGCGGCGTTGAACTCCACATACAGCTCACGGGTGGGGTCGTAGGAGACGTTGAGCAAGGTGATGGGCGCTTGGGCCGAGGCACCCCAGGACGCTGCGAGCAAGGCGCCAACAGCGGCAAATTTCAGCAAATTACGGCGCAAGGCGGGGGAAAAAATAGCGGGACGGGACACAGTGCAACTCCAATAAAAGGCAACGCGGTAGTGCGATGGGGAGAATTCTGGGGCGGGGTTGTTAAAACTAAAACTACTGTTTTGTCACTTCTATATACGTAATTCATCTATATGATCGCAAAACCCGCAGGCTTGGGAGCAAGCGCAGCGACCCATCGGCTGCCGCGCAGGGCGTGCTGAGGCGGGCTTGGGCCAGCGGACACGGGCCGCACTACACAAACCATGACCTTGCGCAAGGCGCTGCGCCGGGTGCTGGCAACAATGGCTTTTTACGAATGCATGGAGGCGGACAAATGCGAAAAACTTCAAGCGTGATGAAGTGGTTGTTGGTGTTTGCGGTGAGCTCGGTGGGAGTGGCCCATGCCGCAGACGCGGCTGCGCCACTCAGCCCCAAAGCCCAACTGGCTGCCGACAACAAGGCCGCAGCGGCGCGCTACGAGAGCGACAAAAAGCTGTGTGCTGATGAAACAAGTTCTGTGGCGCGCCTGCAATGCCGCCGTGACGCTAAGGCCGAATACGACGACGCCCTGACCGAGGCTAAAGCCCGCATGGCGGTGGCCAGCCAAGCCAACGGCACGGCCAGCACGGCCTTGCCCGCCAAAGCCCCGCCCGCACCCGCGTGCATGGACTGCGGCAAGGTGATCGCCGTGGCCGTGACTGAAAAAGCAGGCGAGGGCGGACCGCTGGGAATGATTGCGGGCGGCGCGGCGGGCGCATTGCTGGGGCACCAGATTGGCGGGGGCACGGGCAAAGACCTGGCCACCATCGCAGGCGCCGTGGGCGGCGCTTACGCAGGTAAAAAGATTGAAGAACGGGCCAAAACCCACACGGTCTGGAGCGTGAGCGTGCAGTTTGAAGACGGCAGCAAGCGCAGCTATGAATTTGCCCAAGAGCCCGGTTATCGGGTGGGCGATGCGGTGAAAAAGTCGGGCGAAACCATCACCCGTTAATCAAGACCGGCAGGCGGCGTTAAATCGCCGGAGCGCGCTTGGTGCGTGGCGCCCGGCGCTGCCCGCGTCCGGTTAGGCGGTGAACTGCAGCGCCGCCAAATCCGCGTACACACCGCCCCGCGCCACCAGCTCGGCGTGCGTGCCTTGCTCCACCAGTCGGCCGTGGTCCAGCACGACAATCAGGTCGGCCTTTTGCACCGTGGCCAGGCGGTGGGCAATTACCAGTGTGGTGCGGTTGCGCATGGCCGACTCCAGCGCCGCTTGCACCATGCGCTCGCTTTCGGCGTCCAGTGCGCTGGTGGCTTCGTCAAGTAGCAGCAGGGGCGGGTTTTTTAGCATCGCCCGCGCAATGGCGATGCGCTGACGCTGGCCGCCGGACAGGCGCAGGCCACGCTCACCCAAAAATGTTTTGTAACCGTCCGGCAGCGCCGTGATGAACTCATGGGCAAACGCGGCTTCGGCGGCTTGTTGCACCTCGGCATCTGTGGCGTCTGGGCGCCCGTAGCGGATGTTCTCCAGTGCGCTGTTGGAAAAAATAACCGCGTCTTGGGGCACGATGCCAATGCGCTGGCGCAGGTCGCCCAGCGACAGGTCTTCGGTGGCCGCGCCGTCCAGCACAATGCGGCCGGCCTGCGGGTCGTAAAAGCGCAGCAGTAGCTGAAAAACCGTACTTTTTCCCGCCCCGCTCGGCCCCACAATGGCCACCGTTTGGCCAGCTTTTACGTCCAGGTTGAAGTGAGACAAGGCTTGCTGCGAGGGGCGAGACGGGTAATGAAACTCCAGCGCTTCAAAGCGCACCGCACTACCGCCTTGCGGCAGGGGCAGGCGCACCGGCTGCGCGGGCGAGGCAATGGGGGAGCGGGTGTGCAGCAGCTCCATCAGTCGCTCGGTGGCACCGGCAGCACGCAGCAAATCGCCATAAACCTCGCCCAGTACCGCAAAAGCACTGGCCAGTAAGATCACATAGACCACGGTTTGCCCCAGGTCGCCCGCCGTAATGCGGCCGGCCACCACCGCCTGCGTGCCTTGGTACAAGCCCCACAAAAGCGCGGCCGAGGTGGCAATGATGATGAAGCCTACCAACACCGAGCGTGCGCCGCTGCGCCGTATCGCCGTGTCAAACGCGTTTTCCGTGGCGGTCGAAAAGCGCGCAGCTTCGCGTTCTTCGGCCGTGTAGCTTTGCACCACCGGAATGGCGTTGAGCACCTCGGCCGCAATCGCGCTGGAGTCTGCAATGCGGTCTTGGCTGGCGCGCGAAAGTTTGCGCACCCGCCGCCCAAACCACAGGCTGGGCAGCACGATCAGCACCAACACCGCCAACACCTGCAACATCACCAACGGGTTGGTCCAGATCAGTACGCTCAGGGCACCCAGGCCCAGCACCAAATTGCGCAGGCCCATGCTGAGCGATGACCCCACCACGGTTTGCACCAGCGTGGTGTCTGCCGACAGCCGCGACAGCACTTCGCCGGTTTGCGTGGTTTCAAAAAACTCGGGGCTTTGGTGAAGCACGTGGGAGTACACCGCGTCACGGATGTCCGCGGTGACGCGCTCACCCAGCCAACTCACCATGTAAAAGCGACACGCCGAAAAAATACCCAGCGCCGTGGCCACGCCAAACAATGTGAAAAAGTGCTCGCGCATAGCCATCATCTGATCGCCCTTGTCGCCTTGCACCAGGCCGCCGTCAATCAACATGCGCAGCGCCACCGGAAAAGCCAACGTGGCGGTCGCCGCCATCACCAAAAACACCAGCGCCAGGCCAATCCGGGCGCGGTAGGGACGCAAAAACGGCAGCAAGCCGGTCAGTGATTTGGGACTTTTGGATTTGGGACGTTCAGTGGTCATGGGCATTCAGGTAGGCAGATGTGGCCATAGGCAAGCCAGCAACAGGCCCCTATTGTCGTTCCTGCGAAAGGGCTGCCCGCGCCGGGGTTGCCGGGCCGTGCTGGCCTAGAGTTTCAGGGGCGCTGCGTAGCCGGTCATCTCCAGATAGCCCCGGCCGACCAGGCGGGCGCTACTGTCAAGAAGTTCGCACAGTCCTTCCCAATACACCGCACCGGTGGAGTTGCGGCTGTCAAGCTCTTGCGCCTCAAACACGGCCCTCACCGTATAGCTGCCGGCAGGCGTGCTGACCCGCCATTGCACCGGGTAGCTGGCCTGGGTGCGCGGGCTGCGCCACAGGCGCTCGGGCGCAAACACCACGTCGTCGGGCTTGAAGTTCATGGCCGTATCGCCCCGGCGAAACGAGCCGCCACCCCACAAGGCGCTGCCGTCTTTGCGCCGCACCCGAAACGCGGTCAGCGCGCTGCCGTCTTGCAGGTTGATGCCAATCCAGTCCCAGCCCACGGCGTCCGGATGCAAGAGCGCGTCACTCCACTCGTGGTCCAGCCAGGCGCGGCTGCCCGCGTCCAGCACGTGGCGTTGGCCCTTGAGGCGGATTTCGCCTTGCACTTGGAGTTGCGGGCGGCTGTAGTAGTAGCTGAACTGCGCTGGGTCCGGGCCCTTGCGGGAGTAGCCCTGCTGGCCTTGCAGCAGCACCGCCTGCGTTTCTGCCAAGCGCAGGTCAAGCGTGAAGTCGGCCGCCCGCACCTGCGCCCGCAGGGTGCCCTCGGGCGCGCGTGTGAGCGACCAGTCGCGCAACACCACACCGGTGTCCGCCAAGCTCGCCCAGGCCGGGTCGGCAGCGTTGGCGCCTTCGGGCCTGCCTGACCAGCGTGCAATGCGCTGGTCAGACCACAAGGTCTTGCCCGCCACGTCGCTCACCGCCGCATGCGCAAACAGCAATTGCTTGGCTGCCAGCGCCGAATCCAGCGCCTGGGTAGACGCCACCCGGCGCCGAAAAAACGTAATCTGAAACCCCAGCGCCGCCGCCTGCCCCGCCACATTGGCAAACCCAGTGGCGTACCACCACTCGGTCTGAAAGTCGGGATGGGCCCCGGCGTCACGGGGGAATCTCAAGGGCGTGGCACGACTTTCCATGGCTGCATGCGCTGCGTCTGGCACCAAAGCCGCTGTGGCGGTGGCCAGGCTGGTTTGGATGAGCTGGCGGCGACTCTGAGGTGGGAAGGGCATGGGGTTTGTGTGTCGGGAATGGGGTATTTTGACTGGCTGTGCTTGCTGGGCGGAGGGGGCGTTCCGTTAGGGGGGCTGCGTTATCCGATTGGGCCAAAGCCTGACGTTTGCGGCGGCAGGGACAAAGTTGGCCCATCATTCACAATTGCTACGATGCTCATCGGACAAAGAATCTGCACTAGCGCCCGGAACCCTTCGAGAGGTTTGCAGCAGCTCCAATCGCGTTTTTTCATAGGATGTCTAAATGGAAATGATCGATTTATTGAAGAAGGTCACGGCTGCCAGCGGTTTTACGCATTCTGCGGGTGTCGATGTCGTTGCTGCTGAAGCGGGAAATGTGACGATGGAACTGACAAAGAAGCCTGAGCTGCTGCAGTTCAGTGGATTTTTCCACGGTGGCGTGCTTGCAGGTCTAGCCGACCATTGCGCGGGCGCCGCCGCAACCACGACCTTGGCCCCAGGCAAGATTGCGGTTACCGTGGATTTGCACATCAACTACCTGGCACCGGCCAAGGGAGAAAAAGTCACCGCGACGGCCAAATGCGTTCAGACTGGAAGCACATTGTGCGTGGTATCCGTCGCTGTGTCTTCAATCCGCGGCAATGAGGCAACGGTATGCGCAATTGCCACAGCCACTTTGCGTGTCGTTGACATGCCACGTATGGCATAAATGGCAGGCCATAGCCCGCCGTAGGTCGGGTGCTGAGGTAAGTCTGGGCCAGGAGCCGTCATTGGCTGAACCTGGATATGAGCCCGCAATAGGCTGAATGCGCACGCTCCCCAAGCGATTTTGGAGGGCCAAAATCGACCCATTGCGGACATCAGATGAGGGTTTAAAGATTTGCGCTTGGTGTGGCTACTAGGGGGGGTATGCGTTCGACTTAGCGGCTGGTGCTTTCGGCCTGCTTGTGCACGCCCTGCATCAGACGCATATCGACTTCCTCATTGCTATTCGCAAAACGTGGAAAGAGCAGACAAGGCGATCTTGTCCGCCGAATCTGGCGGCCCCGCTGACGTGGCGCCGCGTGGCAGCGATCTAGTTCGGTGGCTTTGCGTCGCCGGCTTTAGCCGGGCTTGCCCTTCAATTTTCTTGCCGCTTGAAATTGCACCAGTCCTGCCACCAGCGTTAGGTGTGCGGTCGTTGAGCGCTCAGGGCATGAGCGTTTGCAATTGGTTGGGGTGGGCGGATAGCAGTCGCTGGACCGCAGTGAAATTGCTAAATCTGAGTCGCATAAGCGTCAGCCTGGCAAACCTTAGCGCTGCGCTATGGTTGTTAGAGTTGATTCATGCGCAGTTCTGAATTGTCTGAACAAACTGGCGTCTCAACGCATCGACTTCGTCGGTACGAAACGCTGGGCTTGATCCGCAGCGAGCGGCAAGCCAACGGCTACCGCGTCTATACGGCAAGCACTGTGCGAGAGGTCGTATTTATCGACAAGTCCACGGCGATCGGTTTCTCGCTGGGTGAAGTCGCAGAAGTACTTCCTCGTTATCGAACTGGATCGCTGACCCCCGACGAGATGATCGCTGGCCTGCAGCGAAAGATTCAAGAGCTTGATGAGCAGATCGCCGCAAAGAATGAGCAACGAAAAATGCTTGTTGACCACATCGCATGGTTCAAAAACCGAAAAAGGACGACCCAATGAGCTATCTAGAAACCTTGAAAATAATCAACAACCTGGCGGCTTTCAATCGCTGGTGTGGCATCGAAGTCATCCTCGCCGATCATGGCGAAGCGGCCATCGCCATAGATTGGCGCGATGAGTTTGGTCAGTATTCGGGCTATTTACATGCGGGCCTGGTCGCAACCTTAATCGACACGGCATGCGGATATGCCGCCACTACGGTCATTGGTCCTCGCCTTTTGGCTGCAAATTTTTCGGTGAACTGTTTGCGACCGGCTATCGGTCAGCGGTTTGTCGCCCGTGCGCGGGTAGTAAAACCCGGTAAATCGCAGGTGTTCACTACCTGCGATTTGTTTGCGTGCGACGCAGACGGTGAAAAACTAGTGGCCAATGGCCAAACGCTACTGACAGTTTTAGCTGCACCTTAATCCAGAGGCTTAACTGGTGATTTGTAGCCGCGCCCCTATTTGGATTCGACTTGGCAACATCTGTAGCCCTGCCTACTTTGGCCGGTAATCGGCCTGCGCATCTGTTTTTGGTAGCTCCCTTCGAATGCCTCGCTGGCCAAATCCCGGCCGTTACCAGGTTCGAAAACCCGCTCAGCGCTTCAGTTCTCCATAGAAGTTCTCGTCTGACCCCAGCAGCAGGTGGCGAGTCTTTGGATCAAAGTTTGCACGCGGTTTACATTGGTCCTACAAGTCTCTGTCAATGCGTATGGGCGTTTTAGTTGTGCCCTACCAGTCTTCCTTCACCGCCATCACCGCATCCCGCCCCGCAGCACTGCGCCCTGACACCCAGGCCGTCAAGGTGCCTGCCGCCACCACCGCCAGGCCCAAAGCCAGCAGTCGCAGCCAGGGCACGCTCAAGTCCATGCTCCAGTGAAAGCTTTGCGGGTTGACCACAAACACCAGCACCGCGGCCACTGCCAGCCCCAGCGCGGTGCCGGCCAGAGCGCCCAGCATGGTCCAAGCTGCGCCTTCCAGGGCTAAGAGGCGCAGCACCTGCGCGCGGGTTAGGCCCAGGTGCACCAGCAGACCAAACTCTTTGCGACGCGCCAGCACCTGCGCGCTAAAGCTCGCGGCCACGCCAAACAGGCCAATGCCAATGGCCACCGCCTGCAGCCAATACGTCACGGCAAAGCTGCGGTCAAAAATTTGCAAGGTGCGCTGGCGAATCTCGCCAGCGGAGCCAAAGTCCAGTAAGGCGCTGGCCTGCGTGCCGCCCAAGGCGTCGGCCAGTGCGCGCAGTTGGGTGCTCACGTCCGCCTCGTCCGCGCCAGGCGTGAGCCACAGCGCCAGGTCGTTGGTGCGGCGGTCGTCGCTGATTTTTGCAAAGTCCGCACTGTCGATGGCCACGGTGCCAAACTGGCGCGCGTAATCGCGCCACACGCCGGCCACAAAAAACCGGGCGTGAGGTTCCGTTTCGGGTCGCGTGAGGCTTTGCAGCGCTGCACCCAGCGGTACAAAGTCTTGGCCCAGGCGCGCGCCATACAGGTCCACCATCGCCTCGCTCACATAAATGCCCACGCGGCCTGCGGGCACGGGCAGCGCGTCGCCCACCAGCGGCAGGCTGGCGCTGGCGTCCAGGGCGGCGCTGCTGCTTGCGCGCAGGGGCCGCACCAGCAGCGTGACCGAGGGCTTGTCTGGCGCGAGCGCCACGGGCAGGCTGCGCTGGGTCAGCAGGCGGGCCACGCCGGGCAGTTGGGCGGCGTCTTGCACAAAGCGCGGATCAAAAAAAGCCATGTCGCTGCTGCTGGCGCTGCCCGCGGTGCGCACGTACAGGGCCGCAGGCAGCACGGTGTCGAGCCACTGTGTGACCGACTGGCGAAAGCTCGCCACCATCACCGTCAAAGCCACCGCCAGGCTGAGAGACGCCACCACGCCGCTGACCGCAATGGCCGCGCCATGGGGTACCCGACGCGCGCGCTCTACCGCCAGCAGGCGCAGGGGCTGCTGCGCCACCCAGGGCGCCACGGCGTTCAGCAGCAAAGACACCAGCCAAGGCAGCGCGCTGATGCCGCCCAGCAGCAAAAGCGCCACGCTCACATAGGCCGCTAGAGGCACACCAGCCACTGGCGGCAGCGCGGCCAGGGCGGCGGCAGCCAGCAGCAAAACCAGGCCCCGGCGCGCGTGGCTGTTGCCGTCCATGCTGGCGCCCAAGCCTTTGAGGGTTTGCGCCGGGGGCAAGCGTGCGGCCATGCGTGCGGGTAAAAACGCGCCCACCAGCGCAGCGACCACGCCCAGCGCGCCAAACACCAGGGCGGCGCCAGCACTCCATTGCAAGGGCGGCGTGTCGCCCGAAAAATAGCCGCCGCCCAGGTCGCCGCCCAGCAACTGCAGCGCCGCCATGGCCAGGCCGGTGCCCAGCGCCAAGCCCAGCGCGCTGCCCAGCAGGCCCAGCAGCAAAGCTTCCAGCAACACCAGCGCCATGCGGTGGCTGCGCTGCAAGCCCAGCACATCCAGCAAGGCAAACTGCTGTGAGCGGCGCGTCACGCTCAAAGCCAGCACCGAAAACACCAAAAACCCGCCGGTAAACAGTGCCACCAGCGCCAGCACTGTCAGGTTGACCCGGTAGGCGCGCGACACATTGCCCATGCGCTCCAGCGCGTCGCCCGGCGGCTGCAGCACCGCGCCTGCCGGCCAGTCGGCCTGTGCTTGCAGCGTTCGGGCCAAGGTATCGCGGTCCACCCCAGCGCGCAGGCGCAGGTCCACCCGGCTCAATTGCCCACCCAAGCCAAAAGCCGCTTGTGCAGCGGCCACATCCATCACCACCAGCGGCGCGCCACTGGTCGCCACCGTGCCCGCCACCCGCAGGCGCCGCCATTGCATGCCGTGTTGCACGCTGATGCTTTGGCCCGCCTTTGCCGCCAATGCGCTGCGGGCGCTGGCGTTTAAAAACACGGCGTCTGGCGCAAACACATCCAGCCGGTCGGCCCCGTCTCCGGGCAGGGGCAGCAGGTCGGGCGCTATGGCCGCAATTTGCAGCGCGTCCACGCCCAGCACGCGCAGCGCTGTTTTGTGCGACGCCGCTCCGGATTGCGTTGCAGGTGAAAGCGCATAGGTGTTTATCTCAAGCACCGGCGAGGCCCAAGCTACGTCCGGGTGTCGGCTCAGGCGCCCGTACAGCTTCTCGTCAAACCGCGTGCCGCTGCCTGCATTTAGCGACAAATCTGCCTGGCCCGAGACCGAGCGCACTGCTTGCGCAAACTCGTCCAAGGCAGAGGCGTTGATCAGATGCACCGCAAACGCCAGCGCCACACCCAGCATCACCGACACCACGGCCGCCGCATTGCGCCAGGGGTGCTGGCGCAGCTCTTGCCAGGAAAAGCTGGTGAGCAAGGGGAAAAGTGGGCTGCGCATGGCTTGATTGTGGCGCTCGCCGCGGACGCTGATCCGCAGTGCGGCTATCATCCGCACTTCACCGGGGGTGTCGGGCGCGAGCCAGACTGAGAAATACCCCATGAACCTGATCTGGGTAATGCCAGCGTAGGAAGCGTGATGGAAAAGATGCCGTGCGTTCTGGGGGCTTTTTTCGTTTCATGGGTCCGCGCTGGATTTTTTTGAAACGTAAAGGAGTGACTCCATGAACCACGGCATTTTTTCATTGTCCCGCCGCCACGTCGGCGCGTTATTGGTGGCGTCCACCTTGGCGGCTGGCGCCCCGGCCGTTTTGGCGGCCGATGCGCCGTCCGAGTTGCGCCTGCTCACGCACAGTTCTTTTGGTGTGCCCAAGCCGCTTCTGGCCCAGTTCGAAAAAGAAGCGGGCGTCAAGCTGCGCATCACCAAGGCGGGCGATGCGGGCGAGATGCTCAACAAACTCATACTCACCCGCAAGGCGCCGATTGCCGATGTGGTGTTTGGTATTGACAACACGCTAGCCGCCAAAGCGCTGGCCGCCGACGTGCTTGACGCCTCTACCGGTGCAGCAGCGCAACGACCGACGGCTGTGGCCCTGCCCGCGCCCTTGGTGCCGGTCGACTACGGCTATGTCACCTTGAACTACGACAAGGCCTGGTTTGCGAAGCGCTCGGTGGCATTGCCCAAGACCTTGGAAGACCTGGCGCAGCCTGGCACAGCCAAGTTGCTGGTGGTTCAAAACCCGGCCACATCAAGCACTGGCTATGCCTTTTTGCTGGCCACGATTGGCGCGATGGGTGAAGAAAAGGCCTTTGACTGGTGGGCCCGCATGCGCCAAGGCGGCGTGAAAGTGGCCAAGGGCTGGAGCGAGTCCTACTACACCGACTTTTCTAACACCCCAGGCGGGGCTTACCCGCTGACGGTGAGCTACGCCAGCAGCCCGGCGGCTGAAGTGTTTTACAGCAAGACCAAAATTTCCGAACCGCCCACCGGCAGCCTGAGCCTGCCCGGTGCGGTGTTCCGCCAGGTCGAGGGTGTGGCCTTGGTAAAAGGTGGGAAGTCGCGTGAGGCGGCCGAGAAATTCATCGAATTCATGCGTTCGCCCGAGGTCCAAAAGCAAATGCAAACCGAAATGTGGATGTACCCGGTCGAAGCCGGTGTGGCCCGTGCCGAGGTAATGAAGTTTGCCCCCGAGCCCGCCAAGTCGGACAGCCCCAGTGACAAGGACATCGCTGACAAGGGCGCAGCCTGGGTCGCGCGCTGGACCAAGGTGGTGCTGAAGTAAGCGTCCTTCTGGCCGCGTATTCCCGCCCATGACCCCATCGCCGAGGCACCGATGATCGGTTCGGCCCTGCGTTCTCCCCGCTGGCTGGCGCTGGCACCACTGGCATTCTTGCTGGCGGCGCTGGTGGCCCCGGTGTTGCGCCTGATGTTTGAAGCTGGGTCTGGCGGGGGTGGGCTTGCGGCGGTTCAGGCGAGCGGGGAGCCCGGCGCCATCGGCTGGTTACAACCGTGGGTGGACCCGTATTTGCGATGGCGCCTGCTGTGGTCGGCCTTGCAGGCGGCACTGACTTGCGCCTTGGTGTTGGTGCTGGGTGTGCCGGTGGCCTGGGTGCTGGCGCGCTACGAGTTTGTAGGGCGGCGATGGGTATTGCGCGCGCTGATGCTGCCCTTTGTCGTGCCTACGCTGGTGGCGGCCATGGGCGTGTTGGCTTTGTGGGGACCGCAAGGCTTGTGGGTGCAGGCAGGTGGACGGTCATTGCAGGACACGCCTTTTTTGCTGCTGTATGGCAATGTGTTTTTTAACCTGTGCGTGCTGGTGCGCAGCGCCACGGACGCACTGGAGCAGGTCAGCGCGTCACGCGTGGCGGCCGCCCGCACGCTGGGCGCCACTCCGTGGCGTGCGTTTTGGCGTATCGAGTGGCCGGCAATCTTGCCGTGGCTGATGTCGGCCTTGTGTCTGGTGTTTTTGTATTGTTTTGCCGGATTTGGTCTGGCGCTGGTCTTGGGCGGTCAGGCTTACGCCACGGTGGAGGTGGAGATTTACACCTTGGTGGCCTACGAACTGCAACTCGGCGCTGCCGGCGTGCTGGCGCTGTGGACGCTGGGCATTACCGGCCTGTTTGCGCTGCTGTACGCGGTACTCGAACGCCGCTTGGCCACGCCGCTGCGCGCTGATCGTATCGCACGGCGTGCGCCCCAGACCGCAGGTCAGTGGCTGGCGGTGGCCGGGGCGCTGGCGGTGCTGGCGCTGTTTTGTCTTGCGCCAATTGGCGCCATCGTCCTGCGGGCGGCGCAGGCGGGTGGGCAAGCCTGGGCTGTTTTGTGGGAGCCCGATACCGTGCTGGCGCTTGGCAACACCTTGCGTTTCTCGGGTGCTGCCTTGGTGCTGGCCACCCTGCTGGGTTGGGCCCATGCGCTGG
Organism: Rhodoferax sp.; assembly: GCA_029866205.1. Classification (GTDB taxonomy): domain Bacteria; phylum Pseudomonadota; class Gammaproteobacteria; order Burkholderiales; family Burkholderiaceae_C; genus Allorhodoferax. The sequence goes on from JARWZT010000011.1 coordinate 307,854, forward strand.
CAGCGCGACATTCGGCTTCTCTGCGGGCGCTGGCGTTTTTGCCGCTGGTGGTGTCGCCGGTGCTGGTGGCCTTTGGTCTGTTGCTGCTGTATCCGGCATGGACCGCCAGCGTGCCGCTCTTGATTGCGGCCTATGCGCTGCTGGCATATCCGTTTGTGGCCAAGTCGGTAGCCTCAGGCTTAGACGGTTTACCGGCCAATTTGCACGCGGCCGCACGCTCGCTGGGCGCATCGCCGTGGCGCGCTTTTTGGCGGGTCACCTGGCCGCTGCTTTTCCCCGCACTGCGCCGGGGTATGGCATTTGCCGCCGCCACTGCCGTCGGAGAATTTGCGGTTACGCTGTTTTTAAGCCGCCCCGAATGGGCGACCCTCAGCACCCTGATCTACCAGCATCTGGGCCGTCCGGGTGCGGCACACCTGGATGCGGCCTTGGTGTTGGCCTGTGCCCTGATGGCGCTGGCCTTGGCCGTATTTTTGCTGATTGAGTGGCCCACCACCGACAGGCCCCACCTGCAGGAATCCCATGCTTGACTTGCAAAACATCACCAAAACCTGGCGTACGCCCAGTGGCAGCCACCGCCTGCTGCTGGACCACCTGAATTTGCAGGTGCCCCAGGGCCAGACCGTGGCATTGCTGGGGCCCTCAGGCAGCGGAAAGAGCACTCTGCTCAAAATCATTGCCGGCCTGGAGCTGCCTGATGCGGGAAAGGTGCTGTTTGACGGACAAGACATCACGAATCTGCCGCCCGAACAACGCAAATTTGCGTTGATGTTTCAGGACTTTGCGCTGTTTCCGCACCTCAGTGTTCAGGACAACGTCGCTTTTGGCTTGATTGAGCAAGGGCAGCGCCGTGCACCGGCGCGCGCACAGGCGGTGGAAATGCTGCAACGTTTTGGTTTGGGCGAGCACACCGCAGCCAAGGTGTGGCAGCTCTCGGGCGGCGAGCAGCAGCGCGTGGCCTTGGCGCGCGCCCTGATTACCGCGCCCCGTCTGTTGCTGCTGGACGAACCGTTCTCGGCATTGGACGCCGACTTGCGCCACAGCCTGCGCGCCGAGTTTCAGGCGCGCATTGCGGCCTCTGGCATGGCCGTACTGTGGGTCACCCATGACGAAGCCGAAGCGCGCGCGGTGGGCGCGCACGGTTTCAGGGTTAACGAAGGCCGCTTGTCAGCGGTGTGGTGAGTGTGTGGTGAGGGGCGACAGTCGCCGCACCCCGCTCAACTGCGTGGCGTGCTCGCGGTGGGGGTCAGGGTAGTGGGTAGCGCCTGGTCGAGCATTTCGGGATAGTCGCGGCTGAAGTGCAAGCCCCGGCTTTCGTGGCGGGCGCGGGCACTTTGCACAATCAAATCGGCGACCTGCACCAAATTGCGAAGTTCGAGCAGATCGCGGGTGACGTGAAAGTTGGCGTAGAACTCCTGAATCTCGTCTTCCAGCAGCGCAATGCGGTGCGCGGCCCGGTCCAGGCGCTTGTTGGTGCGTACGATGCCCACGTAATCCCACATGAAGCGGCGCAGCTCGTCCCAGTTGTGGGATATCACTACCGACTCGTCCGCGTCCGTGACCCGGCTGTCGTCCCAGGTTGGCAAGGCCAAGCAATGCGTGCTGGGGCGGTGTTCGATGTCGTGGCTGGCCGCGCGTGCGAACACCATACACTCCACCAGCGAATTGCTGGCCAGTCGGTTGGCCCCGTGCAAACCGCTGCAAGCCGCTTCGCCAATGGCATACAGGCCGGGCAAATCGGTGCGGCCTTGCAGGTCGGCCAGCACACCGCCACAGGTGTAGTGCGCTGCAGGCACCACCGGAATAGGTTGGCGGCTGATGTCAATTCCCAGTTCCAGGCAGCGGGCGTAGATGTTGGGAAAGTGTTCCTGAATGAAGGCCAGACTTTGGTGCGAGATGTCGAGGTACACGCAGTCAAAGCCGCCTTTTTTCATCTCGAAGTCAATCGCGCGGGCCACCACGTCGCGCGGGGCGAGTTCGGCGCGTGCATCGTGGTTGAGCATGAAACGCGTGCCGTCGGGCAGCAGCAGGCGGCCGCCCTCGCCACGCACAGCCTCGCTGATCAGAAACGATTTGGCGTGCGGGTGGTACAGGCAAGTGGGGTGAAACTGGATGAACTCCATGTTTTGCACCCGGCAGCCTGCGCGCCAGGCGGCCGCAATGCCGTCGCCTGTGGCGGTGTCGGGGTTGGTGGTGTACAGGTACACCTTGCCCGCGCCCCCGGTAGCCAAGAGCGTGTGGGGGGCAGAAAAGGTGAGCACCTCGTCGGTCACTTCGTCCAGGGCGTACAAGCCCACGCAGCGTCGGTTGGTTCCCGTGTCGCCCGCCACCTTGTCGCTGGTGATCAGATCGACCAGCGTGTGGTTTTCAAACAGGCTGATGTTGGGCGACTTTTGTACCCGTTCTATCAGAGTGGCCTGCACCGCCGCACCGGTGGCGTCAGTCACGTGCACGATGCGCCGGGCGCTATGACCGCCCTCCCGCGTGAGATGCAAGTCGCCGTTGTTTTCTGTGCTGAAAGGCACGCCCAGTGCCTGCAGCCAGGCAATTGCCTGGGGCGCTTGCTCCACCACAAACTGGGTGGCTGCCATGTCGCACAAACCGGCACCCGCAATCAGGGTGTCATCGACGTGGGCAGCAAAGCTGTCAGCCTTGTCCCACACGGCCGCAATGCCGCCCTGGGCCCAACCGCTGGAGCCTTCGCGCACGGCGCGTTTGGTAAGGATGGCGACCCGGTATTTTTCGGACAGCAACAAGGCCGCGCTCAAACCGGCCAAGCCGCTGCCGACGATCAACACGTCATATTGCAGCGCCTGTGGCGTTGACTTTTCTTGCATGAAATTAGCCTATGCGCATGCCGGGCATCGCGCCAGGCCAGGGGTTAAGAATGTAGATCCCGGGCTGGGCTTTTTCGTCCGCGTGGCTGGCGGCCAGCACCATGCCTTCACTCACGCCAAATTTCATCTTGCGCGGTGCCAGGTTGGCTACCAGCACGGTGAGCTGGCCGATCAGGTCTTGCGGTTGGTACATGCTGGCGATGCCACTAAACACATTGCGCATGCGGCCTTCGCCCGCGTCCAGGGTCAGTCGCAGCAGCTTGACCGAGCCTTCGACCGGCTCGCAATTGACAATTTTGGCGATCCGCAGGTCCACCTTGGCGAAGTCGTCGATGGAGACGGTGGGGGCGATTTCTTCTCCGCCGGGGACAAGCTTTTCTTCGACTGCGACCGGTGGCTCGAAGAGCGCATCGAGTTGTTCGGGGGTGACGCGCTGCATCAGGTGCTGGTACGGTGCGATGGCCGCAACGTCAACCCCAGTCGCATTCCAATGCTTCAGGTCGCTGCCAGTAAAGGCTTCGACCGCCTGCGCCAATGAGGGCAGTGCCGGGGAAAGATAGCGCGCCAGCACCACGAAGGCATTGACCAACGTGGAACACACCTGGTGCAGCGCCTCGTTGTTGGCCACATCCTTGGCCAAGTCCCAGGGCTTGTTCTGGTCGACATAGGCGTTGACCTTGTCGGCCATCAGCATGATTTCGCGGGTGGCTTTGCCGAACTCGCGTGTTTCGTACAGGGCGGCAATGCCGTCTGAGGCCGCGCGCAGTTCGCTCAGCAGCGCAAAGCCTTGCGGGCCAAAGTCATGCGTAAGCCTGCCTTCAAACCGCTTGGTCAAAAACCCTGCCGCCCGGCTCGCAATATTCACAAACTTGCCGATCAAATCACTGTTGACCCGGGCCATGAAGTCGTCGGCGTTGAAGTCAATGTCTTCGTTGCGCGCAGACAGCTTGGCCGCCAGGTAGTAGCGCAGCCACTCGGGGTTCATGCCCAAGCTCAGGTACTTGAGCGGATCGAGCCCGGTGCCCCGGCTTTTGCTCATCTTCTCGCCGTTGTTTACCGTCAAGAAACCGTGCACAAACACATTGGTCGGTGCCTTGCGACCACTGAAATGCAGCATGGCCGGCCAGAATAGTGTGTGGAAGGTGACGATATCCTTGCCAATGAAGTGGTACTGCTCCAGCGCGGGGTTTGCCATGTAGGCGGCGTAATCCTGGCCGCGCTTGTCCAGCAGGTTTTTCAGAGACGCCAGGTAGCCTACCGGCGCATCCAGCCAGACGTAAAAGTACTTGCCTGGCGCGTCGGGAATCTCGATGCCGAAGTAGGGCGCATCGCGGCTGATGTCCCAGTCGCCCAAGCCTTCACTGGTGCTGCCGTCGGGGTTGGTGCGCACGCTGAACCATTCTTTGACCTTGTTGGCCACTTCAGGTTGCAGCTTGCCGTCCTGCGTCCAGTCTTGCAAAAACGCAACACAACGCGCGTCCGACAGCTTGAAGAAAAAGTGTTTCGAGCTTTTCAGTTCAGGCTTCACGCCCGACAGCGCTGAGAAAGGGTTGATCAGGTCCGTGGGCGCATACACCGCCCCGCAGACCTCGCAGTTGTCGCCATATTGGTCTTTGGCGTGGCACTTGGGGCATTCGCCCTTGATGAAGCGGTCCGGCAGAAACATGTTCTTGGCCGGGTCAAAAAACTGCTCAATGGTCTTGCGCTCGATCAGCGAGCCACCCTGCGCTGCGGAAATGTCGCGCAGGTCGCGGTAAATCTGCCGGGCGAGTTCGTGGTTCTCCGGGGCGTCGGTGCTGTGCCAGTTGTCGAAACTGATGTGAAAGCCGTCCAGGTAGGGTTTTCTTCCGGCGGCGATGTCCGCGACAAACTGTTGGGGCGTCTTTCCGGCCTTTTCGGCGGCAATCATGATGGGTGCACCGTGGGTGTCATCCGCGCCCACAAAATTGACCGCGTTTCCCTGCATTCTTTGGTACCGCACCCAGATGTCGGCCTGGATGTATTCCATGATGTGGCCGATGTGGAAATTGCCGTTGGCATACGGCAGTGCGGTGGTGACGAAAAGTTGGCGCTCAGACATGGGAGGGGAAACCTTGGGGCGAAGGGGGCGATTTTAGTTCCACCACAATAGCGGCATGACCCCGACTAACTTTGAAGATTTCAGGCAGAAATGGCTGGGCGCAGGCTTTGACCAGGTGCTGGAGCGTGAATGGGCACCCTTGGCAGTGCTGGACACCCATACCCATCCCTTTGCGGTGCGTGCCCAGGTGATGCGCGGTGAGCTGTGGCTCACGGTCCAGGGCAAAACCCGGCATTTGCAGGCAGGGGCCACTTTTGAACTGGACCGCGATGTGCCGCATGAGGAACGCTACGGGCCTGAGGGGGCGAGCTATTGGGTGGCGCGCAAAGACTGATGTTCCGCCCATTTGTTGCCCTGTTCCTGTTCTTTTGTGCCCTCGGTGCGCAGGTTGGGGCGCGTGCTGGCGAATTGGCCGACAAACTTGGGCAGCCTGGCTACGCCTTGCTGATGCGGCATGCCCTGGCGCCCGGCATAGGCGATCCTGCAGGGTTCACTGTGGCCGACTGTGCAAGCCAGCGCAACCTGAATAACGAGGGCCGTCAGCAGGCGGTGCGCACCGGGCAGTGGCTGCGCCAACAGGGCGTGACCCATGCCCAGGTGCTGTCCAGCCCCTGGTGCCGCTGCAAAGAGACCGCCACGCTCCTGGGGCTTGGGGCCGTGGTAACGGAGCCGGCCTTGGGCTCTTTTTTCGATGAGCCGCAGCGTGCGCGCGAATTCACCGAAGGTTTGCAGCGTCGGCTGGCCCTGGCCAGCAGCCGCAAAGGGAACCAGGCGCTGCTTTTGGTGACCCACCATGTCAACATCCTGGACTACATGGGCGCGAACATTGGCTCTGGCGACATGGTGCTGGTGCAGTTTGATTCCCAGGGCAAATTGTTGAACGCCAAGCGCTACCCCAGTCCTGGGTAGCTCCACACTCCTACGGCAAATTTCAGCACTTTGGACCTGCGCCTCGGCTTGGGGCCCGTTTCACGCGCCTTTGTGCGCCGGGTTAGAGCGCTTCAGAGGGGGTGCATGGCCCGAGGGCCGAAGGGTTTTGCCTTGGTCTGAAGGGAACCGCTGCCTGCTTGGTTAGACTCTGCCACCTTTGCGGCCGGCACCGGCGCGCAGGCCCTTATTTCTTTCTGATCGCTCCTTCTATGTCCACCCCCGAACTCATTCTCCAGGCCCTGCAAACTGTGCGGGACCCCAACACCGGCAAAGACTTCGTGACGGGCAAATGTGTCAAAAATTTGCGCCTGGCGGGGGAAACCGTCCACTTTGACCTCGAACTGGGCTACCCCGCCCAAAGCCAGTTGGACGATTTTTGTCAGCAACTTGCCGCAGCCGCGCAAACCGTGGCGGGGGTGGTGCACGTTGAAATCCAGCCGCGTTTGAATGTGTCGGCCCATGCGGTGCAGCGCGGCGTGCAGTTGTTGCCCGGGGTGAAAAACATTGTGGCGGTGGCGTCGGGCAAAGGTGGCGTGGGAAAGAGCACGACGGCCGCCAATCTCGCGCTGGCGCTGGCTGCCGAGGGCGCCAGTGTCGGTCTGCTGGACGCTGACATCTACGGCCCCAGCATGCCCATGATGATGGGCATCAGTGGCAAGCCCGCCTCCGCCGACGGCAAAACCATGGAGCCCATGGTGAACTACGGCGTGCAGGTGATGTCGATCGGGTTTTTGGTGCCGCAGGACGAGGCCATGATCTGGCGCGGCCCCATGGCCACCCAGGCGCTGGAGCAGCTGTTGCGCCAAACCCACTGGCAAGACCTGGACTACCTGATTGTCGACATGCCCCCGGGCACCGGCGACATCCAGCTCACGCTGAGCCAGCGCGTCCCGATGACGGGCGCCGTGATCGTGACCACGCCGCAGGATATTGCGCTGCTGGATGCCAAAAAAGGCATCAAGATGTTCGAGAAGGTGGGGGTGCCGATTCTGGGTATTGTGGAAAACATGGCGGTCCATGTGTGCAGCCAGTGCGGCCACGCCGAACACATATTCGGCGCCGACGGCGGCAAGAAAATGGCCGCCGAGTACGGCATGGATTACCTGGGAGCCCTGCCACTGGCCATGGCGATCCGGGAGCAGGCGGACAGTGGTCGCCCCACCGTCGTCGCCGACCCCTCGGGAGAGGTGGCGGGGCTGTACAAGGCGCTCGCACGCAAAGTCGCGGTGGCCATTGCCGCAAAAAACAAAGATTTTTCCAGCAAGTTTCCCAGTATCACCATCTCCAAATCGACCTGAGGGGTGCGTCGCGGTTCGTTTCGGTTTGTCCGAGCCCGCCGTTTGGCGCGTGAAATTTTCTGGGTGGCGGGTTGAGAATTCATGTGAATTTGATCAGCGTGCCCCCCTTCTTTTGTAAGTCTCTGTAAGCACTTCGGTCTGATACTGGTCCGTGTCGCTCGCCTCGTTTAAGGGGTGGCGACCCTGGCCTGCCAAGAGCCTATTGGCATGGCTTTACCAAGTATTCAAAAAAGGAGTGACCCATGACGACTGCATCCCCCGGTTTGCTGGACAAAGAGCGAATCATCGCTGGCCCTGGATTTAACCGCTGGCTGGTACCACCGGCGGCCCTGGCAATTCATCTGTGCATCGGCATGGCCTATGGCTTTTCGGTGTTCTGGCTGCCTTTAAGCAAGGCACTGGGCATCAAGGAGGCGATCAAGTGCGGACCGGAGGTTGGTTTCCTGGGTCAGCTTTTCACGACCACCTGCGACTGGCAAATCTCCACCCTGGGTTGGATGTACACCCTGTTCTTCGTACTGCTGGGTTCCAGCGCCGCTACCTGGGGCGGCTGGCTTGAGCGGGCCGGCCCACGCAAAGCCGGTGTCGTGTCGGCGCTGTGCTGGTGCGGTGGCATGCTGTTTTCGGCACTGGGCGTGTACCTGCACCAGTTCTGGATGATGATTGTGGGCTCCGGCATCATTGGCGGTATCGGGCTGGGGCTGGGTTACATCTCCCCGGTGTCCACGCTTATCAAGTGGTTCCCGGACCGCCGTGGCATGGCCACTGGCATGGCCATCATGGGCTTTGGCGGCGGCGCGATGATCGGCTCGCCCTTGGCGGCCGACCTGATGAAGCATTTCGCAACACCCACCGATGTGGGCGTCATGCAGACCTTTGTGGTCATGGCTTTGGTCTACTTTGTGTTCATGATGGCGGGTGCCTTTGGTTACCGCGTGCCCGAGACCGGTTGGAAACCCGCCGGCTGGACTCCCCCGCCCGCACAGGCCAACGCCATGATCACGCAAAAGCATGTGCACGTGAGCAAGGTCTGGGGCATTCCCCAGTTCTGGCTGATCTGGATGGTGCTGTGCATGAACGTGAGCGCGGGTATTGGCGTGATCGGCATGGCTTCGCCCATGCTGCAAGAGGTGTTCGGCGGCGCGCTGATTGGCATTCCCGCCAAATTTGGCGAACTCGACAAAGACCAGCTCAAGGCGATTGCCACGGTGGCGGCCGGCTTTACTGCCCTGCTGAGCTTGTTCAATATCGGTGGGCGCTTTTTCTGGGCCAGCCTGTCCGATAAGTTGGGCCGCAAGCTGACCTATGTCGTGTTTTTTGTCTTGGGCGGCGTGATGTACTTCAGCGTGCCGGGCAGTGCAGCGGCGGGCAGCATCGTGTTGTTTGTCTCGGCGTTCTGCGTCATTTTGAGCATGTATGGCGGTGGCTTTGCGACGGTGCCGGCCTACCTGGCCGACATATTTGGCACCCAGATGGTGGGCGCGATCCATGGCCGTTTGCTCACCGCCTGGGCGACGGCCGGCGTACTCGGCCCGGTGGTGGTGAACTACATGCGCGAGTACCAACTCGGTCTGGGCATTCCGCGCGAGCAGGTCTACAACCAGACCATGTACATCCTGGTCGGCATGCTGGTGGTGGGCCTGGTCTGCAACCTGCTGGTCAAGCCCTTAGACCCCAAGTGGTTTATGACGGACGCCGAATTGGCCGAAGAAAAGCGCCTGGCCCATGAAAAGGCCGCTGCCTCCGAAGTCGTGCGCAGCGGTGACGCGACCGGCTCAGACCGTGTCAGCCCCACGGTCGTGGCGCTGGCTTGGGCTGCCGTAGGGATACCCTTGGCCTGGGGCGTGTACCGCACCTTGCAAAGCGTCGCCAAGTTCTTCGCCTAACGCTTTAGTGCGTTTCGTCAGGCCCTGTCAGCGCAATTTTTTTGCTCAGGCGGGGCTTTCTGCTTAAACGTGCACCAAAATCGCGCGCACAAGATCTCCATTGCCGTATTTCATGCAAACACCTCAAACCTCCTCTACATCCGCTGCAAGCGTCGTTGCGCTGGCCACGGTGGACGACATGCGCCAGCGTATTCGCAACAAAAGCAAGCTGAAGGGCCGTCAGGCCGACGATGCGGCCGTGTCCGACGTCCGCGGGCTGCTGGGCACCGGACCCCACCGCCGCGACTTGCTGATCGAGCATCTGCATGTGCTGAATGACGCTTTTGGCGCCTTGCATGACCGACATTTGGTGGCGCTTGCCAAAGAAATGAACCTTCCCATGGCCTCGGTTTACGAGGTCGCCACCTTCTATCACCACTTTGAAGTCCTCAAGGGCGATGCCAGCGCCCCGGGCCTGACCGTGCGTGTGTGTGATGGCCTGAGCTGCTCTCTGGCCGGGGCGCAAGACCTGCTGGCGCGTTTGCCGGCTATTTTGGGTCGTGACGATGTGCGCGTGATTGCCGCGCCCTGCATTGGCCGCTGCGAACAGGCGCCTGCCGTGGTGGTGCACCAAAATCCCGTGCTTTTTGCCACCGCAGAGTCGGTGGCCCAAGCCGTCGGGGCCCACGCCAAAAGCCATCCTGCCGCCGCAGACAACGCGCAATTTGACGCTGCCGCTTTGGCCGAAAAACCCGTTTCTCCGGCCAGCGGTATTGAGTCTGCACCCGCTTACGTTGGCTTGGAGGCTTACCGCGCCCAAGGCGGCTACGCGCTGGCCGCTGCTCTGGACGCAGGCAGCCAAGACCCGGAACAGGTGGTCAAAGCGATGGAAGACTCGGGCCTGCGCGGTCTGGGGGGCGCTGGTTTTCCTGCCGGGCGCAAGTGGCGCATCGTGCGTGAGCAACCCGCGCCCAAACTCATGGCCGTCAACATTGACGAAGGCGAACCCGGCACTTTCAAGGACCGCACTTATCTGGAGCGCGACCCGCACCGCTTTCTGGAAGGCCTGCTGGTCGCTGCGCAGGTGGTGGGCATTGACGCCTGCTATATCTATTTGCGTGACGAATACCACGGCTGCCGCGCCATTCTGGAGGCCGAGCTTGCCAAACTGCGCGCCAATCCCCCCTGCAAGCTGCCGCTCATTGAGCTGCGCCGGGGCGCTGGCGCTTATATCTGCGGCGAAGAGTCCGCCATGATCGAGAGCATCGAGGGCAAGCGCGGCGAGCCACGCATGCGCCCCCCCTATATTGCACAGGTGGGCTTGTTTGGCCGCCCCACGCTGGAGCACAATTTTGAGACCCTGTACTGGGTGCGCGACATTGTGCAAAAAGGCCCGCAGTGGTTCAGCAGTTTCGGGCGCAACGGGCGCAAGGGTTTGCGCAGTTTCAGCGTCAGCGGCCGGGTCAAGCACCCCGGCGTCAAGCTCGCGCCCGCCGGCATCACTGTGAAAGAGCTGATCGAGGAATACTGCGGTGGCATGGCGGAGGGCCACACGCTGTACGCGTATTTGCCCGGAGGTGCCTCGGGCGGCATCTTGCCCGCGAGCATGTGCGATATTCCGCTGGACTTCGACACCTTGCAACCCCACGGCTGCTTTATCGGGTCGGCCGCGGTGATCATTTTGGGTCAGCACGACACCGCGCGCGAGGCGGCCAGCAACATGATGCGTTTCTTTGCGCACGAGAGCTGTGGCCAGTGCACCCCTTGTCGTGTGGGCACCGCCAAGGCCGTGACTCTGATGGAGGCAACTGTGTGGGACAACGCCACACTGGAAGACCTGAACATCGTGATGACCGACGCCTCCATCTGTGGTCTGGGCCAAGCGGCGCCCAACCCGGTACGTTGCGTGCAAAAATATTTTCCCCAGGAAATTGGAGCTTCGCTATGAACGCACCTACAAAAATCTCCGAAGTGACCCCCCAGGTCATCACCTTCCTCCTGGACGGCAAACCCGTCGAGGCCTTTGAGGGTGAAAGCATCCTCAAAGCCGCTGAACGCAGCGGCGTGTGCATCCCGCACCTTTGCTACAAAGACGGCCTGCGCGCCGATGGCAACTGCCGCGCCTGCGTGGTCGAAATCAAGGGCGAGCGCACCCTGGCACCCAGCTGCTGCCGCAGCGCCACCGCAGGTATGGAAGTGCAAGCCCAGAGCGAGCGCGCCGTCAAGAGCCAAAAAATGGTGCTTGAAATGCTGCTGTCGGACATGCCGGATGTGGGCTACAAGTGGAACGACGGTGCTTCTGCGTCGGATTCGTCTGAGGCACCTGGTTTGGTGGGCGACGCGGCAGGCCAGCATGGCGAACTCAGCGACTGGGCCGCCCGCATGGGCGTGACCGTACGCCCCGAACTCAAAGCCTTGCGCAGAGAACAACCCGAGTCCGATATGTCGCACCCCGCCATGGCGGTCAATCTGGATGCTTGCATTCAGTGCAATCGCTGCGTGCGCGCCTGCCGCGAAGAGCAAGTCAACGACGTCATCGGCTACGCCCTGCGCGGTGCGTACAGTGAAATCGTGTTTGACCTGAACGACCCGATGGGTGCCAGCACCTGTGTGGCCTGCGGCGAATGCGTGCAAGCCTGCCCCACGGGCGCGCTGATGCCCAAGACGCAAGTTGGCTCCCAGATCGTGGACAAAAAGGTGGATTCGGTCTGCCCGTTCTGCGGCGTGGGCTGTTTGCTGACTTACAACGTGAAAGGCAACACGATCGTGAGCGTGGAGGGGCGCGACGGGCCGGCCAACCACAGCCGCCTGTGCGTCAAGGGGCGCTTTGGCTTTGATTACGCCGCCAGTCCCCAGCGCCTGTCTGTGCCGCTGATCCGCAAGGCGGGCGTGGGCAAGGATCCCGAGCTGCTCAACCGCCTGAACCGCGACAGCGCAGACTGGTCCGAAGTGTTCCGCGAAGCCACCTGGGACGAAGCCCTGGCTTTGGGCGCAGGCAAGCTCAAAGACCTGCGTGACCAGTTTGGTCCCAAGGCGCTGGCCGGTTTTGGCTCAGCCAAAGGCAGCAACGAAGAAGCGTACCTGTTCCAAAAACTGGTGCGAACCGGCTTTGGCAGCAACAACGTCGACCATTGCACCCGCCTGTGCCACGCGTCCAGCGTCGCGGCATTGTTGGAAGGCGTGGGTTCTGGCGCGGTCAGCAACCAGGTCAACGACGTGGAGCATTCGGACCTGATCTTTGTGATTGGCTCCAACCCCACCTCCAACCACCCGGTGGCCGCCACCTGGATGAAGAACGCCGCCCAGAAGGGCGCAAAAATTGTGCTGGCCGACCCGCGCATCACCGACATGGGCAAGCACGCCTGGCGCACCCTGCAGTTCAAGGCCGACACCGATGTCGCCATGCTCAATGCACTCATCCACGTGGTGATTGAAGAAGGCCTGGTAGACCAGGACTTTGTGGCCCGCCGCGCCAGCAACTACGAGGCGCTGCGCGACAACGTGAAGGGCTACAGCCCCGAGGCGATGGAGCCCATCTGTGGCATTCCGGCGCAAACCCTGCGCGAAGTGGCACGCGCCTTTGCCAATGCCAAGAGTGCCATGATTTTGTGGGGTATGGGCGTGAGCCAGCACGTGCATGGCACCGACAACGCACGCTGCCTGATCGCCTTGGTGACCGTGACCGGCCAGATCGGCAAGCCCGGTTCGGGGCTGCATCCGCTGCGGGGTCAAAACAATGTGCAAGGCGCATCCGACGCCGGCCTCATTCCGATGATGTTCCCCAACTACCAACGGGTCACCAACGGCGCGGCGCACGCGTGGTTTGAAGACTTCTGGGACGCCAAGCTGGACGATCAGCCCGGCTACACGGTGGTGGAAATCATGCACAAGATACTGGCGCCTGAGAGCGACGCCCACAAGGTGCGCGGCATGTACATCATGGGCGAGAACCCGGCCATGAGCGACCCCGACCTGAACCACGCCCGCCATGCGCTGGCCAGTCTGGACCATTTGGTGGTGCAAGACATCTTTATGACCGAAACCGCCTGGCTGGCCGACGTGGTGCTGCCAGCAACCGCCTGGCCTGAGAAAAATGGCACCGTCAGCAACACCGACCGCATGGTGCAGCTCGGCAAACAGGCCATCAACCCTCCGGGTCAGGCCAAGCCCGACCTGTGGATCATTCAGCAAATTGCCGAGCGGGTGGGTGCCCATAGCCCGTATTCCGGACCCAGCGGTTCGGGTTCGCATGGCGCAGGTCGTCCGCTGGCGTGTGGCTACCAGGGTGAGTCTGACGGTGTGGCAGAGGTCTACGACGAAATGCGCCGCGCCATGCACACCGCTATTTCAGGAATCACCTGGGACCGTCTGCAGCGCGAATCCAGTGTCACCTACCCCTGCCTGACAGACGAGGACCCTGGCGCGCCGACGGTGTTTTTGGAAAAGTTTGCGACCGACGACGGGCGCGTGCACCTGGTGCCGGCCGACATCATCCCCGCCAATGAGAGGCCGGATGGCGACTTTCCGTACGTGCTGATTACCGGCCGCCAGCTGGAGCATTGGCATACCGGCAGCATGACACGGCGTGCCACCGTGCTTGACGCCATCGAGCCGATGGCCACTGCGTCCATGTGCGGTGCCGATCTGGCCAAACTGGGGCTGGAGACAGGCGACGTGATCACGGTGCAGTCGCGCCGGGGCGAAGTGGCCATCCACGTGCGCCGTGACGATGGCACGCCCAATGGTGCCGTGTTTGTGCCGTTTGCCTACTACGAGGCCGCGGCCAACCTGATGACCAATGCCGCGCTGGACCCGTTTGGCAAGATCCCCGAGTTCAAGTACTGCGCGGTGGCGGTGCGCGCCGGGGGCGTGCCCTCGGCGATAGAGGGCTATGGCGCCAACCGGCCCGCGCCCGTATCCGCCTGAACGCCTTGCCTCAGGATCCAAGTTTGCGCCTGCCCCGCCTGACTCAGGCGCAGGCGCCCTTGACGCAGGCCATCGCCGTGGTCAACGAGTTTGGCCAGCCGCAGCTGCTGGACATTCCGGCCGAGCGCGCCCTGACGGTTTACGTGGACAAGCGTGAGCTTGTGACCCTGATGACCCTGGGTGCCCAGCCCGAGTGGCTGGTGCTGGGCTATTTGCTCAACCAGCGGCTGATTCGCGCCGCGCACGAGGTGGAATCCATCACCGTAGACTGGGAGGTGGGCGCTGCGGCGGTCAAAACCCACCACGGTATTGCCAATTTGGCTGAGAAAACCGCCAAGCGCGTGGTCACCACTGGTTGCGGCCAGGGCAGCGTGTTTGGCGACCTGATGGCTGACGTGGACACCATCGCGCTGCCACCCGCCACGCTCACGCAAAGCGCCCTGTACGGCATCGTCAACGCCATTCGCCTGCACGACAGCGTCTACAAAGCGGCGGGCTCGGTGCATGGCTGCGCGCTGTTTCAGGGCGATACGCTGCTGATGTTTGTCGAAGACGTGGGCCGCCACAACGCCATCGACGCCATCGCCGGCTGGATGGCGCTGCAGCCCAGCGATGCGCCTGCCGACAGTGGCCAGCAGCGCACCGGTCTGCGCGCCGACGACAAAGTGTTCTACACCACCGGCCGCCTGACCAGCGAAATGGTCATCAAGTCCGCGCAAATGGGCGTGCCCATCGTCATATCCCGCAGCGGCATCACCCAAATGGGCCACGCCGTGGCGCAGCGGCTTCACTTGTGCGCCATTGGACGCGCTACCAACAAGAGGTTTTTGTGCTTCAGCGCGCCAGAGCGGCTGGTGCTGGAGCTTACGCAGGTCTGATCTGGGTCACCGAGTCGCATGGTTTTCAATTTTTATACAACACTGGGCGTAAACCCTAGGTGCTGATCTCAAAAAAACGATATAAACTGTATATATCGTTAAACAGAGGTCTCGTATGCAAGTACTTTTTCATATGCACAACGCGCGGGGTGTTGTGGCCCGTTGGTTCTCGGCCCTGACCCATCACCACCAGTTGCATGCGCCTGAGCATGTGGGTGCGTTTGCCGGTTCCTTGTTGCGGCATCAGGACTGGGACCACGCCTAGGCCGCTTCGCAAGCAAGGTATAAATGCGGACTTTTGAGGAGTCCCCACGAAAATCACCGTTTCTACCCTCATCGCGGCCCCCATCACCGATGTCTGGCGCGCCTACACCTCGCCCGAAGACATCGTGCGCTGGAACGCGGCTTCGGCCGACTGGCACACCACGGCGGCGTCCGTGGAGTTAAGGGTGGGCGGCAAGTTCTCGTCGCGCATGGAAGCCCGAGACGGCTCGTTTGGCTTTGATTTTGAGGGCGAATACACCCTGGTTGAGGCGCCGCATCGGCTGGAATACCGCTTTGGCGATCGCCAAGCTGATGTCGAGTTCACGGACACGCCGTCCGGCGTCACGGTGGTGGTCAGCTTTGACCCTGAGTCTGAGCACCCCGAGGACGCGCAGCGCGAGGGCTGGCAGTCCATCCTGGACAACTTTGCGCGCCATGTGATGGCGCTGCAAGCCGCCAAATAGGGCTTTGGCGAAGGGGCTAAGGCTTTTGCGCTAAGGTCAGCCCATGAAACAATCTTTTTGGCGTCTTGGCTGGCGCGCTTTGTGGCGCGACGTGCGCTCGGGTGAGCTGCGGCTCTTGGTCGTGGCAGTGACTTTGGCTGTGGCCTCGCTCACGGCCGTGGGGTTTTTTGCCGACCGTCTGCAGGGCGGATTGCAGCGCGATGCACGCCAGTTGCTGGGCGGTGACGCGGTGGTGGCCACCGACCGGCCGGCACCGCCCGCTTTTGCCCAAGAGGCCAAGCGCCTGCGGCTGACACCGGCGCAAACCCTGGGGTTTCAGACCATGGCACGGGCGCCTGACGCTTCGGGGGGCGCTACCAAGCTGGTGTCGCTGAAGGCGGTAGAGGCGGGCTATCCGCTTCGCGGCACCCTGCGTATCCAATTCGGCCCCGGCGCGCCGGAGCAGCCTGCGCCCGGTATTCCTCCTGCCGGTGCGGTGTGGGTGGACGCCCAGCTGCTGGACGCGCTGTCCCTGCGTATCGGCGATCCGCTCTTGCTGGGCAGCGCGCAGTTCAAAATTGCCGCGCTGATTGTCAGCGAGCCCGACCGGGGCGCCGGTTTTATGAACTTTGCCCCGCGTGTGATGGTGAATATGGCCGACATTGCCGCCACGGCCCTGGTGCAACCTGCCAGCCGCGTCAACTACCGGTTGGCTGTGGTCGGGGAAGACGCCGTGGTGGCGCGTTTTGTGGCCTGGGGCAATGCCCAAATCAAGAGGCAAACCAGTGGCGGCGCCACAGACGCAGCAGCGCAGGCGCAGCCTCTGCGCGGTGTACGCATTGAGTCCACCCAGTCCGGCCGCCCCGAGCTGAGCCAGACGCTGGAGCGCGCCGAAAAGTTCCTGAGCCTGGTGGCGCTCTTGGCGGCCCTGCTGAGTGCGGTAGCGGTGGCCTTGGCGGCGCGCGCCTTTGCCGCCAAGCACCTGGACGACTGCGCCATGCTGCGTGTACTGGGCCTGAGCCAGCGCAGTATTGCGGCTGCCTATGCGTGGGAATTTGCCTTGGTGGGCGTTTTTGCCAGCAGCCTGGGTGTGGCGCTGGGTTACGGCGTGCATTACGTGTTTGTGGTGCTGCTGGCAGGGTTGGTGGAGGCCAGCTTGCCGGCTGCAACGCTGGCACCGGTGGCGTTGGGTCTGGGCATGGGCTTGACCTTGCTGTGCGCTTTTGGCCTGCCGCCGGTGCTGCAGCTGGCGCAGGTGCCACCGCTGCGGGTGATCCGCCGCGATGTGGGCAATCTGCGTCCGGCATCGGTGGGTGTGTTGTCCTTGGGCGTGCTGGGCTTTGCCGCCTTGCTGCTGGCCATCAGCAGCGACCTGACCTTGGGGCTGATTGCGGTTGGCGGTTTTGCCGGCGCGGTCTTGCTGTTTGCGGCCCTGAGCTGGCTGGCCATTCGCCTGTTGCGTGCCAGCGTCAATGAGGCCACCGCACCGCGTGCGCTGGTGTTGGCCACCCGCCAAATAGCGGCGCGCCCGGTCTACACCGTTGTGCAGGTGAGCGCCTTGGCGGTGGGCCTGCTGGCGCTGGTGCTGCTGGTGTTGCTGCGCACCGACCTGATTGCTAGCTGGCGCAAGGCCACGCCGGCGGACGCCCCCAACCGTTTTGTGATCAACGTCATGCCCGAGCAGGCCAGCGCTTTCGTTGATGCCCTGCACAGCGCCGGCGTGGGCAAGATGGACTGGTACCCGATGATCCGTGGGCGCTTGGTGGCGGTCAACGGGCGGGCCGTGTCCTCGGAAGACTATACCGACGAACGCGCCAAACGCTTGGTGGACCGCGAGTTCAACCTGAGCCACAGTGCCACGCGACCTGACAACAACCAAGTGGTGGGCGGGCAGTG
This sequence comes from Rhodoferax sp., assembly GCA_029866205.1. Lineage (GTDB taxonomy): Bacteria > Pseudomonadota > Gammaproteobacteria > Burkholderiales > Burkholderiaceae_C > Allorhodoferax. Next base: position 325,271 of record JARWZT010000011.1, read on the forward strand.
GACGCCAGAAGAGCCGGGTGCCATGAGCATGGAGGAGGGCATTGCCAACACCTTGGGGCTCAAGCTCGGCGACACACTGCGCTTTGACTTCGCAGGGGTGCAGTTGGATTCCAAGGTGACTTCGCTGCGCAAGGTGGACTGGACTTCCATGCGCGCCAACTTCTTTGCCATGTACCCCGTCAGCCGTCTGGACGGAGTGCCTGCGACGTACATGGGGGCTTTTCGTGCGCCCGCCACGCCCGGGTTTGACAACGCGCTGGTGCGCCAATTCCCAAATATGACCAGCGTGGACATGAGCGCCACCATCAGCCAGGTTCAGCGCATCCTGGATCAGGTCGTGCGTGCGGTGGAGTTTTTGTTCGGATTTACGTTGGCGTCCGGGCTGGTGGTGCTGTTTGCGGCCGTGAGCGCGACCCGCGAGGAGCGCGCACGCGAATTTGCCATCATGCGCGCCGTAGGTGCCCAAAACCGGCTGTTGCGCCAGGTCCAACGCATTGAACTGGCGGGCGTGGGCTTGCTGGCCGGTTTTTTGGCGTCGGTGGTGGCCAGTGCGGTCGGCTGGGCACTGGCACGCTACGTCTTTGATTTCTCGTGGACGGTTTCGCTGTGGGTGCCGCTGTTGGGGTCGGTCGCCGGCGCGCTGTTGGCACTGGCAGCGGGTTGGTGGGGCCTGCGCGACGTACTGCGCCGCCCGGTGGTCGAAACCCTGCGCCGCGCGGAGACCTGACAATCGCCGGGATATGCCGAGTACCGAAAACCCCACCACCCTGTCTCCGGACGACGACGAAGCCCCGAGCAACCTGATTGCGCTCTTGGGCGGCGAGCCCGTGCTTCAGGCCTTGGTCGAACGCTTTTACGACCTGATGGAGTTGGAACCCGACTACGCTGCCTTGCGCGCAGCGCACGGCGCGCTCCTCACCCAGGCGAGGCAAAAGCTATTTTGGTTTTTGAGTGGCTGGATGGGCGGGCCCCAGTACTACATCGAGCGTTTTGGCCACCCCCGCCTGCGGTTGCGCCACATGCCGTTCTCCATTGGCATCTTGGAGCGTGACCAGTGGCTGGCCTGCATGGACCAGGCCATGGGCGAGTTGCAGATTGACGCCACGCTGAGAGCGCGCCTGCGCGAATCGTTTTTTCAAACGGCGGATTGGATGCGCAACCGCTGACGCGGCTGTAGGGTTCCTGGCCCCGCTTGCCGCCACGGCCATTCGTCTACGATCTCCCCCCTATGAGTAGCCTCACCGAAAGCGCGAGTACTGCGCTGCACCTCCTGGTCTCGCTCGATCCCCAGTTGTTGGGAATCGTGGCGCGGTCTTTGGCGGTTAGCGCTTGCGCTTGTGCGCTGGCTTGCAGTGTGGGGCTGGCACTGGGCGCCTGGCTGGGGGTGGCCCAGTTTGCGGGGAGGGGAGTAGTGCTCACGCTGCTCAATACCAGCTTGGCCATTCCGTCGGTGGTGGTCGGCTTGCTGGTGTATTTGCTGCTGTCGCGCTCCGGGCCGCTGGGGTACTTGGGCTGGTTGTTCAGCTTCAAGGCCATGGTGTTTGCGCAGGCCGTACTGGTGTTGCCCATGGTGACCGCACTCACCCGCCAAACCGTGCAGGACGCCGAGCAATTGCACGGAGAGCAATTGCGTTCGTTGGGCGCGGGCGCTGCGTTGCGTGCCGCACTGCTGGCCTGGGACGAGCGTCATGCACTGCTGGTGGTGTTGATCGCCGCCTTTGGCCGCGCTATTTCCGAGGTGGGGGCGGTGATGATTGTGGGCGGCAATATTGACGGTTTTACCCGGGTCATGACGACGGCAATCGCGCTGGAAACCTCCAAGGGTGATTTGCCACTGGCTCTGGGCCTGGGGTTCGTGCTGCTGGGCGTGGTGTTGGCGCTCAATCTGTTGGTGGCGCTGTTGCGGCGCTGGCGCGTGCGCTCAGAAGCCGCCGGCGTGGCGCTGAGCCAGGGCTTGGCGCTATGAACACTCTCGTTACTCTGGCACAGGCCAGCGTTCAAATCGGGGCGGATGGCCGCAGCTTGCGTCATGCCAAGCCCGACCAAGCCACCGCCTTGACGGCCGTCAGCATGACGCTGCAGGCCGGTGAGCGTGTGGCGCTGGTGGGTGCCAACGGCTCTGGCAAAAGTACGCTGCTGCGCCTGCTGCACGGTTTGCTGGCGCCTACCCAAGGTGAGCGCCAGGCCCCGCCCGCACTGCGCCAGGCCATGTTGTTTCAAAGGCCGCACATGCTGCGCACCACGGTCCAGCGTTCGGTGGCCTTGGGCTTGTGGCTGCGCGGCGCGACCTGGGGTCAGGCTCGAGAGCAGGCGCTCGCAGCTTTGCGCGCCGTCGGTCTGCAGGAGTTGGCCGGACGCAGTGCGCATACGCTGTCTTTGGGGCAGCAGCAGCAGGTGGCGCTGGCGCGGGCCTGGGCATTGGCGCCGCAATTGCTGCTCCTGGATGAGCCCACTGCCAGCCTGGATCCCCACGCCAAAGCCGAGGTCGAAGCGCTTATGCAACGCTTTGCCGGCAGTCGCACGGACGCCACCTTGGTATTTGCCAGCCACAATCTGGGTCAGGTCAAACGCCTGGCGCAGCGCGTGATTTACCTGGAGCGAGGCCAGTTGCTGGCCGATTTGCCGGTGGCCCAGTTTTTTGACGCCGCCGTGCTGCAGGCGCAGTGCCCGGCCGCCCATTTGTTTGTTAAGGGAGAAATCTTGTGAATTTGTCTAAGCGCGGGCGTGCCCTGGCTTTTTCCCTGCTTGCCGCGTCTACCGTGGCGCAGGCAGAGTCCATCGTCATGGCGTCCACCACGTCCACCGAACAATCGGGGCTATTTGCGCACCTGCTACCGGCATTTACCAAGGCCACCGGCGTGGAGGTCAAAGTGGTGGCGCTGGGCACCGGCCAGGCGATTGACATGGGGCGCCGCGGTGACGCCGACGTGCTCTTCGTTCACGACCAAGTGGCAGAAGAAAAAGTGGTGGCGGAGGGCTTTGCCCTGAAGCGCTTTGCGGTGATGTACAACGACTTTGTGCTGGTCGGACCTGCTGCCGACCCCGCCAAGGCGCGTGGCAAGGACATCGCTGCCGCATTGGCCAAGCTCAGCGCCGCCAATGCGGCATTTGTGTCGCGCGGCGACAAAAGCGGCACCCACGCGGCCGAACTGCGCTTTTGGAAGCTCACACCCACAGCCGACGCCCGGGGTGGCGGCTACAAAGAATGTGGCTGCGGCATGGGTCCGGCACTCAATATGGCCTCGGGTACGGGGGCCTACGCCCTGACGGACCGGGGCACCTGGCTGAGCTTTAAAAACCGGGGCGACTTGCAAGTGCTGGTCGAAGGCGACAGCCGCCTGTTCAACCAATATGGCGTGATGGTGGTCAACCCGGCGCGCCATCCCCATACCAGGGCCGCGGATGCGCAAAAGTTTGTTGATTGGGTTATCTCCGGCCCCGGTCAAGCCACTATTGCGGCTTACAAGATTGAAGGCCAGCAGTTGTTCTTCCCGAACGCCGCCAAGTAGGCCTAGCCCCCGGCTGCAAGCTAGGCCGCGCCGTGTGTTCCCCGGCGCACCGGCTGCAGCAGCACCACCAAGGCACCGGCGCCGCCTTGCGCCGGTTGCGCCTGAACAAAGGCCACTACCTCAGCCTTTTGCACCAGCCAGCGGTGCACCTTTTCCTTGAGCACTGGCGCTTTGCCCGGTGAGCCCAGGCCTTTCCCGTGGACGACGCGCACGCATCGAATGCCTTGCTTGTGTGCTTCTCGGATAAAGCTGCCCAGCGCTTCACGCGCCTCGTCACTGCGCAGGCCGTGCAGGTCAATTTGGCGCTGAATGCTCCATTTGCCCTTGCGTAACTTTTGCGCTACGTCCAACCCCACGCCGGGGCGGCGAAAGCTCAGGTGCTCGTCGGTGTCCAGCAGCGTCGTGACATCGACCTCGTCACTGATGGACTCTTGCAGGGCCGCCGCTTCGTCGCGTTGGTGTTGCAGTGGCACTGGCGCGGGTGGTGCGGGCTTCAGATCGGCCAGGTCTGTGGGCGGCAGCGGCTTCACTTTGCCGATGGCCGCTTGAAACAGGTTGCGCGCTGCCGCCTGGCGTTTTGCGGCCAGAGCCGCCGCCGCTTTTTCAGCCTGGGCTTTGGCTGCGGCTGCGTCAATCTCTTTTTTGAGCCGCTTGAGGTCTGCGAGGCTGCCCATTACAAAAGCCCCCGCTCCGCCATGGAGAGTGCTTCTCCCTGGCCCACGATGATGTGGTCCAGCACCCGCACGTCCACCAAAGCCAGCGCTGCCTTCAGGGTTTGGGTCAGCATTTCGTCCGCGCGCGAGGGCTGCACTGAACCGCTGGGATGGTTGTGCGCCAGCACCACGGCACCGGCCTGGTGGTGGAGCGCGCGCTTGACTACTTCTCGCGGGTAGACGCTGGTTTGGCTGAGCGTGCCACGGAACATCTCTTCCATCGCGACCAGGCGATTTTGGGTGTCCAGAAACAAGACCGCAAAAACTTCGTGCGCCAGACCCGCCAAATGCAACTGAAGGTAGTGCTTGACCGAATCGGGCGAGGCAAACACGGTGCGCTCCTGCAGGCGCTGGGCCATGGCGCGGCGCGCCAACTCCAATACCGCCACAATTTCGGCCCGCTTGGCGGGCCCCAGGCCCTTCACGGGTTGGAGGTCGTCTGCCGTGGCGTTCAACAGCCCGGCAATTCCGCCAAAGCCGGGTGCCTTCAGGCCGCCTTTGCCCGGCAGCTGGAGCAACTCATCGGCCAGTTGCAGCACGCCTTTGCCCTGGATTCCCGTGCGCAGCAATATCGCAAGCAACTCGGCGTCACTCAGGGCCCCCGGACCGCGTGCGAGCAGCTTTTCGCGCGGGCGGGCGTCGGGCGGCAGGTCTTTCAGGGGCATGGCGGGGCAGGGTGGAGGACAAAACGCGGCGCGGGCAAGGCTTGCCGGCCTGAAGTTTCTACAATTGCCGCAGTTTATCGAGACTTTTATGACCACCAGCCATCCCCGTGTCCACGCCACGTCCTTCCTGACGCTGCACTACCGCCTGTCGGGCCCGGCGGGGGACATCATCAACACCTTTAACGACAAGCCCGCGACTTTGAGCCTGGGTACTGGCGAGCTGTCGCCAGCAGTCGAGCACTGTCTGCTCGGGCTGGAGGAGGGAACCCACCAGACGTTTTCGCTGGAGGCGGGCGCTGCTTTTGGCCCCCGCAATCCGGAGATGCAGCAATGGGTGGCAGCCAAACTGCTGCGCCAACTGGGCGATCCGCAACAAACCTACGCCGTAGGTGATGTGGTGCAGTTCCCCACGCCGGACGGCCAAAGCAGCTATGCCGGCGCGGTGCAAGAGGTGAAGACGGGTGAAGACGGCGGCGCAGTGCTGTTTGACTTTAACCACCCACTGGCCGGCCACCCGGTCAGCTTTGAAGTGAAACTGATTGGAGTTTTATGAATACCTTGGGTACCGATGCCGAAATTTTGCTGGCTGAACCGCGGGGTTTTTGCGCCGGCGTGGACCGCGCCATCGAAATCGTGGAGCGTGCTCTGGACAAGTTTGGCGCGCCCATTTATGTGCGCCACGAGATCGTGCACAACACCTTTGTGGTCAACGACCTCAAGGCCAAGGGCGCCATTTTTATTGAAGATTTGAGCGACGTACCGCCCGACGCGACCCTGATTTTCTCTGCCCATGGCGTGAGCAAGGCGGTACAGGACGAGGCTATTGCGCGTGGGTTTCAGGTGTTTGACGCGACCTGCCCGCTGGTCACCAAGGTGCACGTCGAGGTCGCCAAGCTGCACAAAGAGGGCTATGAGTTCATCATGATTGGCCACAAAGGCCACCCTGAGGTCGAAGGCACCATGGGCCAACTGGACAGCGGCATCCACCTGGTGGAAGACGTGGCCGATGTGGCGCGCGTGCAGCCTGCACAGACGGAAAAACTGGCTTTGGTGACGCAAACCACCTTGAGCATGGACGACGCCGCCGATATCGCCACAGCGGTCAAGGCGCGCTTTCCCAAAGTTCGTGAGCCCAAGCAGCAAGACATTTGCTACGCCACGCAAAACCGCCAGGACGCCATCAAAGTCATGAGCCCCCAAGTGGATGTCGTGATCGTGGTGGGCAGCCCCACCAGCTCCAACAGCAACCGCCTGCGTGAAGTGGCCCAAAAGCTCGGAACCGAAAGCTACATGGTGGACCACGCCGACGAGTTGCAGGCCGCATGGTTTGAGGGCCGATCGCGCGTGGGTTTGACAGCGGGGGCATCCGCCCCGGACGTGCTGGTGCAAGCGGTGATCGCGCGTCTGCGCGAACTCGGCGCCGTTTCAGTGCGCAAGATGGACGGCGTGGTGGAAACCATCAAGTTTCCGCTGCCCAAAGGCCTCAAGCGCGACGCGCTCTGACTTCGCACTCGACCCTAAAATTCGGGGCCTCGCGGCCCAACAATCAACTCACTCATCAACATGCTTGACATAAATCTGCTGCGCAAAGACCTGGCCTCGGCCGTGGCCCGTCTGGAAACCCGTAAATCGCCCCAGCTGTTCCTGAACGTCGATACGTTTACCGCGCTCGAGTCGGAGCGCAAATCCATTCAGACTCGCACCGAAGAAATTCAAGCCAAGCGCAATGCCCTGAGCAAGCAAATCGGCCAACTCAAGGCCAAAGGCCCGGCCGGTCAGGCCGAAGTGGACGCCGTCATGGCGCAAACCGCCGACATCAAGGGCGAGCTTGACGCGTCAGCCACGCGCTTGGAGCAAATCCAGTCTGAGCTGCAAGCCATGCTGCAGCTGGTGCCCAACTTGCCACACGACAGCGTGCCGCGCGGTGCGGACGAACATGGCAACGTGGTGGTGCGCACCTGGGGAAGTCCCAAGGCCATGGACTTTGATATCAAAGACCACGTCGATCTGGGCGAACCCCTGGGTCTCGATTTTGAGATGGGCGTCAAGCTCACCGGCTCGCGCTTTACCGTCATGAAAGGCCCATTGGCCCGCCTGCATCGGGCCATCAGCCAGTTCATGCTGGACGTACAAACCCAGGAGCATGGTTACACCGAGTGCTACACGCCGTACATCGTGAATGGTGAAAGTCTGCGCGGAACCGGCCAGTTGCCCAAATTTGAAGGCGACCTGTTTGCGGCAAAAAAAGGCGGCCAAGAGGGCGAAGCCCAGCCTGACAACACCGCGCTGTACCTGATTCCCACCAGCGAAGTGCCTTTGACCAATTTTGTGCGCGACATGGTGGTGTCGGAATCCGAGTTGCCCATCAAGCTCACTGCCCACACGCCCTGTTTTCGCTCGGAAGCTGGCAGCGCTGGGCGCGACACCCGGGGGCTGATCCGCCAACACCAGTTTGACAAGGTAGAAATGGTGCAAATCGTGCACCCCGACCACAGCTACGCGGCACTCGAAGAAATGACCGGCCATGCCGAAGCCATTCTGCAAAAATTGGGTTTGCCCTACCGGGTGATGAGCCTGTGCACTGGCGACATGGGCTTTGGCGCTGCCAAGACCTACGACCTGGAGGTGTGGTTGCCTGCGCAAAACACCTTTCGCGAGATCAGCTCGGTGTCCAACTGCGAGGCGTTCCAGTCGCGACGTCTGCAAGCGCGCTTCAAAAATGCCCAAGGCAAAAACGAATTCGTCCACACCCTGAACGGTTCGGGGCTGGCGGTCGGACGCACCCTGGTGGCGGTGCTGGAAAACTTCCAAAACGCCGATGGCTCGGTTACCGTGCCCGAGCTGTTGCGCCCCTACATGGGTGGAATGGACGTCTTGCGCGCCTGATAGAATTGCGGCTTCGCCAAAACGAAGCAAACCTAGGAGAGGTGGCAGAGTGGCCGAATGTACCTGACTCGAAATCAGGCGTACCGCAAGGTACCGTGGGTTCGAATCCCACCCTCTCCGCCAAGACTATTTCGAACTGATTCCAAGTCGTTCGAACAATTTACAACCCGTTCGGGGCCTCCTTGAGTGCGCTCCTAGGACACTTTCCGGATCAGACAGGCTTCTTCGTAGGCCTCAATGTCTTTGAGCCGGTACAAGACTTTCCCCACGATCTTCAAGTACTGAGGGCCCTCGCCGACGCTGCGCCAGCGCTGAAGGCGTGCGACTGAACACACCCAACGATCGGCAAGCATTATTTCGGTCAGGAGTTGGCGGGCAGGTTCGGCTGGGAACTCTGAAACCAAGAGTTGGGGCTCGAACTTGGGTTCGTTAGCTGCGGTTTTGGCGATGCCGCTGGACAGGACGTCCAGCACGTCACCCATTTTTTCAGCCCGTGGGTTCGAAGATGAGGTGTTGTTAGTAGCCATGAACTTGCTCCTTGATGCCTGTATGCAGTGATTTCATATAGGTTCATACCGGTTGGCTACGCGTTTTTCTCAGCAGGGTGGGTTGGTGCACACCACAGGCAAACATTTACCAGTGGCGACGTTTCGGATTTCCAATCTATGGTTCATGTACCAGGGAACCTCCCTGGGTCATGGAATCAGTGTTTTGGCGGACTCTAGGGGAAGACTGCTCACTGCCAGGAGCGGCCAATCGCCGAATCTTGACCTGAGCCCGAGATAGGCTGATTCAAACCAGTCAACAAACGTGGTCTGTCATTTGAAGCGCCTGACAATCTGTGCCTCAAGACTTGTCAAGAGGAGGGCGCTCAGCATCAAGAAATTGGCGCAAGCTTTCCAAGTCGGGCAGCATTTTGGCAGCCTGATCCGGTGGCATGGATATGGCGATGCGGCCAAGATCAGGGGCAAGCGCGTCGATTGCCGACTGCCGGAAGGCGCGACCGGCGTCAGTGATATGAACCAGCTTGGAACGCCCATCTTCGGGATTTGCCTGAAGAGCGATCAGACCAGCCCGTTCCAGCACCGCGAGCGAGTGGGTCATCGAGGTCTTTGGCACCTGAAACGCTCGGGCCAGTGCTAGCGGAGTCTGAACATCACTGACCCGAACCAGATGGTTAAGCACCGAAAACTGCGCCAAAACAAAGCCCGACGGAAGGCGGGCCTCGAGCAGGGTGCGCGACAACTGCGCGATGATCCCTATCTCGTTGAGCAGCCGGAAATAGATTGCGAGTGCTGGATCAGGCAATTCTTGTCTCGAGCGGCCAACGCGGACTGGCTGTGGTTGTGGGGCCAAAGCCAATACGCGACAACATCTGAACGGTTCCTCCCGTCGGCGCTAGCCGTTTATGCACTTTTGCGTAGTGATCGGCCATTTCTGGGAACTCCTGCAGGGCTTGACTCAGTGGTTGAAATCCAAGCCCTTCTGATGTTACTGCAAGGTTCACGCGCAGCCAGTCCGCCCCGGTCGCGATCTGGTCGGCGCGGCTGTTACCGGCGGTGACCAGCCAGACGTGCCCCATCGCTGTGTCGGTGTTGGCAAAAACCGCATCCAGCCCTGCCTTATAGGCGCTGGAGGTGGGATCTGCCGCTGCGGCGCGGGTGAATTGGCCCGCGACGTGGAGGGCTTCGAAAAGCGGGCCGGTGAAACCAATGCCATCCGGGTTTGCGTCAACCTCGCGGTGGCCGATACGAAACAGGTCGATGCTCTCCTGAAAAGTTCGTGGGGTTTCAATCTCTATTTGAAGTGCGCTGTGAGTCAGTTCTCGCCACGTCGCAACTTCGGTCGCATCCACCGTACCACCAAAGCGCGCCCCATTCGCGACCACTGCACCGATTCGTGCGATGGCAGCCGGATCGACGATGCGCGATGTATCGAAAGCTTTTTTGTTCGAGCGCCGGAGCAGCACGTGCGCGAACAGCGGATCGCGCGCTACGGTTGAATCTGGTGTGAAGACAACCCTGGCGATGGGTCGCCGGTCCAGACCCGCCGGACTGCTGCCTTGAGGAAAGATGGTCGTTTCCAGCCTATGCCCATTTTCAGCCGCCGCCATACGCAACAGTTCCAGAAAGCAGCCAAGGCCGATGGTGATCTGCCGGTTGAACGGATCAGTTTTTGGCAAGAGTCGGTCAGGGTCGGCATAAAGCGTCACGACACCAGGCTCCGCCAGATTGGCCATCCAGGGTTGCCGGTTATGCGGGTTGGGCGCAAGCAGGGCCCAGGACAGTGCATGCATCCGCGGGTCTTGGTATTTGCCTGCCATTTGCCACGGAAGGCTCGCCGTTTTCGGCAGGCGCGTCACGGCATACCCCAGACCACCGCCAGCGGCCACAATGACCCCGCCACCCACCAGCGCAAGAATTTTTCGGCGCGAAATTGACATAGACGATCCATTTGGTTCGATAAAGGACTAGATTGTACGACATCGCACCAATTCATCAAGGACGAATTCACCGCCTTTCTAGCGAACACCCAAGTGCTTGATCGGCTTGCCCTTGGGGGATTTAGGCGGTTTGCGATCTGGTATCTTCTGGCCCGCCAAGAATATTTCGAACTGATTCCAAGTCGTTCGAACAATTTACAACTCTTTCGGGGCCTCTTTGGGTGCGCCCCTAGAGCACTTTCCGGACCAG
>JARWZT010000009.1 GCA_029866205.1 Rhodoferax sp.
AACCACCACAGACTCTTGGAGCCAATTGGGTATATTCCCCCTGCCGAAGCTGAAGACAATTACTATCGGCAACTTAGCAGTCAAACCACCACAGTGGAATGACTTAAACCAAAGGGCCTCCTCGAAACCCGGGGCGATTCAATCTGTGTTGCGCAACTTGGCCATGAATGCCGGGATATCGGGGTAGGGCAGGGCCTCATGGTGCTTGTCGGACGCGCGCTGCGTGGGCAGCAGGTTTTCGAGGTGCCCCTTCCATAAGGCTGGATTCGCGCCCTTGCGAAGTTTGCGGGTGATCGCCGCACTCAGGATGCGTTCGATGCGCCCCCGAAGACGCACAGCGGTTTCTGATTTGGTGTGCCAAATTGGGGTCAGTATCTCCAGAACGTGATGCGTCTCGATTTGGTCCAGCGGCATGGCTCCGATCACCGGGAACGCGTAGTTGGCCACCGTTGCAACCCACTGGTCCCCATGCTTTTGGTTGCGCCACTTTGGGCGCATGGTTTCGATGTAGGCCAGCGCAAATTCCTTGAACCTTGGTGGCGGGCTGGATGTCACCACCTCCTTGGCCGCTTTTTTCTCGTGGGTGGGGTCGGTGCCCTTGTTGATTAGGTTGCGGGCCTCAATAGCCCGTTCTCGGGCCTGCCGGAGCCCAACGTCGGGATAAGCGCCAAAGCTAAGCGCTAGGCGTTTGCTTTGGTGGGTGTACCGAAAAATCCAGTACTTCTGGCCGGTGACTTTGACCCAAAGGTGAAGCCCCTTGGTCTGGTCGTCTGTATGCCGTCCGGGTTGGCTAAGCTTCTTGACTACGATGTTTGTGAGTTGCATGTCGGCTCCTGTTTGTTACCACTTTCGTTACTCCAGCAGGGGCTTAGTACGTGGTATCAAGCCCTGCGCGGTTAGCGTAGGGTCTTGGGAACAGGATTTTTCGCAGAAACTCTATTTGCGAATGAACTTGCTTTCGGGAGCGGCAACGCCGCTGTCCAAGGGCTATCAAGGGAGGCCGTGAACTACCAAGACACTACATGGCAAGTGTCCGACTCCGTTTCCGCCAAGAACCTTTGTAAGTCGAAAGATTTACAAAGGTTTTTTGGTTTATGGGACCCAAACTTGTACCAGCTGACGGCGGTCGGTCAGGACCGCCGCTCGCGATCAGGCAAACACGCCCGCTTTGTCCTCCATGCGCGCCGACACTTCACCCAAGTGATGCAGACTGTCGCCGAAGGTCATTTCCATCTGGGTCAGCTTTTTGAAGTAATGGCTGACGATGTACTCATTGGTCACGCCGATACCACCATGTAGTTGTACTGCCTGCTGACCGACAAAGCGCATCGAAGAGCCGAGCTGGTACTTTGCGCGTGCCATCGCAGCGCGACGTTCTGGCGCGGGCGCGTTCAGCTTCAGGCTGGCGTAATAGCTCATGGAGCGGGCCAGTTCGAGTTGCATTTTCATGTCGGCGGCACGGTGGCGCAGAGCCTGGAAGCTACCAATCACGGCGCCAAATTGTTTGCGCGTCATGAGGTATTCGGCGGTCACGGTCATGGCCTTGTCCATTACGCCCACGGCTTCGGCACAGGTCGCTGCAATGCCGATGTCTACTGCGTGTTCCAGCGCGATTAGTCCTTCGAGCGTGACCAGGCTGGCGTTGGCGTGGTCGAACTGCACCTCAGCGGCCCGGCTGCCGTCTTGGGTGCCATAGCCGCGGCAGGTTACGCCCTTGCTGGCGCGTTCGATCAGAAACAGGGCCATCTTGCCGCCCAGCAGCGCACTCACCAAAAAGGCGTCCGCCTGGTCGCCGACGGCCACCACGCTTTTATGCCCTTGTAATTGGTAGCTGCCGTCTACCGCGGTTGCCGTGGTTTTGCATGCGTCCAAGGTGTAGCGTGCAGCGCGTTCCTGGTAGGCCAACACCACCAGTGCTTCACCGCTGCAGACGCGGGGCAGCCAGGCCGCCTTGGTGGCGGTATCCGCATAATTGGCGATCACCGCACCGGCGATGAGCGCCTGGCCCAAGGGCTCGAGAACGATGCCGCGCCCGAGCTCTTCCATCACCACCATACCTTCGACCGGGCCCATGCCGAGGCCGCCATCGTCCTCGGGGACGTAGAGGCCGCACAAGCCGAGTTCAGCCAGTTCGTTCCAGGCTGCGCGGTCAAAGCCGCCGGCTTTCTCGGTAGCGCGGCGACGGTCGAAGCTATAGCCCTTGTCCACCCATTTGCGCACTGCGTCACGCAGTTGTTCCTGGTCGTCAGAAAAATCGAAATCCATGGTCTTTTCCTTGAAAATTGGGTTTGCGTTCTTGAGCCTGTTGGGCTTAACCAAGCACGAATTGCGAGACGATGTTGCGCTGCACTTCGTTGCTCCCGCCGTAAATCGTGGTCTTGCGCATGTTGAAATAGGTGGACGCCAAGGGCGCGCAATGGGCGTGGCCGACGGCGTCCCCTTGCCAACCGGCTTCCATGGCTTCGCGGATCAGGGGCAGAGCAAACGGCCCGGCTGCCAGCATCATCAGCTCGCTATAACGCTGCTGGATCTCGCTACCGCGGATCTTGAGCAGGCTGGCGATGTCCATGCTTTGCTTGCCTGATTTTTCGGCAGCAAGCACCCGCAGGACCATCATTTCCAGCGCCACCACGTCCACTTCCAGCTTGGCGATTTCGTCGCGGAAGCGACTGTCGTCCAACACGCCCTCGGCTTTGGCGATGCGCTTGAGGCGCTCAAGTTCGCGCTTGGCGCGGTTGACGTCGGCAATATTCGTGCGCTCATGGGCCAGCAGGTATTTAGCGTAGTTCCAGCCCTTGTTTTCTTCACCGATCAGGTTGTTGGCGGGCACTTCTACGTTGTCAAAAAAGACTTCGTTCACTTCGGCGCTGCCATCGAGCAAGATGATGGGGCGCACGGTGACTCCGGGCGACTTCATGTCGATCAGCAGAAAGCTGATCCCGGTTTGGGGTTTGCCTTCATTGCTGGTGCGCACCAGGCAAAAAATCCATTCGCCATACTGACCCAAAGTGGTCCAGGTTTTTTGGCCGTTGACAATGTATTTGTCGCCCACGCGTTCGGCCTTGGTTTTGACCGATGCCAGATCCGAGCCCGATCCGGGCTCGCTGTAACCCTGGCTCCACCAGACGTCGCCGCTGGCAATACCGGGCAAAAAGCGCTGCTGCTGTTCGGCATTCCCAAAGGCCATGATCACTGGTGCGACCATTACCGGGCCAAAGGGCACGACGCGCGGCGCGCCAGCCAAGGCACATTCCTCTTCAAACAGGTGCTTCTCAATGGCACTCCAGCCGGGACCGCCAAAGGCTTTGGGCCAAGCGTGCCCTAACCAGCCCTTTTTGCCCAAAATTTTGCCCCAGCGCTGCATGTCGTCGCGTGTTAATTGCAGGGCGTTGTGAACCTTGTGTGAGATGTCGGCGGGCAGGTGTTCGTGAACCCAGCCACGAATTTCCTCACGAAATTTTTGTTCTTCAGGGGTGAATGCCAAATCCATAGCGAGCGCTCCAAATTTTCAATGCGGTTAAGGTCCAAGGTGAACTATGCGAGTTTTAGCACGATCGTTCTTTTTTCTTTGTCCGACGTGCGACTTTTTTTGATTCGACTGCATTTTTCTCGGTGACAAGGTGCTGGCGATAATCGGGCCTCTATGCAAACGGCACCTCAACCTATCGTCATTCTTATCTCGGGCGGCGGCTCCAATATGGCGGCCATCGTGCGTGCCGCGCAAAAAGAGGGCTGGGCTGCGCAATATGGTGCCCAAGTCGCCGCCGTGATCAGTAACAAACCGGGAGCTGGAGGCCTTCACCTTGCGCGTGAGCAGGGCATTGAGACGCAGGTGTTGGACCACCATACTTTTCCCAGCCGTGGCGCTTTTGATCAGGCACTGGCCGCCGCAATTTCCGGTTACGACCAACCGGGGCGCCCAGCCTTGGTGGTGTTGGCGGGCTTTATGCGGATATTGACGCCAGACTTTGTGGCGCGGCACGCGGGGCGTTTGCTGAATATTCACCCATCTCTCTTGCCTGCCTTTGCCGGCTTACACACCCATCAACGTGCCATTGACGCAGGCTGCAAGTACGCGGGAGCCACCGTGCACCAAGTCACTGCCGAGTTGGATGCTGGTGCAATTCTGGAGCAGTCTATAGTCCCCGTTTTACTTGGTGATACCGAGCAAACCCTGGCCGCACGGGTGTTGGCGACCGAGCATGTCATCTACCCTCGCGCCATACGCGCCTGGCTGCGCGCGCAGGCAGGGCAGACCGTCGCAGGCGCTTAGTTCCGGTCGGCGTCTGGTTTTGCTGGGGGCAGGGCGTCGATCCGTTGGAAGCGGGGCTGCCGCTGACCGTTGATTTCGATCATCTCCTCAAACATCGCTGCCGGACGAACCCACAGGCCTTTTTCACCATAGAGTGCGCGGTATAGCGTCATGGGCTCCAGGCTCTCGCTGTGGCGTACGGTGGCTTCAACCTGGTACATCCCACCTTTGTAATGGCGGTACAGCCCGGGTGGGGTGGTGATCAATGGGGGGAGTTTTTCTTCGCTCATGGGACAATGCTCGCTTATGCATCCAAAAGCCCTATTAGAAGCCTGCGCCGAGTTGGTCCGGCTCACCCTCAAGTTTGACCATCCCGCTGACGCGATTGTTTCCCGATTTTTTCGTGACCATCGGGGTCTGGGTCCCCGTGAGCGCGCCACGATGGCAGAGACCGTGTACACCGTTCTGCGAAAAAAATTGCTGTTCGACCATTTGGCGCCCTCAGGCAGTGGCCCCAAGGAGCGGCGCCTGGCAATTTTGGGTTTTTATGGTCCCGGAGACTTTTTACGTAGCGCCCTGACAGAGCAAGAGACCCAATGGCTCGACGCCTGCGAAAAAGTAACGCCAGCTGATCTGATGGAGCGTCATCGCCACAACTTGCCCGAATGGCTGGTGCAGCCTCTCAAAGACCAACTGGGCGATGAGTTTTGGCCTTTGGTGGAGCAGCTGAACCGCGGCGCTGGGCTTGATTTGCGTGTTAATGACTTCAAGGCCAAGCGCGCCGATGTGCAGAAAGAGTTGGCCAAAGCGGGTATCAAAGCGGTGCCCACACCGTATTCCCCTTGGGGACTGCGAATCGCCGGCAAGCCAGCCCTCAACAAAAGTGACGCGTTTTTGCGCGGTGATTTTGAAGTGCAGGACGAGGGTTCGCAGCTGCTCGCACTGCTCCTGGATGCCAAACGCGGCGAAATGGTGGTGGATTTTTGCGCGGGTGCGGGCGGCAAGACGCTGGCGATTGGCGCTTCCATGCGGAGCACCGGGCGCCTGTATGCGTTTGACACCTCGGCACACCGCCTTGACTCCTTCAAGCCGCGCATGGCGCGCAGCGGCCTCTCCAACGTCCACCCGGCCGCCATTGCGCACGAACGCGATGAGCGCGTCAAGCGCCTGTCCGGCAAAATCGACCGCGTTTTGGTGGATGCGCCCTGTACTGGCTTGGGTACGCTGAGGCGTAACCCTGATTTGAAATGGCGTCAAAACCAGCAGGCAGTCGACGAGATGGCGGTCAAGCAGACCGCAATTTTGCAGAGCGCATCGCGGCTCCTCAAGTCTGGTGGGCGCCTTGTGTACGCGACCTGTAGCGTGTTGCCGCAAGAGAACGAAGCGATTGCCGCTGCGTTTTCCGAGGCCAATCCTGATTTTCAGCCCTTGCCGGCCGGCGAAGTTCTCAATGGCCTCAAGGTGGCCGATGCCGCCAGCCTGTGTACTGGGGGAGAAAGTGGCGATCTGTACTTGCGCCTGTGGCCGCAGCGGCACGCAACCGATGGGTTTTTTGCTGCAGTTTGGCAAAAGAAGTAGATAACTTGCCGCGAGTTGGGGCGCTTTGCCTCAAAAACGCAAAATTTGATAGCCAAAATCCCCGTGGACTTTTACAATCGAGGGCGTAAAAGCGTGCGCTAGCGCAAAGGCGCTGCGCTTAGTCCGGAAATTCCCCACCTTTATTAAAAAGAGACTACAAACCTATGCTGTTGCCTGATTCGGTCGTGTTTAACGCGGTTCTCGAGTGGTTGGCCCATGGAGCCCTGGCGTGGAGCTGGTGGCAAATTGTGTTGTTTGCGCTGGGAGTGACACACATCACCATGATCAGCGTCACGGTATTTTTGCATCGTCACCAAGCCCATCGGTCCTTGGATTTGCATCCGATCGCTTCGCATTTTTTCCGCTTCTGGCTGTGGCTTACCACCGGCCAAGTGACCAAAGAATGGGCGGCAATTCACCGCAAGCACCACGCCAAATGCGAGCAGCCCGACGATCCTCACAGCCCTCACGTCTACGGAATTCGAACCGTCTTACTGCAAGGCGCTGAGCTTTACCGCGCAGAGTCAAAAAACAAGGAAACCATGGCGCGCTTTGGCCATGGAACACCCGATGACTGGATCGAGCGCAATTTGTACACGCGCTTTTCCTGGCAGGGCGTGGGACTGATGATGGTGGTGGACCTGTTTCTGTTCGGTGCCGCCGGCCTGTCGGTATGGGCGGTACAAATGGCTTGGACTCCCATCATGGCGGCGGGCATCATTAACGGTGCGGCGCATTACTGGGGATACCGCAACTTTGAGGCGCCCGATGCGAGCACCAATATTTCTCCATGGGGAATCATCATTGCGGGCGAGGAGTTGCACAACAACCACCACACTTACCCCACTTCGGCGAAATTGTCGGTCAAACCCTATGAATTCGATATTGGCTGGATGTACATCAGCTTGATGCAAATGGCCGGTTTGGCGCGCGTCAAAAAGACACCGCCGAAGGCTGCCTATGGCGATATTCGCCCCGTAGCGGATGAGAAAACTCTCGAAGCCTTGATCGCGAATCGCTACGAGATCATGGCGGGATATGCCAAGCAAATGCAGGCGACCGTAAACACCGAGTTGGCCGCGATGAAAGCGCGCAGCGCCGATTCTGCGGTCATCAAGGCAGCCAAGCAGTGGGCGCATCGCGACGTGGACAAGGTGCCCGC
Organism: Rhodoferax sp.; assembly: GCA_029866205.1. Lineage (GTDB taxonomy): Bacteria > Pseudomonadota > Gammaproteobacteria > Burkholderiales > Burkholderiaceae_C > Allorhodoferax. The sequence goes on from JARWZT010000009.1 coordinate 6,993, forward strand.
CTCGGTGATGCCGGAGTTGGCGCTGGCCCGGGTGGCGTCACCTGTGCTTGATAAGTTGGTCACCATGCGAGAAGAATTGCGCCAGTTGTGGCTGAACACCGCTGTTTCGCGTGAGCAACTCACCGCGGATTTGGCAGCCTGGTGTCACCGTGCCGAAGACAGTGGTATTGCCACACTGCGTGAGTTCTCTGTCAAATTGCGCGCGGCGCGCATCGCTTGAGGCGCTGCGCATCGGTCACTGCTCTAAGGATGCCGCCGCGTTGACGTGCGGACCTGCTAGACAACAAAAAAAGCCCTTGGCAACATGCCAGGGGCTTTTTTTTTGTGACTCAGGGCAGGGCTTGATGGATTGGTTTGCTTCAGGCCGTAAATTCAAAGTAGCGCTGAAAGCTGAAAGCGATGGTGGATATCAGCACCGTAGCGCCAATGAACAGGGAGCTCGCCAGTCCGATGACGGTAAACCAGCCGGTCTGTCCGTCGCGTTCCTCGGGGTCCGCATCCGGGTTGAATCGGTGGTTCCAAGCGTGCACGTCCATCAAGCCATAGCGCAAAGCCGCAATCGCACAGGCGGCAAATGCAAAGCCACACATTGGTATCAGCACCCAGCTCAGAGGGTCGTCCAGGCCAAGACTGCGTGCACGTTGCACGCCATAAAGTCCCAGTAGGGTGGGGACGCAGGTCAACAAACCCCAAACGTCGTAGCGGCCCGTCAGATAGATTCTCTGCAATCCGAAGGGGCCTGTGATCAGAGTGGCCCAAACGGCGACTGTTTTGTTTTTCATACTGCTGATTGTGGCGCAGGCAGATCGCTGCCGGCGCCGATGGCACGTTCCATCAGCACTACATCCAGCCAGCGGTCAAATTTCCAGCCGCAGTCAGTGAGCACGCCGACATGCTTGAACCCTAGTGCGGCGTGCAGGCCGACCGATGGCAGGTTCTGCGAGTCACCAATCACGGCGATCAGTTTGCGGATGCCCGCACGTTGCGCGCTGGCCATCAATTCTCCAAGTAGCATTCGCCCCCATCCTTTGCCAGCGACTTGTGGGTCGAGGTAAATCGAGTCTTCGGCAGAAAATCGGTAGGCGGGGCGCGGCTTGAACCAGTTGCAGTAGCAAAACCCCATGACCCGCCCCTCGTTTTCGAGTACCAGGTAAGGCAGTCCTTTGGACAAAACGTCGGTCCGTCTTGTGCGCATTTCGTCTAGTGTGGGAGGAGTAATTTCAAAAGTCCCGGTGCCCGACAACACATGGTGTTGGTAAATCGCCGTGATTGCGGGAAGGTCGCTGTCGTTACTGGGGCGAATTAAAGGCATGGTTTGAGAAAAAGATATAATGGAAGGCTATTCTGAGTGTCGCTGGCCGGGTGGCCAGTTGCGTGTCTCAACTCTGAATTTTATGGTTGAAATCAATTTCAGCCACCCAAAGGAACAATCATGGTCGTCATTCGACTCGCTCGTGGTGGTGCTAAAGCCCGCCCGTTTTTCAGCATTGTCGTTGCAGACAAGCGCACTCGCCGCGATGGCCGCTTTATTGAGCGTATTGGTTTTTATAACCCGATCGCCACCGCCAATGAAGAGCGCATCCGCATTGCCCAAGACCGCCTGAGCTATTGGCAGGGCGTCGGCGCGCAAGCATCTCCCACGGTGGAGCGCTTGATCAGCCAAGCTGCCCACAGCGCGACTGCTCCTGCAGCTTAAGGCACAAATGGGGCGTCAGGGCGACACGTCGCCCCTGCGCCCTTTTTTTCGCTCTAACGCATGATCGCCGGCCTCGAAACTGCTGAACTTCCAGCAGATGCCATCGAAGTAGGAAGAATTGCTGACGCATGGGGCGTTAAAGGTTGGTTTAAGGTAATTTCCTTCAGTGCCCGACCCGAGGCACTTTTTTCATCCAAACGATGGTTTCTTTTGCCGACCGAAAGAGGTGTGAAAACCTTTGATGGTGTGGCCCGCATAGCCATCAAAGAAGCCAAAGAGCACTCCGACACGGTGGTTGCTTGCGCCCACGATGTGGTCGATCGCAACGCTGCTGAGGCTTTGCGTGGCTCCAGGGTTTTTGTCTCCCGTTCCAGTTTCCCGACTGCCAGTCCGGACGAGTACTACTGGGTCGACCTGATCGGCTTGGAAGTGGTCAATCGCGCAGGGGAGGCAATGGGCACGGTGCGCGAGTTGCTGTCCACAGGACCTCAAACGGTCTTGGTATTGGACTATCTGCAGGACGGTAAGGTTCAAGAACGCATGATTCCTTTCGTATCCGCATTTATTGATGATGTGGATTTGAAGGCGCGGCGTATCAGCGTCGATTGGCAGTTGGACTACTGAGCCCTCAAGCCATGCGCTTTGATGTGGTCACCCTTTTTCCTGAGCTTTTTGCGCCGTTTCTGACGACGGGCATTACCCGACGCGCTTACAGCTCGGGAGCCGTGGACGTGCATCTGTTTAACCCCCGTGACGTGGCGACTGGCAATTACCGCCGGGTCGATGATCGGACGTTTGGCGGCGGTCCAGGGATGGTGATGATGCCTGAGCCGCTGGCCAAGACACTGGAGGTCATTGCGACCGAGCGTGGATACACCGCAAAAGTTGTCCTTTTCTCACCCGTGGGCCAGCGTTTGAACCATGATTTGGTTCAAAAATGGGCGAATAGCGACGGTGCAATTTTGATATGTGGCCGTTACGAAGGGGTTGATCAACGCTTTGTCGATGCCCATGTGGACGAACAAATCAGTATCGGTGATTTTGTGCTGTCTGGCGGTGAGCTGCCGGCGATGGCACTCTTGGATGCGGTCGCCCGGTTACAGCCTGACATCTTAGGGGACGCCGATAGTCATCACTTCGATAGCTTTAATCCCGCCCTTGACGGCTTGTTGGATTGTCCGCATTACACCCGGCCAGAGGAGTGGGCCGGCCAGGCTGTGCCTGAGGTGCTGCTGTCGGGCCACCATGTAAACATCGCACGCTGGCGTCGTGAGCAGCAGTTGCGACTGACGTCACGTTACCGCCCAGACCTCATCCTAGCCGCACGCGCTGCCGGAAGGCTTAGCCCAAAGGATGAGGCGTTGTTGAAGTCATTGCTATAATGGCGGGCTAACCGATCCTCTGCCTGGCCAAATGATTTGCAGCGATTCTGCTGAGATGAAATGGCGCCAATGGTTGGTGCCGGCGCACGCATGATCACGAAAGAAGCTATGAACCTTATTCAAATTCTGGAACAAGAAGAAATCGCGCGATTGGGTAAAACCATTCCTGATTTCGCCCCTGGTGACACCGTCGTCGTCAGCGTCAATGTGGTTGAGGGCACGCGCAAACGTGTCCAGGCCTACGAAGGCGTGGTGATTGCCAAGCGCAATCGTGGCCTGAACAGCGGCTTTATTGTTCGCAAGATTTCCAGCGGTGAAGGCGTTGAGCGTACGTTTCAGACCTACAGCCCTCTGATCGCCGGCATTGAAGTCAAACGCCGTGGTGATGTTCGCCGCGCCAAGTTGTACTATTTGCGCGACCGCAGCGGCAAGTCGGCACGTATCAAAGAAAAACTGCCAGCCAAGAAGACGGCAGCCTGATAACCAATCAGGCTTCGGTAGAAACCGCCCCAGGCTAAACCTGCGGCGGTTTTTTTTCGAGCCCAAAACATACATAGTCCTTCCGCTGATCTGCATACCCCATGTCGCTCCCCGCCAACTTTGATCCTCGGACTGTGCCGTTTCAGGTGGACACTTCAGGTTTGCCGCCGGTGGCACCTGAGCGATTGGCGAAAAACGCATTGATCGACCGCTTTGCCCGATCCCGTGACTGGGTGCCTGAGTACCGCCACGAGCCGCGTATGTCAGACCGGAGCCTCACACCGGCCTCCGTGTTGATTGGCTTGGTGATGCGGGACCGTCCGACCGTGCTGTTAACGCAAAGGACCGCTCATTTGTCCAGCCACTCGGGACAAGTCGCATTTCCCGGTGGCAAAGCGGACGCAGACGATGCCGGACCAGTGGCTACTGCCTTGCGTGAGGCGCAGGAAGAGGTTGGGCTATCCGCAGAATTTGTCACAGTCCTCGGGAGCCTGCCAAACTACACAACCGGTAGCCAATTCGTGATCACACCGGTGGTGGGTTTGCTTCACCCCGAATTGGAGTTGTCGGCCAACGCATTTGAGGTGGAAAGCATTTTTGAAGTCCCCCTTGATTTTCTGATGAATCCGGCCCATCACCGACACCACTTTATGGCCACACCCGCAGGCGAGCGCCAATGGTTGTCCATGCCTTACCACGATGGAACCGCTGAACGGTACATATGGGGCGCAACAGCGGGCTTGCTACGCAATCTGTACCAGTTTCTGTCGCTTTAAAAAGGCCAATCGATTCGTCGTCGTTATGATGTACGACCATGAGTTTCCTCTCCATTCTTCTGGCCCTGCTGATTGAGCAGGCGCGACCTCTGGCCCCTGTCAATAGGGTGCATGGCCGCGTGCGCGACTGGCTCATTTGGGCAGTGCGCCACACGGATACGGGCGAGATCCGCCATGGTTGGCTGACATGGGCTACCGTGGTCGGCGTGCCACTGGCCCTCAGCGCCATCGTGCACTGGGCGCTTTGGGTCTCTTTGGGGTGGTTGGCTGCGCTCGGTTGGAACGTTGTTGTGCTGTATTGGACGCTCGGCTTTCGCCAGTTCAGCCACCATTTCACCGGGATACGCGATGCACTGGATGACGGCGACGAGGCTGAAGCGCGCAAACTGTTGGCGCAGTGGATGCGCATTGACGCCAGCGACTTGCCGCGCAGCGAGATCGTGCGTCAGGTGATTGCGCACTCGGTGCTGAGCGCCCACCGCCATGTGTTCGGTGTATTCGCCTGGTATTCCTTGCTGTCGGCGTTTGGCTTGGGTCCTGCGGGGGCGGTTTTGTACCGTTTGGCTGAGTATTTCTCAGTGGTGGTGCAACGAACTCCCACCCCGACCAGTGTGTTGCTGAGTTCGACGCTACGGCGAACGGTGAATCAGGCCTGGAACCTCATGGATTGGATTCCTTCACGTATCACTGCACTGGGCTTCGCCTTTGTTGGTAGTTTTGAAGATGCGATTGACCGTTGGCGAAAGTACGAATTGGTGCGACCGGGTGACAACGATGGCATTGTGCTTGCCGCCACATCGGGGGCACTGAATGTGCAGTTGGCTCCCGATGACTTGCTCGGTGGCGCACCCGTGGCGCAAACCGCCCATCTGCGGGCGGTTGTCGGTCTGGTCTGGCGCACCGTCGTAATGTGGATGGTGATACTGGCGCTGCTGTCCTTGGCGCGCCTTTTGGGCTGAACTCGATCAATAACGGGTCTGGGACAATTCTGCGAAAAGGTCGCTGTAGATTTTGTAGCGACTTGCACTGATCGTGCCTTGTGCTGCTGAGCCCTGAAAAGACAGCAAAACGCCACAGCCCGGCTCATGAAGGTGGCTGCAGTTATAGAACTTGCAGTCGGTGGCCTGCGCGGCAATATCTGGCATCAACTGCGCCAACTGCATTGGCGCGATGTGATTCAAACCAAATTCCTGAAATCCCGGTGAGTCAATGAGTGCCGTGGTTTTTGCTGCGTCCATCCAATACAGCGTGGTGCTTGTAGTGGTGTGTTTGCCAGAGTTCAAGGCACTTGAAATTTCTTGCGTCAAGACCTGGGCTTTGGGCACCCATCGATTGATCAAAGTACTTTTTCCCGCTCCGGAAGGGCCCAAAATCAAGCTGGTTTTGCCTTCTAAAGCGATTGCAAGCTGCCGGTTATCCGTGGGTTCAGGCACGAAGTCGGGATCAGAGTCATGCACGGTCTCATGAGCGCGGGGCTTGAATGCCGTTGCAAGCACGGTGTATCCCATCGCACGGTAGGGCGCCAAACGCTGCCAGGCGCGTTCGAACAGGGGCGCCAGGTCGCGCTTGTTTAGTACGATGATGGGTCGAATTTTTTCAGCCTCGGCAGCGATTAACGCACGTGCGAGTTGGCTCTCCGAAAACTCTGGCTCTGCTCCCAGCAAAATAATGACTTGGTCCAGGTTGGAGGCAAACGACTTGGTACGGATTTCGTCTTGCCGGAAAAGCAGGTTCTTGCGCGGCAAAACCTTCTCAATCGTTCCTTCGTCTTGGGTGCTCTGCCAAAGCACTTGGTCCCCCACCACGGTCTGGCTTTTTTTTCCACGGGGGTGGCAGATGACTTTGCGTCCATCGGGCGTTTCCACCCAGACATGGCGTCCATGGCCGGCGATGACCAGGCCGGGGTTCAGATGCGGGGCCTCAGCCAATGTGTGACCCAGAGGCGGCGCCATCGCCCAATAGCGCATCCACTTTCACTGCACATTCAAAGTCACTGGTGGAGATGCCGCGGACATCGTGGGTGCGCCAGCGTACGCTACAGGTCTTGTACGCCACCAGGATTTCTGGATGGTGGTCGCACTGTTCCGCCAGGAAAGCCACGGCGTTCACAAAGGCTATATTTTGCAAATAGCTTTTGAACGCGAAGGTTTTTTCAATCGCCAGGTCAGGGCCGTCACCGCTTAGGCGCCATCCCTGCAGTTGGGCCAGCTTTGCAACGATTTGCGGTGCCGTCAGGGCGCTGCGCAGGGGGCGGGGGGGGCTGGCCATCATGTTGCTTCGCCCAGAGGGGCCATGCGGCTTAGCCGCTGCATTGCCGGTGGATGCGAGTAGTAAAAGCGCACGTACCAAGGGTCGGGCGTGAGGGTGGCGGCGTTGTCCTCATAGAGCTTGAGCAGTGCCGAGGAGAGGTGCGCGCCACTGGATTTTTGCACTGCGTAAGCGTCCGCCTCGAACTCGTGGCGGCGCGAAATCCAGGAAAAAACCGGGCCGACGAAAGCGGTAAAGGGCGGCAACGCCAGCATAAAAAGCAGCAAGGCCAGCGCATCGTTGGCGCCACCCAGATTGGGCAGCACACCCAGTCCGGTATAAAACCATACCTGCGTTCCCAACCAACCCAGCAGCCCAAACCCCAGCAGACTCAGCGCGAACAGCGACAGCACGCGCTTGAGAATGTGTCGATGGGCGAAATGTCCGAGCTCGTGGGCCAGAACGGCGTCCACTTCGTCGGCATTCAGGCGCGCAAGCAGAGTGTCATAGAAAACCACCCGTTTGGACGCGCCAAAGCCCGTGAAATAGGCGTTGGCGTGGGCGCTGCGCTTGCTGCCATCCATGACGTAACAACCCTGGGCCCGAAAGCCACAGCGCTGCATCAGAGCCTGCACTCGCGCGGCAAGCGAGGCATCTTCCAAGGGTTGAAATTTGTTGAACCAGGGGGCAATCCAAGCCGGGTAGACCAGCATAGCCAGCACGTTAAAACCCATCCAGACGCCCCAGGTCCAAAGCCACCACGTGGGGCCGGCAGCCCCCATGAGCCAAAGCACCAGCAGCAAGAGCGGCGCGCCAATCAATAGCCCCAGCACCACGGATTTGCCCAGGTCTTGCAGCCAAAGGGCCGGCGTGGTCTTGTTAAAGCCAAAGGTTTTTTCGATGACAAAGGTGCCGTACAGGCTGAACGGAATGTCGATCACCGCGTTGATGACGATAAACAGAGCCATCAGCAACGCTTGCGACACCAGCCCCGTGCCCCAATGGTGCGTCACAAATTCGTTCAATGCGCTCAGACCACCCAAAAGCGTCCAAGCCAACGCAACCGCCACGCCCCATGCCAGTTCCAACATGCCAAAACGGGTTTTGGCTATTGTGTAATCGGCGGCCTTTTGGTGGGCCGCCAGTGGTATGCGGCTGGCGAAAGCGGTTGGCACTTCGCCACGGTGTTGCACGACGTGGCGAACCTGGCGTGTGGCCAGCCAAAATTTAAGTGCCATGCTGCAAATCAAGGCCGCAGCAAAGGCAAAGGTAAACACATTGGACGGATTGGCGAGGGCTTCGGACATCGGGCGAGTTTAGGCCATCGGCGACAATCCACGCATGTCTGAAAACACCGCACCTTTACCCAAATCCGATAAAAATCTCGTCTGGCTCGATTGCGAGATGACGGGTTTAAGCCCAGTGCAAGATCGCCTCATCGAAATCGCCGTTGTTGTCACGGGGCCGAACCTGGAAAACCGCACCGAGGGCCCCGTTTTCGTGATCCACCAGACCGATACGCAGCTTGACATGATGGACGCATGGAACAAAGGCACGCACGGCAAAAGCGGTCTGATCGACAAGGTGCGCGCGTCCACCATCACAGAGGCGCAAGCGGAGGCCGAGTTGCTCGCGTTTTTGGCGCGGTATGTGCCTGCGGGTGCGTCGCCGATGTGCGGCAACACGATTGGTCAGGACCGCAGGTTTTTGGTCGAGTACATGCCCAAGCTTGAGGCCTTTTTTCACTACCGCAACTTGGATGTGAGTACTTTGAAAGAGTTGAGCCGGCGCTGGCGCCCTGAGGTGTACGCGTCATTCAAGAAGCAGCAGCGTCACACTGCACTGGCCGACGTCCACGAGTCCATCGATGAACTTGAACATTACCGAACGCACTTCCTGAAGCTGTGAATACTTGGCGGCGGTAAATTAGGTAATAACCCGAATACGTGCCATAATCCAAGGCTTCGCTGAAACGACGTTTGGGTACGATCAGCGATTTTGTACATCTCCCTTCATTCACCGGGCCCCACGACTTGGGCCCCCAGCGCTGATTGAACTCTTTTCAGAGTCAGAGCAGGTTCCGTTTGATGGTTGATGTTTTTTAACCATTGACGGAACGCCCACCCACCGGGTGGCGTTCGCGTGTGAGTAAAACTATGACTGATACTTTTGAAGTAACGGGCGAATTTGCGCCTGCCGAAAACCTTTCCATCACTTCCGCTGACGTGGAAATGGCATCCCCCGAAGTTCTGGCCGACGCCGTGCAAGAGCCTGAGGTTCCCAACGGCTTTGTCGAACTGGCCTTGGCTCCCGAGTTGGTGCAAGCCTGTAAAGACCTGGGTTACACCCAGCCCACCGCCGTGCAGACCAAGGTTATTCCTTTGGCATTGCCGGCCGCTGCCTCCAGCGCCAAAGCGGCCACGTTCATTGACCTGATGGTCTCCAGCCAGACCGGAAGCGGTAAGACGGCGGCTTTTTTGCTCCCCGTGCTGCACACCTTGCTCAAGCAAGCGGCCGATGCTGAAGAAGCAGAGCGCCTGGAATTTGAGCAAGCCGTGGCCAATGCGGCTGCCAAAGGCGAGCCCGCTCCCAAGCGTTCCAAGCGCAAAGACCCGACCAACCCTCGCAACTTCAAAGCTCCCACACCGGGTGCCCTGATTGTCTGCCCCACAAGGGAACTCGCCCAGCAGGTTGCCCATGATGCGATTGACTTGGTGCAGCATTGCCGTGGGTTGCGCGTCGCAAACATCGTGGGTGGCATGCCTTACCAATTGCAGATCGCCAAATTGCAGAATGCCAACTTGGTAGTCGCCACGCCCGGTCGACTGCTGGACCTGCAGCGCTCGATGCAGATCAAGCTCGATCAGGTTCAATTCTTGGTGGTGGACGAAGCAGACCGCATGTTGGATTTGGGTTTCTCGGACGATTTGGCCGAGATCAATCAGCTAACGATCGAGCGCAAGCAAACCATGATGTTCAGCGCGACGTTTGCGCCCCGCATTCAGCAATTGGCGGCCCGCGTGATGCGCGAACCACAGCGCATCACCATCGACAGCCCGCAAGAAAAGCATGCCAATATCAAGCAGGTTTTGTTTTGGGCCGATAACGCGCAGCACAAGCGCAAGCTGTTGGACCACTGGCTGCGTGATACCGGAATCAACCAGGCGATCGTGTTCGCAAGTACGCAAATTGAGTGTGATGGTTTGGCAAATGATCTGCAACAAGACGGATTTGACGCGGTTGCGTTGCATGGCGCCTTGAGCCAGGGCTTGCGCAATCGTCGGCTGATGGCCTTGCGCCAGGGCCATGTACAGATTCTGGTGGCCACCGACGTGGCTGCGCGCGGCATTGATGTGCCCACCATTACCCACGTGTTCAACTTCGGCCTACCCATGAAGGCCGAGGATTACACCCACCGCATTGGCCGCACTGGCCGTGCTGGGCGCGATGGTTTGGCAATTACCTTTGCCGAGATGCGTGACCGCCGCAAGATTTTTGATATTGAAGCCTACACACGCCAGCCGATCAAGGCCGAAGTGGTGCCAGGCTTGGAGCCTCAGCAGCGCATGCCTGAATCGCGCCCGAGCGCCGGTTTTGGTGGTCGCAACGGCGGGGGCGACCGCGATCGCAAATTCAGCAGTGGCCCGCGTGAAGGTGGTTTTGGTGGCAACCGAGGCGGATTTGCGGACCGTGGGCCGGCCGGTGGTAACCGGGACTTTGGTGCCAATTCACGCGACTTTAGTGGTGCCGCACGCGAAGGCTTCAGCTACGAGCGCAAGGGCGGTTTCAACGACCGTTTCAATTCGGGCCATAACGCCGGCAATTCGGCCCCGCGGGGTAATTTCCCACCCCGTGGTGACTTTGCTCCTCGTGGTGACTTTGCGCCGCGCAACGATGCTCCCCGTGCGGATTTCGCCCCGCGTGGTGATTTCGGTGCTCCGCGCGGCGATTTTGCAGCCCGCAAGCCTGCCTTTGGCAAGCCCACCGGCTTTGCCAAGCCGGGCAATGGCGGCAAGGTTTTCGTGCCCCGTGACGCTAAAAAGCGTCCCACGCGCAACGTCGACTAATTCCGCAACAGCGTTTTTGTCGTTCAGGCCATGCCGTTGCGGCGGGCCAGTTCCACAAACAAAGCGGCCTGATCCAAACCGGACAGGCCGTTTTCGTTTGCCTGTGCGTAAAGTTGCTCGAGCAAGGCAGTCACTGGGGCATCAAACCCGATAGTTTCCGCCGTGGACAGGGCATTTCGCATGTCCTTGAGTTGCACGCTCATGCGTCCGCGGGGCGCAAAGTCGCGCTCCACCATGCGCTGGCCGTGAACCTGCAGAATCCGGCTGTCGGCAAAGCCGCCGGTGATCGCCTCCTTGACCTTGGCCATGTTCGCGCCGCCTTTTTCGCACAGCAGCAGCGCTTCGGCCACGGCACCGATGGTGATGCCAACAATCATTTGGTTTGCAAGTTTGGCCAGTTGGCCACAGCCATGCGGACCGACCAATGTGGCGCGCCCGAGGTGTGATAAGGCCGTATGGGCCTCGTCCAGATCGCTTTGTGCGCCACCGGCCATGATGGCGAGCGTACCTTGCTCGGCCCCTAAGGTTCCGCCCGATACCGGCGCGTCCAGGTAACGTACGCCTAGCGCCTGAAGGGCGAGCGCGTGTGCGCGGGCTTGCGCAGGCGCGATAGAGGACATGTCGACCACCAGACTACCCGAACGCAGCGCCGCCGTATTGCTGGGGTCTAAAAGCACCGCCTCCACCGCTTGGCCGTGCTCGAGCATGGTGATGATCAGGTCCGCGCTGGCCATGGCTTGGGCGGCACTGGCATGGGCCACGGCACCAAGCGCTTGAAGCGGTTCCGCCTTGGCGGCGGTACGGTTCCAGACGTGCACTTCGAGGCCGGCACGGCACAGGCGACCCGCCATGGGCAGGCCCATCAGGCCCAAGCCAAGAACAGCAACTTTCATACGTTTGACCTTACATCAGTAAATGTTCGCCAGCGTTGTCACCGCCTAAGGTCACATAGTTGACCTTGCGGATGTCCATGAGTTTTTTCCCGCCGGCATAGCTGATGGAGCTTTGCACGTCCTGCTCCATCTCCACCAAGGTATCCGCCAATTTCCCCTTGATGGCTTCGAGTATGCGTTTCCCTTCAACGTGCTTGTACTCGCCCTTATTGAAGTCACTGGCTGAGCCGTAGTATTCCTTGTAGAGCTTGCCATCCACCTCCACGGTTTGCCCGGGCGACTCCTCATGGCCGGCAAACAAGGAGCCGATCATCACCATGGAGGCGCCAAATCGGACGCTTTTGGCGATGTCGCCGTGGTCCCGAATGCCACCATCGGCGATGATGGGCTTGGTCGCTACACGCGCACACCATTTCAGTGCGCTCAATTGCCAGCCGCCGGTGCCAAATCCCGTCTTGAGCTTGGTAATGCAAACCTTGCCCGGGCCAATGCCCACCTTGGTGGCATCGGCGCCCCAGTTTTCCAAATCGATCACCGCCTCCGGTGTGCCCACATTGCCGGCGATCACAAAACTGGCCGGCAACTTTTCCTTGAGGTAGCCGATCATGTTTTTCACACTGTCTGAGTGGCCGTGGGCAATGTCAATGGTGATGTAGTCGGGAGAAAGGCCCAGTGCCACAAATTGGTCTACCGTGTCGTAGTCCGCTTTTTTTACCCCCAGGGAAATCGATACGTACAAGCCTTTGGCAGCCATGTCCTGGGCAAAGCGCACATTGTCCAAGTCAAAGCGATGCATCACGTAAAAGTAGCCGTTTTGCGCCAACCAAACGCAAATTGGCTCGTCGACCACGGTTTTCATATTGGCTGGAACGACCGGAAGACGGAATCGGCGTGCACCCAGTTCTACGCTGGTATCGCACTCGGAACGGCTCTCCACACGGCACTTGCGTGGCAGCAGCAGAATGTTGTCGTAGTCAAAAATATCCATGGCCCAAGGCTCCAAAAGGTTGAATCAAATTGGGGCACTTGGATTGGAACCGGCAAAAAAATACCGGGTGCCAAATGCTTGGGCCCGGTGATTGATTTTACGCACGCAAATGCGCCCCCGCGAAGCTAAATGCGGTGACGGCCCTTACGGAAGAAAAAATCGGGGCAATGAATACGTGGCGCGGGCCGACTCAGGACTTGCGGTCGGGCGGGTTTGGCTTGCCCTCGACTTCGGCGCTGGTGTCGGGCTTGGCGTCGCCAAGCACCGTTTTCAGTGGGCAGAAACTGACGGCGGGGCATTGTTTGCAGCTGGCAATCACGGCGATGGGACAAAGGGTCATGAATTTCTCCTGGTTGTGGGCTTGGGAATCTGGGTGCCAGGTGTTTGCGTTGGTTCAACCAGAGGCCACTGAAGCCCGCTACGGTATAGCACCCCCGGCGACGATCGGCAAGCGCACTACAACTCCAGATCAAAGAATTCAGCCTGGCAGCGCGGGACAGGCCCGAAGCTGTGCGCTGCATCATATTTTTGTGGTGACCCAGGTTTCTAATTCCGGCATCGTTGCACGGAGAAGCTATGAATCTGGAAGGGTTTGGCCTTGAGGCCGGTGAATGGGCCGCCGCTGACCGTTCCTTCCGAGGTAGCACACTCGATCAATCGGGTGATATTTCGATGCTAGGACTCCTGCCTGAGCAGCTGTATCAGGCCTGCGATGCGGCGGCATTGCCTTTCCAAACCGCGGCCGAATTGGCGGAACTGCCATGACCCTACCCCAGAAATCAGCGCCACAACGCAGAAATTGCAGTCCGTCCTGTGACGGGTGTGCGAGGCCTCGCAAATCACATTACCCTGCGCGAGCGCAAGACGCCCGAATACTTGGCGACACGCATACAGGATGCGCTGGCACGGCATGCCCAGCAGGAAGCGCAACAGATCCAGATATCCGTAGACGCCCACACCGGGAATCTCCCGCGTCGTGAACGAACTGCGCGTACAGCCCCAATAACCCCTCTCTGTAATTACTTGAAGGCGTGATTTACCTCAAAAGTTCAGAGGGGATTTTTGGGACGAAATAGATAAAGTAATCGCGTGGGAATGGTTCGGATGGCCATGTTTTTTTGTTCAATAACACTGAGGTAATTACCATGAAAGCATTTCTTCTGGCTGCGGTTGTTTCGACTGCAACGTTGGCTCCACAGGCCTTTGCACAAGGCCGCAATTTTGAGGGTTTCAGCGTGGGCGCCAATGCCACGTCATCGTCGGTGGGCACGGACGCCAAGGGCCTTGGAGTTTCGGACAAGTTTGGTGACAGCTCAGAGAACTTCGGCTTGCAGGCGGCCTACGGTTTTCCGATGGGAAGCAATGGCGTTCTGGGGCTTGGCGGAACCTATACCCTGGCAGATTTCAATGCCGGCAATATTTCCTCTGGCTCCACTGCCATGAAGTTAAAAGGCAAGGACATGTACTCGCTGTATGTCGAACCTGGCTTCCTCGTGAATCCTTCGACCCTGATATTCGCCAAAGCGGCCTATATCAGTATGAAGGGGGAGACATCGATCGTGGGAAGCACCGGTGGCAGCGAGAATTTCGACGGGTTGGGCTACGGTGCTGGCGTCCGCATGAGCTTTGGAAAATCAGCATTTTGGCAATTTGAATTGACACAGTCAGACTACAACGCCAAGACGGTGTCCGCCATCAACCTGAAACCTTCCGCATTCAATCGCACTATTGGCGTTGGATTCAGGTTTTAAATAATCGCTGGGACGCAAGGAGTATTTCTGGGCGGCAATAATTCCTGTGCGGTGTTCTAAGAACTTCCTTGCCTATATCAATGTTGTGGACTTGACTGCCCCTGACCCAAGAAACCTAACTTCTGAGCGTTAAAGAAATTCGGTTAGGGTCAACTTCGCTGAGTGGGTGCGCGCCGCCCAAGAATGCAAGATGACTTTTATGGGTGTGAAACCCACGCTGATCTGCGCTAATGCAATGCGTCTTTAAACCTGAAAAACCACTAAAGTCTGGTGTTTAGTGGTTTGCCAAAGAAAAAGGGGCTACGTTTTCACGTAACCCCTTGATTTCATTCGGTATTTTGGCTCCTCAACCTGGGCTCGAACCAGGGACCTACGGATTAACAGTCCGGCGCTCTACCAACTGAGCTATTGAGGAATATGGGTGCTGTCTTTATTGAAGATTCAGTGCGCTGCTTGATGTTGCCATGCAACCAGCGCCGTATCTTTCAAGCCCGCAAGTATAGCAAACTTCAGGGGCGATTTCGGAACGTCTGGTGCCCGCTCTTGATAACTAGTTGCGCCGGGCGGTACCGAGACGCAAGATTCTCACACTCGCACACTCGCACCGTCGCTAGTGCGCCACGCCGAGCGTGCGGTGCAGCTTGCTGCTGGTGGTGGTGTACTGAAGTTGCACACGCTCGTCGGGTGTGATCCGTTCCATGGCAGCAAAGGCCGCTAAAGTGGCCTCATGGAAGCCGCACAAAATCAGCTTTTTCTTGCCCGGGTACGTGTTGATGTCGCCGACGGCAAAGATGCCAGGCGAGCTCGTGGCGAATGTCTCGGTGTCTACCTGGAGCTGTTTACGCTCCATGTCCAGGCTCCATTGCGCCACGGGCCCCAGTTTCGGGGACAAGCCCAAGAAAACCAGCAAGGTATCCAGCGGCACGGTGGTGGATTGGCCGTCCTTGTCTGTGACTACCAAGCCGTGGAGGCGCGTCTGGCTGCGCAGACCGGTGATCTGGCCTTCCACAAAGCGCAGTCGGCCCGAGGCCCGCAGCGCTTTGATTTGCGCCAGTGTGGCGACGTCCGCCTGAAGCACGTCGCGCCGGTGAATCAGGGTGACACTTTGCGCGGGTGAGTCGCACAGCTTCAGGGCCGTCTCGATGGCGCTTTCTTCGCCTCCCAGCACAACCACCTCTTTTTTGTTTACTGCATCGTCTGGCAGCTGCTGGTAGTGGATTTGGGTTCCCTCAAATGCCGCGATGCCTTCAACATGCAACTTGCGAGGCTGAAACGCGCCGACGCCCGCCGCAATAAACACAGTCTTCGCCACAAAGCAGGTGCCCGCCGACGTTTGAAGCGCGTAACGACCATCGTCCCGGCGCTCCAGCGCGTCCAGGGTTTGGTTAAAGTGAAAGGTAGGGTTAAACGGAGCAGCTTGGTCCAGCAGGCGTTCGGTCAGTTCGCGGCCCGTGCAGCGTTTGATGCCTGGAATGTCATAAATCGGTTTGTCCGCATACAGCGCAATACATTGACCGCCGGCATAGGGCAGGGTGTCCACGACGTGGGCATGGACGCCCAGCAGACCCAATTCAAAGACTTGGAAAAGCCCAACGGGGCCGGCACCGATGATGAGCGCATCGGTCTCAATTGGGGTTTGGGACCGGTCCAAGGTGAAAAACCGCTCAGCGAAGCAGATCGGCCAGTTTCCCGACCTTGTCTTTCCACTCTTCGGCTTCAGGCAACGGTGCTTTGCGCTTGGTAATGCTCTTCCAGGAGGACAGCTTTGCCAACTCGGCGTTGAGCTTGGTCATGTGCTGCTGGTCGTGCGGAACGTCTTCTTCGGCGTAAATGGCGTTGACCGGGCACTCAGGGATGCAGACGGCGCAGTCAATGCATTCGTCCGGGTCGATCGTCAGAAAGTTCGGGCCTTCGCGAAAGCAGTCGACCGGACACACGTCCACGCAATCGGTGTATTTGCAGTTGATGCAGGCTTCTGTAACGGTATGGGTCATGGCTTATCGGATGCGTGAAAAGAGAGCGCTTGCGCACAGGCGCGAAGCCTTGGAGTTTATTCGATCAACAATGCCCCGGCCGTAGTGTGGGTTGCCGTATCGACCAGAATCAGCGATCCTAAAACGCGCGACTCACCAAATCCCAGCGCCGCAATCGGCTGCTGAAGTGCCAGCGTGACATGGCCAATGGCATTGGGCTCCAGCGCCACAGCGTCGGTTTGGGCCAAAGTATGAATGTCCAGACGGTGGTTGATGCGCAGCACTTTGGCTTTGATCCAGCGGTGGCCGTGCAATGCCCAATAGCTTCGACCCACCACCAGGGGCGCGTCGTCCATCCAGGCCACGGTGCCACTAACCTTTTGGCGTGCGGCCAGATCGGCGGTATCGGCCAACAGCCAGTCGCCACGCGAGACATCAAGCTCACGGTCCAGCACGATACCGGCGCTGTGGTTGGCGCTTACCGACTCTGGCTGACGTACGTGGTTGAGCACTTGGGCAATGGTGGCGGTCTTGCCGCTGGGGAATGCGGTCACGGTTTGTCCGACCTGCGCCTGCCCGGTGGCCAAGCGGCCCCAAAACACACGTCGGCCCTGGTGTGTGTCGCTGGAGCTTGAAAACTTTTCCACCCATTGCACCGGGAAAGCCAGGGGCCGTGCCAGCTCTGCCGGGGTGACGGGAAGCTGCTCCAGCAGGCTCAGCAGGCTGGCGCCCACGTAACCGCACCAGCCGGGGCTGGCGCTGACCACGTTGTGGCCTTGCAGGGCAGAGATCGGGATAGTGGCAGCCACCTGGATGCCCGCCTGCGCCGCAAAATTTTCCAGGGCCTCGCGAATGCGGGTAAAGGCTTCCGTGGCCTGGGCTGGCAGTGCTGAGTCTTCGAGGGCGTCGAGCTTATTGACCGCAAACACAATGCTCGGCACACGCAGGAGTTTGAGCAATAGCGCGTGGCGCCGGGTTTGCGGCAAAAGGGTGACTTCGTCCACGCCCTTCCATTGGAGCTTGGTGGCGTCCACCAGCACAACGGCGGCATCGGCGCTGCTGGCCGCGGTCACCATATTGCGCGTGTATTGCTCGTGACCGGGGGTGTCGCCAATGATGAACTTGCGCGCCGGGGTAGCGAAGTAGCGGTAGGCCACGTCAATCGTGATGCCTTGCTCGCGTTCGGCGGACAAGCCGTCGGTAAACAAGGCCAGGTCGGCAGCGCCGCTCTTGGACACATTGTCCAACTGGTCTTGCAGCACCGAGCGGCTGTCCACCAACAGGCGACCAATCAGCGTGCTCTTGCCGTCGTCGACCGAACCGCAAGTAATGAATTTCAGGGCCGCGTGGCGGTCTGGCGTAGCGAGGTCGGGCGCGGTGTGGCTGGGGGCGATGGTGGTCATTAGAAGTACCCGTCTTTCTTGCGTTTTTCCATGGAGGCTTCGGACGTCTTGTCGTCCATCCGGGTCGCGCCGCGTTCGCTTACATTGGCGTTCAGCGTCTCGATCACGATTTCTGCGGCGCTGGCGGCCAGACTGGCCACCGGGCAGGTGCAGGTGATGTCGCCGACCGTGCGAAAGCGCACATCACGCAGCTGCACTTGTTCGTCGGCCCGTGCCGGTGTCAGAGGCGTCACCGGTACCAACAGACCCTTGCGTTCGACCACGGTACGCTGGTGGGAGTAGTAGAGCGAGGGCAGGGCGATTTGTTCGCGCTCGATGTACTGCCACACATCGAGTTCGGTCCAGTTGGAAATAGGAAATACCCGAAAGTGTTCACCCGGCTGCAAGCGGGTATTGAACAGCGTCCAGAGCTCCGGGCGCTGGGCTTTGGGCTGCCATTGGCCAAAGCTGTCACGGTGACTGAAGATGCGCTCCTTGGCGCGGGCTTTCTCCTCATCGCGCCGGGCTCCGCCGATCAGCGCGTCAAAACGGAACTCGTCAATGGCCTCAAGTAACGTCACCGACTGGTGCACGTTGCGGCTCTCACCGGGGTGCGCCAGGCGGACCGTGCCGCGCGCCATGGAGTCTTCCACGCTGCGCACGATCAATTCGGCACCCAGCTCTCGGGCGCGCAGGTCCCGAAAATCCGTTACTTCCGAAAAGTTGTGGCCGGTGTCGATCATCAACAAGGGAAACGGCAGTCGGCCTGCGCCGAACGCTTTTTCGGCGCAGCGCAGCATGACCAGCGAGTCTTTTCCGCCGGAAAACAGCAAGGTGGGGCGCTCGAAAGTGGCAGCCACCTCGCGCAGGATGAAGATGGTTTCTTCTTCCAGCGCGTCCAAGTGTTGGTTGCTGACGCGGGCCAGAAGTTCGGGGGCGGTGAGTGCGTTCATGGTGTGATTCACTTTATGAAAAATGGGGGTGCGGTTCAGGCTTTGACATGCAGGCCACACTCTTTGGCGGTTTCAAGCTCCCACCACCAGCGGCCGGCGCGAAAGTCTTCGCCCATGGATACCGCCCGGGTGCAGGGCGCGCAGCCCACGCTCGGAAAAAACTGGTCGTGCAGCGGGTTGTAGTCCACCTTGTGCTCAGCGATGTAGTGCCAAACATCGCCCCAGGTCCATTGGGCCAGTGGGTTGAATTTGGCCAGATTGCTATCGCTGGTGTCGAGCAATGGCACTTCGGCACGTGCGTTGGATTGCTCGCGGCGCAGACCCGTGATCCAAGCACGTTGCCCTTGCAGCGCTCGCGCCAGGGGTTCCATTTTGCGGATATCGCAGCAAGCCTTGCGCTGTGCCATGCTTTTGAAAATGGCGTCTTGGCCCTCGTTGCGCACAAAGGCGATCACCGCCGCATGGTCGGGCCTGAACACCTGCACCGTGGTGCGTGAATGGGCTTGAGTGCGTTCCAGCAGTGCCAGCGTCTCGCTGTGCAAGGCGCCGGTTTCCAGCACAAAAACCGGAATGTCGAGCTTCAGGGCGTTGATCAGGTGGGTGATCACCACGTCTTCGGCGCCCAGGCTCGACGCCTGCGTGGCCGGACTGAACTCAGCGGCGGCTTGCTGCAGCAGCGCGCGTGTGCGTGCCAGTTTGTGCGCGTAGTCGGCGCTGGCATCGGCATTGCGCGTTAGGGCGCTGGCCGGGCTGGTGGTTCGGTTGAGGGTGAGCATGCGGGTGACCAGAGTGAGGTGATTTTTGGCGTAGCTTGGGCCCACTGGGGCAAAAATCGCCCCAGAGAACAGCGATGCGATTGTTTTGTTTAGGCCGCTTGCAGAAACAGCGGCGTGCCCAAGGCATCGCCCTGGTAGAAGCGTGTGTATTGGCCCAACAGCTTTTGGCCATGGGCCGCGTCTTGGTCTGCGCGCAGCACGGCGCTGCTGAAACCGCTGCGTTGCATTTGCAACAATTGGTCAATCAGCACATCGCCAACGGCCCGAATGTCGCCGGCAAAACCCCGGCGCCGCAGCACGTAGGCTTGGCTAAAGGCGCGGCCATCGCTGAATTTGGGGAAGTTCAGCACAATTTGCGTCAGGCCTTCAAGCGCGATAGTTTGCGCGTCGGCGTCATTGGCCAGGGCCAGTGTGCTGGCAGGTTCGACAGCCTCGGGTAGGTCGGAATGGGTAATAAGAGTCAGTGCCATAGGATGCGGGTCCGGGTGAGAGGAGGTCAATGCTCAGGCGGCCAATCGGGCCGTGGCAAAGCGCGCGCCATTGGCAGCCGCCTTGAATGCGTCTGGCCCCAGGCGTTGCAGCGTGTCGATAAAGTTCTCGCCGGGATCGCGTTGGTCTTTGTAGACGTCAAGCACCGCTTCGATCACGTCCACCACTTCGGCGGCCGCAAAAGAGGGGCCCACCACCTTGCCCGCGCGTGCCGGGCCGCTCAGCTCGGAGCCGTCTGAGCCCCCCAACGTGACCTGGTACCACTCTTGGCCGTCCTTATCCACGCCCAAAATGCCGATATGGCCGCTGTGGTGGTGGCCGCAGGAATTGATGCAACCGCTGATGTGCAGGTCAATCTCGCCCAGGTCAAACAGCTCGTCAAGGTCTTGGTAGCGCTCGGTGATGGCGGCGGCCAAAGGCAGCGAACGTGCATTGGCCAAGGCGCAATAGTCGCCGCCGGGGCAGGCAATCATATCGCTCAAAAGATGGATGTTTGCGCGCGCCAGGCCTGCGGCTTTGGCCGCGTGCCACAGGTCAATCAGCTGGTCGACACGGACCCAAGGCAGGACCAAATTTTGGTCATGGTTGACACGCGCTTCGCCGGCTGAAAATTGGTCGGCCAGTGCTGCGCTGGTCCTTAGCTGATCGGCAGTGGCATCGCCGGGTGCCTGGCCCAGCCGCTTGAAGGACAGCGTGACAGCCCGAAGCCCCGGGTTTTTGTGGCCCGCCACGTTTTGCGCCAGCCAGCGGCCAAACTCAGGAGTGGTGTTGGCCAGGGCACTCAAAGCGTGCTCCGCGGCATTTTGGGTGGCCACTGACACAGCGTCCACGCTGGGCGCTACGAAGCAGGCGCTCACCCGGTCAAGCTCGGCCTGTGGGATAGTGTGCTTGGCGCCGTCGGCCAAAATGCGCTGGTATTCGGCCTCGACTTCGTCAAAGTAGCGCTGGCCTTCAGCCTTGACCAAAATCTTGATCCGCGCCTTGTACATATTGTCCCGACGGCCCCAGCCGTTGTAGACGCGTACCACGGCCTCTAAATAATTGATGATTTGGTTCCAGGGCAAAAACGCCCGCGCCTCAGTGGCAATGACGGGCGTGCGGCCCATGCCGCCCCCCACCAGCACCTGAAAGCCCACTTCGCCCTGTGCGTTGCGCAGTACGCGCAGGCCAACGTCGTGCCAGGCAATGGCTGCGCGGTCTTCCATCGAGCCGGTAATGGCGATCTTGAATTTGCGCGGGAGGTAGGCGAACTCCGGGTGCAAGGTGCTCCATTGGCGCAGCACTTCGGCGTAAGGTCGAGGATCGACCGCCTCGTCGGTGGCAATGCCTGCGCGCTCGTCGCTGGTGATGTTGCGAATGCAGTTGCCACTGGTCTGGATGCCGTGCAGATTGACGCTGGCCAGCAGGTCCATGACGTCGGCGCTTTTTTCCAGGGGAATCCAGTTGAACTGCACGTTGTGACGGGTTGTGAAGTGGCCGTAGTTGGTGGTCAGTTTGGGTGCTGGGCCGTTGCCGATCTGGTCTTGGGTGTGCTGGGCGTGGGCCAGCAGTTCGGGGCTGGGGGTGTCAAAGTCTTGGGCAATTTGTGCCAGTACCCGCAATTGGGCGCTGTTGAGTTCGCCGTAGGGCACGGCAACGCGCAACATCGGGGCGTAGCGCTGTACATACCAGCCATTTTGCAGACGCAGGGGGCGAAATTCGTCATCGCCCAGCGTGCCCGCCTGGTTGCGGGTGAGTTGGTCGCGGTATTGCGCGGCCCGGGTCTGGACAAACTGGCGGTCAAATTCGGTGTATTGGTACATACGGGATAAACAGGGCTCAAGGCCCACAATGGGGGGCGGCGCACGGTGCGCACGGTTTGCTCCCAATGGGCTGAGCGCAAATGTAGGCGCAAGCGCTTATATTGAAAACTACATTTTTGCTATTTCTTTATGCTGATTTTCTGTAGTTTTGAAGATGATACCCGCCGACCAACCGTCCTCCACCCGTCCACAACCCGTTCATTGCGCCTCTGGAGTGCCCGACTTGCGCAGCTGGACCACGGCCACCGCGTCCGAATACACGCGCTCCCACCCCGGCATCCGGTCCAGCAGTACCAATGCCGGCGTGTTGGGCGACAACAGGGTCCAGCGGATGTGGTAGTCCGTCAACAGGCCTGTCAGCGTTGCCGGGTCGGTCAGGGTCATGGCGCTCTGGTAGCGCTGTAGGAGCGTATCGCCGTACATATCCGCCCGTCCATCCAAAAAGACCGGGATGGACCTGAAGACCAAATAGCCTCCAAACTCATAGGCGTTGAGCACCGGGCCGAAAACGCCCAGGCGTCCGGCAGCATCCACAGCCGCCGCGGGCGTGTTGCGGGCGGCAGGCACAAATCGCTGCGTCTGCGCGGCGAGCGCCAGCAGCAAGGCCACCAGCACCGCGCTAGCGGCCAGCGCCTGAAACACCCGGTCCACCGATTCCACGTTACGTCGGGGATGGGTCGGAGTTTGCCAAAATTGGCCCAAGGGGCTGGCAACCAAAAATGGCGTGACCAGCCCCAACAGTGACACGTTGCGCTGGTGTTTGAGCGCGAGGTGGGTGAGCGCCAAAATCAGCATCAGGCGCACCCAAGGCAATTGCAGGCGACCGGTGCAGGCGGTGGCCAGTGCCAGCAAAAGCCAGATTTCCAGCAGTTGGGGCTCGTGAAAATTTGGCGAACTCCATTCGCCAATCAAATCCAGCGAGAACGCCATATTCACCATTTGGAACGGAAAGACAATGCCGTGCCAGCCCGCGGGAGTCACCATGGCGGCCACCAGCGCCAAGGCGATAAATTTGCTCCACCGCAACGCCACGGCCAGCCTCTGGCTGTGCGGTTGGCGCAGTGTTGCATCCATGGCCAGACCACAAGCCAAGGCAATGCCGAGCATGAAACTGCCATGCAAATTAGCCCACAGTGCCATCAGCGCAAGCAGCCCCCAGCGGGGAGTGCTGTCTTTTTCGACTGCAATCACCAGTGACCCGATCCACACCGCGAGCAGAGGCCAGGCCAGCACATGCGGACGCGCCAACAAGTGACCGGCCATCATGCAGCCGGCGTAAATGGCAAACAGCAGCGCATGCACTGGCTCCATGCGCGTCAGTAAAAATCGTGTGAGGTACGCCAGCGTGCCCGCGAATACCAGGGTGACCACGCCGCCCAGCCCGGCCCAGCCGGCTGTTTGGTAGAGCGCATAGAGCGCCACCTGTGCCAGCCACTCATGGGCGATCCAACCGGCGCCGGGCAGCGAGTGGGAGAACGGATCGGCTGCCGGTACCACGCCGTGCTCCAGTATCCAGTGCCCTACAGCAATGTGCAAATAAGTATCCGGGTCCGCCAGAACGTCGATCTTTTGGACACCCAGCACCGACAGGACCGCAAACAGGGCAATCAACAAAGGCCAAGAAAGCCCGAAGCCGGGAAGGGTACTGCGTGTGGAATTCAAAGCGGAGTTGGCCTTGTTCAAAAGCCATTTCAAGGGCAGATCGGCACAAAACCGACACCAATCCGCACTTTAGAAGCGAGCTCGGCCAGCCGCGTGATGTGCCTCAACAGTGCTGCGACTTGCGCAAATTCGCGCCCCGAGTCCGGCTTGCTTTACCGGTCCAGCGACCTGAGTTCTTGCATGCGCTCGTCAAAGTAGCTGCCCACGGTGTAGCGCTGGGACAGCACGACCTCACGCCGGGGGTGCAAAAAAAGCGGCAAGGAAACACGGCTTTTGGCCCGGTCGGACCCGGTGGGGTTGATCACCCGGTGAAGGGTCGAGGGGTAATAGTGGCCTGAAGCTTCTTGCAGCATGTCGCCGATGTTGACGATCAGAGAGCCAAAGTCGCAGGGCACATCCAGCCACTCCCCGGTCTGGGTTCGTATTTGGAGCCCTGGCTCGGTGGCCGCTGGCAGCAGGGTGAGCAGGTTGATGTCGGTATGGGCGGCTGCGCGTACGGCCCGCAGTGGCTCTTCGCCACCCAGCGGCGGGTAGTGCAGCACCCGCAACAAGGTGTGCTCGCTGCCCTCAAGCATCTGGGGAAGCGGCATGGAAAAGCGCGACAGCACCTCTGCGGGTGAATGTGTCTGCACCCAGCTCATCAGCGTGCCGGCCAGCGCGCTGGCCAGGGCGTAGTAGTCTTGCGCGGCGCCAGACACCTCGGCGGGATAGCGTCCCCACGGGAAAATATGGAAAAATTCTTTCAGGTCGCGCTGCGTTTGGCCTTTTGCGGTCTCTGACGCCGCGGTCGAAAAAAATCCGTCGCCCGTGGCTGCATCAAAGGCGTAGGCGTGCTTGGCAGGGGTGTCAAAAAACGCCCGCCAATCGGCATAAATGCGCTCGACCAGGCTCTGGGGCAAGGGGTGGTTACGCAATACGGCAAAGCCCGTTTCGTGCAGGCTGCGGCAAAAAGCCTGCGGGGCATCGGGTGCATTGAAGTCAAGAATGGGCAAGCGCACGGTCAAGCCCCCAGCCATTGAGACATCAGAGTGCGCTCAATCAGTTGTTTGCTGGCCGGTACCTGCACCTGCATGCAGACCCGCGTTTCGGGTACCGTACTCTCCCAGCCGCTCTGCGGGTAGGCTATGTCCTTGCGTCGCATCATGGTCTGGCCCTGGGCCAGACCCTCCACCGCCACCCGGATGCGACCGGTTTCAGTAGTGAAAAATTCGGGGTGGGTGAGCGCCACAAAGGCCAGTACATCATGGCCAAAGCAGCCGTGAATGGCTGCGACGTGGGGGTACAGCCCGCTGTAAAAGTCGGCATAAAACGCCACCGCGTGGTGCAGCGTGTCGGTGGCCAGGTGCTGGTGGTGCTGCGCAATCTGCGCAAACAGGCTTACCGGAAGAATGACCTGGTGTGTCACGTCCAGGCCCACCATGGTGAGCTGAAACCCAGCGCCAAACACGAGGTCGGCAGCATGGGGGTCGTTCCAGATGTTGGCCTCCGCCACGGGGGACACGTTGCCGGGCTCCATGACCGCCCCACCCATGACCACCACCTGGCGCAACAGGCTAGGAAGTTGGGGTTCCAAGGCCAGTGCCAGTGCCAGATTGCCCAGGGGTCCGACCGCTACCACGCTGATTTCCCCCGGATACTGGCGCGCCATGTCCACGATGAACTGCGCAGAACTGCGCGGGTCCAGCGTGTTCCGGTTTGCAATGCGCTGCGCCAGATTGCCCAGCCCATCGGCACCGTGGATATGGTCCGGCGGCGCCTCGGCGTGTTTGACCAGTGGCGCCGCCACCCCGCGGGTGACGGGTATGTGCTCTCGCCCGGCAATGGCCAAAAGGTACAAGGCATTGCGCGCGGCCTGTTCCACGGTGACATTGCCAAAGGTGGTGGTCACGCCCACGATCTCCACTGCAGGATGGGCCAGTGCAAAGTAAAGGGCCATGGCGTCGTCCACGCCGGGGTCGGTGTCATAAATCACGCGGTGGGGGCGAGTGTTCGTCATAGTCTTGCGGTTGGAGGGTTCCATGGTGAATTAGGTCAAACCTGCGTACTGGCGCAGAGCGGCCTCGCTGAGGGCGCCTTCTGCCTTCGGCGCATGCTGTAAAAAGTCAGCCACCGCGCTGGCCGATGGGATGCTGGACTGGGCGCCCATCTGAGTGCAGGCCAATGCGGCGGCGGCACTGGCCTGGCGCAGTGCCTTGGGCAGGGGCATTTGTTGTGCCAAGGCCGCCACCAGCGTGCCACAAAAGGTGTCTCCGGCCCCCGTGCTGTCAACCGGGTCGATCGGGTAGCCGGGTTGGACAAAAAAATCTTGGCCGAGTCGGGCCACGCAGCCGCGGGCACCCAGGGTCACCACCGCGCCGGGGCATGGCAGGCGCTCCAGACATTCCTTAACGCTTGCCGCTCTCCCCACCAGGCTGTGCAACTCGCCCTCGTTGACCACCAGCAAGTCCACCAGCGCCAGCAGTTCAGGTGGGAGCGTGCAGGCGGGTGCCGCGTTGAGCACGACCCGCACGCCTGCTGCCCGTGCTGCGGTGGCGTAGGCCATGACCGCCGTGAGTGGAATTTCCAGTTGCATCAGCAAATGGCTGAAGCCCAGTAACGGTGGCAGGTCGGCAGCGCTGAGACAGGTGTTGGCCCCGGGCGCTACGGTAATGGCGTTCTCCCCACCGTCGGCTACGCAAATAAATGCGGTTCCGGTGGCGGCATCGCTGGGGCGAACGATATGCATTGCTACGCCAGCGGACCGCAAGGACGCCTCAATGGGCGCTGCGTAGGGGTCATCGCCCAAAGCCAGCAGCATGTGCGTGGTCGCACCACCAGCGCGGGCACACGCCACCGCCTGGTTGGCCCCCTTGCCACCGGCAAAGGTCTGAAAATCGCCCCCCAGCACGGTTTCTCCCGGGGCCGGCAGGTGCGGTGCGCGCACCACGAAGTCCAAATTGGCGGAACCTGCGACCAACACCATAGATTTGTCCTTTTGTGACGGGTTTCAGCTGCCTGCATCGCCGGGCGGTAGGCCTGGCCGGAGCAGTGCGTTGCAAGCCAGGATTCAAGTGTAGTTTGACGGTACCGCTCGACCAATCGACCAATCAACCGCTCAGGCCATCTTGCGTTGCAGGCGCTGTGCATCCACCAGTTTGGCCAGTCGCGCGGGCACGGGAAGGGGCTCACCATGGATCTGCGCCACCAGCAGTTCGGCGCAAAGTGCGGCCAGTGTCAGGCCACGGGCACCCATGGCGGCGCTGATCCACAGACTGGCGTCGGGCGTTGCTTGCACGGCCCCCACCAGTGGTAGGCGGTCGTGTGACACGCAGCGCTGGTTTTGCCAGAGTTGCACTTGGGCCGCATCAAACTGCGGCGCCACGGCTGCTGCGACCTCTGGCAGATAGCGTGCGACGCGCTCATGGTTGGCCCGATGCTGCGCCTGTGTATCCGCGTTCAATTGGGCCTCAAAGCTGGCCCCGGCCAGCCAGCTTTGGCCCAGTTTTGGGGCCAGAGGCACCGAGGGCAAAAAATTGCCGTGCCCCTGTACCGGCTGGGTAGGAAAAGGCGGCAGACCTGCGGCGTTTCCGATGCTGACGCCTCCGTATCGGGGGTGCAGACGGGCGAGCGCCTCGCGCACGCACGGTGCTGGGTCAGCGGTGGCCAGCAGGCGCGCGCTATCCAGGGCGCTTGCGACGACCACCACGGAGCTGCGCGCCTGCTCCCTGCCGTCTTCGTCCAGGCAAACCCATTCCTGCTCATCGCGTGCGATGTGGTGAATCCTGGCGTGGCCGGTGAAGGCAATGCCTGCGGTGTTCAGCCACGCCCGAACCATGGCTTCGGGTTTCAGCCAGAAGGCCTCGGGGATCCACTGCGGTGCGCCCGCGGCCGGGCCGGCGGGCGGGTCGGTGCGGTTTCGCCATGCGCCGCTGGCGTCCCAGTCTTGGCCACGCACCAACAAGGCGTTCGCATGCTGGCGCATCAGGGCACAGCCGCTGCGGGTGAGTTGGGACAAGGGACCGTTGTCTTCGCTGGGCAAAGGGCTGACCAATCCGGCAGGCAGGCCTGACGCGCCACCCGCTGGCTGGCCTTGGCCGTCCAAGACCCTGACCTGCCAACCCCGCAGGGCCAAGGCACGGGCCACGCTAGCCCCGCTGATTCCGGCACCGATCACGGTGCAATGCTGCGGTCGGCTCCAGACGGGGCGCGGCCACTGGCGGCTGCGCTGAATAGGCCAAGCGGGGTCAAACACCCATTGCAACGCGGCAGTGGCGCGAAAGCCCTGTGCGCTCAGGGCCAGCGTAGCGTTCGAATCAGGCGCGCCCAGCGCGCTTGCGTATTGCAGGCGGGTGCCCCGTTTGCAGCATTTCACAAGCGCGCCAAGGGCCGCAGCGTCCTCAAAATCGGCGCCCAGGTAGACGCAATCCGCCTGCAGTTTTTGTTGGGAAAGCGTGCTTCGGGTGTCGCCCCGGCACAGGGTGAGTGAGATGCGTCCACCGTCCAGCAGCAATCGGTGAAACCCGGTGCCCGTGTCCAACGTGGATAAGGCCGCGGCCCATTGTTGGTCCTCTGCATCGACGTTGACTGCGGACTGCGGGGCTTCGTCCGTCAACAGGCCAACGTAATGAAGAATTTGGCCTTGTCGTGCAGCTAGACGCCACGCTCGACAAAACGCCAGGAACCGTGCGCCATCGGCAAAATCGGTCTCCAGAATCGTCCACGCTGGCTGTCCAGCGTGAGCGGGATCAGGCAATAACGGTTCGATGGGCAGCTTGGGCAGAATCAGGCTGCCGGGGGGACGTAACCTTGTGCCGCATCGGCGCCACCACCAAAGAAGTGGTTTTCCATTTGACGTGCCAGATACTGCCGCGCACGTGCGTCGGCAAGGTTGAGGCGGTTTTCATTGACCAGCATGGTTTGGTGCTTCAGCCAGGC
Source organism: Rhodoferax sp. (assembly GCA_029866205.1). Lineage (GTDB taxonomy): Bacteria > Pseudomonadota > Gammaproteobacteria > Burkholderiales > Burkholderiaceae_C > Allorhodoferax. The sequence goes on from JARWZT010000009.1 coordinate 35,224, forward strand.
AGCCCAGGCTTCTTTGCTGACACCCTCCCAAATGCGCTTGCCGAGTTCGCCGGGGTAGGGCGGAAAATCCAGTCCTTCGGCCTCGGTGCCAAGTTTGATGCAGTGAACGGTGCGTGCCATGGGGTGCCTTAATGACGAAAAAATGCGGTTGAAAAAGAGACCGGATCTTATTCGTTTTGCGCCAACCCCCAAGGGCCAGTGGGCGGTAGCTGTCAGCCGTTTGGGTCTTTGGGTGCGGGAGCCAGGCTGCGGCGGATCTCGTCGAGCTTGGTCTCAAAATCAAAGTCGTCCGGCTCCTCAAACTCCAAAAAAGCCGGCGGTGGCGGCGGGTTGCTGCGGTTCAAGTGCTTGATGGGGCAAAAATACGCCTCGGTCCGTCCAATGACCGCCGACACAAACGCGACGACGCCCACGCCATAGGCACAGTAAGTGCAGTGAAATTTGGAAACCCAATCGAGGTATTTCAGCTCTTGGCGGTCAAAAATAATGAAGTCGCGCCGCGAAACCTGGGCGATGTTGTAGACCGGGAAACAGGTCGCTTGGTAAAAAGAAACACAGATGTCCAGCAATAGCAGGGGAACAAACATGCTGTAAATGATGGGCCTGGTAATCAGGTTGATGGGGCGCGACCGGCGCCACAGCGCAACCAGGCCGATCTGGTGGTTGGTTTTGCCAACCGGCGTGCCGGTTTCTTGAAAAATCATCTTGAAAACGCCTTTGGGTTCAAAACGCAGGTTTGACGACCGGCGCAGGGGACAAGGCCTCATTGAAGCGCAGGGTGTTCCCCGGTGTCAAAATTTTCAGACCGGTGCGTGACGCAGATCAAGCGACCGGCCAAATGCCCCCTGTTTGGTCCTGCGGGGCCAACTAATTGACATGCATCACTGTCCACAGAAAAGGCCGCTCTAGGATGACCCACGTGGTTTTGGAGCCCGTTCGCATGCGCGGAGGGTGTTCCGTCCCGCCGGACGCTTCTCGCGCCGTACCCCCGTCCCCACAGTGCCTATACGGAGCATGTGATGCCAATTCAAGTGTTTGACGCCACGCTGCAGCAGCCGATGGATTACCTGTCGACGGCGGAGGTGATTACGCTGTGCGAGCTCAATGAAGAGGAAATCGCAGAGTTGATTGAGTACGGTGCGCTGAGCTCAGACATGGAAGTCGAGGAAAATATTTTTTTCTCGGCACAGCGGGTTCAACATCTCAAAACCGCCAGTCAACACCGCCGGGACTATGACCTGGACCTGTTTGCCGTGGTTCTGTTGATGGGCTACCTGCAGGAGATTGCCGACCTCAAGCAGCAAGTGATCAACTTGCAGGCCATCGTTCAGCAGTCGATTCGCTAGGCATGCTGGCATGGCACTGTCTTCCGGTCGTTCTTTTCCCCAATTGGATGCGTCCGTCAGCCCTTGGCGGGATAATGAATCAAGGGCGTCTGTGCCCGGTTGTCAAGGATTGAGCGTGAACTTGGTTTTGTACTGGCTGAGCCATCGGCCGCGGCAAATTTTTGCCTTGGTCAGTCTGGCATGCCTGGCTTTATTGGTATTTGGTCTGTACCTGCAGCACGTCGTAGGGCTTGAGCCCTGTCCGATGTGCATCGTCCAACGCTACGCCATGCTGCTGGTGGCGCTGGTGGCTGGTTTTGCCGCCAGCCGCAGCAGCCGGGGCGCATGGTTGGTGTCCAGCGTGCTACTGGTAGGGATTTCGGGATTGGGTGCTTTTGTGGCGGCCCGCCAAAGCTGGTTGCAGTGGTATCCGCCCGAGGTTTTGAGCTGCGGCCGTGATCTGTACGGCATGATCGAAAACTTTCCCCTGCAGCGCGTCGTTCCCATGATTTTCAAGGGCAGCGGCGACTGCTCCGCTGTCGACTGGACCTTTTTGGGTGGTTCGATCGCCAACTGGTCTTTTCTGTGTTTCTGTGGGATTGCGCTGACCGCACTGGCCCTGATTTTGGGGCGTTCGCGGGGGTAAATCCCAACGACGCCGTCACCATCGCCGCGACGGTCGCCTAAGGCACCAGCTTTTTCACCAAGACCTGGCTTTTGCGGTCCCAGTTGTATTTGCGCTTGCGGGCATCGGGCAGCCAGTCGGGGTCGACCAGCACGAAGCCGCGCTTCAAAAACCAGTGTGTGGTGCGGGTCGTGAGCACAAAAATACTGTCCAGCCCCGCAGCCTTGGCACGCTGCTCAATCCGCTTGAGCACCCGCTCGCCGTCGCCCTGGCCCTGCACCTCGGGAGACACAGTCAGCGCCGCCATCTCGGCGGTTTTGGCCTCCGGGTACGCATAGAGCGCGGCACAGGCAAAAATCACTCCGTCATGCTCAATGACGGTGTAGTAGCCCGCATCGCGCTCGATCTCGGTGCGGCTGCGCTTGACCAGGGTGCCGTCTTGCTCGAACGGCTCAATAAGTTTCAGGATGCCGCCCACGTCGTCCTCGGTGGCTTCGCGCAGGCTCTCCAACTTCTCATCCACGATCATGGTGCCGATGCCGTCGTGCACATACACCTCCAACAAGATGGAGCCGTCGACCGCGTAGGGAATGATATGGCTGCGCTCCACGCCTGATTTGCAGGCACGCACGCAGTGCTGCAAGTAAAAGCCGGTATCCGTAGGGTGGTTGGCGGGGGGAAGCTCCGCCAGCAGCTGCTCGGCGGCGGCCAGTGGCAGCTCGGTGTCAATCGGGTTGTCTTCGCCAGCCGGCTCTTCGGGACGCATCCGCAGGCCGGGGATTTCGGTCAGGAAAATCAGTTTATCGGCCTGCAGGGCGGTGGCCACTGAGGTGGCAACTTCTTCCATGGTCAGGTTAAAGGCCTCGCCGGTCGGCGAAAACCCAAACGGCGACAAAAGCAACAATGCCCCCATGTCCAGCACCTTGCTGATGCCCGCCGTGTCGACCTTGCGCACCACGCCCGAATGCTGAAAATCCACGCCGTCCACAATGCCGACCGGCCGAGCGGTGATGAAATTGCCCGAAATCACCCGCACCGTGGAGTCCGCCATGGGCGTGTTGGGCAGGCCTTGGCTGAAAGCGGCCTCAATCTCGTAGCGCAACTGGCCGGCGGCCTCTTGCGCGCAGTCCAACGCCACCTCGTCGGTAATGCGGATGCCGTGAGAATACTTGGGCACATGGCCCTTGGCCTGCAATTGCTCATTGACCTGGGGCCGAAAGCCGTGCACCAGCACAATTTTCACGCCCATGCTCTGGATCATGGCCAGGTCTTGCGCCAGATGCGGCAACTTGCCCGCCGCCACCGCCTCGCCCGCAATGCCGACCACAAAAGTCTGGTTGCGAAACTTGTGGATATACGGCGCCACCGAGCGAAACCAGGGTACAAAGGTGAAATTGAAGACGGAGGTCATGGGCGGTGGTGTGGCAAAAAGGTGGGCGGCTGACCGCTTAATGTACCGAAAGTGGGGCGTCTGGCTTGCGCGGTGCCGGGGGAGGCGAGCAGTACCGGGGTACGAGGCCCAAGCCTATTTCGGTTGCCAGATTCTTTTGGTGGTAGCTTAGCGTCGATTTGGACGCTGAAAACACCCACCAGACTGCTCTTGGAGTAATGCAAACGATGCAAAAAAGCGAGCCTGACGCGCTGGGATAATCCGTGGGTGAACGCCCCTGACTCTTCCAAACCCCTCATCATCGATTTCCCCGAAAACCTGCCCGTCTCTGCTCGGCGCGAGGAAATCATGGCCGCGCTGGCGGCGCACCAGGTCATCATCGTGTGTGGCGAGACCGGCTCTGGCAAGACGACGCAGCTGCCCAAGATCGCGCTGGCCATGGGTCGGGGACTGTGCAATTACCCCACCACGCTGGCGGACGGTCGGCCTGCGCCGCGCGGCAAGCTGATTGGCCACACCCAGCCCCGGCGCATTGCGGCCAGCAGCGTGGCCAAGCGGATTGCCGAGGAGTTGAAGACGCCGCTGGGTGAGGTGGTAGGCTTCAAGGTGCGTTTTCAGGACCGTCTCTCGCGCGACGCCTCGGTCAAGCTCATGACCGATGGCATTTTGCTGGCCGAGACGCAGACCGACCCACTGCTGAACGCCTACGACACCATCATCATCGACGAGGCGCACGAGCGCAGCCTGAACATTGACTTTTTGCTGGGCTACTTGCGCCAAATACTGCCGCGCCGCCCCGATCTGAAAGTCATCGTGACGTCCGCCACGATTGACGCGCAGCGCTTTGCCGACCACTTTGCCAGCCTGCGGCCTACGCCTGATGGCCGAAAGCTGGTTCCTGCCCCGGTGATCATGGTCTCGGGCCGCATGTTCCCCGTCGAACAGCGCTACCGCCCCTTTGAGGAAAGCCGCGAGTACGACCTGAACAACGCTATTGCCGATGGCGTGGACGAGCTGTGGCGCGGCGGGGTGGGCGGCGATATCTTGGTGTTCCTGCCTGGTGAGCGTGAGATTCGCGAGGCGGCAGACCATTTGCGCAAGCACCTGAGCCACCAGCCGGTGATGCGCGGCTGCGAAGTGTTGCCCTTGTTTGCACGCTTGAGTCCTGCTGAACAAGACCGCATTTTTGACGGCCACACCGGGCGGCGGGTAGTGCTGGCCACCAATGTGGCCGAGACCTCGCTCACGGTGCCGGGCATTCGTTATGTGATTGATGCGGGCACGGCGCGCGTCAAGCGCTACAGTTTTCGTAGCAAGGTGGAGCAATTGTTGGTCGAGCCGATCAGCCAAAGCTCGGCTAACCAGCGCGCCGGGCGTTGCGGTCGGGTGGCCGACGGCGTGTGTATCCGCCTGTATGACCAAAAAGACTTTGAAGGGCGTGATCGTTTTACCGACCCTGAGATTTTGCGATCTTCACTTGCTGGCGTGATTTTGCGGATGAAGTCTTTGCGGCTGGGCGTGGTGGAAGACTTTCCTTTTATCGAAAGCCCATCGGGTCGCGCCATTGCTGACGGGTACCAGCTACTCAACGAACTGGGCGCCGTCGACGATGCCAACGAGCTGACGCCGCTGGGCCAAGAGCTCGCGCGCCTGCCGCTGGACCCGCGCGTGGGCCGCATGATCCTGGAGGCGCGCAGTCGCCAGGCCTTGGACGAAGTGTTGATCATTGCTTCGGCACTGAGCGTGCAAGACGTGCGCGACCGCCCCATGGACCTGCAGGCCCAAGCGGACCAGGCGCACGCCAAGTTTGACGACGAGCGCAGCGAATTCAGCGGCTACCTGAAGCTGTGGAAATGGATTGCGGATGCGCGGGGCGATAAATCGAGTGCTTCAGAGTCCGGTTCGCCAGCGCAAAGGAAATTGGGGTCAGATCCCGATTTTGCAAAGCGAAACTCGGGCTCTGACCCCAATTTCCGGTATCCGCCGACACCCAGCGCTCACAAACTCAGCAATCGCCAATACGAACAACTGCTGCGCCAGAATTTTGTCAACATTCGCCGCCTGCGCGAGTGGAAGGACATTCACAGCCAGCTCCACACGGTGGTCGCCGAGCACAAGTGGCGGCTTAACACCACACCCGCGTCTTACGACCAGTTGCACCTGTCCATGTTGGCTGGTTTGTTGGGCAATGTGGGATGCAAGGTGGAGAACGAGGGGCAGCAGGGCGAGTACCTGGGCGCCCGCAGCATCAAGTTTTTTGCCCATCCGGGCGCACACCTGGCCAAAAAGCCGGGGCGCTGGATTGTGGCGGCTGAGCTCGTAGAAACCACTCGGTTGTTTGGCCGCGGCATTGCCAATATTGACCCCCAGTGGATTGAACAAGTGGGTGGCCATTTGCTCAAAAAGCAGCTGCTTGACCCCCATTGGGAGAAAAAGGCGGCCGAGGTGGTGGCGCTGGAGCGGGCCACGCTGTACGGCATCGTGGTCTACAGCGGTCGGCGAGTGAACTATGGCCGGGTGGACCTGCCGGGTGCGCGCGAGGTCTTTATCCGAGAAGCGCTGGTGGCTGGCCAGTGGGACAGCCCGTTGCCGTTTTTGGCGGCCAACCTGAAACTTATCAAACAAGTGGAGGAGCTCGAACACAAGGCGCGCCGGCAGGACGTGCTCGTGGATGAGGAGCTGATCTACGCTTTTTATGACCAGCAGTTGCCCGCCGATGTGTGCAGCGGCTTTAGCTGCGAGCGCTGGTACCGTGAAGAAGTCAAAAAGCAGCCCCAGCTTTTGCTGTTGACCCGTGAAGAGCTGATGCGCCACGAGGCTGCAGGCATCACCACCGCCATGTTCCCCAAGACGATTCGCCTGGGCGGCGTCGATTGCACTGCGAGCTATTTGCACGCCCCTGGCGATGCGCTGGACGGAGTTACGGTGACGGTCCCCTTGTTTGTGCTCAACCAGGTGAACGACGACCGTGGCGAATGGCTGGTGCCAGGGATGTTGAAAGAAAAAGTGCAGGCGCTGATCAAGACCTTGCACCAGCGGCCCCGCTCGCGCTTGGTGCCCCTGCCAGAAACCGCCGCCCGTATGGCCGCCACCCTGAGCGATGAGCGCTTTGGCGCGGGCAGTCTGGTGGATGCGGTGCTCAAACTCGTGCGCGAAGCCACGGCCTTGGACGTGGTGCGTGCGGACATCAAGGCCGATATGCTGAGCCCCCACTTTTTCATGAATTTCAAGGTGGTGGACGAGCATGGCCGACAACTGGGCCAAAGCCGTAACCTGGGCGCACTCAAAGCGGAATGGGGCAAGCAGGCACGTGGGGCGTTTCAGGCCTTGGCGTCTTTGAAGTTGGGGCAGGGCGCCGCCAGAGCAACGGGTGCGTTGGGCGAGGGCAGTGCCGCTGCAGCGCCGGCCACCGTGGTACCAGCGGCCCCCCATGTCAAAGCGGCACCCGCACCTGCCAAAGCAGCAACCAACGCGCCGAATATCGTGGACCAGCGTTTTACCGCCTGGACCTTTGGCGAGTTGCCTGAGTTGCTGGAAATCCGCAAGGGCGCGCAAACGCTGATTGGCTTTCCCGCGTTGATGGACGCGGGCGATGCGGTGACCATCGAAGTGTTTGACGAGCCCGAGGTGGCCGCCGCCAAACACCGCGCCGGCCTGCGCCGCCTGTTTGCACTGCAAATCAAAGACGCGCTCAAATACCTCGAAAAGAACATTCCAGACCTGCAAAAAATGGCGGTGTCCTACTTGCAGGTGGGGCGGGGCGAGGCGGCAACACAACTCGGTGGCACCGTTGAAGAGTTGCGCGCCCAGATCATTGCGTTGGCGCTGGACCGTGCCTTTTTGCTGGATTCGCTACCGACAGACGAGTTTGCCTTTAAGCGCCGGCTCGAAGAAGGCCGTGGGCGCCTGACTTTGATTGCCAACGAAGTGGCGCGACTGGCCGGCGTCATATTGGTCGAGTTTGCAACCGCCGCCCGCAAGATCAAGGACAGCAAAAATGCGCCCGATGCCAGTGCGGACGCGCAGCAGCAGTTGCAGCGCCTGATTCCCAAGCAGTTTTTATTGGCCACACCCTGGGATCGTCTGCAGCACCTGGCGCGCTACTGCAAAGCCGTGACGCTGCGGCTGGACAAAATCCGCGCTGATCCGGCACGCGATGCCGCACGCTTGGCCGAACTGCGGCCGCTGGAACAGCGCTACTGGCGCCTTGTGGCCGAGCGCAAGGGCGCCGTAGACGAGCGTATGGCGGAGTTCCGCTGGCTGCTTGAAGAGCTGCGCGTGAGCTTTTTTGCCCAGGAACTTCGCACGCCGCAGCCTGTGAGCGTCAAGCGGCTTGAAAAGGCCTGGACGCAGCTGGCCTGACCCGGCGCAGCGGCGCGCCAACACCCGGCAGACCCGTTATTTCCCCATGTGCCACATATTGGTCGAGCGCGCGCCGCTGCGGCAAAACGCCAGCACCGGGCCCTGGGCGGCCTGGAGCTTGGCGGCAAATTCGGCCACCTGCTCGGCGGTGATCTGGCCGCTGATGACTGGCAGATAGTGGTACTCCAGCCCCGCCGCATGGGCCGCCTGCGCCATGGCCTCAGAGGTAGGCTGCTCCGGGCCTCCCTCAAAGTCAGGCCGGTTGTTGATCACGGTACGAAAGCCATGGGCTGCGATCGCAGCCATGTCTTGCGGGCTGATTTGTGGGGCAGTGGCGAAGTGGTCGGTGTGTTGGGTAATGGAAATCGTCATGGCGGTTGGTCGGAGGTGGGATAAAACGGAAGACAAAAAAGAGGAACCCTCTAGGCGCTGCTCCAGACAAACCAGGCGGCCATGGCCAAGCCGGCCAGTGCCAATGCATAGTTCAGCGCTGGCCCGAGCCAGGTGTTGTGCCCTCTGGGGATTTCAGGGTGGCTCAGGGTGCGCACAAAACTTTGGTACTGCCGCGCCGCCAGGGCAGATACGGCGGCTCCCAGCAGCAAAAACGCGACCCCAAACCAGAGCGTGGGCAAGGTGCTTTCGGTTGCCATGGTATGGCTGGCATTGAGCATGCGCACAAAAAGGCCAAAGCGCTCGACCACAAACCCCAAACCAATCAGCGCGACCGCAGTGCGCTGCCAGGCCAGCAGCGTGCGTTCAGCGGCAAAAAATACGCGGGGGTCGTCGAGGTAGGACATGGTGTGCGGCGCAGCGGGTGAAAGCGAAATGCTGGGCTCAGGTGCGCGGCAAGCGCGTTTGCAATCTTTCAAGCGCAGCTTCAAGGGTGGAGTCTTCTTTGGCAAAACAAAACCGGATGATGCGCTGGTCAAAGCCCTCGGCGTAAAAAGCGGACATCGGGATGGCCGTGACGCCAATGTCGGTGGTCAACCACTGGCAAAAGTCAGACTCGCTGCGGTCGCTCACCGCCGAAATATCGGCACATTGAAAAAACGTACCTTCGCTGGGCAAGAGCTTGAACGGCGTTTGGGCCATGCCAGCCCGAAACAAGTCGCGTTTTCGTTGGTAAAACGCGGGTAAGGCGGCATAGGCGTCCGTGTGGGCCATGTAAGCCGCCAGCGCGTGCTGTACCGGGGTGTTCACGGTAAACACATTGAACTGGTGAACCTTGCGAAACTCCACCGTCAGCGCGGCAGGCGCGGCGACAAACCCGACCTTCCAGCCCGTGACGTGGTAGGTCTTGCCAAAGCTGGAAACAATGATGGCGCGCTCGGCCAGTCCACCAAACCGCGAAGCGCTCTCGTGCGCGGCGCCGTCAAACACCATGTGTTCATAGACCTCGTCACTGATCACGATCACGTTGGTCGGAGCCAATAAGGCCTCCAGCGCCAGCATGTCGGCTTGGCTCCAGACGGTGCCGCTGGGGTTGTGCGGCGTATTGATGATGATGGCGCGTGTTTTGGCGCTAAGGGCTGCGGCAATCTTGCCAAAGTCTGGCCGAAAGGTACCCGGCGTCAGGGGCACCCGGACCACCACGCCACCGGCCAGCGCAATATTGGGCAGGTAACTGTCGTAGCAGGGCTCCAACACGATGACCTCGTCGCCGGGGTGTACCAAGGCCATGAGCGCCGTAAAAATCGCCTGGGTCGCACCTGCGGTAATGGTAATTTCGTCTGCTGCGCGGTAATGGCGCCCGTAGAGGCGCTCCAATTTTTCACTGACGGCGTCTCGCAGGGCCGGCACACCGGCCATCAGCGGGTACTGGTTGTGTCCGGCTTGCATGGCGGCGTTGACCAGCGCGGTGAGTGCCGGGTCGCAGGCAAAGTCCGGAAAACCTTGTCCCAGGTTGACCGCCTGATGTTGGGTCGCCAATGCCGACATGACCGTAAAGATGGTGGTGCCCACCTGGGGCAGTCGGCTTTGCAGTACGGGTGAAAAGGACGATGTCATGGCGTTCAATCAAGGGCTAAAGGTCGGCGTCGTTCAGGTGCCCGGCCATGGCGCGCGCCACAGTCTCGCGGGTTAGGCGCGTGCTCAGCAGTTCAGCAAAGGTGTACACAAAATTGCGCAAATAGGCGCTGCGTTTGAAGGCCACGCGTGCCGTGTTCTGGCCAAAGAGGTGGCCTGCCGGACGCACCACCAAGCCACTTTTTGCACCTTGTTCGACGATGTCGCGCACTGCCATTTCGGCGGCAATACCGATGCCGAGGCCCAAACGCACGTAGGTCGTGATCACATCGGAGTCAATGGCCTCCAGCGCGATGCGGGGTTCCAGCTTTTGGGCTTCAAAAGCCAGGTCAATTTTGGTACGGCCCGTGAATGAGGGGTGGTAGGTAATCAGCGGCTCCAGTGCGACATCCGCCAAAGTAATACGCACCTTTTGCGCCAGCGGGTGGTCGATCGGCATGACCAACATGTGTTGCCACTGGTAGCAGGGCAGGGTAACGAGTTCCGCGTACTCGGATAAAGATTCCGTCGCGATGCCGATTTCTGCGACTTCGTCAATCAGCATTCGCGCCACCTGGTCGGGCGCACCCTGGTGCAGGCTGATATTGACTTTGGGAAAGGTCGTGCGAAGCGCCGCTACCTTCTCGGGCAAGACGTAGCGCGCTTGGGTATGGGTGGTGGCAATGGAAAGGGTGCCACTGTCCTCCATGCTGTACTGGTCACCGATTCGCTTGAGGTTGCCGACCTCCCGCAAGATCAGGTCGATGCTTTTGAGCACATGCTGCCCGGGCTCGGTCACTCTTTTCAGGCGCTTGCCGTGGCGCGCAAAAATCTCAATCCCGAGCTCGTCTTCGAGGTCAATGATGGCCTTGGACACGCCTGGTTGCGAGGTATGCAAGGCCTTGGCCGCTTCGGTCAGGTTGAGATTGCGGCGAACCGCTTCTTGGACAAAGCGGAATTGGTGCAAGTTCATATCGAATTTCAGCTATAGAAGAGATTCATTATGCTGCATCAGGACTCGCCAGCCCTCCCTTTGCGGCCCTTTTGGGGCTCTAAGGCCGCTCTATGGCGATTTGCGCCAACAGCGCAATCAGGCGCGTGTCTTCTCCCACCGCCCCTCGCAGCTCGAATACGGTGTCGGGATGCGCCGCCCGCAGCCCGGCAACCAGCAAGGGAAGGTCTTCGCGCGCATGCTTGCCCACCCCCAGAAAGAGGGGCACGATGGTGATGGTGCGGACACCGTGCGCCAACAATTCCTGGCATGCGCTGGACAGGTCTGGTGTGCTGAGTTCCAAGTAGGCGCACGCCACGGGGGTCCCCGGTGCATTTTCCGAGACCTGGCGCGCCACCGCCTGCATGGGTCGATGCCAGAGTGGGTCACGCGAGCCATGGGCAAAAAGGACAATTCCACGCGTCGCGGCGACCGCTGGGTTGGAGAGGGGAGCAGGGGACATAAGCGTTATCGTCGCAATACCAGCCAGCCAAAGGCCGAAAGTGAGGCAAAGGAATAAATCAGGCCTGGCAAAGCGGCGGTCAGCCAGGGCTGCCAGCCCTGCAGGTAACCGACGTCTCCCAAGACGTTGTTGAGCAAGACGAAGCTGATACCCGCCATGACGCCGCCGAACACCATGGAAGTCGTGCTGCCCGAACGAAAATGCAGATACGCGAAGGGCAAAGCCAGCATCACCATCACCAGACAGCTCAGCGGGTAAAAGACTTTTTTCCAGAACTGGATTTCGTACTTTTGCGCCGATTGGCCGTTGTTGCGCAAATGGCGCGTGTACTGGAATAGGTCGATGGTGCCCATGCGGTCGGGCCGCAACACGGCGGCCGAAACCATCTCGGCACTGAGCTTGTTTTGCCAGGAGAAACTTTCCAGGTGGCTGGTGACCACGCGTGCCGGGCCATTCTCTGGCGTCACGAATTCGGAGCGTTGAACGTCTTTGAGCAGCCAGGAGTCGCCCGGGCCAAAGGTGCCGCTCTGGGCTTCGGTCAACGAGACCATCTCCCCCCGGTTGTTGAGTTCAAAAATACGCACACCCTTCATGCTCGCATCGCTGGCAAGCGCCCCGACGTTGACCGAAAAACTGCTGTAGGGCTGGCGCTCCTTGATCCAGGCACCGGTTTTTCCTACCGTAATGCGGCCCTGGGACTTGGCTTTCAGCAGTTGCGCTGTCTTGTCTGCGAGGGGCGCGAGATAGTCACCCACCGCAAAAGTCAGGACCACAAACGTCAACCCCATCACCAGCAGCAGGCGCAAGGCGGCCCACGGCCCCAGACCGCTGGTACGCAAAATCGTGAATTCCGAGCTGTTGGCCAGTCGCGCCATGACAAAAATCGTGCCGATCAGAACCGTGATGGGCAGCAACTCGTAGACATGGCTGGGGACCATGAGCGCCACATAGGCCAGCGCCTGCGCCAACGAATAGCCCAGCGCGCTGCTTCGACCGACGCTTTGCAGTTCGTCGACAAAGTCAAAAAAGAAGAACAGTGACACGAAGGCCAGCGTGACAGCCGCGACGGCCGCAAAAACTTCCCGGTACAACAGCTTGCGAACGGTTTTCATGCCATCGCCTTGGGCTTGGGCCACAGGCGGGGCAGCGTCCACTGGTTGTGGCGTGCAGTCAGCCAAAGCAGCGCCAGTGCCATAGCGCCGCCATGCAAGCCCAAGAGGTACATGGAAAGCGTCGTTTTTTCGGTTTCAACCCAACTTTTGCCCAGCACCAGCAAGTTGAAATAGACCACGAAAATGAGAAACGCAAAGGCCATATTGGCGGTTCGCCCGGAGCGTGGATTGGCACCGGCGGCCGCCAGACCGATCAAAACCAGATTGACGGCGGCCAAAAAAAGCCCCGAGCGCCACGCCAGCTCGGCACTGTTGCGTGGAATGGGATTGCTCACCAGTTCGAGAGCGGTCAGAGTGCTGGGAGGCGTAAAAGACCGGGCAGACGGGTTGTCGGCGCCGATTCTGGCGCCATAACGGACGAAGGTACTCAGGCTAAGTGCGTTGTTCCCAGCGCTTTTTTCCAGGCGTTGCCCGTTTTCCAGCACGAGGAACTGGTCGTTGTCAAACGTTTGAACGGTACCGCGCGCGGCTGAGGTAATTGTTTCCTTGTCTGGCTCACGGGTCACCATGAACACGTGGGTGCCGGCCAGCTTGTCGTTGTCGTCCTTTTCAATAAAGAAGACCCGGTCGCCGCTGGCAGACTCCTGAAACTGCCCGGCCTCGATTCTGGCAATGTCCCCCCGCTTTTCGTATTGGTCTCTCAGATCCTCAATTCGGCCAAAGGCCCATGGCAGCACCACAAACGCAAGCACGAAGATCACCACAAAAATAGGCCAGCAAAACCGAAGCAGCGGGCGCAGCAGCGCCGTCAGGCCCCGCCCGCTGCCCAGCCAGATCACCATCTCGCTGTCCCGGTACATCCGGGTCAGCACCGTCATCACCGCAATAAACAGGCTGAGTGACAGGATCGTGGGCAGGTCTGACAGCACGGTGTAGCCCATGATGATCAACACATCGGCGGGGTTGAATACCCCGCGCGTGGCCTCACCCAGAGTCCGAATCAGCGTCATTGTCATCACCACCGTCACCAGCACCACCAGCGTTGCGCCAAAAGTGCGGGCCAGTTCTTTACGGATGGAGGAATGGAATAACATGGAATCGATAGAAAGGCTGAATTATGAACTTTGAACTCAAACCCCTGGACCTGATTGGTGCGGCAGACGAAAAAGCCGATGTCCTGGTGCTGCTGGTCCCCAAAGACTTCAAGCCCGGCAAAGGCGACCTCGCGGCGCTGGTGGGCGCCGCGCTGAAGTCTGGCGATCTGGAGGCCGCCGCCGGCAAGTGCCTTTCCCTTTACCGTCCGCTGCAGGCGGCCGCGGTGCGCTTGGTGCTGGCGCAGGTGGCCGATGGGGGCGCCCGTGCCACCCGCGCTGCGGTACTCGCCGCCGTGGCGGCGGCCAAGTCGCCCCAACTGAAAAGGTTAGTACTGTGCTTTGCCGCACCGGCCCAGGACGATGCAGTGCGTGCCGCCGTGACCGCGGTGGCAGACGCCACCTACAGCTTTACCACCACCAAGTCCAAGCCCCAGCCGAGAACCCTGACAAAAACGACCATCGGTGCGGTCAACGCGTCCGAGGTGCAAAGCACCTTTGAGCGCGCTGTGGCGATCGTGGCGGGCGTTGAGTTCGCCAAAGAATGGGCCAACCGACCCGCCAATCACGCCACCCCCCAATTGCTGGCGGGTGCTGCCGAGGCGCTAGCGCAACTGCCCAAAGTCAGTTGCGAGGTACTGGGCCCCAAAGAAGTGGCAAAGCTGGGCATGGGCTCCTTTATGGCGGTTGCCCAGGGCTCAGACCAACCTTTGCGGTTTATCGTGCTGCGCTACACCGGCGCCGCCAAGACCAAGGCGCCTACCGTGTTGGTGGGCAAAGGCATCACCTTTGACAGTGGCGGCATCTCCATCAAGCCTGCGGCTGAAATGGACGAAATGAAGTTTGACATGTCGGGCGCTGCAAGCGTTTTGGGTACGTTTAAAACCTTGTCGCTGCTCAAGCCCGCCATGAACGTGGTCGGACTGATTCCAGCATGCGAAAACCTGATCAACGGTCGGGCCGTCAAACCCGGCGACGTTGTGACCAGCATGAGCGGCCAGACCATCGAGATTCTCAATACCGATGCGGAAGGACGCTTGGTGCTGTGCGATGCCCTGACCTACGCCGAGCGTTTCAAACCGCGCGCGGTGGTGGACATTGCCACCCTGACCGGTGCATGCGTGGTTGCGCTGGGGGCGGTACGCAGCGGCATGTTTGCTGCCAACGACGAGCTGGCAAAAAGCCTGTCCGCCGCGGGAGACCGCGCGCAAGACCTGTGCTGGCGCCTGCCGCTGGACGAGGAATATGCCGAGGGCCTGAAATCCAATTTTGCCGATGTGGCCAATATCGGCGGGCGTGCCGGTGGGGCAATCACAGCGGCCAAGTTTTTGCAGCGGTTCACCGAAAAGTTTCCCTGGGCACACCTCGATATCGCCGGCAGTGCCTGGAAAAGCGGTGCGGCCAAAGGTGCAACGGGGCGTCCGGTCGGCTTGCTGGTTGAGTTTCTTTTGGCCCAGGCCGCGGAGAAGTGAGCGCGGCAGTGACCGACGTGGCGTTTCATTTCGGTGCGCCTGACAAGGTGGCCTACACAGTGCGACTGCTGCGCAAAGCAGTAGGCACAGGGGCACGCGTGATGGTGGTGGCTGAGATAGACACACTCGAACGGCTGGACGCGGCGCTTTGGACGAGCGTACCCTCCGATTTTTTGACCCATTGTTGGGTCAATGCCACGGGCCCCGTCGCCGCCTTGAGCGCGGTGGTGCTGTCAAATGGCGGTCCGGACGAAGCGGCCCCCTTGGTGGACGTGTTGGTAAACTTGGGGGACGCAATGCCGACAGCATTTGAACGGTTCCCCAGGGTTATTGAAGTGGTGAGTCTGGATGACGGGGATCGCCAGCAAGCGCGGCAACGTTGGAAAACCTATGCCACCCAAGGCTATGCCATTGACCGGCGTGATCTGAATTTACGCAACTAGCGCCAATTCTTCAAATTGACCCAATTTAACGCTTTCTACGCCGTTTGGACCCAGAAATACCCCTGAACTTGGTAGCTTCCCTCTCCCAAAATGGCGTAATTTAAGGTAAGGTTACGCCCGTTGAACTTTGGTTCACCAATATTTCCCGTTTTTTCATCCTTGGAGTTTTTATGCAATTCAAATTCAAGAGCGCTTTGACCGTTTTGGCCGCCGCTTCCCTGCTCGTCGCTTGCGGAAAAAAAGAAGAAGCCGCTGCTCCTGCAGCAGCGCCTGCTGATCCCGTGGTCAAAATTGGCCACGTGGGTCCCACCAGCGGCGCAATCGCGCACTTGGGCAAAGACAATGAAAACGGCGCCATCATGGCGATCGAAGAACTCAACGCCGCTGGCGTGATGATCGACGGCAAGAAAGTCAAGCTTGAGCTGATGGCCGAAGACGACGCGGCTGATCCGAAGCAAGGCACCGCAGTTGCCCAAAAGCTGGCCGATGCCAAAGTGGCAGGCGTGATCGGCCACCTGAATTCAGGTACGACCATCCCCGCTTCCAAAATCTACAGCGACGCGGGCATCCCCCAGATTTCTCCTTCTGCGACCAACCCCAAGTACACCCGCCAAGGCTTCAAGACCGCCTTCCGCGTGGTGGCTGATGACGTACAACTCGGCAGCACGCTGGGCAAGTACGCAGTGGGCACGCTCAAAGGCAAGGCCATTGCGGTGATTGATGACCGTACCGCTTACGGCCAAGGCGTGGCAGAAGAGTTTGTCAAAGCTGTGGAAGCGGCCGGCGGCAAAGTGGTGGCTAAAGAGTTCACCACCGACAAAGCAACGGACTTCAACTCCATCCTGACCACGATCAAGGGCAAAAAGCCTGACGTCGTGTTCTTCGGCGGCATGGACGCTGTTGCCGGTCCTATGCTCAAGCAAATGAAATCTTTGGGTATCAAGGCCAAGTTCATGGGCGGCGACGGCATCTGCTCGACAGAGCTGGTGAAGCTCGCTGGCGACGCAGTGAGCGACGACCAAGTGTTCTGCGCTGAAGCCGGTGGCGTCGAAGGCGAAGCCAAAGCAAGCATGGACGAGTTCAAGGCCAAGTTCAAGACCAAGTTCGGCGCTGACGTTCAAGTCTACGCACCTTACGTCTATGACTCCGTCAAGATCATGGTTGCTGCCATGGTTACTGCCAAGTCTTCTGACCCGGCCAAGTACCTGCCTGTGTTGGCTGCGACCAAAGACTACAAAGGCGTGACTGGCCCTGTTTCTTTTGACGAAAAAGGCGACATCCTGAACGGTGCCTTGACTCTCAAGACTATCAAGGGCGGCGCTCTGACAACGATCGCAGTGATCCGCTAATCAGCGCATCTCCGCGATCCGTCGGATCTTGAAAAGCCCACGAAAGTGGGCTTTTTTTCGCCCAATTTCTGTTAAGTCCCTCATGCATCGACAGGACGGCACAAAAAAGCGCAGTTTGCAGGTTAAACTCAATGGCTCTGGAGAGGTGGATGAGCGGTTTAAGTCACACGCCTGGAAAGCGTGCGAGGGGTAAAACCCTCCGCGGGTTCGAATCCCGCCTTCTCCGCCAGAAGTAAACAAAAAAACGGACCCTTGTGGTCCGTTTTTTTTGCCTTCAGCGTCGCCTACTTTGCTGTTCGAACCATTTGCATGGCGGAAGCAATCAGGCTGGAGACCTCGGTCATATTGCCGGGAACGATCAGTGTCGTGGAGGCGTCGGCTGCTACGCGGCTGTAGGCGTCCACCGCGCGCTCGGCCACCTTGAGTTGCACCGCTTGTTCCCCTCCCGGTTGTCGAATCGCGGCGGCAATCCGCTCAATTGCCTGCGCGGTCGCGTTGGCCACGGCCGTAATGGAGGCTGCCTCACCCTCGGCTTTGTTGATGACCGCTTGCTTTTCACCCTCCGAGCGGGCAATGAAGGCCTCGCGCTCGCCGGTAGCAATATTGATTTGCTCTTGGCGTCGGCCTTCGGAAGCTGCAATCAGGGCGCGTTTTTCGCGCTCTGCGGTGATTTGGGCTTGCATGGCGTGCAGGATTTCTTTGGGCGGGGTCAGGTCCTTGATCTCGTAGCGCAGTACTTTCACGCCCCAGTTCAGTGCCGCTTCGTCGATCGCCGCGACCACCTGGGCGTTGATGATGTCGCGCTCTTCAAAGGTTTTGTCCAGTTCAAGCTTGCCGATGACAGAGCGCAGCGAGGTTTGTGCCAACTGAGAAATGGCGACGATGTAATTGGACGAGCCATAGCTGGCGCGCATGGCGTCCGTGACCTGGAAATACAAAATACCGTCCACTTGGAGTTGGGTGTTGTCGCGGGTAATACAAACTTGGCTGGCGATGTCCAGCGGAATTTCCTTGAGCACATGCTTGTAGGCGACCCGGTCCACAAAAGGCACCAAAAAGTTCAGTCCGGGTGTTAGCGTCCCCTGGTATTTACCAAGTCTTTCAATCACCCAGGCATGCTGCTGAGGCACGACTTTGATGGACTGCGTGACAAAGATGACCGCAACGAGCAAAAGAACAATTGCAACTTCCATAGAACCCCCTGTTTAAGTTTTATCGACCAAAAGACGTGCGCCAATGACTTCAGCGACTCGGTGTTCACCCACCGTAGGCACTATGCCTGCGCGGTGAATGGCCGTCCAATGGGCACCGCGGTAGTGCACGTTTGCGCTGCCATCGGCATTCCATTGGTCGATCTGTACGATCTGTCCGACATCCAAATTGACATCGGGGTTGGCTTGAGCGGGTGGCGGATGCTGGCCTCGTAGCTGTAGTGAGCGCCAAACGACCACCGCGCCCCCGCCGACCACTGCGGCAATCGCAATTTGGGCAGAGAGGCTTGCGCCCGCACTGGCCGCCAAGGCAGCGCCCACCAGACCCAGGGCGATCATCAGCAGGTAAAAAGTGCCTGACATGAGCTCTGCCGCCACGGTAATTCCGGCAACGACCCACCAAAACGTCGATGTTTCCATGACCCAACCTCCTTTGGAAAGTGCCACTCGGTGGCAACACTGGCCTGATTGTGGGTGCGAAATGCTGCAACGCAGCGGCACCGTCGTAATAAGTCCTTACACTTCGTGCTCGACCCATTTTTTCAGGCTATTTGCTGGAGCGCCCTCTGATGAAGTTTCGTTTCCCCATCATCATCATTGATGAAGACTTTCGCTCGGAAAACACCTCGGGTCTGGGCATTCGGGCGCTGGCTCAGGCCATTGAGTCGGAGGGTTTTGAGGTGCTCGGCGTCACCAGTTATGGCGACCTGAGCCAGTTTGCCCAGCAGCAAAGCCGTGCCAGCGCCTTTATCTTGTCGATCGACGACGAAGAATTTACACCGGGACCCGATTTGGATCCGGCGGTTTTGAACTTGCGCCATTTCATCGAAGAGGTGCGGCGCAAAAATTTGGACGTGCCGATTTATGTCTACGGAGAGACCAAAACCAGCCGCCATATCCCTAACGGAATCCTGCGCGAATTGCATGGCTTTATCCATATGTTTGAGGATACGCCTGAATTTGTGGCCCGCCACATTATTCGGGAGGCAAAAAGTTACCTGGAAAGCGTGCAGCCGCCATTTTTCAAAGCGCTGTTGGATTACGCGGAAGACGGTTCCTATTCATGGCATTGCCCCGGTCATTCCGGCGGTGTTGCCTTCCTGAAAAGCCCCGTGGGTCAAATGTTTCACCAGTTTTTTGGTGAAAACATGCTGCGCGCCGACGTCTGCAATTCAGTGGAAGAGTTGGGCCAACTGCTCGATCACGATGGCGCCATTGGCGCCAGCGAACGCAATGCGGCGCGCATCTTCAATGCCGATCACTGCTTTTTTGTGACCAACGGCACCAGCACCAGCAACAAGATGGTGTGGCACCACACCGTGGCGCCGGGCGATGTGGTGGTCGTGGACCGCAATTGCCACAAGTCCATTCTGCACGCGATCATCATGACTGGTGCGGTTCCGGTGTTCCTGAAGCCGACGCGCAACCATTTCGGCATCATTGGCCCGATTCCGAAAAGCGAATTTGAACCCGACGCGATTCGCGCCAAGATCCGAGCCAACCCGCTGCTGCAGGGCATTGATGCCCAGTCCGTCAAGCCACGCGTGCTGACCATTACGCAGTCGACCTATGACGGCGTTTTGTACAACACCGAAACCGTGAAAAACATGGTGGACGGCTACGTGGACAACATCCACTTTGATGAAGCCTGGTTGCCCCATGCCGCTTTCCATCCCTTTTACGGCACGTACCACGCCATGGGCAAGAAACGTGCGCGTCCGAAACACGCGATGGTGTACTCCACGCAGTCCATTCACAAGTTGCTGGCGGGTATCAGCCAGGCGAGCCATGTGTTGGTGCAGGACTCCCAGACCGTCAAGCTGGATCGCCACCTGTTCAATGAGGCTTACCTCATGCACACGTCGACCAGCCCGCAGTACAGCATCATTGCCAGCTGCGACGTGGCGGCGGCGATGATGGAGCCACCCGGCGGCACGGCGCTGGTGGAAGAGAGCATTGCCGAGGCGTTGGATTTTCGGCGAGCCATGCGCAAGGTCGACGAGGAGTACGGTGATGACTGGTGGTTCAAGGTGTGGGGCCCAGACCGGTTGGCCGACGAAGGCATAGGCCGTGCCACCGACTGGGTGCTCAAGGCGGAAGGCAAGAGCGTCAAGGCCAATTGGCATGGCTTTGGCAAGATGGCCGCTGGCTTCAATATGCTTGACCCCATCAAGGCGACCATCGTTACCCCGGGCATGGACCTGAACGGAAAATTCGCCAAGACGGGTATTCCAGCAAGTATCGTGACCAAATTTTTGGCGGAGCATGGCGTAGTGGTTGAGAAAACAGGCCTGTACAGTTTTTTCATCATGTTTACGATCGGTATCACCAAGGGCCGCTGGAACAGCATGTTGACTGCGCTGCAGCAGTTCAAGGACGATTACGACAAAAATCAGCCCATGTGGCGTATCTTGCCGGAGTTCTGCAAAAAGCACTCGCGCTACGAAAAGATGGGACTGGCAGACCTGTGTCAGCACCTGCACGCCCTGTACGCCAAGTACGACATCGCGCGCCTGACCACCGATATGTACCTGAGCGACCTGACCCCGGCCATGAAGCCCAGCGATGCCTACGCGCACATTGCGCTGCGCAAGACGGAACGCGTCGAAATCGACCATCTGGAAGGCCGCGTTACTGTGGGTCTGGTGACGCCCTATCCGCCGGGCATCCCCTTGCTGATTCCCGGCGAAGTGTTCAACAAGAAGATCGTGGACTACCTCAAGTTTTCCCGCGAGTTCAATACCCAGTGCCCAGGCTTCGAGACCGATATTCACGGCTTGGTGGAGGAAGAGGGCGCAGACGGCAAAAAGCACTACTTTGCGGATTGCGTGCGGGTCTAAAGGTTTTCGCTGCGCCGAGTGTGGCGTCATCGTCTGGGCCCCTGCGATGGATCATTTTTCAAGGCTAGAAGCTATGGATATTTTGAGCCAGCACAGGCCCATTTGAAATCTACGAGCGACAGTCTCGTTGTGTGGAGTGATTCATGCACGAGGCGTTCGCATACCAGGTTTCAGATGACATCAATTCTTTTTCCCAAAGAGCGGAAATTTGCCCGACGACTTCTGGCGGCAGCATTTCTGGTTGTACCCGCCGGCGCCATGTGCCAGTCATCCGGTTGGAGCATGGGCGTGTATGGCGGTCAGTATTACGACACTGAACCTGCAGGTTTTACGCAGGGTCATGCCAACTTTCAAAATCACTATGTGGTGGCGGTCAATGTCGCCAAGACGGTATGGCGCGCAGAATCGTGGCCTCTGTCTTTGGAAATCGATGGCACGCTTGGGCAGCAATTTGGCCAGGCATCACTGAACGAGGTCGCTGTGGCGCCCGTATTGCGTTGGAGTGGTTTCCCTTGGAACCACGTGCTGCAAACCAATGTGCGCGTGGGCCCACTCGGAATTTCCTACACCACGGACATCGGCCCCTATGAACGGGGGGCTGACGGCGAGGGCAGCCGCCTGCTCAACTACTTGCTGCTGGAGGTGGCCTTTTCACGTCCACAGGACAAGTCTGCGGAAGTTTTTATGCGCTTGCATCACCGTTGCGCCATCTACGATCTGTTGAATACCCATGGCGCCAACGGAGAGGACTTTGCGGTGATTGGTTACCGCAAACATTTCTGATTCAAGGCGTTAAAGGCGTCGTTATTCGGACATCACACCCATGGTTTTGCTGAAGCCGCCGTCGACGTAAGTAATCTCGGCCGTCACGCCAGAGGCCAAGTCGCTCATCAAAAATGCCGCTACGTTGCCTACATCTTCTATGGTGACGTTGCGGCGGATCGGCGATGCGTTTGCCACCACACCCATGAGGCGGCCAAAATCTTTGATGCCGCTGGCGGCCAGCGTTTTGATGGGGCCGGCGCTGATACCGTTGACGCGAATGCCCTTGGAACCCACGGCTTCAGCCAGATAGCGCACAGACGACTCAAGTGAAGCCTTGGCCAGACCCATGGTGTTGTAGTTGGGAATGATGCGTTCTGCGCCCAAGTAGGTGAGCGTCAACAATGCCGCCTTGTTGCTGAGGTAGGGCAGTGCCGCTTTGGCCATCCCTGGAAAACTATAGGCGCTGATATCGTGGGCAATCTTGAAGCCTTCCCGGCTCAATCCGTCGAGAAAATTACCGGCAATTGCCTCGCGCGGTGCGAAACCGATGCTGTGCACGAAGCCGTCAAACTGGGGCCAATGGCTGGCCAAATCAGAGAAAAGTTGGTTAATTTGGGCGTCGTCGCCGACGTCGCAGTCAAAAATCAGGCTTGAACCGAAGTCGGCGGCGAATTCGGTAATTCGATCCTTGAAGCGGTCGCCAACGTAGCTGAACGCCAACTCCGCGCCCTGTGCATGACAGGCTTTGGCAATGCCGTAGGCGATGGAGCGGTTTGACAAAACGCCAGTGATCAAAAACTTCTTGCCCGTTAAAAAGCCCATGTCTGTCCTCTAATGAAAAATAGTGAATCCTCCTCGGAATTGTCGCACGTGAACTTGGACCCCAAGGGGCCAGACTTGTGCAGGCGACGGCACCCGTGGTGCGGGCCTCGCCCCGCAAAAAGCCAAAGGAATCAACGCTCTAATCAGGCTTTCTAGGCTATAATCCGAGCTTCACGACCAAACGGGCGGGTATTTACCGCCCGTTTTTTTTGGTCGATTGTTTTTGAAGCCCCTGTGCGAGAGCCCTTGGCTTCGTTGATTGAAACGGACAAAACTGACGTGGCATTGCAAGAGATCGTGGCGCAAATCGTAGGGGGCCTGGGATACGACTTGGTCGAAATTGACCGGTCGGCGGGTGGTTTGTTGCGCATCACGATCGACTTGCCTTGGGTGCAGGCGGCAGAGGGTGAGACGCAGGTCGAGCAATTCATTACGGTCGAAGATTGCGAAAAGGTCACGCGGCAATTGCAGTTTGCCCTCGAGGTGGATGGTATTGAATACCGGCGCCTGGAGGTTTCGTCACCCGGTATTGACCGCCCCTTGCGCCATGTTGCAGATTTTGAGCGTTTCGTCGGCCAGGTGGTGGACCTGACGCTCAAGGCGCCCATCGGTGCGGCAGGTACGGGCCAGGTCAGCGCCAATCGAAAAAAGTTTCGGGGGACGCTGGAGCGGACTCTGGATGCGCAGGGGCAAGTTGGCTGGCAGGTCGTTTGGAGCGATGCACCTGAGGTCAAGCCCGGGCAGCGGGTAAGTAAAAAGCGGGTTCCTCCGCCATTGCAGGCTTTAGGGTTTGCTTTGGACGAGCTTCGCGAGGCGCGGTTGGCGCCGATCGTTAGTTTCAAAGGGCGTGGCACCGGTGCAGAGTTGCACGGCGGTGAAACGTCAGTTTCGTAGTCATTGAAATAGAGTGTTCAGGAGAGTCAAGGCATGAATCGCGAATTGTTGATGTTGGTTGAGGCCATTTCCCGTGAGAAAAACGTGGAGCGTGACGTCGTTTTGGGCGCCGTGGAAGCGGCATTGGCGCAGGCCACCAAAAAGCTGTACGCCGGCGACGTGGATATTCGCGTTGCCCTGGACCGCGATAGCGGTAATTACGAGACTTTCCGTCGTTGGCATGTGGTGCCAGATGAGGCAGGTTTGCAGTTGCCCGACCAGGAAATTTTGCTTTTCGAAGCCAAGGAGCAAATTCCTGATATCGAGGTGGACGAGTACATTGAAGAGCCGATTGAGTCGGTGCCCATCGGGCGTATTGGCGCGATGGCGGCCAAGCAAGTCATTTTGCAGAAGATCCGTGACGCTGAGCGCGAAATGTTGCTCAACGAATTCATGTCGCGGGGCGACAATATTTTTGTGGGCACCGTCAAACGCATGGACAAGGGTGACCTGATCATCGAAAGCGGACGGGTAGAAGGTCGTTTGCGCCGCAACGAGATGATTCCCAAAGAAAATTTCCGTGCCGGCGACCGAGTGCGCGCGATGATCATGGAGGTCGACCTGACCTTGCGCGGCGCGCCTATCGTGTTGTCGCGCTCGGCGCCTGACTTCATGATCGAGCTGTTCCGCCAAGAGGTGCCAGAGATAGAGCAAGGCCTGCTCGAGATCAAATCGTGTGCGCGTGACCCCGGGTCGCGTGCCAAGATTGCGGTTTTGTCGCATGACAAGCGGGTCGATCCGATTGGCACCTGCGTTGGGGTGCGGGGCACCCGTGTCAATGGGGTGACCAACGAGCTTGCCGGCGAACGCGTGGACATTGTGTTGTGGAGCGAAGACCCTGCCCAGTTTGTCATTGGTGCCCTGGCCCCGGCGAACGTGTCGTCCATTGTGGTGGACGAGGAGCGGCACGCCATGGATGTGGTGGTGGACGAAGAAAATCTCGCCATCGCTATCGGTCGTGGTGGCCAAAACGTACGGCTGGCGTCAGAACTAACCGGTTGGAAAATCAACATCATGGACGCGGCTGAATCGGCCCAAAAACTGGCCGTGGAAACCGATTCCGGTCGCCGCCTGTTCATGGACAAGCTCGATGTGGACGAAGAGATCGCCGACATTCTGATTGCCGAGGGCTTCACCAGTCTCGAAGAAGTGGCCTATGTGCCGCTGCAGGAAATGCTGGAGATCGAGAGCTTCGATGAAGACACGGTCAATGAATTACGCACCCGTGCCAAAGATGCTTTGCTGACTATGGAAATCGCCCGCGAAGAAACGGTTGACGAGGTTTCGCAGGACTTGCGTGACTTGGCCGGACTGAGCACCGAGCAAATTGCCCAACTGGCTGCAGCCGGCGTTCAAACGCTGGACGATTTTGCGGATCTAGCCACCGACGAACTTACAGAAATCACCGGCCAGTCTGCGGACGAAGCCACGGCCCTGATCATGAAGGCGCGCGAACATTGGTTTACCGATGACGCCGCTTCTCAAGAGCCACGGTCATGAAAGGTTACCCAATAAATGTCCAGTACGACCGTCGCTGAGTTTGCTAGTGAACTCAAAAAATCTACCGAAACCCTGTTGGATCAATTGAAGTCTGCAGGAGTGGCCAAGGCGTCGCCGAGCGATGTTCTGACCGACGCTGACAAGCACAGTTTGCTCAATTACCTCCAAAGCAGTCACGGCACGGCGGGTGCCGACCGCAAAAAGATCACGCTGGTGAAGAAGCAGACCACCGAGATCAAGCAGGCTGATGCCAGTGGCAAGGCCCGTACGATCCAGGTGGAGGTCCGCAAAAAACGCACCTTTGTTCGCCGCGAAGATGGGCTCGACGCGGTGCCTGAGGGAACGGAATTGCCTGCGCCGGTGGCAGCGCCGTCGGTGATCGACGATGCCGAGCTGATCCGACGCGAAGAAGAGGCTCGCCACCAGGCGGAGTTCATCCGCCGCCAGGAGGAAGAATTGGCGGCACGCCGTCAGGAACGCGAAGAGCAAGAAGCGCGTGCCCGTGCGGCACACGAAAAAGCGGCTGCTGATGCGCTGGCACAGCAAGCTGCGCAGGCGCAAAAAATGGCCGCGTCTGCGGAACAGCCTGTACCCACGACGCCGGTTGCTGAGGGTGCGGCAGATGCCGCCGCAGTGGCCCAGCAAGCTGCAAAAGAAGCCAGCCAAGCCCGTGATGAGGCACTGGCCTCGGCGGCCAATGCCTCCAAGGCGGCGGCTGCCGAAGAGAGCAAGCGCGCCTCCGAGCTTGGCGACCGTCGTCGCAAGGCTGAGGCTGAGGCTGCTGCGATTCGCCTGATGATGGCCACGCCCAACAAGGTTGCGGTACCCCTCAAGAAGGTGGAGCCACCCAAGCCTGCTGTGGATGCCAAGGGCGCGATCAAAGGCACTTTGCACAAGCCTGCAACAGGCTCTACGGTTGCGAAACCGGCAGGGGGCGCTCCGGGTGCTGCAGGGGCAGGTGCTGGAAAAGAAGTGAAGTCTGCCAAGCTGTCCAGCAGCTGGGCGGGAGATCCTGCGAAAAAGAAAGAACTCAAAACGCGTGGCGACACCGGAGCCGGCGCTGGGCGCTCGACCAATTGGCGTACCGGCCCGCGTGGCCGCCGCGGTAACGACCGGGACCGTGATGACCAGGTTCCAAGCGCACCGGTGGAAGCCCGCGTGCTGGAAGTGCACGTGCCGGAAACCATTACGGTCGCTGAGTTGGCGCACAAGATGGCGGTGAAAGCCTCTGAAGTGATCAAGCAGCTCATGAAGTTGGGCCAGATGGTCACCATCAACCAGCCGCTGGACCAAGACACGGCGATGATCGTGGTGGAAGAGTTGGGCCACACCGCCGTGATTGCGGCGCTGGACGACCCGGAAGCCTTCACCGACGACGATATCTCCCAAGCGCAGTTCGAGTCGCTGCCCCGCGCACCCGTGGTGACAGTGATGGGTCACGTCGACCATGGCAAGACGTCGCTGCTCGACTACATCCGGCGTGCGAAAGTGGCGTCGGGCGAAGCCGGTGGTATCACCCAGCACATCGGGGCTTACCACGTCGAAACGCCCCGCGGCATGATTTCTTTCCTGGACACCCCGGGCCACGAGGCGTTTACCGCCATGCGTGCCCGTGGTGCCAAGGCCACTGACATTGTGATTTTGGTGGTTGCTGCGGACGACGGCGTGATGCCACAGACCAAAGAGGCGATCAAACACGCCAAGGCGGCTGGCGTGCCGATCGTGGTCGCGATCAACAAAATCGACAAACCCGATTCCAACCCCGAACGCGTGAAAAACGAACTCGTGGTCGAAGAGGTGGTGCCCGAAGAGTTTGGTGGCGATTCTCCTTTTGTCCCGGTCTCGGCCAAAACCGGCCAAGGCATCGACCAGCTGCTCGAGCAGGTGCTGCTCCAGGCAGAAGTTTTGGAACTGCGGGCTCCG
The DNA here is from genome assembly GCA_029866205.1 of Rhodoferax sp. Lineage (GTDB taxonomy): Bacteria > Pseudomonadota > Gammaproteobacteria > Burkholderiales > Burkholderiaceae_C > Allorhodoferax. Next base: position 61,845 of record JARWZT010000009.1, read on the forward strand.
GTGGCTTCCATGGCCAAAGGCCTGGTGATCGAGGCGCGCCTGGACAAGGGACGCGGTCCTGTGGCGACCATATTGGTTCAATCGGGTACGCTTAAAACCGGTGACGTCGTGTTGGCGGGCCAGACTTTTGGCCGGGTACGCGCGATGCTGGACGAAAACGGCAAGCCGATCAAAGAAGCGGGCCCGTCCATTCCTGTCGAAATTCAGGGTTTGACCGAAGTGCCGCAGGCGGGCGACGAATTCATGGTGATGTCCGACGAACGACGTGCCCGTGAGATTGCCACGTACCGCGCTGGCAAGTTCCGCAATACCAAGTTGGCGAAGCAGCAGGCGGCCAAGCTGGAGAATATGTTCAGCGACATGTCCTCGGGCGATGTCAAGATGTTGCCCATCATCGTCAAGGCGGACGTACAGGGTTCGCAAGAGGCCTTGGCTGCGTCCTTGCTCAAGCTGTCCACCGAAGAAGTCAAGGTGCAGATGGTGTACTCGGCGGTCGGTGGAATCAGCGAGTCCGACATCAACCTGGCCATCGCTTCCAAGGCGATCGTGATTGGCTTCAATGTGCGTGCCGATGCTGGTGCGCGTAAGTTGGCTGAGAACAATGGCGTGGATATCCATTACTACAGCATCATTTATGACGCGGTGGACGAGCTCAAAGCGGCCATGTCCGGCATGTTGGCGCCCGAAAAGCGCGAGGAAGTTATCGGCTTTGCCGAAATCCGCACCGTGTTTGTGGCGTCCAAAATCGGTACGGTCGCAGGCTGTATGGTCACTGGCGGACACGTCAATCGCAGTGCGCATTTCCGCCTGTTGCGCGACAACGCGGTCATTTACACCGGCGAGCTCGATTCGCTCAAGCGCATGAAAGACGATGTGCGCGAGGTGAAAGAGGGCTTCGAGTGCGGTATCAAGCTCAAGAACTACAACGACATCGCTGTGGGCGATCAGTTGGAATTCTTTGAGATCAAAGAAATCGCACGTACGATTTAAGCGGACTGCATGCGTAAGAAGTCCTCTGCCCCGAATCGTGGTTTTCGCGTTGCCGATCAGATCCAACGGGATCTGACGGAGCTGATCGCGCGCGAATTGAAAGACCCCCGTGTGGGCATGGTGACGATTCAGTCGGTCGAGGTTACGCCAGACTATGCGCATGCCAAGGTGTATTTCAGTCTGCTGGTGGGCGATCCGGTGCAGTGCGCCGAGGGCTTGAACCAGGCGGCTGGTTTTTTGCGCTCGGGATTGTTCAAACGTCTGCATATTCACACGGTGCCGACGTTGCACTTCCTGTTTGACCAAACGACCGAGCGTGCTGCTGACATGAACGCCTTGATTGCGCGCGCGGTGTCGTCGCGCGCCAAAGAGGATTAAAAGACGATGAACGCGCCCCGTGCACGGGTTGCAAGGCGCCCCGTGCATGGGGTGCTGTTGTTGGACAAGCCCCTGGGTTTTTCCAGCAACCAGGCCTTGCAAAAAGCCAAGTGGCTTTTGCGGGCCGACAAGGCTGGGCATACTGGCACGCTGGACCCATTGGCTACAGGTGTGTTACCGCTGTGTTTTGGTGCGGCGACCAAGTTCAGCCAGATGCACCTGGATGCCGACAAGGTTTACGAGGCAACGCTTCACTTGGGTGTAAAGACCAGCACCGCGGATGCCGAAGGCGATGTGTTGCTGGAGCGCCCTGTGGCGGTTAGCGTTGAAGATATTGAAAGGGTCGTGCGCCAGTTCACCGGACCGATCAGGCAGGTGCCGCCGATGCACAGCGCCTTGAAGAAAGACGGCAAGGCGCTCTACGAATACGCCCGAGCGGGCATTGAGGTGGAGCGCCCAGCGCGTGATGTGACGATTTACGAGCTGCGGGTACTGGAAATGCCCAGCTTGGCAGCTCCGAATGCGCTCAAGATTGAGGTGAGTTGCAGCAAAGGCACCTATATCCGAACCTTGGGTGAGGACATGGGTGAGGCTCTGGGTTGCGGCGCGCATCTGAGTGCGCTGCGCCGCATCCGCACCGGTGGTTTTGGGCAAGTGCAGTGCGTAAGCCTAAGCGAATTGGAGGCAGCCACGGATGCGCAGCGCCTGGGGCTGTTGCTGCAGGTGGAGTCTCTGCTGGAAGGGCATCAGCGCGTCACTCTGGAGAGCGAGAGTGCTGCAAGGTTTTTGAATGGCGTGCGCCGCCGCGGCGACTGGCCAGATGCTGGTCGGGTCGCGGTGTATGCCGCTGCGCCGCCTGCATTGTTGGGCACAGGCCAGGTAAGGGCAGGGGAATTGATACCAGGGCGGCTTTTGAGTCCGCTGGAAATTGGCGAGGTACAGGCGCAAAGCGTTGCCCTGAACCAAGCTGGCATTACGAATTGAAATTTGAATCTGTTGAAAGAAAGTGAAACATGAGTAGCAAGCAAATCCGCAACATCGCCATCATCGCCCACGTTGACCATGGCAAAACCACCATGGTTGACCAACTGCTGCGGCAGTCTGGCACCTTCGCCGACCACGAAAAAGTGGTGGACACCGTGATGGACAACAATGCCATCGAAAAAGAGCGTGGCATCACGATTTTGGCCAAAAACTGCGCCGTGACCTGGGAAGGCACGCACATCAACATTGTCGATACCCCCGGACACGCGGACTTTGGCGGCGAAGTGGAGCGCGCGCTTTCCATGGTGGATGGCGTGGTGCTGTTGATTGACGCCCAAGAGGGCCCCATGCCGCAGACGCGTTTTGTGACCAAAAAAGCTCTGGCCTTGGGCTTGAAACCTATTTTGGTGGTGAACAAGGTAGACAAACCCGGAGCGCGCCCGGACTTTGTGGTCAATGCCGCTTTTGACTTGTTTGACAAACTGGGCGCAACCGACGAGCAGCTCGATTTTCCGGTGGTGTATGCCTCGGGTATCAACGGCTGGTCTTCGATGGAAGAAGGCGCGGCGGGCGAGCAGTGGGGCCCCGACATGTCGGCTCTTTTCAATACGATCTTGTCTCACGTGCCATCGCAAAAGGGTGATCCAGCAGCGCCCTTGCAGTTGCAGATCTCCGCACTGGACTTCTCGACCTTTGTGGGTCGCATTGGCGTCGGTCGCATCAGCCAGGGCACGATCAAGCCCATGATGGACGTGGTCGTGATGGAAGGTCCCGATGGCAAGCCCGTCAAGGGTCGTGTCAACCAGGTGCTGACGTTTCAGGGCTTGGAGCGCGTGCAGGCGACCGAAGCCGGACCCGGCGAGATTGTGCTGATCAACGGCATTGCGGACATTGGTATTGGCGTCACGATCACCGACCCGACAAACCCCATGCCCCTGCCCATGCTGAAGGTCGATGAGCCAACGCTGACCATGAATTTTTGCGTGAACACCAGCCCATTGGCCGGTCGCGAAGGCAAATACGTGACGAGCCGCCAGATCTGGGATCGCTTGCAAAAAGAACTGCAACACAATGTCGCGCTGCGCGTCAAGGAAACAGACGAAGAAGGTATCTTCGAAGTCATGGGTCGTGGCGAACTTCACCTGACCATTCTGCTGGAAAACATGCGCCGTGAGGGCTATGAGCTCGCGGTTTCCAAGCCCCGCGTCGTGTTCCGTGACGTCAATGGCGACAAGCATGAGCCCATCGAATTGGTGACGGCTGACATCGAAGAGCAACACCAGGGTGGTGTGATGCAAGCTTTGGGCGAACGCAAAGGCGAGTTGGTGAACATGGAACCCGATGGACGCGGACGCGTGCGCCTGGAGTACCGCATCCCGGCCCGCGGCCTGATTGGCTTTACCAACGAATTTTTGAACCTGACCCGCGGTTCCGGACTGATTTCCAATATTTTTGACCGTTATGAAGCCCACAAGGGTGACATTGGCGGGCGCAAAAATGGCGTGTTGATCTCGATGGACGCCGGTGAAATTTTCACGTATGCGCTGGGCAAGCTCGATGACCGCGGTCGCATGTTCGTTAAGCCCAATGACCCGGTTTATGAGGGCATGATTGTTGGAATTCATAGCCGCGACAACGACTTGGTTGTTAACGCGACCCGCACCAAGCAGCTGACCAATTTCCGTGTGAGCGGCAAGGAAGACGCGACGAAGATCACTCCGCCCATCGAATGCACGCTGGAATATGGCGTTGAATTCATCGAGGACGACGAGTTGGTTGAGATCACGCCGAAGTCCATCCGTTTGCGCAAGCGCCACCTCAGCGAGAGCGAGCGAAAGCGCGCCAGTCGCTAAATTCGGGCGGCTCACGCCGCTTTGGACAGACGTATGTCGCACTTTGCAGCGCCCCGCGGGGCGCTGTTTTTATGGAGTGACGCGGCAAGCCACACTGATTGGGAATGGGGAAACGATGTCGGAATTTTTGATTGCAGAAGTCCACGGTCGCGTGGGCTTGATCACCCTGAACCGCCCCAAGGCGCTCAATGCGCTGAACTTGGAGATGGTGCGCGGACTGACCCAAATACTGCGGGCGTGGGGGAACGATCCGGCGGTTGCCGCCGTTGCCATCCGTGGCACCACCAAGCTCGGCAATTTCGGCAGTTTTTGCGCGGGGGGCGATATTCGTTTTTTCCACCAGGCGGCCTTGGCGGGCGACCCGGCACTGGAAGACTTCTTCACCGAGGAATATGCGCTCAACCACCTGATTCATAACTATCCCAAGCCCTACATCCCATTTATGGACGGCATCGTCATGGGTGGGGGCATGGGCATCAGCCAGGGAACACGCTACCGTTTGGTCACTGAGAGAACCAAAATGGCCATGCCAGAAACCCATATTGGGCTGTTTCCGGACGTAGGCGGGGGTTACTTTTTAAGCCGCTGCCCGGGCAGCACGGGCGAGTGGCTGGCCCTGACGGGTGCCGCTCTGAACGCGGCGGGCGCCATAGAGCTGGGCCTGGCGGACTATTGCCTCAATGCCTCAAGCCTTGATGCCGCTTGGGCCGCCTTGGGTCACTTGGACTTTGACCGCGGTCAGGGTCTGGTCGCCTGGTTGGCGGAGTTTTCGGTCACACCGTTGACCGACAGTGGTGTGGAGCGCGCGGCGATTGACGCTGTTTTCTCGCAGGCTACCGCAGTTGACATCGTCCAGGCCCTTGAGTTGGCGTCTGACCCATGGAGCCAAAGTACGGCAGCCACCTTGCGTCACCGCTCGCCGCTGATGCTGCACGTGGTGCTGGAGCAGGTGCGCCGTGCCCGCGATATGGGCTTGGCCGATGATTTGCGTATGGAGCGCGACATGGTGCGCCATTGCTTTCAGACCCGGCACTTGGCCCGCAGCGGCACAGCCAGCGAAACGGTGGAAGGCATTCGCGCTTTGGCTGTGGACAAGGACCAGCAGCCCCAATGGAAGCCCGCCCGCTTGGAAGACGTAACGCCTGACATGGTGGCGCCATTTTTTGTCAGCCCGTGGTCCCATTTTTCCCATCCGCTGCGCCAGTTGGCCTGACTGGGCTACGCTGACGGCGAAGCCCCCTGGATGGTGGGCGCACTAGCGGTGATGAACTTTCATCGCCCGCTCCACTTCACGCTTGCCTTCGCGGTCTTTGATGGTGTCGCGCTTGTCGTGCTCTGCTTTGCCCTTGGCCAGGGCGATTTCACACTTGATCTTGCCACCCTTCCAATGCAGATTGATGGGAACCAGGGTGTAGCCTTTTTGCTCGACCTTGCCGATCAGTCGCTCAATCTCTGCCTTGTGCATCAGTAGTTTTTTGGTTCGCACCTTGTCGGGGCTGATGTGGTTGGACGCGGTGTTCAAAGGGTTAATTTGCAGCCCAATCAAGAATAGTTCCTTGTTGCGCACCACCACGTAGCCGTCGGTGAGTTGTACTTTGCCCTCGCGCAATGATTTGACCTCCCATCCCTCCAGCACCAAGCCGGCTTCAAACCGCTCTTCAAAGAAGTAGTTGTACGCGGCCTTTTTGTTGTCGGCAATGCGGGACGCGGTATCGGGTTTTTTGGCCATGAACGGGAGCTGGGGTTGAATGTCAGGATCGAAAGAGGGCGTGACTACAATCCCGCACACCCCATTCTATGAAAACCGTCAACAAGTCCGTATTGCTGTGGTACAGCCCCGAGGAAATGTATGCGCTGGTCACCGACGTTGCGCAGTACCCGCAGTTCCTGCCTTGGTGCGACCGTGCTGCCGTGTTGAGCCAAGACGCCGCGGGCGTGACCGCGGAGGTTGGCATCGCCTTCAGCGGCATCCATCAGTCGTTTACGACCCGCAACACCCATACCTCCGGCCGCCAGGTCGACATGGCGTTGGTGAAGGGCCCGTTTTCACAGCTTGAGGGCCAATGGACCTTTCTGCCGGTGGGTGACGGCTCTCAGCGCGCATGCAAGGTGACTCTATCGCTTCGCTATGGTTTTGAAAGCGCCGTGCTGGCCCGTTTGGTGGGTCCGGTGTTTGACAAGATCGCAGCCACTTTGGTGGATGCCTTTGTCAAAAGGGCGCAACAAGTCTATGGTGGTTGAGTGTCCAGTCCCTCGCGGGGTCACCGTGACCCTCGTATTTTCCGCACAGCCCCGCAGCGTGCAGGAGTGGGTGGTGGAGGTTCCGCAGGGATGCCTGGTGTCCGCGGCGCTGGCCAGGGGTGCACTGCATTGGGGCGTTCCATTGGCGGATTTGATTGCGAATGAGCTGGGTATTTGGGGCAAGCGGGTGGCGCTTGACCATAGTATGCAAGCCGGAGATCGACTGGAAATATACCGACCGCTCAAAGTGGATCCAAAGGTGGCGCGGCGCGAGCGCTTTGTTCGCCAGGGCGCCAAATCAGCAGGCCTGTTTGCCGCGCGGCGCGTGGGTGGCAAGGCCGGCTATTGACGCGCCTACCCGCAACATCGGCGTCGATTTTATCAGTAGCGCTGCTAATCGGCCATGAAATACATTAGCGCTCTCGGGATTGGCCGGATTTGAAAGGGTAAACCCGACCCCTGCAGGGCTCGACTCTTACTTGGGGGCCGCTAAAATTGTTCCGCACATCAGTCGGCGGCCCCGAAACCATGGGGGCTGGCCGATTTTTTGCTATTAAAGGCGTAACGCCACGAGTGTTCGCGGCCACATCGGTTCAAACACCAGAACTTCGCAAAAAGGTTTGTAATGGATATTCTTATACAGCAGGTCATCAACGGCCTGGTTTTGGGGAGCATGTATGCGCTCATCGCCTTGGGTTACACCATGGTGTACGGCATTATTAACCTGATCAACTTTGCCCACGGTGAGGTCATGATGGTGGGTGCCCTGACCAGTTGGACGATCATCGGAATGATGCAGGAGTCCATGCCGGGCACGCCTGGGTTTGTCATCTTGCTGATTGCGCTGGTAATCTCGTGTTTTGTGGCTGCCACTTTGAATTTTGTGATCGAAAAGGTGGCTTATCGCCCCCTGCGCAACAGCCCCAAACTGGCGCCCCTGATCACCGCGATTGGCATGTCGATCTTGCTGCAAACCTTGGCCATGATCATCTGGAAGCCCAATTACAAATCCTATCCCACCCTGCTGCCCACCACGCCCTTCCATATTGGTGGAGCGGTGATTACACCCACGCAGGTGATGATTTTGGGCGTGACCGCGGTATCGCTCGCGCTTTTGATGTGGTTGGTCAACTACACCAAGCTCGGACGCGCGATGCGTGCCACCGCCGAAAACCCACGGGTGGCAGGTTTGATGGGGGTCAAGCCCGACATGGTGATTTCCGCGACCTTCGTCATTGGTGCTGTACTGGCCGCCATTGCCGGGGTCATGTACGCCTCCAATTATGGTACCGCCCAGCACGCCATGGGCTTTTTGCCTGGCCTCAAGGCATTTACCGCGGCCGTGTTTGGCGGCATTGGCAACCTGGCAGGTGCCGTGGTGGGGGCCATCCTTCTCGGATTGATTGAGTCGATTGGCGCGGGCTATATCGGGGAATTGACCGGTGGTGTGCTGGGCAGCCATTACTCAGACATCTTTGCCTTCATCGTTTTGATCATCGTGTTGACCTTGCGACCCTCGGGCTTGCTGGGTGAGCGTGTGGCCGACCGTGCTTAAGGAGCAAGCATGAAACAACAACAAAAATTCTTTGCGATGGCGCTTGCAGCGCTGGCCCTGCTGGTGTTGCCTTTGCTGCTGCAAGGCTTTGGCAATGCTTGGGTTCGGATTGCCGACATGGCGCTGCTCTATGTGCTGCTGGCCCTTGGCTTGAACATTGTGGTGGGTTACGCCGGTTTGCTGGACTTGGGCTATGTGGCGTTTTTTGCGATTGGCGCCTACTCCTATGGCCTGCTCAACTCGCCGCACCTGACCGAGGCATTTCCGGCCATTCTTGCCATGTTCCCCCAAGGGCTGCACACGCCCATCTGGGTCGTGCTGCCCTTGGCCGCCGGGGCAGCGGGCGTCTTTGGCATCTTGCTGGGGGCACCCACCCTTCGCCTGCGGGGCGATTACCTGGCCATCGTGACGCTTGGCTTTGGTGAAATCATCCGGGTGTTCCTGAATAACCTGGACAACCCGATCAATATCACCAACGGTCCCAAAGGTGTCAATCAGATCGATTCACTGCACTTTTTTGGCTTTGATCTGGGTAAAAAGCTGGTGCTGGGGGGCATTGAGTTCGCATCGGTGTCTCTGTATTACTACCTCTTTCTGGCACTGGTTTTGTTCAGTGTGTTGTTGTCGCACCGCTTGCAGTTGTCGCGTGTCGGCCGGGCCTGGATGGCAATTCGTGAAGACGAGATTGCCGCCAAGGCGATGGGCATCAATACCCGCAACCTCAAGCTGATGGCCTTTGGCATGGGCGCCACCTTTGGCGGTGTTTCGGGCGCGTTGTTTGCCTCGTTCCAGGGATTTATTTCGCCTGAATCCTTCAGCCTGATGGAGTCCGTGATGATTGTGGCCATGGTGGTGCTCGGTGGCGTCGGGCATTTGCCGGGCGTGATCCTGGGTGCGGTGCTCCTGTCGGCGCTGCCGGAGGTGCTGCGCTATGTTGCGGGTCCGCTCCAGGGCATGACCGGCGGTCGTCTCGATGCGTCCATCCTGCGCCAGTTGCTGATTGCTTTGGCGATGGTCAGTGTGATGCTATTGCGCCCGCGCGGCCTGTGGCCGACGCCGGAGCACGGCAAGTCTTTGCCCCCGGTGGCTAAAGCCTGATGGACGCGCACATGACCACTACACATTCCCCCATGAAAAAAGACACGGTTCTCAATGTTTCAGGGGTGTCCAAGCGCTTTGGCGGCCTGCAGGCTCTCAGCGATGTGGGCATCAAGATCGAGCGCGGTCAGGTCTATGGCCTGATCGGACCCAACGGTGCGGGCAAAACCACCTTCTTCAATGTGCTGACGGGCTTGTATACACCGGATGGCGGCAGTTTTGAGCTGGCCGGCAAACCCTACCAGCCCACTGCGGTGCATACGGTGGCCAAGGCCGGTATTGCGCGCACTTTCCAGAACATCCGCCTGTTTGCCGAGATGACGGCGCTCGAAAACGTGATGGTGGGGCGCCACATCCGCACGCATTCGGGCCTGTGGGGCGCCATGCTCCGCACGGCCAGTTTCAAGGCGGAAGAGGCCGCCATTGCCCAACGCGCCCACGAACTGTTGGACTATGTCGGCATCGGCAAGTTTGCCGACTACAAGGCGCGTACCCTGAGCTACGGCGACCAGCGTCGCCTGGAGATCGCTCGTGCGCTGGCCACAGACCCGCAGCTGATTGCCTTGGACGAGCCAGCGGCCGGCATGAACGCCACCGAAAAAGTCATGCTGCGCGAGCTGATTGACCGTATCCGCAACGACAACCGGACCATCCTGCTGATTGAACACGACGTCAAGCTCGTGATGGGCCTGTGCGACCGCGTGACCGTGCTGGACTACGGCAAGCAGATTGCCGAAGGCACACCGGCCGAAGTGCAAAGGAACGAAAAAGTGATCGAAGCCTATTTGGGTACCAGCGGCCACTAACCACCAGGACATGACATGACCAGCAAAACTTTACTCAAAGTCAGCCAGCTCAAGGTGTCCTACGGCGGCATTCAGGCTGTCAAGGGCGTCGATTTCGAAGTGCGTGAGGGCGAACTTGTGTCGCTGATCGGCTCCAACGGTGCGGGCAAAACCACCACCATGAAGGCCATTACCGGCACCTTGCCAATCAACGCCGGTGATATTGAATATCTGGGACGCAGCATCCGGGGCCAGGGCCCATGGGATCTGGTCAAACAAGGTCTGGCGATGGTGCCCGAAGGGCGGGGTGTGTTTACCCGCATGACCATCATCGAGAACCTGCAGATGGGCGCCTACATCCGCGACGACAAGGAGGGCATTGAGGCGGATATCGACAAAATGTTTGCTATTTTCCCGCGACTTAAAGAGCGCCGCGACCAATTGGCCGGCACCATGTCCGGTGGTGAGCAGCAAATGCTGGCCATGGGACGGGCGCTGATGAGCCGCCCCAAGGTGCTGTTGATGGACGAACCCTCCATGGGTTTGTCGCCCATCATGGTGGACAAAATCTTTGAGGTGGTGCAAGACGTCTTTGCCCAAGGTGTCACGATTCTGCTGGTCGAGCAAAACGCCAGCCGTGCGCTGTCAATTGCCAATCGTGGCTATGTGATGGAGTCTGGCACCATCACCATGACTGGCGACGCCAAGCAGATGCTCAACGACCCCAAGGTGCGCGCCGCGTATCTTGGCGAGTAGCGGCCCTGACTTTGCGCCTGGCCGTACCGCGCCTGGACCGCTACGTCCTGGCGTTGCTGTTTGCCACGCTGGTTTGGGGAGTGACCTTTCCGATCCTGAAAATCGCCACTGCGCGTTTGAGTGGGGTGGAGGTTTCGGCCCTGCGCTTTTTGATCGCTGCCCTCTGTATGCTGCCTTTTGTGCTGCGGGTGCCGCGCCACACCTGGCGCGACGGCTTGGTCTTGGGTAGCCTGGTATTGGTGTCGTATGTCGGCCAGGCCTTCGGACTCGAATTCATCTCCTCCAACCGCAGCGCCTTCCTGACCAGTCTCAACGTGCTGATGGTGCCCTTGCTGGCCTGGGGCTTGGGCGCTCGATTGGGCTGGGTCGTGTTTTTGGCCGCAGTTCTGGCCTGCCTGGGCATTGGTTTGATGTCGTTTGACGGTGGTGCCCACTGGCTTGCCGACAGTACCACGGTGTTGGGTGCGCTGGCGTACGCCGGTTATGTCTTGCTCTTGTCGGGTCGGGCCCAGTCGCATGTTCCTCATCAATTGGCCACGGCCCAAATGTTTTGCATGGCCTTGCTCGGTGGCCTGTGGATGCTGGCCGACAGCGGAATGGCTGGACTACAAACCTTGCCCCAACGTCTGGATCCTCAGATCGTTGGTGGTCTGCTGTACCTTGGGGTGGTCGCGTCCGCCGGCATGTTTTTCTTGCAGGCGGTCGCCCAGCGCCACGTCAGCGCAGAAAAGGCTGCCGTGATTTATGCAATGGAGCCGGTTTTTGCCGCGCTGTTTGGCTGGCTTTGGCTCGCCGAAGTGCTCACGCCGCGCGCCGCCATCGGGGCACTGATCGTGGTTTTTGCCGTGGTGTTGAGCGAAATGAAGCCCGCTTCCCAGCCTGACTGAAGCCTGGGCCTGCCGACTTTAGGTCGCTTTGTCGGCGGCCGAAGTGAAAGAGTCCGCAAAAAATTCATCCGCCGGCAGGTTTGCCTGGTCGCTGAATGCGCTGCGTGCTGACTCCACCACAATGGGTGCGCCGCAGGCATAGACCTGGTGGCCCGACAGGTCGGGAAAGTCTTGCAGCACAGCCAAGTGCACAAAGCCGGTGCGCCCGGTCCACTGATCTTCGGGCAGGGCGTCCGACACCACTGGCACATAACGCAGGTGGGGCATCCCCGCCAATTGATGGCGCACCCATTCGTCCATATACAGGTCGCCGGGGCGCCGACCGCCCCAATACAGGGTGGTGGGCCGCGTGATGCCGCAGTGCTGCCTGTGTTCGATCAAGGCCTTAAGCGGCGCAAAACCCGTGCCGGATGCCAAAAACACAATGGGCTTGTCCGAGTCTTCGCGCAAATAGAAAGAACCAAAAGGCCCTTCAATGCGCAATATGTCTTTTTCCTTCATAGAGCCAAAAACCAGGTCGGTAAAGCGACCGCCGGGCATATGCCGAATATGCAATTCCAGACCCGGGCCGATGTGTGGTGCGTTGGCCATGGAGTAGCTGCGCCGCGCTCCGTCACGCAGAATGAATTCAATGTATTGACCGGCTCGAAACGCAAACGCGTCGTTGGCCGGCAGTTGCAGATGCATGACGACTACGTCACTCGACTTTTTGACCAGGCTGCTCACCCGCGTGGGCATTTTTTTGATAGGCAACGCGCCTGCCGGTGTCACCTGGCGTGACTCCAGCACGATGTCGCTTTGCGCCTTCGCGCAGCAGGTGAGCACAAAATCAGCGGCTTCTTCTTCCACGCTGAGTGCCTTGCGCTGAAAGTTGGCGTGTACCACGCTGCCTGAGAGCATCTTGCACTTGCACGAGCCGCAGGCACCATCTTTGCAGCCATAGGGCAGGCCAACCCCCTGGCGGATGCCTGCCGAAAGTATGGTTTCGTCGGCGTTGGCAGTAAAAGTGGTACCACTGGGTTCCACCGTCACGGTGAAAGTCAAAGCGCTAGAGGTCATCGAATTGGTTATCCTTGAAACCACACAACAGTGGAGTCTCTGATTTTGCCTTCAATCCAATCCCCCTTGGGCGCCTTGCCTGCCCGCTTTCGCCGCAGTCGCGTCCTGGTGGTCGGGTGTGGTGATATTGGTCTTCGCGTTGCAGCGCTGCTTGCCGACAAGCTGACGGTACGTGCGCTCAGCTCTCAGCGTGTGCGCGTGCCCCTGCTTCGCGCAGCGGGAACCACGCCACTGTGGGGCAACCTGGATCGGCCGCAGAGCCTGCGTCGTCTGGCGGGACTGGCGCAGCGGGTCCTGCACCTGGCACCGCCTGCCACTGTCGGCGCCACCGACGAGCGAACCGGAGCCTTGGTGCAGGCCTTGCGCAGGCGCAGAGCACCCATCGCGATGGTCTATGCCTCGACCAGCGGTGTGTATGGCGATTGCGGCGGCGATTGGGTGGACGAGGGACGGGCACTGTCGCCCACGACACCGCGCGCCCAGCGCCGCGCAGACGCCGAGTCCCGTGTGCGGTTTTTTGGTCGGTCTGCCGCCGTGCGCACCTCGGTGCTGCGCGTGCCGGGCATTTACGCGCCCAATCGTGAGGGTGGCACGCCCCTGGAGCGATTGCGCAAGGCGACCCCGGTGCTCGATGCAGCAGACGACGTGTTTACCAACCATATCCACGCCGATGACCTGGCCCGCGCCTGCGTGCGGGCGCTATGGCGGGGCAAGCCACAGCGGACGTACAACATCAACGACGACGCGAGCCTGAAGATGGGTGATTACTTTGACGCGGCAGCGGCCCTCTACGGCTTGCCTGTGCCTCCACGTATCAGCCGCACGCGGGCTCAGGTGGAAATGGGTGCGATGCAGCTGAGTTTTATGTCGGAGTCTCGGCGCATGGTGAATGCCCGCATGAAGCAGGAGTTGGGTCTGCGGCTACGCTTTGCGAATGTGATTGACGGGCTGGCGGCAGGGAGTCAGGTGCCGGGCCTGCCTGACGTTTCGACCGATTCGCTGGGGCGATCGCGGTAAACCCAAACCAGCGCGCGCCAGACCAGCCAGCTGCAAATCCAGGTGATGGGTGCGGCCCACAGCGCGTCGCTCAGCCAATGGGCCATATCGGCCATGCGTGAAAACCCGATCAGCACGCCGGCCGCTCCGCCGGCCAGGGCCCAAGCACGCTTGCGCCGGGTGTGCGCCAGCATCAGAGAGGCAAAAAAGAAGCCACAGGCGACGTGACCACTCACAAAGGAGCAATTGTTGTTGCACTGGTCGGTGGGCACACCGGCGCGGGTGAACTGCTGGCTTCCGCCAAAATTTTGCACCTCATAGGGGCGCGCGCGCTGCCAGTTGTCTTTGAAACCTGCGTTGACCAATAAACCAGGCCCGAGCGCGCCTGAGAGGACAAAAAACGCCAGCGGCAGACGCCATTGCTTCCAACGCACCCGCCAGGTGGACAGCAGCCAGCCTCCGATAGCGACGAACACCAAGCCCCGAAAAATCGCAGGAACATACAGGTTGATGGTTTTCACCCACCACCAATCCTTGATTTGCGTCTGCCCGTCTGGAGGCGCAAACCACTGTGCTGCCGTCAGGTCGAGTTCAGGCCACAGCGTGGGCACGAGGGCAAGGGCCATGAGAGCCACGGTCATGACCAGGTAAAGGCGTGGCGCGGCGGTGGACGCCTGGGGAGGGACAGGTGATTGCATGGGCTTCAAGCCGAGGGCAGGGGAAAGAGGGAGGGTTGCTGGGCGAGTGCAGTCGCTGTTGGATTATCCGTCGCACTTTTATGTTGCGGTTCAGTAAAGATGCTCCCGCTTGTCAACAACCGCTATCAAGCTGACGTTACGGAGGAACAACTTTGAAGGACAGACCATGAAAAGATGGATTGCAGCGGCTTTGGGCTTGGGTGCCCTGAGCAGTCTCTGGGCACAGGAGGTGGGTCGGGTCCTCTCGTCGGTCCCGGTGGTGCAGCAGGTGGCGATGCCCCGGCAGGTGTGCACCAACGAGCAAATGAGCTACCAGGGCCCCAACAGTGGCGCAGGGGCTTTGATCGGAGCCATTGCCGGCGGCGCTTTGGGCAATGCGGCAGGGGGGAATGGCGCAGGGCGCGCTGCAGCCACCGCCATCGGTATGGTTGGCGGCGCGGTATTGGGTGACCGCCTTGAGGGGCCCGCACCGGATCGGATGGAGACCGTGCAGCGTTGCAGCGTGCAAACTTTTTACGAGAATCGCACCGTGGGCTACCACGTGGTGTATGAGTTTGGTGGCCGACAGTATTCCGTGCAAATGCCCAACGACCCCGGCCCAACCATCGCAGTGCAGGTGTCGCCCGTGGGTGGCGGGGCCATGACCCAGGCGCCACCGGTGAGCTATGTGGTGCAGCCCCGCACCACCTTCATTCAGGTGCCGGTGGCTCGCAGCTACTACCGCCCTTTTTACTCTCCGCCCGTGGCTTTTCCTTTTGGCTATTACGGCCATGGCCATTTCAGGGAGCACGAACGCTCCCGCTGGTAATCGGATGCCCCGCCGAAGTGCGCGGTATCAGGATTCGCTGACTTCAGGGCGGGTCAGGGGCCCGGTGCCACTGAAGCGGTCCAGCGCCAGGTAGAGCACCGGGGTGATAAACAAGGTAATTGCCTGCGAAAACACCAGCCCTCCGGCAACGGCCAAGCCCAGGGGTTGGCGCAGTTCTGCTCCGGCACCCACGCCCAGAGCGATCGGTAACGCACCGACCAAAGCGGCCATCGAGGTCATCATGATGGGCCGAAATCGCAACACGCAGGCGGCGCGAATCGCATCGTGGGGTGTCATGCCCTGGTGTCGCTGGGCGTCCAGGGCAAAGTCGATCATCATGATCGCGTTCTTTTTTACGATGCCGATCAGCAGCACGATCCCGATGGTGGCAATTAGTGTCAGGTCTTGGCCAAAGAGCATGAGCGTGGCCAGCGCCCCGACGGCAGCCGATGGCAGCCCCGCCAGAATCGTGAGGGGGTGGATATAGCTTTCGTACAGCACCCCCAGCAGCACGTAAATCACCACCAGCGCGGCAATCACCAAAATCAGCTGGCTGCCCTGCGAGCTTTTGAACACGGCTGCGTCGCCGCCGTAGGTCGAAATCACGCTGCTGGGCATCTGGATCGCATCACGCGCCGCATCGATTTTGGCGGTGGCGTCGCCCAGTGCAGCACCGGGCGCGAGGTTAAAGGACACCGTTACCGCCTGAAGTTGGCCCACATGGTTGATCGCGGTCGGTCCCACGCTGCGCTCTACCGTGGTAAAGCTCGACAGCGGCACCAGCGTGCCAAAGCTGGATCGCACGTAAATGCCTGACAGTGCGGACTCGTCTTGTTTGGCCTCGGGTGCAACTTCCATGATGACCTGGTAGCTGTCGGTGGGCAGGTAAATGGTGGACACCTGGCGTTCGCCAAAGGCGCTGAAAAGCGCCGAGCGGATCGCATCTACAGAAACGCCCAGGCTATTGGCACGGTCGCGGTCAATGTTGAGCTGGGCTTGCAGCGCGCGCAGTTGGGCATCACTGGTGACGTCGCGAAAAATCGGGTCGGCGCGCATACGCTCCTGCAGCTTGCCGGCCCAGGTGTTGAGCTCATCGGCCTTGACGCTTTGCAGGATGTATTGGAACTGCGCCTTGCTGGGGCGCCCGCCGAGCTGCAGGTTTTGCACCGGTCGCATGAAAACATTGATGCCAGCGACCCCGCGTAATTTCTTGCGCAAGCCCTCAATCACCTGTTTCATCGGCAGGCGCTGGCCCGCAGGCTTGAGACTGACAAACATGCGACCCGAGTTTTGTGCGTTGTTGCCGCCATTGAAGGAGCTCACCGCGTTGACGTTGGCGTCGGCGCGAATGATGGCCGCGGCGCGTTCTTGCAGTGCCACCATGGCGGCAAAGGAAATGTCTTCGCTGCCCTCGGTCGAGACCTGAATCTGACCGATGTCTTCTTCAGGGAAAAAGCCCTTGGGGATCACGCTGACCAACCAAAAAGTCGCCACAAAGGTGCTGGCTGCCAAAAGCAATACCGTCTTGCGGTGGTCCAGAGCCAAGTCGAGCACGCGGCTGTAGCCCCGCAGCGTGGCATTGAATCCCCGTTCAAACATGCGCACCAGCGCACCGGGCGCTTTTTTGTGGGCGTCGTCGCTCAGGAAGCGGCCCGCCATCATGGGCACCAGCGTGAGCGACACAAACGCCGACACGACGATCGCCAAACTCACCACCACCGCAAACTCGTGAAAAAGCAGGCCGATGACGCCCGGCATAAAGAAAATCGGGATAAAAACGGCAATCAGTGAGGTGGAAATCGACACGATCGTGAAGCCGACCTCTCGCGCTCCGACGAGTGCGGCCTGGAAGGGCTCTTCGCCGTTTTCCACGTGGCGGATGATGTTCTCCAGCACCACAATGGCATCGTCCACCACCAGGCCCACGGCGAGCGTCAGTCCGAGCAGCGATATGTTGTCCAGGCTGTAAGACATGCCCCACAGCAGCGCCACGGCGCCCATGAGCGAAATGGGGAGCGACAAGGTGGGAATGGCGGTCGCGACGAAGCGGCGCAGGAACAAAAAGATCACCAGTACCACCAGCACAATGGTCCCAATGAGCGTCAGCGAGACGTCGTGCAAGGCATCCCGAACCGAGACCGAGCGGTCGTTGATGGGCGTCATCGCCACCGACTGGGGCATTTGCGCCTGCATGGCTGGCATGGCGGCGCGCACGGAGTCCACCACCCGCACCGTATTGGCCCCGGGCTGGCGCTGAATGGCGATGGTGATGGAGTTTTCGCCATTGAACGTGGCCCAACTCTTGTAAGTCTCCACGCTGTTTTCGACTTTGGCGATGTCTTTCAGGCGCAGCGGCATGCCGCCTTTGGCACTGATGATCAGATTGCCGAAATCAGCCGCGGTTCTGAGCTGTTTGTTGGCCTGCAGCACCAGGGTTTGCTTGGGTCCGTCCAGCGTGCCGACCGGCGTGTTGACATTGGCCGCGCGCAAGGCGGCACTCACTTCATCGAAACTGATGTTGCTGGCCAACATCGCTTCTGGCTTGACACGCACCCGCACCGCGAAGCGTTTGGCGCCGTAAATGTTGACCTGGGCGACACCGGCGATGGTGGAAAAACTGGGCGATATCAGGTGTTCGGCGTAGTCTTGCAAATCCGCCGGGGACAGCGAGGGTGAGGTCAGTGCGATCAGCAACACGGGGGCGTCTGCCGGATTGACCTTGCGGTAGGACGGGGGCGAGGTCATGTCTTGCGGCAAAGACCGCTGGGCCCGTAGCAGCGCTGCCTGCACGTCCACCGCAGCCGCGTCTACGTTGCGACCCTCTTCAAATTCGAGCGTCAGCGAGGTGCTTCCCAGCGTGCTGCTCGAACTGATGGTTTTCAGCCCAGGCACGGTCTGGAATTGCTTTTCCAGAGGCAGGGCGACCGAACTGGCCATAGTCTCGGGGTTGGCCCCCGGCAGGGTGGCTGACACGTTGATGATGGGCGTGTCGTAACTTGGCAGCGCAGCAATTGGAATGTTTTGCAGTCCCAAAATGCCTGCGCCCACAATCGACAAATTGAGCAGCACCGTCATCACCGGACGGCGGGTGAAAATTTCCGAGAAATTCATGGCGCACCGCGCGATGACGCGCCTGCCGGTGCGGCAACCGCTGCCGAGGCGGCCCCTGCCGCCGGTGCCGAGGCGCCTGGTTTGGGTTCTTTGGGCCGCTCGACCACCTGGGCGCCTGGACGCAAGTTTTGTTTGCCATCGACCACGACCAACTCACCGGCGGCAATTCCCGTAATGGCCGCCTCACCGGTTTGTCCGGCCACTTGCTTGACCGGTCGCATGATGGCTTTGCCGTCCTCCACGACATAAACGATGGTGCCCCGTGCAGATTGAATCAGCGCGGCTTGCGGCACCAGCACGGCGTCTTTGAGGGTGTTGATGGTCTGCGAAATTTCGACAAACGCGCCAGGCCAAAGTCGACCTTGCTTGTTGTCAAACTTGGCGCGTGCCCGAACGGTGCCCGAAGCGGCGTCGACCACGTTGTCCACAAAGTAAAGGCGCCCTTCAAAGCTACCGCCGTTGTCCGCCAACGTGGCCGTGACTTTTGCGCCTCCGTCCTTGAGTGCGGCAAGGGCCTGGGCCAGATTTCGCTGGGGCAGGTTAAAGGTGACCGCGATGGGGTCAAGCTGAGTGATGGTGACGATGGGCGAAATATTGCTTTGGAGCGCCGTGCCAATGGACACGCTCAGCGCCCCGGCGCGCCCGCTCAAGGGGGCGGTGATCTGGGTGTAGGACAACGCGACCCGGGCGGCATCGATGGCAGCCTGGTCGGCCAGCAGGACAGCCGATGCCGCGTCTACCGCTGCCTGCGCGGTGTCAACCGCGCTTTTGGCCACAAAATTTTGTGCCAGCAGCTCCTGCGCGCGTTTGAGCTGGCGTTGGGTGTCGGCCAGATTGGCCTGGTCCTTGGCGAGTTGGGCGCGGGCCTTGGCCAGGTTGGCTTCTTCCGCACGTCCGTCCAGGGTGAACAGCGGGTCACCGGCGCGGACGAACTGTCCCCCGTTGATGTGCATCTTGGTCACCACAGAGTTGGTCTGGGCCTTGATGTCCACGCTGGCCAAAGGAAACACGGTGCCTGTGGTTCGCAGATTGACGGCCAGGTCGCGCGATTCCGCTGCAGCTGTGGTGACGGAGACGGGAGGGCCGGGCGGGGTGGCTGCCGATGCCGCAGACGCTGGAGCCGAGGCCGCAGGGGTTGCTGCGGATGGCGCGCTTGCCGCCGCAGTGGGCGGGGCGCTATCCGGCGAATTTTTGTCACTGCAAGCGGGCAAAACCAGGGTCGCCATGACGGCACACAAGGCCAAAGAATAAAAAGAATGGTTCATGAGAGCTCGGTTTTTGCGAAACGCAGGACGCCGGGCGCTGAGGTTCACTGCAGCGCTCATCCCCCACTGCGGGCTTGCGGCGGGCCGCTGATCTTAATGGTTAAGCGTGACGACAGACGCCTTTTTGGGCGGGCATGGCCGAGGCGCCGCCCAATGGAAACCGGACAGGCCTCCTTTGGCCTCTAGTTTGCAAGGGTCAGCGCCACGCCGTATTCCAGTGCAGCATCTTGCAGAGACTCCAACTGCCCGGCGGCATAGGTGCTGAAAAGATACAAGTCAAAGCGGTCGGCGTCCAGTCGGTGCAGGCTGCACGGCACATGGTGGTGGCCGCTCAACTTGAATTGGCCTGGGGCAAAGGCGGTTTCACGAAAGTCCAGCGCAAACAACTTGCCAAGCATTGACACTGCTTGCGGACCCTCTACGCGTACCCGGCAGCGCGCATGGCTCAGGTCCAGCAATGCACCAACCTCTGCGGTAATGTGCCCGCGCAACTCCGCGATCACGTCCACCGTCCCCGGCCCGATGAGCATGAATTCATGGGGACCACTGCGGATCAACAAGCCGAGTGGGCAAACGGCCGTGTCACCAGTGGCCGCCGGCAGGGGAAAGAGGCCAGTGGCGGCGAGTGCGTTGGCCAGCGCCTCGCACAGGGCCTGCGTGCCACCCATCCAGGTGCTGATCAGGGTGACTTGGTCGAGGCGTTCAGCGTGCAGTCGTACCTGTACCAATCCGTCGTGGGTAGGGCGGCTTTGTACGGCGATATGCGCAAAGGGGCTTCGCAGAGCCTGAGCGGCCGGGGTAGGGGTGTGGAGTTCAGACACGGTAGCGCGCTCCTTCGGCGTCCAGGAAGCAGGGCTCCACCACGCGCAGGCGGTACTTGCGCCCCTGCGTGGGAGAGGTGGCAATGATTTCTTTACCTACATGGGCTGTGCCGCCTTGCAGCAAGCCCAGCGCAATCGCCTTGCCCACCGATTGGCTGAAGGTGGTCGAGGTGATGTGGCCTCGGCCGTGCCCCTGAATGACGTCATCGGTGAAAAACAGGATGGAGCCATTGCTCGGCGGCTCTTTTTCGTCCACCGCTTCCAGGCCCACCAGGGTCGGGCGGTGGCTGTTCGCCAAATGCGGGCTGTGGCGCAGCGCATTGCCCCAGAATGACTTGGTTTTGCTCGCCATCTTGCCGGCGCCCAAGTCGTCCAGTGTGGTGCGGCCGTCCATTTCCGAGCCCACGACATGGCCTTTTTCGATCCGCAGCGAGCCCAGCGCTTCCAGCCCATAGGGGCGCATTTTCCAAGCTTGTCCGGCTTGCAATACGTGTTCCCAGACCGCCAAACCGTGGTGGGTCGGGGTGAAGATTTCGTAGGCCAGTTCACCCGAAAAAGTCAGGCGCAGGATACGCAGTGCCACGCCGGAGAGCGCGCCTTCCCCGAAAGTGTCCAGCACCCCCATAAAGGGCAGAGCGCGATTGCCCAGGTCCAAGTGGGGGAAAGCCGCTTGCAGCGCATCCCGCGCACGGGGGCCGGCCACACTCATGGCCGCCCACTGGTCCGTCACCGACGCTACCGTCACCCGTAGGGTGGGCCACACCACTTGCAGCAGAAACTCGAGGTGGCTCATAACCCGGGCCGCCTGGGCGGTGGTGGTGGTCATGAAAAACTGGGTTTCACTGATGCGCGTGGTGGTTCCATCGTCCATGACGATGCCGTCTTCGCGCAGCATGAACCCATAGCGCGCCTTGCCGACCGCGAGCTTGGAAAATCCGTTGACGTAGACCCGGTCCAGAAACTCTGCCGCGTCAGGGCCTTGCACATCAATCTTGCCCAGCGTGGACGTGTCGGCCATTCCCACGCTGTTTCGGACAAAGTCCATCTCGGCCTTGTAGGCCTCGCCCAGCGTGGCGCCGTGGGTGCGGTACCACAGCGGACGCAGCCACAGGCCGGCTTCCATCTTGACGCCACCGTGACTCTCGTGCCAGTCATGCATGGCGGTGCGGCGTTCAGGCTGAAAATGCGGCCCGACATTGCGTCCCGCCAACGCGCCCAAGCTTGCGGGGGTGTAGGGCGGGCGGAAAGTGGTGGTGCCAGCCGCCGCGACGTCGATTCCGCGAGCCGCGGCCATCAACCCCAGGCCATTGAGGTTGGAGGTTTTGCCTTGGTCTGTGCCCATGCCCAGTGTGGTGTAGCGCTTGAGGTGTTCCACGGACTGGTAGCCCTCGCGGTGCGCGAGTTCCACGTCGGCTACGGTCACGTCGTTCTGGAAATCAATAAACGCTTTGTCGCTGGGCTTGGCCGCCAGCAGCGCGCCCGCCGGAACAAAGGCCATGCTGGTGTCGTCCTCCAGCGCAGGAGCCGCGTCGGCCAGACGGTAGCCACTGAGGGCTGCCGCTTGGGCACCCGCTAGCCAGCCCGAATCAATGGCATCGCTCCAGGTTTGGCTTCCGACCATGGCCCCCGCCCCAAATTGGGCACGGTCAAATCCGCCGGGCACAAAACAGGCAAGGTCGGCACGGTAGACCGGCTTGACATTGCGGTGCGAGCTCAAATGCACCGTAGGCGTCCAGCCGCCCGACAGGGCGACCAAGTCGACGTCGAGTTCCATCGGGCCGCCCATGACGCGCCCGCTGCTTGCATCGTAGCCCGCCACGCGGCAGCGCCTGGCGTGCAAGTGGCCGTAGACATCGGTAATGGTGCTGCCGGTTTGAACCGTGATCCCCGCGCTGCTCGCGGCGGCCAACAGGGCCGGTTGCACTGCGCTGCGCAAGTCCACAAGATTGACCTGCGCGCCTGCGTGCGCCAAGGCCATTGCGTCGCTGTAGGCAGCGTCGTTGTTGACGCAAAACACCGCGCGCTTGCCGGGTGCCACGGCGTAGCGATTGACATAGGCTCCCACGGCACCAGACAGCATGACGCCGGGTTTGTCGTTGCCGGCAAACACCAGGGGTCGTTCGATGGCACCGCATGCCATGACGATGGCTGCAGCGCGCACCGTGCGCATACGCTGGCGCGGCACGCCGTGCGCCGCATCGGCCACGCCTGGCGCTGAACGCTCGATCACACCCACGGTATTTCCGTCATACACGCCAAAGGCGGTGGACCGCGTCAGCATGCGCACCTTGCCGGTGGCCTTCAAATCGGACAGCATGGTCGTCAGCCACTGGCCTTTTGCGCCTTGGGGCGGCTGGCTCAGCAGTGCGCCGCCCAGCGCAAAGTCTTGTTCCACCAGCATGACCTGCGCGCCCGCGCGGGCTGCGTGCAGGGCCGCACTAACACCCGCGGCACCCGATCCAATCACCAGCACATCGGTGTAATCGTTGTGCCAGTCGTAGCGGTTCACATCGGCATCGTTGACCGACGCTCCCAGACCAGCGGCCTTGCGGATGAAATGCTCGTAGAGCATCCAGGCGCTGCGCGTCGGTCCCATAAAGGTCTTGTAGTAGAAGCCGGCCACAAAAATGGGCGACAACACCGAAGTAATCGCCATGGCGTCAAAACGTACCGATGGCCAGGCGTTCTGGGTACGGGTGACCAGATTCGCCTCCAACTCCAGCACGGTCGCGGCAATATTGGGCTCGCGCGTGCCCCGGTCGCCCACTGTCAGCAGCGCGTTGCTTTCTTCCACGCCGGCGGCCATGATGCCGCGGGGTCGGTGGTATTTGAAGGAACGCGCCACCAGGTGCTCGCCATGGGCCAGCAGGGTAGAGGCTACCGTGTCACCGGCAAAACCCTGGAAGGATTTGCCGTCCAGCGTAAAACTCAGGCTCTGATTGCGGTCGATGCGTCCGCCATGGGCCACGCGGAACGCTCCGCCGCGGTTGGGATTCGGGGGTTTGGATTGCGTCATGGCAGTTCTCTTTCGGCGGCGATCACCACCGATTCAATGTCGTGCGTCACCGTATGGCGCTTGACCACCAACCAGCGCCTGCAGCCCAGCGTGTGTTGCCAAAACTCGCTGTGGATGCCGCGCGGGTTGTTGCGGGTGTACACCGTGTCAACCCAGGCGTCGTGGTTGTCGGCGTCGAGCGCGGGATAGGCTTTGGTGGCGTCGCCAAAGTAGCTGAATTCTTCGTGGTCGCGCAGGCCGCAGTGGGGGCAGTTGATTCTGATCATCGATTCTTTGCCTGTAAGTAGGGGTCTTGGACAACGTGGCAGGCCGGGTTTCGGCCCGGCGGCCGAGTCACTTTCTTTTGCTTCGCCAAAAGAAAGTAACCAAAGAAAAGGCGAGCCAGAGACCGTGGCCCTGCGGGCTTCCTTGCGCTGCTCGCGGGTGGCGGGGTCTGGCGCAAACTCGCTACGCTCAAACATGCGCCCGCCCTGATCCGCCCCCCGCTCCGCTGCTCAGCACGGCCCCAATGGCGTGAACCGCCAACTCCGGCACTCGTTTGCTGGCGCAAACATCTTGCCTGCCAAGACAAAAATCCAAAAGCAGCAGCGCGCCTCACACACAGGGCGCGCATCGGGTGCGCGCCCCCGTCTGCAAAGCTCTGTGCAGACCCAAAAGCCGCACCGCCCAGTGGAAGCCGAGTCGAAGCGCCACCCCCAAATCGGCTGTTAAAAGCTCCCCTTGCCCCGGCGGGGGTCAGGGGCTGGGGGATGGGGGGAAACCAAGACATACACACAACCCAACTCACTGCAAATGGTTATAGGGCCCCGCCCCCGACTCATCAATATACCGACCCTGCGCAAACCGATCCATAGTGAACCCCGCATTAAAAGGATGCGGAGAATCATTTGCAATCGTGTGCGCAAAACACCAGCCCGAAGCCGGCGTCGCCTTAAACCCGCCGTAACACCAGCCGCCGTTCAAGTACAGCCCATCGACCGGCGTCTTGGTAATGATCGGGCTGCCGTCGGGTGTCATGTCCATGATGCCGCCCCAATGGCGCAGCACCCGCAGGCGCGCGGCACTGGGCATGGCGCTCACCAGCGCTTGCGTCACTTCGCTCACATTGGCCAGGTTGCCGCGTTGGGCATACGAGTTGTAGCGGTCAATGTGGCCGCCAAACACTAGGCCGCCTTTGTCCGACTGCGAGAAATAAAAGTAGGACGCGGACCACACCACCACGTGGTTGACCACGGGTTTGATGGACTCGCTCACATAGGCTTGCAACACGTGGCTCTCAATCGGCAGCTCCAAGCCTGCTTTTTGCGCCAGCAACGAGGTATGGCCCGCCACCGCGATGCCCACTTTGCCCGCACTGATGTCGCCGCGTGTGGTTTTGACGCCAGTGATCCGCTCGCCGGACCATTGGTAGTCCAACACCTCGCAGTTTTGGATGATGTCCACCCCTAGCGCATTGGCGGCACGTGCATAACCCCAGACCACAGCATCGTGGCGGGCGGTGCCGGCGTCGGGTTGCAGCATGGCGCCATAAATGGGAAAGCGCGCCTTGTCCGAAAAGTCGAGGTAAGGCGCCTCTTTCATTACGTCTTCGCGCGTCAGGATCTCGGCGCGAATGCCGTTCAGGCGCATGATGTTGGCCCGGCGAATTTGGGCGTCTTGGGCGCTGGGCGACACCGTGACGTACAAATAGCCGCGCGGCGAGAACATCACGTTGTAGTTCAGGTCTTGTGACATCCCGCGCCACAAGGACATGGAGTGTTCGTAAAACGCCGTGTTGTCCTGCATCATGTAATTGGAGCGCACGATGGTCGTGTTGCGCCCCGCGTTCCCCGAGCCGATGTAGCCTTTCTCCAGAACCGCGATATTTTTGATGCCGTGGTTCTTTGCCAGGTAGTAGGCGGTGGCCAAGCCGTGCCCGCCACCGCCCACAATGATCACGTCATAGGTCTTTTTCGGCTCTGGGTCGCGCCAGGCGCGGTCCCAGTTTTTGTGACCCGACAGCGCATTGCGCAGCAGGGACCAGGCTGAGTAATGGGACATCAGCGGCTCCTTCTACATGCGCATGCGCTTGGCTTCGGGGTCAAAGGGCGGATCCATCTGCAAGCGTGCGGGGCGCCGCTCACCCAATATTTCGATTTCCAGCGTCATGTCCGGCTTGAAGCATTCGGTAGGAATGTAGCCCTGGGCCAGCGACTGCTCTACATAGTGGCCATAGCCGCCTGATGTGACCCAGCCCACCACCTTGCCGTCTACCCAGATCGGCTCGTCGCCCATCACGTCGCAGTCCAGTGCATCCACCACCATGAAGATGCGTGTCTTTTTGGGACCGTCTGCCTTTTCTTTGATGGCGGCAGCCTTGCCGATGTAATCGTGCTTGTCGAGTTTGACGAAGCGGTCCAGGCCGGCCTCAAACGGACCATAGATCGGGCGGAATTCGCGGAACCAGGTGCCAAAGTTCTTTTCCAGACGCAGACACAGCAGCGCGCGCATACCGAAGTTCCTGATGCCCAAATCGGCACCGGCTTGCATGATGCTCTCGTACAGGCGGCGCTGGTACTCGGGGGCCACCCAAATCTCGTAGCCCAGATCGCCGGTGTAGGTCACGCGGTTGACGTGCGCCTGTACCGTGGCGACTTCCATTTCGCGGTAGTCCATGAACTTGAAGGCTTCGCCGGACACATCGTCATCGGTCAGGCGCTGCAGCAGTTCGCGCGACTTCGGGCCGGCGATGGACAGGCCAATCAACTTCATGCCGTAGGGCGTGATGGTGACCGAGCCGTCGGTGGGCAAGGTCTGCTCAAACCAGCGCATATGGTAGACCTGCGCCTGCGAGGAACCCCACATCATGAAGCGCTCGTCAGCCGCCTTGGCGATGGTGAAGTCGCCAATGATCTTGCCGTTGTGGTTGAGCATGGGGCACAACTGCAGGCGGCCAATTTTGGGCAAGGTGTTGGTCATCTGGCTCTGTAGCCAAGCCTCGGCGCCAGGGCCGGTGATCTCGTACTTGGCGAAGTTGGCCACTTCGGTCACGCCTACCGCTTCACGCACCGCCTTGCATTCGGCCTTGATGTGCGGGAAGTCGTTGGAGCGGTGAAAGGACACCACGTCCTTGGCCTCCGCCACCGAGGGTGCAAACCAGAGCGGCGTCTCCATACCCCAGGAGTCGCCCATCACCGCGCCTTGCTCAATGAATTTGTCATACAGCGACGTGGTCTGCAGCGGACGGCCTGCAGGCAACTCTTCATTGGGAAAGCGGATACGGAAGCGGCGTGAATAGTTCTCGCGCACCTTGGCGTTGGTGTAAGTGCGGGTGGCCCAGTCGCCGTAGCGCGCCACGTCCATGCCCCAGATGTCAAAGCCTGGATCACCATCGACCATCCAATTACTCAAGGCCAGGCCGACGCCGCCCCCCTGGCTAAAGCCGGCCATCACGCCGCAAGCGCTCCAGAAATTGGTGCGTCCCTGGACGGGTCCGACCAGCGGGTTGCCGTCGGGTGCAAAAGTGAATGGCCCGTTGATGACGCGCTTGATACCGGCGTTTTCCAATGTCGGGAAATGCTTGAAGGCGATTTCCAATGAGGGTGCGATACGGTCCAGGTCGGGCTGCAGCAGTTCCTGGCCAAAGCTCCAAGGCGTGTTTTTGGTCGACCAAGGCTTGCCAGCCTGCTCGTACACGCCCAGCACCATGCCCTTACCTTCTTGGCGCAAATAGCTCTCAGCGCCAAAGTCAATCACGTGGCCAATTTCCTTGCCCGCGCTCTTGTTAAAGGCCTCTACTTCAGGGATATCGTCCGTCACCAGGTACATGTGCTCCATGGCCAGTACCGGCAGTTCAATGCCCACCATGCGGCCCACTTCGCGCGCCCACAGGCCGCCGGCATTCACCACATGTTCACACTCGACCACGCCCTTGTTGGTAATGACGCGCCAAGTGCCATCGGGTTTTTGCTCCAGGCTCTCCACCTTGGTTTGTACTTCAATGGTGGCGCCGCCAATGCGCGCCGCTTTGGCGTAGGCGTAGGTGGTGCCGCTGGGATCCAGGTGGCCTTCATTGGGGTCAAGCAGGGCGCCCAAAAAGTATTTCTCTTCAATGAACGGGAAGTAATTCAGCGCCTCTTTGACCGAGATGATTTCGGTCTCCATGCCCAAATAGCGGCCACGTGCCACCGTCATCTTCAAAAACTCCATGCGCTCGGGCGTGTCGGCCAGCATGATGCCGGGCGACTTGTGCAGGCCGCAGCTTTGGCCTGAGATACGCTCCAACTCTTCGTACAGGCTCACGGTGTAGCTTTGCAGCATGGCGACGTTCGGGTCGCCGTTGAGCGTATGAAAGCCTCCGGCGGCGTGCCAGGTGGAACCCGATGTCAGCTGGTCGCGCTCGATCAGCATCACATCGGACCAGCCCTTTTTGGTCAGGTGGTAAAGCACCGAACATCCCACCACGCCACCGCCAATTACTACTACCCGTGCTGTTGTTTTCACTGTTGTGTTCCTTGTATCGAAGAAAGAGTCAAAGGTTTTAAGGGGTGCTGGCGTCAGAAGTCCGTGGGCGCGCCGCCCTCTGCCTTGCGTTTGGCGACAAAGGCGTCCAGTTCTTCCTCAATCGCCGGGTCCATATAGGGACGCTCGTAGGCGGCCAGTTCTTTTTGCCAGACGGCGTTGGCCTTGTCGTAGGCGGTGGGGCGTCCACCCTCGTCCCAGGTTTCATAGTTGCGCCAGTCCGAGATGATGGGCGAATAGAACGCCGTCTCAAAGCGCTCCAGGGTATGCGCCGTGCCGAAATAGTGGCCGCCGGGGCCCACGTCGCGCACCGCGTCCAGACCCAGACCTGCCGGGCTTACGTCCAGCGGCGTTAAGAACTCGGCCACCATTTGCAGCAAATCGCAGTCCAGTATGAATTTTTCAAACGACGCGGTCAGCCCACCCTCCATCCAGCCTGCACTGTGCATGATGAAATTGCCACCGGCCTGGGTCAGCGCCCAGAGTGAAAACACCGACTCATAGGCGGCCTGCGCGTCGACCGTGTTGGCGGCGTTGACATTGCTGGTACGGTAAGGAATTCCGTATTTGCGGCAGAGTTGACCGCCTACCAGCACGGCCTTCATGTATTCGGGCGTACCAAACGCGGGGGCACCGCTCTTCATGTCGACGTTGCTGGTAAAACCTCCGTAGACCACGGGCGCTCCGGGGCGCACCAGTTGCGTCAGTGCGATGCCGGCCAGCGCCTCCGCGTTTTGCTGTGCCAGCGCGCCCGCAATCGTGACCGGGGCCATGGCACCTGCCAAGGTGAAGGGCGTCAGAATAATGATCTGGTTGCGCGACGACATTTCCAGAATGCCTTGCAACATGGGCGTGTCCAAGCGCAGAGGGGACGAGCTGTTGATGATGGAAAACAGCGAAGGCTCACGTTCCAACTGCTCGTGGCTGATGCCCCGTGCGATCCGCGCTATCTCGAGTCCGTCTTGGTTGCGCTCTTTGCCCAGCGAGTAAGCGTGAAATGCCTTGTCGGTGAGCTTGGCGATGTCCGAAAGGCAATCCAGGTGCCGGATGGACGCGTGCAAATCTACAGGCTCTACCGGGTACCCACCCGAGCAGTGGATGATGTCGTAGCGCTGCGCAAGCTTGACCAGATTGCGAAAGTCTTGCTGGTTACCTGCGCGCCGCCCGCCTTGCATGTCCGAGGCATTGGGTGGGCTGGCGACTTGGGCGAAAGCGAGATTTTTTCCGCCGATGTGAACATTGCGTTCCGGGTTGCGGGCGTGCAGGGTGAACTCGGACGGGCATGTCTTGATGGCTTCCAGAATCAGGTTGCGGTCAAAGCGCACGCGCTCAGAACCGGCCCTCACGTCGGCGCCGGCTTTTTTGAGGATTTCCCTGGCACCTTCGTGCATGAAATCCATGCCCATTTCTTCCAGAATCGTCAGCGAGGCGCTGTGGATCGACTCCAGTTCGTCTTCGGACACCATGGGCGTTGGGGCGAAACGGTGCTTGAGGTTGCGGTATTTGGTCGTGGAGGGCGCAACGCGAGTGCTGCCGCTGCCGCGTCCGGCGCGTCGGCGGGCCGGGGATGCGGGCGTTGTTGCTTCTTCTGTCATGAGGAAATCTCCACGGTAAATCATTGGGGCCTTGCCAGCCAGCAAATGCGCCACGCCACAAGCATGGGCACAGAGCGGTAGCGCAGTATTGCTTTGAATTCTATGCAGTTAGCCCCGTTTTGAGAGCACTTCACAGACTACCGGCCCCGCGGTGCTGGGGATTTCGCCTTGGGTAACCCGTGGTGGGGCGATGCTCAGATTTTTGCTGTTTCTCAGGGAGAAATGAGGTGAAACCACGATCGTTTGACGATGGCGCCAGGGAGAAATTTTCCGTCAGTGGCGAGTCGTAGTCGCAATTTAATAAATTGCTTATTGCCTCTGTATAACCGCAGAGGGGCGCGCCGAAGGGGGGAGCGCACTGCCATTTTTGACAGCTTTTGGGCGTCAGGAGACACACAGCCGGGTCACAGGCACAAAAAAAGCCGGGTAAACCCGGCCTTTTTTAGTCAGACCCTGCCCAAGAGCAGGTCCCACCGATTACGAAAGGTGCTTGCCGATCAGGCCAGCCATTTCGAACATGGTGACTTGGGCTTTGCCAAAAACGGCCTTGAGCTTGTCGTCGGAGTTGATGTTGCGCTTGTTGGTCGCGTCTTGCAGTTTGTGCTTCTTGATGTAGACCCACAGCTTGCTCACCACTTCAGTGCGGGGCAGGGGAGCCGCGCCCACCACGGCAGCCAAGGCGGCGCTGGGGGTCAGGGGTTTCATGAAGGCTGCGTTGACCGCGCGCTTTTTGGCCGGGACTTTAGCTGCTACTTTTTTTGCAGGCGCAGCGGCTTTAGCGGCGGTTACTTTTTTTGCAGGTGCCGCTTTTGCAGCGGGGGCTTTTTTTGCAGTTGCCATTGTGGGTTCGTCCTTTTGGGGTGAATATAGAGCCAGCGATAAACTACTCAGCTGGAGCGGGGATGCTACTGGAGAAAAGCCCACTTTCCTAGGGGGGAAATACTTTTTTCGGGGCGTAATTTATTTTTTTTGTGATTCGGCGTCCCTGCGGCGACCGGGCCACCCTTGTCTGGATCCAGTCTCATGTCCATTTTCGAACCGACCACCGACCTGTGCGACAGGCACCTTGACGATGCCAGCGGCGATTTTCGGGTGCTGCCGCCGGTTTTTTCGGACTTTGGGCAACTCCACCGCTTTCACGGGCCGGTGTTTACCGTTCAGTGCCTGGACGACAACACCAGCGTCAAAGCGGCCCTGGAGTCGCCCGGCTGGGTTGAGGGTCCGCAGGGCCGCGTGGCGCAAGTCTTGATGGTGGCTGGCGGAGCCTCATTACGTCGGGCCCTGATGGGGGGCAAATTGGGCGCCCACGCCGTGCGCAATGGCTGGGCTGGGGTGGTGGTGGATGGCTGCATTCGCGACGTGGGCGAACTTGCGCTTTGTGCCGTGGGCATCCGCGCCTTGGCACGCGTTCCCATGCCAACACAACGCCGCATGGCCGGACTGACCCAGGTGCCCGTTCAGATTCAGGGCGTCTGGATTCGACCCGGCGACTGGTTGTATGCGGACGAGGATGGCATGGTCGTCAGTGCCCGCCAGCTCTGAATCGCCGGCCCCTGGAAGATGGCTAGATTTCTGCCGCAGGCCGGCGCCGTGCCGGCAGCGTGGCCAACAGCAAACCCAACAGTGCCACCGCAAACGCACCCGCCTGAACCAGGCTGAAACTCTCCTTTAAAAAAAGCGCGCCAATGGCAGCAGCCGTCACTGGCAGCATCACACTGAAGACGCCGGCCTGGGCGGCTGGAATGGTTTGCATCCCGGTCATCCAAAGCCAGACCGTGCCGACGCTGGCAGCCAGGGCGTAAAAGACCAACAATCCCCAGGACTCAGCCCGCACGGCCGTAAAGTCAAATTGCAGTGCGTAGTACAGCCCGGCAGGGGTCATCAGGGCCAATCCGTAGAGGTTGATCATGGCGGCGATGCGCTTGGGGCTGATGTTGGCGGTGAGTCGTTTGCCAATCACAATGTAGGCCGCCTCGCACACCACCGCGCCAAAAACCAGCAAGTTACCCCAGAGTGCCCGGTCAGCATCGGCGGCGTTTAAATCTGCGCTGGCGGGTTGTTTTGCCAGTGAAAGCAGGGCCATGCCCAAGACGCCACAAGCCACGGCAAGCCAGATCCGCAAACCCATGCGCTCTTTCAGGAATATGCCGCTCATCAGGGCCGAAACCGCAGGAATGGCCGCCAAGATGACCCCGGCCGAGACGGTGCTCGTCATGCTGACCCCAAAGAGCATGCAAATGGAGAACATGAAGTTGCCCAAAAAAGACTCAAAAAACAGCAGAATCCGTGTCCGTCGGTCCAAGGGGGCCTCTGTCGCTGGTTTTTTAAGCCAACCGGCCATGGCGACTGCGGCAATTCCAAAGCGCATCCAGCCCAGCAAAAATACCGGAATGGCGGCCACCAAGGGCTTGGAAAGCGCCACATAAACGCCCACCAGGCTCATGCTCATGGCCAGGCAAAGGTAGGCCAGCGGGCGTTGGAAACGGTGGGTCAAGGCAGCGGATCAAAAAATGAGGGAACGGCCCGCAAGCCGGTGGCGTAAATGACATCGGACTCTGTGAGCCTGCGATTACCATGCGGGCTACGGAGGTTACACGATGAGCAGCGACCATTTCGCTTATGCCAACAACGGCAATCGATTTCTTGGCACCGAACTCCTGCGGGACCAGCCATTTGCGCTGATCGGCATCCCCTTTGACGGGGCAGTGACCAACCGCCCCGGCGCACGTTTTGGCCCGCAGGAAATTCGTCGCGCAAGCCTGATGCTTTGCGATGGCACACATCCTTGTTTTGATGTCACGCCACTGGGCTTGCTGGGCGATGCTGGCGATATGCGTTTGCCCAATGCCTCGCCCTTGCCCACGGTGCGCGCACAGATTGAATCCCAAGCCGCGGCCCTCATGGCGCGTCACCACTGCGTTTTTCTGGGGGGTGACCACTCAATCACATTGCCCTTGTTGCGCGCCGCAAAGGCGCGGTATGGGCAGGTCGGCTTGGTACATTTTGATGCCCACTGCGACACTTGGACCGACCATTTTGGAGAACCCTCCGGGCACGGCACCTGGACCTACGAGGCGCTGCAGGAAGGCTTGGTCAGCCCGCAACACACGGTGCAAATCGGGCTGCGCTCTGGCGGACTGCGCGAGGCGCGCGACTACGTGGCGGATCAAGGGGGCCTGATTTTTGGGGCTCGCCAACTGCGTGGTCTGGACGGCGCGGCGCTCAAGCCCGTCGTGGACACCATCGTGCAGCGTCTGGGTCCGATGCCGGTGTATCTCACGCTGGACATTGACTGCCTGGATCCCGCCTTCGCGCCGGGCACCGGCACGCCAGAGCCCGGTGGAATGACCAGTACGCAGGTTCTGACTTTGTTGGAAGAGCTGGCGGTGCTGAACTTGGTGGGCATGGACTGCGTAGAGGTTGCGCCGGCCTATGACCATGCAGAAATCACCAGCAACGCGGCGGCCCACTTTGTCTGGACCTATCTTTGCGGCCAAGTGGCAAAGCGCCCACGCTAAAGAAAGCTGGCCATGGCATCACTCCTGCATTCTGATACCCAGCTCAACCAGAACAGCTATTACGAGGCCAGTGTGGTCCGTCCGGCCGCGCAGCCAGCCCTTCAGGGGGAGGTGTCGGCCGACGTGGTGGTGGTGGGCGCGGGCTTTGCCGGTTTATCGGCCGCGATTGAACTCGCGCAGCGTGGTTTTAAGGTGGTGGTGCTGGAGGCCGACCTCATTTGCAGTGGCGCGTCCGGGCGCAATGGCGGCCAGACCATTGTCGGTTTTGCCAGCGGACAAGCGCCTTTTGAAGAGCAGCTTGGCCCCGGTGCAGCGCGTCAGGCCTGGGACATGTCGCTGGAGGCCCTTGACCTGATTGAGCGGCGCATTGCGGAATTCCAGATTGACTGTGACCGGGTGCACGGGTATTTGTATGTGGCCGACTCGCCCCGCAAAGTGCGTGCACTGGAGCACGAGATGCAGTCCCTGCAAAAGCACTACGGTTTCGCGACCGAATGGGCCCAGGGCGCTGCAATGCAAGACCACATTGGTACTGCGCGCTATGGTGCCTGTGCCTACGAAAAGCGCTCAGGCCACCTGCATCCGCTCAAGTACGGACTGGGATTGGCCCGCGCGGCGGCGTCTTTGGGTGTCCAGATTTTTGAGCATTCCAGAGTGACGGCCCTGGACCGGGGTGCGACTGTGGCGGCCCGCACTGCGCAGGGCTTGGTGCGTGCCCGTTTCGCGGTTTTGGCGGGTAACTGTATGTTGCCCGCCCTCGGCCCGGCGGTGGCTCCCGAGCTTGCGGCCCGCGCGATGCCGGTGGGGACCTACATTATTGGCACCGCACCGCTCGGCGCTGACCGGGCGGCCGCGCTTCTGCCCAAGAACGCCGCCGTCTGCGACAACAATTTTGTGCTTGATTATTTTCGGCTGAGCGCTGACCACCGGCTGCTGTTTGGGGGGCGTGTGAGCTACACCACCAGTACACCCAAGCGCCTGAAGCAAGCGATGGCCCAGCGCATGGCTGCCGTTTTTCCCGTGCTGCAAGATGCGCCCGTGGATTTCGTTTGGGGTGGGTTTGTCGATATCAGTATGAACCGGGCTCCAGATTTTGGGCGCTTGGGTCACAACATCTATTACTTGCAAGGCTTCAGTGGCCATGGCGTAGCCCTGACGGGGCTGGCCGGCCAACTGGTGGCGCAGGCGATGGCGGGTCAGGCGGAGCGCTTCGATGTTTTCAGCCGACTCAAGCACCGCGATTTCCCCGGGGGTGCCTGGTTGCGGACGCCCAGCCTGGTGCTGGGCACGCTTTACCACCGTATTCGCGACCATTTTTGATGGATGGGTGGGTTGACGGGAGCACAATGTTGGCTTGCTGATGAACGAAAAAAACCAAGCTGCTCAACGCAGCACAGGAGGATGCAAACGATGTCTGAGCAAAAAACCATGAGTTTCAACGACCTGGAGCAGTGGCTCAATGAGCGGCGGGTCACCGAGGTCGAATGCCTGGTACCCGACCTGACGGGCGTTGCGCGCGGAAAAATTCTGCCGCGTGCCAAGTTCACCGAGGACCGGGGCATGCGCTTGCCGCAAGCCATTGTGGCGATGGGAGTCACGGGCGAGTTTCCCGAAAGTGGCCCCTATTACGACGTCATCGACCCGACCGACAAAGACATGCAGCTGCGGCCAGACCCGTCTTCAGTGCGCATCGTTCCCTGGGCCACCGATCCCACGGCGCAGGTGATTCACGACTGCTTTGACCATGCAGGCAACTTGGTGCCGTTTGCTCCCCGCAGCGTGCTGCGCAAGGTGTGTGATTTGTTTGCCGCCGAAGGCCTGCAGCCTATCGTGGCGCCCGAGTTGGAGTTTTACCTGACCGCCCGCAACACCGACCCCAACACCTTGCTGAAAGCGCCGATTGGGCGCAGCGGGCGGGCAGAAACCTCCCGTCAGGCGTACAGCATTGATGCTGTTAACGAGTTTGACCCGCTTTTTGAAGAGATTTACGACTACAGCGACAAGATGGAACTCAATGTCGACACCTTGATCCACGAGGTCGGCGCCGGGCAAATGGAGATCAATTTTTTCCACAACAAACCCTTGGGTTTGGCGGATGAGGTGTTTTTCTTCAAGCGCACGGTGCGCGAGGCGGCGCTACGCCACGACATGTATGCCACCTTTATGGCCAAACCGATCGCCGGCGAGCCGGGCAGCGCCATGCACGTCCATCAAAGCCTGGTGGACGTGGCGAGCGGGAAAAACGTGTTCAGCAATGAAGATGGCACACCGTCTGAAATGTTCATGCACTACATCGGAGGCCTGCAGCGCTACATTCCGGCCGCCATGGTGCTGGTGGCGCCCTACGTGAACAGCTACCGGCGCCTGAGCCGCAATTCGGCCGCGCCTATCAATATTGAATGGGGTTACGACAACCGCACCGTCGGTATCCGATCGCCCATTTCCAGCCCTGCAGCGCGCCGGGTCGAAAACCGCGTGATTGGTTCCGACGCCAACCCGTATGTCGCCATGGCCATGACACTGGCCTGCGGCTACCTGGGCATCAAGAACAAAATCAAGCCCAAGCCGGAAATGAAGGGGGATGCTTACTTGGCACCTTACGCTCTGCCGCGCAGCCTGGGTGAGGCGCTGGATTGGCTGCGCCGCGAATCTGATTTACACGAGGTGCTGGGCAAGGAATTCATCACGGTGTACTCGGAAATCAAGGAGCTCGAATTTGACGAGTTCATGAAAGTGATTTCGCCCTGGGAGCGGGAGCACCTGCTGCTGCACGTCTAAACCGGCCTCGACCGCATCTATTTTTCTCGGATAAACGCTTATGACCCCCAAAATCGACACCCAGCGCATCCAGGCCTTGGACAGCGCGCATTTCCTGCACCCCTTCACCGACTTCAAAGACCTGAACGCCCGCGGGGCCAGGGTCATGGCAGAAGCCAAGGACATTTACGTTTGGGACTCTGAGGGCAAACGCCTGCTCGACGCCATGAGTGGTCTGTGGTGCGTGAACGTGGGCTACGGCCGCAAAGAATTGGCCGATGCCGCCCACGCGCAGATGATGCAGCTGCCTTACTACAACAGCTTTTTCCAGACCACCAATGTGCCCGCTGCCACACTCGCAGCCAAACTCGCTTCGCTGGCACCTTCAGTTGGCGACCGCAGTTTTGAGCACGTTTTTTATTCGTCCAGCGGGAGTGAGAGCAACGACTCGAATGTACGGATGGTGCGCCGTTATTGGGATTTGCTGGGTCAGCCAGAGCGCAAAGTCATTATTGGGCGGGTCAATGGTTACCACGGAAGCACCATGGCGGGTGCGTCGTTGGGTGGCATGAGCGGCATGCATGCGCAGGGTGACTTGCCCATTCCAAACATCACGCACATAGAACAGCCCTATTTCTTTGAAAAAGCCCTGCCAGGAGAGACCAGCGATGCCTTTGGTCTGCGCGCCGCAGGCTGGCTGGAGCAGAAAATTCTCGAAATTGGTGCCCACAAAGTGGCGGCCTTCATCGGTGAGCCGGTGCAGGGTGCGGGTGGCGTGATCATTCCGCCTGCCACCTACTGGCCTGAGATTCAGCGCATCGCCGACAAATACGGCATCTTGCTGATCAGCGACGAGGTGATTTGCGCCTTTGGCCGCCTTGGGCACTGGTTTGCTTACGAAAAGTTTGGATACAAGCCCGACTTGGTGACTTTTGCCAAGGCGATTACCAGCGGCTATATCCCGCTGGGCGGCGTGATGGTGGGCAACCGGGTTGCCAAGGTGCTGATAGAGCAAGGCGGCGAATTCAACCACGGCTACACCTACAGCGGGCATCCGGTGGCCTGCGCCGTGGCGCTTGCCAACCTGGAAATCATGGAAAGAGAAAACCTGGTGGGGCGGGTGCGCGACGATGTGGGGCCTTACTTGGCACAGCAATTTGCCGCACTGAGTGCCCATCCGCTGGTGGGCATTGCCGAAACCTGTGGCCTGATGGCGGGAATGGTGCTGGTCAAGGACAAGGCGAGCAAGCAGCCCTTTCCTGCTGAGCTCGAAGTGGGTATGCGCTGCCGGGCACACTGCTTTGCCAACGGCCTGATCATGCGTGCCGTGGGCGACCGCATGATCATTGCGCCTCCGTTGACCATTACCCATGCCCAGATTGACGAGCTGATGGGACTGATTCGCCACGTGCTGGATCTGACATGGGCGGACGCCCAAGCCGCCGGCTGGCTGAATTGACTTCTATAATTTTCTGCGGACCTGCGTTTTTTCTCGTTTTTTGTTTGAAATTCACCCCTTTCGGAGATTTGCATGATGAATAAATACCTGTGGCCTGCGGCCATCGTGGCACTGGCCTTGGCCGCCTGCGGAAAAAAAGAAGAGGCCCCGGCACCTGCGGCGAGTGCGCCCGTGGCGGCTGCACCGGCCGAAGAAAAGGTGCTCAACATCTACAACTGGCCGGACTACATCCCAGAGGGCATGATTGCCGCGTTTGAGAAGGAAACCGGTATCAAGGTCAATTACGACACGTTTGAGACCAATGAGGCGCTCAACGCCAAACTCGTGGCCGGCAGCACCGGGTACGACATTGTGGTTCCCGGCACCGCGTTTAGCCCCGCGCAGGTCGAGGCAGGGTTCTTTCAGGCGCTGGACCGCGCCAAGCTCAAAAACTACGGCAACCTGGACGAGGCCATCATGCAGGGCCTGAGCAAGGCTGACCCAGGCAACAAGCACCTGGTGCCTTGGGCTTGGGGATTTACCACGGTGGGTATCAACCGCACCAAGGTAGAAAAAGCCTTGGGCAAAATGCCCCTGCCAGAAAATGCATGGGATCTGGTTTTCAAGCCTGAATACACCTCCAAGCTCAAATCCTGCGGCATTGCCTATCTGGATTCTCCGACCGAAATCATGCCTCCCGCGCTGCATTACATCGGCAAAGATGCTTACTCCAATGATGCTGCAGACCACAAGGCAGCTGCCGAGATGCTGGGCAAAGTGCGCAAGGACATACGCATTTTCAGCTCGACCATGATCGACGACATCGCGGGTGGCAAGGCTTGCGCCGTGGTTGGCTGGTCTGGCGACATCAACATCGCTGCGGGTCGCGCCAAAGAAAATGGCAGCAAAGACGTCATTGAGGCGCTGCTGCCGAGCACTGGCGGGATGATTTTCTTTGACACCATGGCCATTACCAAAGATGCCAAGCATCCAGCCAATGCCCACGCTTTCATCGACTTCTACTTGCGTGCCGAGAGTGGCGCGGCGGTATCGAACGAGTTGAGCTACCCCACGGCAAACAAGGCGGCGCTGGCGCAAATCAAGCCTGAAGTGTCTGGCAACAAGACGATTTTTATTGACGCTGCTGTCGCAGCAAAAATGGTGGCGCCCGGAAAGTTCACGAACGAAGGTCGTGAAGCAATGGCGAACGCCTACACCGCGTTCAAGAAGGGCAAATAAACCTTTGACTTGGGTGATTCAGGGGAGAGCATCGCCGCTCGGTCTCCCCTGACTCCGCAAGCCACAACCAAGTCCCAACATGGTCCAACCTCACCGCTTACTGGCGCGCCATCTGGCGCCGGGGCGGCGCTTTGTGATTGGTCTGCCCTTTGGGTGGCTTGCGGTCTTTTTTCTGGTGCCGTTTTTCATATTGCTCTACATCAGCTTTGTGGACATGGGCAGCGACATCC
The DNA here is from genome assembly GCA_029866205.1 of Rhodoferax sp. GTDB lineage: Bacteria > Pseudomonadota > Gammaproteobacteria > Burkholderiales > Burkholderiaceae_C > Allorhodoferax. The sequence goes on from JARWZT010000009.1 coordinate 100,423, forward strand.
ACCCCTTCAAGCCGCTGTGGGACAGCGAAGCGGGTGTATTGCGCCTGAAATACGAAAATTACCTTTCCATTTTTAGGTCCACAGAGGACGGTACGCTGTTCAAAACGGTCTACGTCGATGCCTACTTAAGGTCCATTGGCTACGCGTTTTGCACGGGCGTACTGTGCCTGTTGCTGGGTTATCCCTTCGCCTATTTCATTGCGCGCTCCAAGCCAAGTGTGCGTCCGGCGCTGTTGATGATGGTGATGTTGCCGTTTTGGACCTCGTTTTTGCTGCGGGTCTACGCCTGGAAGGGCATATTGGCCGATCAGGGCGTGTTGAACCAATGGCTGATGCTGCTGGGAATCACCAGCGAACCCGTGCAAATGCTCTACACCAGCGTATCGATGCTGGTGGGAATGACCTATGTGTATTTGCCTTTCATGGTGCTGCCGCTGTATGCCAATCTGGTGAAGCTGGATTTACGCCTGTTGGAGGCGGCCAAGGACTTGGGTGCCTCGCCTTGGACCGCCTTTTGGCTGGTCACCGTGCCGCTGTCCAAAGCCGGCATCGTGGCGGGATTCATGCTGGTCTTCATTCCTGCCGTGGGCGAGTTTGTGATTCCTTCCTTGCTGGGTGGCCCGGAAAACCTGATGGTCGGCCGTGTGGTGTGGGACGAAATGTTCACCAGCAACAACTGGCCGCGTGCCAGTGCGTTGGCCGTGTCCATGATCGCGCTGGTGGTGTTGCCGCTGGCGCTGTATTACCAGCATGTCGGTAACGCGGCTGAGGGCCGCGCTGAGGCACCGGCGGACGACCCCCAGCCGCAGGAGTCCGCATGATTCAGCGTTTTCTTAACCAGCATGTGAGCAAGCTCTGGCTGGCCGTCATTTTTTTGTTTTTGTACCTGCCATTGCTGTTCATGGTGGTTTTTTCTTTCAACAGCACGCGCCAAGATGCGGTCTTTACCGGATTTTCCTGGCGCTGGTACGAGGCGTTGGGCCGAGACACCAAGATTGTGGAAGGTTTTTGGTTGTCATTGCAGATTGCGGGTGTGACGGGCTTGCTGTCGGCCGTGTTGGGTACGTTTGCCGCGTTCGTGTTGGTGCGTTACCACCGGTTCACCGGACGCGCGGTGTTTTCTGGCATGGTGAATGCGCCTCTCGTGATGCCCGAAGTGGTGATTGGTTTGTCGCTTCTTCTGCTGATGGTGGGTGTCCAACAGGCATTGGGATGGCCTGAGCGAGGAATGCTGACGATCATCCTGGGGCATACCTTGCTGGGGCTGGCCTATGCGATGGTGGTGGTGCAGTCCCGCCTCTTGGAGTTCGATCGTTCCCTGGAGGAGGCCGCCATGGACCTCGGCGCACGGCCCGTCCAGGTTTTTTTCCTCGTCACGTTTCCCAATATTGCGCAGGCCATCGTGGCGGCCTTTCTACTGTCGTTCACGCTCTCCTTTGATGATGTGGTGATTTCAGAATTTTTGTCCGGTCCTGGCGTCAACACGCTTCCGCAAGTGATTTTTGGCTACGCTCGCCGGGGCATCAATCCGACGATTTATGCCGCAGCCAGCTTGCTGATCGTGGCGGTGAGCGTGGGCGTGATCAGTTACAGCGTCTGGGTAGCACGTGACGCCCGTCGCCGCGCCCGGGACGCACAAACTGCCGCCAAATCCGCCGGAGTAGGATCGTAATTTTCAGTGGGCATAGGGATTGCGTTAATGCACTGTGCCTTCCAAATCGCTTAGGATATTTAGACTGTATTTGCGCCATTTCGGTGCCTATTGGTAAACCCGTTTGTCTGCATCGTTTTCTCAGGAGATGAAATTGACCACCCCCCACTTCTTCAAACGCTGTCGTGAACTCTTTGCCCCCCTTGCGGCCGGCATGATCTTGGCTGTGGGTTGCGCATCGGCCTTGGCCGCTGAGGAAAAAGTCCTCAATATCTACAACTGGTCCGACTATGTTGCACCAGACACGATCGCGAATTTTGAAAAAGAAACCGGGATCAAGGTGCGCTATGACACCTACGACAACAATGAAATCCTGCATGCCAAACTGGTCGCCGGTAAAACCGGCTATGACTTGGTCGTGCCTTCGTCTACCTTTGCCCGCCTGCAAATCGATGGCGGTCTGCTCGCCAAGCTGGATAAAAACCAACTCCCCAACCTGAAAAACCTCGATCCCGACATTCAGGCCCAAGTGGCAAAAATCGACCCGGGCAACCAGTATTTGGTCAACTGGTTGTGGGGCTACACCACCATCGGTATCAACACCGCAAAGGTGAAGGCCGCCTTGGGCAATGAACCCATGCCCGCCAACGTGTGGGAATTGTTTTTCAACCCCAAATACATCAGCAAACTCAAAAGCTGCGGCGTGAGCACCCTCGACTCGGCCACCGAAGTGATGCCGGCGGCTTTGCATTACCTCGGCAAAGACCCGTTCAGCAAGAATGCCGGTGACTACCAGGAGGCGCTGGCCCTGCTCAAAAGCGTGCGGCCCTTTGTGACTTTGTTCAGCTCTTCGGGCTACATCAATGACATGGCGAGTGGATCGATTTGCATGGCGCTGGGCTGGAACGGCGACATCAATATCGCCCGTAGCCGTGCGATCGAAGGCAAAACGGGCCAGGACGTGGTGGCCCTCGTGCCAAAAACCGGCGGAGTGTTGTTCTTTGACATGATGGCGATTCCTGCAGACGCAGCGCACCCCCAAAATGCCATGGCCTTCATGAACTACATCATGCGACCCGAAGTGCATGCCAGCCTGACCAATAAGGTCAAATACGCCAACCCCAACAAAGAGTCGCGCAAGTTCATAAGCCCCGATGTCGCAAAAAACCCATCGGTATTCCCCAATTCGGAAGAAATGGCTGCGATGGTCGCGCCCAAGGCGCTGACCAACGACGTTCGCCGACTGGCGACGCGCGCTTACACGTCCTTCAAGACCGGCATCTAAGCCCGGGCCTCAACTTCAGGGATCGCCGGTGGCACATCCAAACCAAGTCATTTCCACTCCAACGACCGACACACCTTTTCTGCAGATCCGGCGGATCGTCAAAAAATTTGACGACGTGTTTGCAGTCGATGAAGTCAGTCTGGACGTCCGCCAAGGCGAGATATTTGCGCTGTTGGGATCCTCGGGTTGTGGCAAGTCCACCTTGCTGCGCATGTTGGCTGGATTTGAAGTTCCCACCTCGGGCCAAATTCTTTTGGCCGGGCAGGACATTGTGGGTTTGGCGCCGTACGAGCGTCCGATCAACATGATGTTCCAGAGTTACGCGCTCTTTCCGCACCTGACCGTGTGGGACAACATCGCGTTTGGTTTGCGACGCGATCACATGCCCAAGGCCGAAATGCAGGAGCGGGTCGCGCAAATGCTCGATTTGGTGCAACTCAAACCCTATGCCAAGCGCAAGCCGCACCAACTTTCGGGCGGTCAGCAGCAGCGCGTGGCGCTCGCGCGAAGTCTTGCCAAGCGTCCCAAGCTGCTTTTGTTGGACGAACCGCTTGGCGCACTTGACGCAAAACTGCGCCAGCAAACCCAGCTTGAACTGGTGCGCATCATTGAGCAGGTGGGTGTCACCTGCGTCATGGTGACCCACGATCAGGAAGAGGCCATGACCATGGCCACCCGCATTGGCGTGATGAGTGAGGGCAAGATCCTGCAAATCGGCCAGCCGGCCGACATTTACGAGACGCCCAATTGCCGCTTTGTGGCGGACTTCATCGGTAGTGTCAACTTGTTCAAGGGCCATGTAGAGGTCGACGAGCCCGACCACGTGGTGATCGCCACGGCCGAGTGCAAACACTATGTCAGCCACGGAATCACCGGCACGGCAGGCATGGATGTTCACGTGGCGGTGCGCCCCGAAAAAATGTCCATTCAGACCACGCCGGTGCTGGATTCTGAACGCGAATCCTTGGCTGAAGTGGGCTACAACATGGCTCAGGGGGTGATTGAAGATCTGGCCTACCTGGGAAGCCTGACCACTTACCACGTCAAGTTGGATGGCGGCACCGTCGTCAAGGTGACGCACACCAATGCGGCACGCCACAGTGCAGCGCAGCTTACCTGGGGCGACCGGGTGACGGTCTGGTGGTGCGGCAGTGACGTGGTGGTGTTGACGCGGTAATCCGCAGTGGCGGCGCGCGATGCACATGCCATGAGTCAGCGCTCCGGATTCTTGGACCGTTTCGGTGCCGCATGGGGCCGCGTGGGCGTGATTGGCGTTCCCATGGTCTTTTTGCTGGCGGTGTTCTTGTTGCCGTTTCTTGTGGTTTTCAAGATCAGCGTCTCGGAAATGGACACGGTGTTTTTTCACGATGTGCTGTCCTGGGCCGATGACACGCTGACGCTCAAGGTCAAGGTTGGTAATTACTTCAGTTTGTTTGAAGATGCCCTGTATTTTCAGACCTACCTCAGTTCCATCAAGTTTGCGGCGGTCACCACCGCCCTATGTCTGGCCATTGCGTATCCATTTGCTTACTTTTTAGCCCGCAGTCCCGCGGACAAGCGTCCGGCACTGCTGATGCTGGTGATGTTGCCGTTTTGGACCTCCTTCCTTTTGCGGGTCTACGCATGGAAGATGCTGCTGGCCGATACCGGCGTCATCAACAACGTTTTTCTGGCCTTGGGCGTCATTGCCGAGCCCATCAAGATGATGAATACGCCGTTCTCGCTGGTCTTGGGCATGGTCTACACCTACGTCCCCTTCATGATCCTGCCGCTGTACGCCAATCTGGTCAAAATGGATTTGACTTTGCTGGAAGCCGCGCTCGACTTGGGGGCGACGCCTTGGCAGGCCTTCTGGCGGATCACGGTTCCCCTGTCCAAGAGCGGCATCATTGCAGGCTCCATGCTGGTGTTTATTCCATGCGTGGGGGAATTTGTCATTCCCGAGCTGCTTGGCGGCCCCCAGACCCTGATGATCGGGCGCGTACTGTGGGATGAGTTTTTCAGCAACAACGACTGGCCCATGGCCGCTGCTGTCGCTGTGGTTATGGTGCTGCTCATCATTGTGCCGGTGGCCTTGTTCAACAAATACCAGGCCGAAGCCCATACGGGGGCGCGGGTATGAAGGCGGTTGCCGGTCGCCTGACGGCGCGCTCCTGGATGGGTGCGGTGTTCCTGTTTTTGTACCTGCCCATCGTGACCTTGGTCGTTTTGAGCTTCAATGCCAGCCCCATGGTCACCAACTGGGGGGGATGGTCCGTGCGCTGGTATGAGGCACTTGCCAAGGACACGGAAATCATCAGTGGATTTCGCCTGTCCCTGGAAATCGCATTTCTTACCGGTTGCTCCTCGGTGCTCCTGGGCACTTTGGCCGCTTTGTCGTTGCACCGCTTTAAACGTTTTCCGGGACGCACCTTGTTTGCCGGTATGGTCAATTCGCCGCTGGTGATGCCCGAAGTCATTATTGGCCTGTCGCTGCTCTTGATGTTGGTGTCGGTGCAGCGCATGTTTGGCTTTCCGGAGCGCGGGTTTGGCACGATTTGGCTGGGCCACACGCTCCTGGGTATGGCTTACGCCACGGTGGTCGTGCTGTCACGGCTCCAAGAGGTCAGTCCGTCACTCGAAGAAGCAGCGCAAGATCTGGGCTGTCGTCCCTTGCAGGTTTTCTTTTTGGTCACTTTGCCGCTGATTTCGCAGGCGATCGCCTCGGCCTGGTTGTTGACTTTTACACTTTCCCTTGATGACGTGGTGCTTTCTGCCTTTCTATCAGGACCCGGTTCGACTACCATGCCGATTACCATCTTCAGTCGCGCGCGACTGGGACTGAGCCCCAGTGTCAACACCGTTGCGACGATCACGGTGGCAGTGGTTAGCGTTGGGGTGATCGCTGCAAGTGTGTTGATGGCGCGCGCTGAGCGCCGCCGGGCCCAGGAAGTGGCCGCAGCCTACCGAGCAGGCTAAGCCGGAAAACATTTATTGAAAGTGCAAACCATGAACGCTCCTCAAAATCAGAAATCGCTGGCTCCTGCTGAGTCCACCTTGGGCACCAATGCAGACTGGCACGCGCGCCGCCTTGCGGCTACGCCGCGCGGCGTGGCCGTGATGGGTGACTTCTTTATTGATCACGCTAAAAACGCCGAGTTGTGGGACATTGAAGGCCGTCGCTTCATCGACTTTGTGGGCGGCATTGCGGTGCTCAACACCGGACACCGTCACCCCAAAGTGGAGGCCGCCATTGCCGAACAGTTGCAGCGTTTCACCCACAGCTGCTACCAGGTGGTTCCTTACGCACAGTACGTGTCACTGGCCGAGCGCATCAACGCTATCGTCCCGATTGACGGCCCCACCAAAACCGCCTTGTTTTCCACCGGCGCCGAAGCGGTGGAAAACGCGGTCAAGATTGCCCGCTCCTACACGGGACGCAGCGGCGTCATTGCCTTTGGGGGCGCGTTCCACGGACGCAGCCTGTTTGCCGTGGCGCTTACCGGCAAGGTTCAGCCCTACAAGGCCGGCTTTGGCCCGTTCGCTCCCGAGATTTACCACGTGCCCTTTCCCTGCCATTGCGCCAACCTGCAAGACAGCAAAGACGCGATGGAGCAATTGTTCAAGTGCGACATTGAACCCGCGCGCGTTGCCGCGATCATTTTTGAGCCGGTGCAAGGTGAGGGCGGCTTCAACCCCATCCAAGCCGAGGCGGTGCATTGGCTACGGGCACTCTGCGATCAGCATGGCATCGTATTGATCGCCGATGAAGTGCAGACCGGCTACGGGCGCACCGGCAAGATGTTTGCCATGGAGCACTTTGGCGTCTCTCCCGACCTGATGACCATGGCCAAAAGCATGGGAGGCGGCACGACCTTGTCGGCCGTTTCGGGCCGCACCGCCATCATGGATGCGCCCAACCCTGGTGGGCTCGGTGGCACCTACGCGGGTAACCCACTCGCGGTTGCCGCAGCGCACGCCGTGTTGGACGTGATGGTGGAAGAGGGCTTGTGCGAACGCGCCCGCATCTTGGGCGACCGCCTGCATGCCCGCTTGAAGGCGGCCAAGGCCAAAAACTCCTGCATCGGAGACGTTCGCGCCTTGGGCGCCATGGTCGCCTGCGATCTGGTCAACGGTGAAACCGGCGCGCCAGACGCCGACTTGGCCAAGAAAGTCCAACAGGCCGCACTCAAGCAAGGCTTGTTGTTGCTCACCTGCGGTGTTTATGGCAACGTGCTGCGCTTCCTGTTCCCGCTGACGATCGAAGACGCGGTATTTGACGAGGCAATGGCGATTCTGGACAGCGTGCTGGCCTGATCGTCATGTAACCGCCGTGCCTGCCGGGCGGCCTAAGCGTTCGGCGTTCGGCACGGACAACCCTTTCTGCGCTTGCGTCACTCCATTGGCGCGCCCCCGTCCATGAGCCTCTACCAAGAAACGATTAGCCGCCTGCAAGCACTGGGCATCCACTCGGTGCTGGTGCAGTTTTGCGACATTCACGGGGTGGCCAAAGGAAAGCTCGTGCCTTTGGGCCATTTGCAGGAATGGGTAGAGCAGGGTGCGGGTTTTGCTGGACCCAGCATTTGGGGTACCGGCTTGCCACGCTTTGGCGCGCGCAGCGAGTACTACGCCCGCGTGCAGCTCGCCAGTCTGCAGCCACTGCCTTTTATGCCAGGCGTGGCGCATGCGGTGGCCGATGGATTTGCCGGGGGCTCGCCGCTGGAAACCTGTTCCCGCCAGGTTCTGCAGGCTGCTATCGCTCGCATCCAGGCGCGTGGTTGGAAGCTCTGGGTCGGTATCGAGCCGGAGTTCTTCTTGCTGCGCTCCGGTGCCAACGGTGCCTGGCAAGTCGCGGATGCCGATGACCAGCTGGACAAACCCTCTTACGACCTCAAGGCCATTCACCGTAACCAGGCTTTTTTGGAGGATATGCGTTCCACTCTCACGGCGCTGGGCTTTGAGCTGCAGCAAATGGACCACGAAGACGCCTGTGGTCAGTACGAGATCAACTACAAGTTTGATGACGCTCTGGCTGCGGCCGACCGGTATCTGCTTTTCAAGCTGACGGCGCATGCAGTGGCGCAAAGGCATGGCCTGGTGTTCAGCGCCATGGCCAAGCCACTGGCGAAGGCCCCCGGCAGCGGTTTGCATTTCCATTTGAGCATGACCGACGCCGAGGGCAACGCGGTCTTTGCCGATCCCTCGGCTGCCTTGGGCTTGAGTGCGGCGGGCCACCAGTTTGCTGCGGGTCTGCTGGAGCATGCCGATGCGCTTAGCGCGCTCTGTGCGCCCACGGTCAACAGTTACAAGCGACTCGCGCTCAGCCAAAGTGCCTCGGGCACCACCTGGTCGCCCGTCTGGAAGGCGTACGGGGACAACAACCGCACCTGCCTGGTGCGCTCGGTGGCGGGTCGGTTGGAATGGCGCTTGCCCGACGCTTCTTGCAACGTCTACGCCGCGCTGGCAGCGACGCTTTTAGCGGGCCTGGACGGCATGGACCGGGCGCTAACGGCGCCCGCGCCCTGTGATGAGGACTTGTACGAACGCTTTGCCAGCGGCGCCCCTATGCCCGGGCGACTGCCGCGTGACCTTTGCGATGCCTTGGTCGCGCTCGAACAGGACGCAGTGCTCCGCGCCCTGTTGGGTGACGCTTTTTGCGCCCAGTTCCTGGCGCTCAAGCGTGAGGAATGGGACCAATATCAGCAGCAGGTGTCCTCCTGGGAGCTTGCGCGCTACGCCGACGCGTTTTAAGGCTTTGCCTTTTCACGGTTAGCCTCACGCTGAAATCCATCTGCACCGGCATGGGGCAGGGCCGCGCCAGCGGCGGTGTTTGGGCACACTGCCCGGCGTTCCATCATGCAAAGTATTGTGGGAAAAATAGCGCCTCAAAATTTTGTAGAGTGATTTTTAAATTTTGCTTTGTGAAACGTACTGTCTAAGTGCATGATTTTATTGAAGAAAATTTAAGTCTTATATAAGACACAAGAGCTGACTTCTGTCTTATATAAGACTTAAAATATGCACCTAGGCACCGTACTTGCATTGCATACGGCGCAAACGTTTTAACAACTCTGGAGTGTTCACATGCCTCAATCTCTTACCGAACAACTTAGCCGCGAACAGCAAATTGCTGCCCTGGAAAAAGACTGGGCCACCAATCCCCGCTGGAAGGGCATCACCCGTGGCTATTCTGCTGCTGACGTGGTTCGTCTGCGCGGTTCTTTCCCCATTGAGCACACGCTGGCGCGCCGCGGTGCCGAGAAGCTCTGGAATCTGGTGAACACCGAGCCCTACGTCAATTGCCTGGGCGCACTCACCGGCGGCCAAGCCATGCAACAAGTCAAGGCCGGCGTCAAAGCGATTTACCTCTCAGGCTGGCAAGTCGCCGCTGACAACAACTCCTACGCCTCGATGTACCCCGACCAGTCGCTGTACCCCGTGGACTCCGTACCTACCGTGGTCGAGCGCATCAACAACACCTTCCGCCGTGCCGACGAAATTCAACACTCCAAAGGCATTGACGCCGGCGACAAGGGTTATATCGACAATTTTGCGCCCATCGTGGCCGATGCGGAAGCCGGTTTTGGCGGCGTGCTGAACGCTTTCGAACTGATGAAGGCCATGATTAAGGCGGGCGCTGCAGGCGTTCATTGGGAAGACCAACTGGCCTCTGTCAAAAAATGCGGCCACATGGGCGGCAAAGTGCTGGTGCCTACCGCTGAAGCGTGCCAAAAATTGATCGCTGCGCGTATGGCGGCCGATGTGTGTGGCGTGCCCACGCTGGTGATTGCCCGCACGGATGCCGAAGCCGCGGATCTTTTGACCAGCGACTACGACGAAAACGACAAGCCGTTCCTGACCGGCGAGCGTACCGCCGAGGGCTTCTACAAAACCAACAAAGGCATTGACCAGGCGATTTCCCGCGCCATTGCCTACGCTGAATACGCCGATTTGGTGTGGTGTGAAACCGGTACGCCAGATCTGGAATTCGCCAAGAAGTTTGCCGATGCCGTGCACGCCAAGCACCCCGGCAAAATGCTCGCTTACAACTGCTCGCCATCCTTCAACTGGAAGAAAAATCTGGACGACGCCACCATCGCCAAGTTCCAGCGCGAGCTCGGCGCGATGGGTTACAAGTACCAATTCATCACCCTGGCTGGCATCCATTCCATGTGGTACAACATGTTCGACTTGGCACAGGACTACGTGGCACGCGGCATGACCGCTTACGTTGAAAAAGTGCAAGAACCCGAATTTGCGGCCCGCGACCGTGGATACACCTTCGTGAGCCACCAGCAAGAGGTGGGCACCGGCTACTTCGACGAAGTGACCACCGTCATCCAAGGTGGAAAGTCCAGTGTGACTGCACTGACCGGCTCGACTGAAGAAGAGCAGTTCCACTGAAAATTGACCGCGTTAGGCCAGCGTAAAATCGCAGCCTAGCGTTTCAATCCACCTCAAGCGCGGCTCCTGCCGCGCTTTTTTGCTTTATGACCATGGTTCAGATCACACTTCCCGACGGCTCCTTGCGCGAATTTCCCGGCCCCGTCACCGTGGCCGAGGTGGCTGCGTCCATTGGAGCTGGCTTGGCCAAAGCGGCCTTGGCCGGCAAGATCGACGGCGTGGTGGTGGACACCAGCCACACCATCAGCGCCGACAGCGCACTCTCCATCATTACGGCCAAAGATCCGGACGGACTCGAGGTTATTCGCCATTCCACGGCGCACTTGCTGGCCTACGCCGTCAAAAGCCTGTTTCCCGATGCCCAAGTGACCATCGGTCCCGTGATTGAGCATGGATTTTTCTACGACTTTTCCTACAAGCGCCCCTTTACACCCGACGATCTGTCCTTGATCGAGAAAAAAATGACCGAGCTCGCCGCCAAGGACGAGCCGGTGTTGCGCCGCGTGCTGCCGCGCGACGAGGCGGTCGCTTACTTCAAGAGTCTGGGAGAGCACTACAAGGCCGAAATCATTGAAAGCATTCCGGCAGACCAAGACGTTTCGCTGTACCGCGAAGGTGATTTTGAAGACCTGTGCCGGGGCCCGCATGTGCCGAGCACCGGAAAACTCAAGTTCTTCAAGCTCATGAAACTGGCGGGTGCTTACTGGCGCGGCGATCACAAAAACGAGATGCTTCAACGTATCTACGGCACGGCCTGGGCCACCAAAGACGAGTTGCAGCAGCATCTGACGATGCTTGAGGAAGCCGAAAAGCGTGACCACCGCAAACTCGGGCGCGAGCTGGATTTGTTCCACATCGATGACCATGCCCCTGGCCTGGTGTTCTGGCATCCCAAGGGCTGGACCTTGTGGCAAGGCGTGGAGCAATACATGCGCCGCGTGTACCAGGACAACGGCTACCTAGAGGTGAAAGGCCCACAAATCATTGACAAAGGCCTGTGGGAGAAAACCGGGCACTGGGACAAATACCGCGAAAACATGTTCATTACCGAGTCTGAAAAGCGGGAATACGCTTTGAAGCCGATGAACTGCCCCGGCCATATCCTGATCTTCAAACAAGGCATCAAAAGCTACCGCGACCTGCCGCTGCGCTACGGCGAATTCGGCCAGTGCCACCGCAATGAGCCTTCAGGCGGCCTGCACGGCATCATGCGGGTCCGCGGTTTCACGCAGGATGATGGTCACATTTTTTGCACCGAAGACCAAATTTTGCAGGAATGTGTCAACTACACGAGCCTATTGCAAAAGGTCTACACTGATTTTGGTTTCAAGAACATCATCTACAAGGTTGCCACCCGCCCCGAGAAGCGCATTGGCTCCGATGAGAGTTGGGACAAAGCGGAGCACGCTTTGATGGAAAGTTTGCGTGCCTCCGGTTGTGAATTTGAGATCTCGGTGGGTGACGGCGCCTTTTACGGTCCCAAAATCGAATACACCCTGAAAGACGCCATTGGCCGCCAGTGGCAGTGCGGCACAATGCAGGTGGACTTCTTCATGACGGAGCGCCTGGACGCCGAATATGTGGGTGAAGATGGCGCCCGCCATCGCCCCGTCATGCTGCACCGCGCCATCGTCGGCAGCCTGGAGCGTTTCATCGGAATCCTGATCGAAGAGAGCGCTGGTGCCTTGCCAACCTGGTTGGCGCCCGTGCAAATTGCCGTCCTCAATATCACCGATGCACAGGCCGATTACGCCCGTTATGTGGCCAAAACGCTGCAGAATCAAGGGCTTAGGGTTGATCTGGACCTTAAAAACGAAAAAATAACGTATAAAATACGCGAGCATTCGATGCAGAAGCTGCCTTATCTGTTGGTCGTTGGTGACAAAGAGATGGCAGCTGGTTCCGTCGCAGTGCGCGCCCGAGGGGGTAAAGACCTCGGTGTAATGTCGCTAGATGCCTTTGTGCAACTTATCAAAGTCGACATTGCTGACAAATCCCTTGTCTAAGGTTGTTTCCAAAGATGAAGATGGTCCGTCGCGTGCTGCGGGGTTTTAGCCTGTTTGGGCAGATTTTGTGAAGGATTGAGCCATCGCTACTGAATTTCGTGACCGCCGTCAGCGTGAAGAACGCAAACACCGTCTTAACCGTGAAATCATGGTTCCGGAAGTGCGGCTCTCGGGGATTGAAAATGAACCCCTCGGAGTTGTCAGTCTCATGGAGGCCCTTCGTATGGCCGGTGAGTTGGACGTGGACTTGGTTGAAATTGCCGCCACCGCCATCCCACCCGTCTGTCGCTTGATGGACTACGGAAAGTTCAAATACCAAGAGCAAAAGAAGGCGGCGGAAGCGAAATCGAAACAAAAGGTCATCGAGGTCAAGGAAATCAAATTCCGACCCGGTACCGACGATGGCGACTACAACATCAAAGTGCGCAATATCAAGCGCTTTTTGGAAGACGGCGACAAGTGCAAGATCACGCTTCGGTTCCGCGGTCGGGAGATCACACACCAGGAGATTGGTTTGGCCTTGTTGCAGCGTATGCGCGAAGAGTTGGCCGACCTGATTGTGGTGGAGCAGTTCCCCAAGCTTGAAGGTCGTCAGATGGTCATGATGATCGCGCCCGGCAAAAAGAAGCAGGGCGGGTCGAATAAGCCGGTGCAAGAGGCTGCGGCCTAAAGCCTGGGGATTTTTAGAAGAACAGAATTTGCGCCAGTCTGGTCACTGGCGCAATAGCCAGGAGTTCAAACTCCTGGCGTGCGGCAAAAGCAATTGCGCTGCACGACTTGCGGGCCGAGGTCGATAGGTGTGAAAGCCTAGGGCCGGAGTGAAGCAAGAAAAGTGGCTCGGGGCCAACAAGGCTGAAAATTCATTTCAGACGCCTCACGAGCACAAAGTAAAAGGAGCATAACCATGCCCAAAATGAAGACCAAGAGCGCGGCGAAAAAACGCTTTCGCGTTCGTCCTGGTGGCACCGTCAAGCGCGGCCAAGCCTTCAAACGTCACATCTTGACCAAGAAGACCACCAAAAATAAACGCCATCTGCGCGGTACCACTGGAGTTCATGAGACCAATATGGGTCACATGGCGCAGATGCTGCCCGGCCGTGGTATTTAATTAACGACGAACAAGGAGTAATACCATGCCTCGCGTCAAACGTGGTGTAACGGCTCGCGCCCGCCACAAAAAAGTTCTCGCCCTTGCCAAGGGTTTCCGCGGTCGCCGCGGTAATGTTTTCCGCATCGCCAAAGAAGCGGTAATGAAGGCTGGGCAATATGCCTACCGTGACCGCCGTACCAAAAAGCGCGTGTTCCGTCAGTTGTGGATTGCGCGTATCAACGCGGCAGCCCGCCAGTGCGGCATGACCTACAGCCAGTTCGCCAACGGACTGAAGAAAGCGCATATCGAGATCGACCGTAAGGTTTTGTCTGATATCGCGGTGCACGACATGGCCGCTTTTGCGGGCATTGTGGAACAAGTGAAAGCCAAGCTGGCCGCCTGATTCCCGTCCCCTGCGCCCTGAAAAGTGGCGTATGGCGCACCAGAGACAAGGGCTAGAGCTTGAAAAAGCGCTAGCCCTTTTTCCTTGATTTCCGAGATTTATCTTTTTCTATGACCGACCTGTTTGAGATCGTCGACGCGGCCACGGCTGCCTTTGCCCAGGCGGTCACGCCGGCCGAGCTGGAAAACGCCAAGGCCTTGTTCCTGGGCAAGTCCGGCCGAATGACCGAGCTGATGAAGGGCATGGCCGCCCTGAGCGTGGACGAAAAAAAGTCGCGCGGCGCCGCCATTAACGTGGCCAAACAGGCGATCGAAGCCGCACTCACCCAACGCCGCCAAGCCCTGGCCGACGCCGAGTTGCAACTCCAGCTTCAAGCCGAAGCGCTCGACGTCACGCTGCCGGGTCGCCAACGTGGCGCAGGTGGTTTGCACCCCGTGTCGTTGACCCTCGAACGCATTGAGGCCATTTTTGGCTCCATGGGTTTTGACGTAGCCCAAGGCCCGGAGATTGAAACCGATTGGTTTAATTTCACGGCACTGAATACGCCAGAGGACCACCCGGCACGCTCGATGCACGACACCTTTTATGTCGAAGGCGGCACCGAAAAGGCGCCCTTATTGCTTCGCACCCACACCAGCCCGATGCAAATCCGCCATGCTGTGCAGCATGTCAAAAAATACCGCGATGCCGTGGGGGCGGACAGCAGCGCATTGTTTTCGGGTGACATGCCCGAGATCCGGGTGATTGCGCCCGGACGCACTTATCGCGTGGACAGCGACGCCACGCATTCCCCCATGTTCCATCAGTGTGAAGGTCTGTGGGTGGGCGAGAACGTGAGTTTCAAGGACTTGAAGTTTGTGTTTACCGACTTCTGCCGCACCTTTTTTGAAAGCGACGACCTGGTGTTGCGCTTTCGGCCAAGTTTCTTTCCATTTACCGAGCCCAGTGCGGAGATTGACATCCAGTTTGCCGCTGGGCCATTGGCCGGACGCTGGTTGGAAGTGGCAGGCTCAGGCCAAGTGCACCCCAATGTGATTCGCAATATGGGCCTGGACCCTGAGAAATTCATCGGTTTTGCCTTCGGCATTGGGCCCGACCGTTTGACGATGTTGCGCTACGGCGTCAACGACCTGCGTTTGTTTTTTGACGGCGATATTCGCTTTCTTTCGCAGTTTCAATAATTCCAAGAAGAGCCTATGCAATTCCCTGAATCCTGGCTGCGGGCCTTTTGCAATCCGCCGCTGACCACCGCGCAACTGGCGCATACCCTGACCATGGCCGGCCTGGAGGTGGAAGACCTCAAGCCCGTGGCACCGCCGTTCAGCCACATCGTGGTAGGCGAAATTCGCCATGCCGAGCAACACCCCAACGCCGACCGCTTGCGTGTGTGCAAGGTCGACGTGGGCGCGCCTGAACTGCTGAATATCGTTTGCGGCGCACCCAATGCGCGCGTGGGCATCCGTGTGCCGTGCGCGCTGGTGGGGGCCGAGTTGCCGCCTGGTGCCGATGGCAAGCCCTTTGTCATCAAGGTCGGGCAACTGCGCGGCGTGGAAAGCCAAGGCATGTTGTGTTCGGCCAAAGAACTGCAATTGGCCGATGACCATGGCGGCTTGCTGGAACTGGCTGCCGACGCGCCGCTGGGCCAAAGCATCCGCACGCACCTGAATCTGGACGACACCTTGTTCACGCTCAAGCTCACGCCCAACCTGGCGCATTGCCTGAGCGTCTATGGGGTGGCCCGTGAGGTGGCGGCGCTGACGGGTGCGCCCCTGTTGGCACCTGAATTTGCACGGGTGGCGGTGGGCAACGCCGACACCCTCAAGGTCACGGTCAGCGCGCCCGATTTGTGTGGACGCTTTTCGGGGCGCGTGGTGCGCAACGTCAACCCTCAGGCCAAGACACCGCAGTGGATGGTGGACCGCCTGGCGCGATGCGGTCAGCGCAGCGTCACTGCCTTGGTGGATATTTCCAACTACGTGATGTTTGAGTTGGGCCGTCCGTCACATATTTTTGACCTGGACAAAATCCAGGGTGGCCTGGACGTGCGCTGGGGCAGGGCGGGGGAGCAGATCAAGCTGCTCAACGGCAATACAGTGCAAGTGGACGCCGAGGTGGGTGTTATTGCCGACGACGCACAGGTTGAATCCCTGGCCGGCATCATGGGCGGCGACGCCACTGCCGTCTCTGACGACACCCGCAATGTGTACGTGGAAGCCGCATTTTGGTGGCCCAAGTCGATTGCCGGACGGTCGCGTCGTTTCAACTTTTCGACCGATGCCGGTCATCGTTTTGAACGCGGTGTAGACCCTGCGTCTACCGTCGAACACATTGAACACCTCACCCGACTGATTCTGGACATTTGCGGCACGACCGAGACCACGTGCGGCCCGGTGGACGACCAGCAGCCCGCCATGCCTACACGCACGCCAGTGCAATTGCGGGTGGCGCGCGCTGCCAAGATCATCGGTATGCCACTGACGCAGGCCCAGTGCTTTGACGCTTTGCAGCGTTTGGGACTTGAAGTCTCCCGAGGCGATGGCGTGTTGACGGTGGTGCCGCCGACGTTCCGCTTCGATTTACAGATAGAAGAAGACCTGATTGAAGAAGTGGCACGCATGGTCGGTTACGACGCGCTGCCGCATACGCCGCCGCTGGGGCCTATTACGGCCAAGTTACGGCCCGAGTCACAGCGCAGTCCTTTTGCGCTGCGCCGCATGCTGGCGGGACTGGGCTACCAGGAAACCATCAACTTCAGCTTTGTCGAAGAGCGCTGGGAGCACGAGCTCGCGGGCAACCCCCAGCCGATCAAGCTGCTTAACCCGATCGCCAGCCAGATGAGCGTGATGCGCTCCTCCCTGATTGCGTCATTGATCCAAGTGCTCAAGTTCAACCAGGCACGTAAAGCACCCCGCGTCCGTGTTTTTGAGCTGGGGCGCGTGTTCTTGCGCAACGCGTCGGTAGAAAACACCGACACTACGGTGCAGGGCTTCGAGCAGCCGATGCGCATCGCCGGTTTGGCATGCGGTGCGGCAGATGCGCTGCAGTGGGGCCGCAAGGAAGCCGCTGTTGATTATTTTGACGTCAAAGGCGACATTGAAGCCTTGTTGTCGCCGCTGAAGGCCGAGTTTGTGCCCGGCACCCATCCCGCAATGCACCCCGGTCGCTGCGCCCGGGTGATGCTGCACGGGCGCGACATCGGTTATGTGGGTGAAGTGCACCCCCGCTGGCGCCAAGACTATGAGTTGTTGCAAAACCCGGTGGTGTTTGAATTGGATCTCGACGCTGTGCTCCAGAGCCGGGTTGCCGTATTTGCTTCCGTTGCGAAACTGCAGCCAGTACAGCGCGACATCGCGGTCATTTTGGGCGATGCTGTCAGCCACCAGGCGCTGATGGCTTGCATCCATGCGGCACCCACCGGCGGACTCCTGCAAGAGGCCCAGTTGTTTGACGTCTACCGCCCCAAGGCCAGCGCCACCGACGCCGAGTCTGCGCCTTCGCAGCGCAGCCTGGCCGTTCGCCTGACACTGAGCAGCGCCGACACCACCTTGACCGAAGAGCAAATCGAGCAGACCGTCAAAGCCGTGCTCGACCAGCTCGACCGCGACCTGGGTGCCCGTCAGCGCGCCTGAGCGCCTGACAGGTCCGTGCTCACAGAAAGAAAGCCATGCAGTTATCCGTAGACAGCCTTGAAACTGCCGCCGTCACCAAGGCGCAATTGGCCGATTTGCTGTTTGAGCAGCTCGGCCTGAACAAGCGCGAGTCAAAAGACATGGTGGATGCCTTTTTTGATCTGATTACTGCCCAACTCGTGGCGGGTACCGATGTCAAGATCTCCGGTTTTGGCAATTTTCAGATTCGTACCAAGGCACCCCGTCCGGGGCGCAATCCCCGTACGGGTGAGGCCATCGCCATTGAGGCGCGCCGCGTGGTCACCTTTCACGCCAGCCACAAGCTCAAGGACCAGATCCAGGATGACAGCGCCGCGTCAACGGCGCTTGCTAAAGTCAAACCTTGACCTCAGTGCCAGGGGCGACACCCTGCATTGCGCCTTATTGAAACTTAGAGTAACCTCTGCGGTTTTGCTTCTACCGCATTGATTTCAATGGAGAAAATGCTCCCATCCATCCCAGCCAAGCGCTATTTCACCATCGGTGAGGTGGGGGAGCTGTGCGGCGTAAAACCCCATGTGCTGCGCTATTGGGAGCAAGAATTTACCCAGCTGCGGCCGATGAAACGGCGCGGAAACCGGCGTTATTACCAGCATCACGAGGTGCTGATGATCCGGCGCATCCGCGATTTGCTGTACGACCAGGGCTTCACCATCAGCGGTGCACGCAACAAAATGCAGGAGCTGATGGACCAGGAGCGCGACAAAAAGCGCAACGGCGAGGTGTTGCTGGACGGCGTCGAGAGCCTGCACATGCTCGAAGAAAACAGCGCAGACGCCACCCGTGACGAAGCCCATGCCGCGCTGACCCTGAGTCCCCAGGTATGGGCCCAATTTCGGCAAGAGTTGCTCGCCATTCGTGGATTGCTCGATACCGAAGACTAATGCGATTGACCGACTTCATCAAGCCAAAAATCAGCTTTTGGCAGGCTATAATTGCGGTCTGATTCGGTGTGTGGCGCAGCCTGGTAGCGCACTTGCATGGGGTGCAAGGGGTCGAAGGTTCGAATCCTTTCACACCGACCAAGAAACAGTAAAAAGGTCTCTAAGTAGCGATACTCAGAGGCCTTTTTCATTGGTTAATCAAGGGCTTGACCTCCAGTCACCGACAGCGACCTCTTCTGGCCGTTAGCGCGAGACCGTTACCCGACGATGCAGGCCTCGGATTGAACTACATCTTCTCCGAAAAATATGATCGCGCTCCTACTTCCATTCCTGTTACTGAGTACCGCTCTTCATGCTCAAGCTCCTTTACCCAAAGGTGCGGCAGAGGGGATGCCCACAGGCAGTCTTCCGGCGGAACTGCTGTTGCGGGATTGGCTGCAGGAACCATTTCGACATGGAGTTGTTAAAAACAATGCGACAGCCACACGAAAACTGGAACCAATCAGCAAGGAAGACAGTGCCCGTTACGAAAATTTAACTGCAACGATCAAACATGCAAGTAATGAGCACAAGCCGCTCGGGATAATTTTTCTTGATGAAAACCCAAAAATAATTTTTGAGGAATATCACCGGGGGGCTACGGTTGATAGCAAGATCATTGCCTACTCAATGTCCAAAAGTCTGACGTCGCTAGCGGTTGGCAAAGCGCTTTGCGAGGGGCATATCAGCTCGCTTGACGATCCGGCAGAAAAATACTCCAGTTCTCTGGCCGGAACGCGTTACGGAGCAGCAAGTATCAAAGCTTTGTTGATGATGTCCAGCGGTGGGATGCAGCCCAATTTCAACGGTCAACCTGTTGAGGGCGTGACCTCCGCGCTGCTGCGATACAAAACCAAAACCGTCAGGGGGGGATTTGTTGAGTATGGGTCTGGGTCTGATAATTACAAGGCCGCCACACCCGGTCTATTTAATTACAAAAACTTTGACACCTATGCACTGGGCGTCGTTGTTACGGATGCAACCAAAAAACCTTTCCATGATTATTTCGCCGAGGTGATCTGGTCAGAAATAGGTGCACAAGCCGACGGGGCCTGGTTGCTGGATAAAAATGGTGATACAGCCACGGCGGAAGGGTTTGGTGCGACCCTTCGCGACTGGGCTCGTGTAGCGATTTACATCGTCGAAAAAATGAAACCCAGCGCCGAACCCTGTTTCCGGGATTATTTGAAGCAAGCCACCACGAGACACATTGCCAACAAGTCAAATAACAACCAGGATTTTTTTGGCTACGGGTATCAGTTCTGGGTCGACAACTGGATGTCCGAGAACTCGATCTGGATGCGAGGCTATGGCGGGCAAATGATCGGTATCAACCCGATTAATGGCAGGCTCATGGTTGTTTTATCTAACGAGGGCAACCGCCCGGCAACTTACACCAAAATCTTTGAAACGTTTTCAAAAAATTGATCTGGCCGCCATGTCCAGTTTGATTCACCCGGTTTGAGCGAGTTGCTTTCGGGTGCCGGCGCGCTGCCGAGCAGGCAATACCCCCAAGCGCAGTGGAGCCTCAAAATCAGAAAAGCGCAGCGCTGCCCTCGGAAACCTCCGTTTGTCGGCGTGCTGCCTGAATGGTGTTGTGCACCAGCATGGTGATGGTCATGGGGCCGACACCGCCGGGCACGGGCGAGATGTAGCTGGCTTTTTGGCGCACGCCCTCAAAGTCCACGTCGCCCACCAGGCGGCCATCGGGCAGGCGGTTAATGCCCACGTCGATGACTACCGCTCCGGTGCGCACCATTTGCGGCAAGATCAGATTGGGTACGCCCGCAGCGACCACCAGAATGTCCGCCAAGATCGTGAACTGCGCCAGATCGCGTGTTTTGGCATGGCAGATGCACACCGTGGCGTCGCGCTGCATCAGCATCATGGCCATCGGTTTACCGACGATGTTGCTGGCACCCACCACCACTACGTTCTGGCCTTCAATGGGAATGTTTTCGTACTCCAGCATCTTCGACACGCCGTAGGGCGTGCAGGGTGGGAAAACGGTTTCACCTTGGGCCAGGGCGCCCACGTTGTACAGGTGAAAGCCATCCACGTCCTTGTCCACCGAGATGGCGGCCAGTACGCGCTTCACGTCAAAGTGTGGGGGCAGGGGCAGTTGTACCAAGATGCCGTGCACCAAAGGATCGGCGTTCAGCGCCAGGATTTTGTCCAGCACCACTTGGTCTGGCGTGTTGGCGACAAAGGCATGGACGGCGGAGTCCAGACCGACCTCGGTGCAGGCCCGCACTTTGTTTGCGACATATACCTTCGAGGCCGGGTTGTCACCGACGATGATGACGGCCAGTCCGGGCGTTACGCCCTGGGCTTTTAGGGCTTGCGTTTGCAGTTTGCTCTCTTGGCGCACGTGCTGGGCCACTGCTTTTCCGTCAATGATTTTCGCAACCATGTGTCAATTCCTTTGGGTCTTGTCGCCAGCGGATGCGGGCGCAGGTGTACCCGCTTCGAGCGCCCGGGCCCTGCCCAAGTGCTTGAAGTGACAGCGCCCTGGGGCGCGATGAACGGCCCGCAGAGGCCGTTATTGCGATTTAAGAACGCGGCTTGGTGTTCTCGGGGTCGTACAAGGCGGCATAGCCCACGGCTTCTACCTTGACCGGGTAGATGTCGTCAAAGTACTGGATCTGCAGCTCGCGCCCCACCTGGCAGTAGTCATGTGGCAGGTAGGCCAGGGCAATGTTCTTGCCCAGGGTCGGCCCGTACGCAATGCTGGTGGTGTAGGAGCGGCGGCCCTGCGAGTCAATCAGCGTGGCGCCGGTGGCGGGGTCCATGACCGGCAGACTGCCCATGGGGTAGCGCGCGACGCCGTTGCTGTCGATGTTGTGGGTCATGGTCAGCGTGCAAAGGGTGGCGGGCTGGTGCTCGCGCTCGCGGAACTTCATGTGCGCTTCTTTGCCATGGAAGTCGGCCGCTTTCACCTTGGGGCGTGCCAAGTCGGCTTCAAACAAGTTGTACTCGGTCAGCAGATCGCCGTTTTGCAGGCGCAGGCTCTTCTCCATGCGGCGGCTGTTGGCGTAGGTTTCCACGCCCACGGGCGTCACGCCCAGGGCGTACAGCGCGTCCCACAGCGCCAGCCCGTCTTCGTACTTGAAGTGCAACTCCCAGCCTTGCTCGCCCACATAAGAAATGTGGAAGGCCAGCACCGGCACACCCGCGAGCTTCAAATTGCGCAGCGCCGCAAACGGAAAGGCTTCCAGGCTCCATGCCTCGGGTTCGTCGGCAATTTTCTGAATGGTGGCGCGGGCGTTGGGCCCCCATACGCCCAAGCAACCGTACTCGGTGGTGGTGTCCGTGATCTCGACGTTGGCACGCCGGTCTTGCGCCATGCGCCGCACCCACGTCAGGTCGCGGTGGCCGGCGTCGGCCCCGTCCACAATGCGGTAGTGGTCTTGGCCCAAGCGCAGCACCGTCAGGTCGGCGCGCACGCCGCCCTTGGCGTCCAAAAAGTGGGTGTACACACCTTTGCCCACGGCGGTGTCGCCCCCCACCTTGGCCACACAGATGTACTCCAGCAGGTCGGCCGCATCGGGCCCAACCACGTCAAACTCGGCAAAGTGCGAGACGTTGATCATGCCCACGTCTTCGGTCATCTTGAGATGCTCGGCGTTGGACACGCGCCAGAAGTGGCGGTTGTCCCACTCGTTGGCGCGCACTGGCACCTTGTCGCCGTAGACCTCAAACAGGTGTTCGTTGCTGGCGTAGCCATGTGCCCGCTCCCAGCCCGAGAGCTCCATAAAGTAGGCGCCCAGCGCTTTTTCGCGCTCGTAAAACGGGCTTTTGAAGATCCCGCGCCCTGCGCTGTAGGGCTCACGGTTGTGCACGGGCGGGTTGTAAATCTTGAAAGCGCCTTCGTAGCAACGGTCGTGGATGTATTGCTCCTCCTGCTGATACGGGTAAAAGCGCGCCACGTCGATACGGGCATGGTCCAGATGGGTGTGGCCGTCGGTCATCCAGTCGGCGACCAGCTTGCCCACGCCGGGACCGTCTTTGACCCACACTGCTTCGGCGTACCACAGGCCGCGTACCTTGCTGGACTCGCCAATCGACGGGTTACCGTCGGTGGTGACCTGCAAGAGGCCGTTGAAAGAGTATTTGTCGTCATAGCCCAGCTCAGCCAAGATGGGCGTGAGCTCCATGGCCCGCTCCAGCGGCGCCATGATTTGTTCCAGCTCCAAGTCGCGTTGCGAAGGGCTCAGGCGCGCCTGCTCCTTTTCCAGCAAGTCGCGCGGGTGGCACATGCGGGGATTTTTCTCTTCGTAGTAGCCCCATTCGATCTGACCGCCCTCAGGCGTCTTTGGGTCACCTGTGTCGCGCAGATAGGCCGAATTGCCCTGGTCCCGCAGCAGAGGGTAGCCAATGTCTTTGCCGGTGCCGGCAAATTCGAGGTAGGGTTTAAAAAAGGTCAGTGGGTGGTCCACCGGCATGATGGGCAAGTCTTCGCCGGCCATATTGGCAATCAGGCGGCCCCACAGTCCGGCGCACACCACCACGTAGTCGGCGGCGATATAGCCCTTGGTGGTTTCCACGCCCTGAATGCGGCCGTTCTCAATACGCAAGCCAGTGCAGGCGGTGTTGGCAAAAGACTGCAGCTTGCCCGAGGCAACCGCCGCGTCCACCAGTTCGCCCGCCACCATTTGCGAGCGGGGTTTGACCAAGCCAGCGTCCGGGTCCCACAGCGCGCCCTGGATCATGTCTTCCTCAAGCAGCGGGAACTTGGCTTTCGCCTCTGCCGGGGTGATCATTTCCACCCGGTTGCCAAAGGCCTTGCCCGAAGCCACGCGGCGCTTGAGCTCAACCATGCGCTCGTCGTCGCCCACACGGGCCACTTCGATACCGCCGATGCGCTCATAACGACCCATCTTGTCGTAGAAGTCGATGCTGTACTTGGTAGTGAAGATCGTCATCTGATCGTGCATCGTGTTGAAGCAAAAATCAGACGCGTGCGCCGTGGAGCCAATGTCGGTGGGGATGGCCGACTTGTCGATGCCCACAATGTCGCTCCAGCCACGTTCAATGAGGTGGTGCACCACCGAGGCGCCCACGATGCCGCCTTGCCCAATGATGACGACCTTGGCTCGTTCAGGAAATTTGGCCATGTTGCGCGTAGCTCCTAGGGAAGTAATGTCAGTTGAATTCGGCAGAAAGTGTATTCCCCCTTGGGGGGGTAAAAGCGGTAATTGCGACTACGGTTTTCGCAATAACGGCGTGAAACCCGTCCAGTAGCAGGCATTGTGAACAGCGCTCAGAGTGCAGGGTGGCATAAGTGCCGCACCCTTGCAGCCTGGCTTTTTGGGCCTGTATCGCTTCGGCGGGCTGATTGGGAAACGGGGTCACTTTTGCGGGCTGCATGGCGTGACGTAGCCCCTGAACCACCAATCGCCGGCAAGTAAACTGCGACTACGTTCAATGCTTTGCCACCAGACTTCCGAGCTTCATCCCGTATCCGCCCCCCGAGCCCAGCCTCCGCGCTGGCTCACGCTAAGTTGTCATGCAAAAAATCATCGCGCAGATCGCGCAAGAAATCCGTGTTCGTCCCAACCAAGTCGAGGCCGCTGTCGCCTTGCTGGACGGTGGCGCTACCGTGCCCTTTATTGCCCGCTATCGCAAAGAGGTGACCGATGGGTTGGACGACATTCAGTTGCGCGAGTTGGAGGCGCGGTTGTCCTACCTGCGCGAGCTGCGCGACCGCCGTCTGGTGGTGGCCAAGGCGATTGACGAGCAGGGCAAGCTGACCCCGGCGCTGCGCGCAGCCATTGAGGCCGCCGCCACCAAGCAAGAGCTTGAAGACATTTACCTGCCCTTCAAGCTCAAGCGCCGCACCAAAGGCCAGTTGGCGCGTGAAGCGGGGCTCGAGCCCTTGGCCGACGCCTTGTTTGCCAACCCGCACCTGGTGCCCGCTGTCGAGGCGCTGGCCTATGTTGTGCCGCTGCGCCCGGTGGTGGAGGGCGAGGACAAGCAAGCCGACTTTTCGACCGTGGCCCTGGTGCTGGACGGCGTGCGCGATTTGCTGAGCGAGCGCTGGGCCGAGGCGCCGGCCGTGGTGCAAGACCTGCGCGCCTGGCTGTGGGATCAGGGCCTGCTGCAAAGCAAGCGCATTGAGGGCAAAGACGAAAACCAGCCCGAGGTGGCCAAGTTTCGCGACTACTTTGCCTATGACGAGCCGATTGGCCGCGTGCCTTCGCACCGGGCGCTGGCGGTGTTTCGGGGGCGGGCGCTGGAGATTTTGGACGCCAAGCTGGTTTTGCCCGACGCGGCTTTTGCGCTGTCCGCGCTTGACGCGGCTGCGCCCAAGGCCAAGGGACCGGTGGTGTCATTGGCCGAAGCGCGCATTGCGCTGCGCCTGGGCTGGAGCCACCAAGGCCGGCCTGCGGACGACCTGATCCGCAAATGCGTGGCCTGGACCTGGCGCGTCAAACTGAGCCTGTCCACCGAGCGTGACCTGTTTGCCCGCCTGCGCGAAGACGCTGAGGGCGTGGCCATCAAGGTGTTTGCCGACAATGTGCGCGATTTGCTGTTGGCCGCGCCGGCCGGGCCGCGCGTGGTAATGGGGCTGGACCCGGGCATTCGCACCGGGGTCAAAGTGGCGGTGGTGGACGCCACCGGCAAGCTGGTGGAGACGGCCACCGTATTCCCCCACGAGCCGCGCAAAGACTGGGAGGGTTCGCTCCATACCCTGGGCGCCTTGTGCCTGCGCCACGGCGTGACCCTGATTGCCATTGGCAACGGTACCGCCAGCCGCGAGACCGACAAGCTCGCGGGCGATCTGATTAAACAACTCTCTAAGGGTGGCGGCGCGCCGATAGACAAAGTGGTGGTGAGCGAGGCCGGCGCCTCGGTGTACAGCGCCAGCGAATACGCCAGCCAGGAAATGCCCGACGTCGATGTGAGCCTGCGCGGCGCCGCCAGCATTGCCCGGCGCCTGCAAGACCCGCTGGCTGAACTGGTCAAAATTGACCCCAAATCCATTGGCGTGGGCCAGTACCAGCACGACGTGAACCAGAGCGAGCTGGCCAAAACCCTGGCCACGGTGGTGGAAGACTGCGTCAACTCGGTGGGCGTGGACCTGAACACGGCCAGCGTGCCGCTGCTCTCGCGGGTGTCGGGCCTCTCGGCCACGGTAGCCAAGGCGGTGGTGCGCTGGCGCGAGGCCAACGGCGCCTTTGCCAACCGCCAGCAGCTGCTGCAAGTGGCCGGGCTGGGTGCCAAGACGTTTGAGCAAAGTGCGGGCTTTTTGCGCATTCGCGGCGGCGACAACCCCCTGGACATGACCGGCGTGCACCCCGAGACCTATGCGGTGGTCGAGCAGATCATGGCCAAAGCCGGCAAACCGATGGCCGAGCTGATGGGCCGCGCCGACATGCTTAAAACCCTGCGCCCGGAGCTGTTTGCCAATGAAAAATTTGGCATCATTACGGTGCAAGACATCTTGGGCGAGCTGGAAAAGCCGGGCCGCGACCCGCGCCCGGACTTCAAGGTGGCGCGACTGCAAGACGGCGTGAACGACATCAAAGACCTGGTGGAGGGCATGATTTTGGAAGGCACGGTGAGCAACGTAGCGGCCTTTGGCGCTTTTGTGGACCTGGGCGTGCACCAGGACGGACTGGTGCACGTGAGTCAGCTGGCCCACAAGTTTGTGAGCGACGCGCGCGAGGTGGTCAAAACCGGCGACATCGTCAAAGTGCAGGTGGTGGAAGTGGACGTGGCGCGCAAGCGTATTGGGCTGACCATGAAGATGGGCGAAGCCCCGCGGGGCGGCGCAGGCGAGCGCAATGCACCGCGTGACAATCGTTTTGAAGGCGCTGCCCGCGGACAGCGCCCTGCGCAGCGCGGCCCCGAGCCCCAAGCCCCCAGCGCCATGGCATCGGCGTTTTCCAAGCTCCAGGGCTTGCGCAAATAAGAGGTCACCATGCGGGCACTCCATATTTACGCCGGACCCCGCGCCCGCGCCCACCTGCAGGCGCATGGGCTGCAACCTGCGCACGTGGGGGTGATTCCGGCGGCAGCCGGTGGCCCCAAGGGTTTGATATTGGGGCCGCTGGACCGGTTTATCTTTGGTGACTGGCTGCCCCAAAGCAGCCAAAACGTGGCGCTGGTCGGTGCCTCGATTGGCGCTTGGCGCATGGCCACCGCCTGTCTGAACCAGCCGGTGGCCGCCTTTGAGCGGCTGGAGCGCGACTACATTCACCAACATTACGAGCTGCCCGAAGGCCAAAAGCGCGTGAGCGCGCAGCAGGTGAGTGACCAGTTTGGCCAAAACCTGCAGGCCTTTTATGGCGGGCGCATTGCCGAGGTGCTGAGCCACCCACGTTACCGGCTGCACATCATGACCTCGCACGGCCAACGCTTGCTGCACCGCGAACACCCATGGTGGACGCCGGTGGGCTATGTGGCCGCTTTTTTGAGCAACCTGGTGCAACGCCGTGCGCTGGGCGCTTGGCTGGAACGGGTGGTGTTTTCGGCCCAGGGTGCGGCGCTGCCTTTTGGTGCGGGTGACTACCAGACGCTGCAATGCGCCCTAGTCGAGGGCAACTTCATGGACGCGCTGCAGGCCAGCTGCTCCATTCCTTTTGTTTTAAAAGCGGTGCACGACATTGCCGGTGCGCCGCGTGGTGCCTATTGGGACGGCGGCATTACCGACTACCACCTGCATCTGAATTACCCCGAGGCGGCGCAAGCACAGGCGCCCATCGTGCTGTATCCGCATTTCCAAAAAGCAGTGGTGCCCGGCTGGCTAGACAAGTCGCTCAAGCAGCGCCACGGCGCAACCGACAAGTTGTCTACCATGGTGCTGCTGGCGCCGAATCCGGCTTGGGTGCAAACCCTGCCCAATGGCAAACTGCCCGACCGCACCGACTTTGCCCGCTATGGCAACGACTTGGCCAGCCGGGTGGCGGCCTGGACCGGTGCCACCCGGGCAGCGCGGCAAATGGCCGATGAGTTTGCCGACTGGCTGGAGCGCCCGGACATGGCGCAGGTGTTGCCGATTTAGCGTCCGTAGGCGGCGCGGCTTAGATTTGCGGGGCCAAAAAATAGGCCACTGTGCGCAGCCCGGCCACCGTGAGCACCAGTGACCCGAGCAAGTGCAGGGCCGAGGTGCCCAAGGCCAGTGCGTATCTTTGCTGCCCCAGCATGGCGACCACTTCAGCAGAAAAGCTGGAAAAGGTGGTGAGCGCGCCCAAGAAGCCGGTAATCAGGGCGAGACGCCAAGCCGGGTCAAGCTGGGGCAGGGCCTGAAATACCCCGACCGCGACGCCTACCAAATAGCCACCAATCCAGTTGGCCGCCAGCGTGCCCAGGGGGAGCGTGGCGCCGGGCAGGCCCAGCGGGTTGAGCCACAGGCCCAATTGCCAGCGTGCCAACGCGCCCAAACAGGCACCGGTGCAAATCGAGAAGAGGGACAGCATGCGGGAGTCTCGTGGCGCGGCGGTTCAGGGGGACAGATCAGGGGGCGGACTTGGCTTTGCCCTGGGGGGCAAAAGCTTCGCCGTTCACGGTTAAGCCAGCCTGGGACAAACGCGCTGCGCTTTCAATTTTAAAGCCTTTGACACGCTGGCGCAGGTCGGCCCAGTCTTTGAACGGACCCTGTTCACGCGCCCGCAAGATGCGCGCAGTGCTGGCTGGGCCCAGGCCTTTGACGCTGTCCAACTCGGCTTCGGTGGCCTGGTTGACGTCCGTTGCGCCCAGGCACAGGCCGCTGGACAGAACGGCCAAGGCGGCCAGGGGAGCGAGCAAGAACCGACGCAGGCTGCGCATAAAGAGCCTGATTAGGCTTGGGCAGCCAGCCACTGCACGTATTTGCCCACGCCGGTGGCCACGTCGGCAAAGGCGTGGTCGCAGCCACTGGCCCGCAGCGCGCCCAGGTCGGCCTGGGTGTAGCACTGGTACTTGCCGCGAAGCGCGTCAGGAAAGCCAACGTATTCAATCAGGCCCATGGCGGCAATGGTTTCCAGCGCCAGGGGCACATGGCCGTCTGCGGCACGCAGGGTGTTAACCACGGCGCAGGCCACATCGTTGAACGCTTGGGCGCGGCCTGAACCGAGGTTGAAAATGCCGCTTTTGCTTGGGTGGTCGAAAAACCACAGGTTGACTGCCACCACGTCGTCAACGAAAACAAAGTCGCGCATTTGGGCGCCGGGCGCATAGCCCCCGTATTCGCCAAAAAGCTTGACCCGGCCTTCGGCCCGGAACTGGTGGAACTGGTGGTAGGCCACGCTGGCCATGCGGCCCTTGTGCTGTTCGTGCGGACCGTAGACATTGAAATACCGGAATCCCACGACCTGCGGACTGGCGTCTTGCAACTGCGGCCCTAGCTCGCGGCGCATGACCTGGTCAAAAAGCAGCTTGGAGTAGCCGTAGACGTTCAGGGGGGCCTCAAAGGCGGGTTCTTCCCTGAAGGTGGTCGAGCCGCCATAGGTGGCGGCCGACGATGCGTACAAGAGCCGCGTGCCCTGCGCCTGCGCGGCGTGAAAGAGCTGTTTGGAGGTCTCGAAGTTGTTTTGCATCATGTACTTGCCGTCAAGTTCCATGGTGTCGCTGCAGGCACCTTCGTGAAAGACGGCCTCAATATGGCCGTAGCGCCGGTCTGCGAAGGCCTGGTAAAAAGTATCTGCGTCTACGTAATCGGCAATTTTCAGGCCGGCCAGGTTGCGAAACTTGTCGCCCTGGGTGAGCTCGTCGACCGCGATGATGTTGTCCATGCCACGGGCATTCAGCCCGGCAATGATCTGGCTGCCGATAAATCCAGCAGCGCCGGTGACCACGATGCGCGTCATAAAAATAACTCCTGGTAGGACACCGTGGCGGTGCCAAATTTGCCAACCACAATGCCGCCCGCACGGTTGGCCCACGGCAGCGCCTGGCGCATGCTAAGGCCCGCGCCCATGAGCGAGGCCATGGTGCCGATCACCGTGTCGCCGGCACCGGTGACGTCAAACACTTCACGCGCCTGGGCGCGGACGTGGAGCTCGCCTTCGGCGTCAAACAGGGTCATTCCCTCTTCGCTGCGGGTGACCAGCACCGCGTCCAGGTGCAGGCGCAGCCGCAGGGCATGGGCCTTGGTGCGCAGCTCTTCTTCACTGCTCCAGGCTCCCACCACCTCTTGCATCTCGTTGCGGTTGGGGGTGATGACGGTGGCGTTTTGGTAGCGCGAATAGTCGCTGCCCTTGGGGTCAATCAGGATCGGTTTGCCAGCCGCGCGGGCCTGGTCGATCATGTCGCCCACCTGGGCCAAACTGCCCTTGCCGTAGTCCGAAAAAATGATGGCGTCTTGCGCATCAAGCAGCGCCGCAAACCGAGCGGTCTGGTCGGCCAGGACCCGGTTTTTGGGGGTGTTTTCAAAATCCAGGCGCAAGAGCTGCTGCTGGCGACCGATCACCCGCAGTTTGACCGTGGTCTTGAGTTCTGCGTCGCGGCCAAAGTGGGTCTGGATGCCGGTTTTGGCCAGCAGTGCTTCAAGGTGTTGGCTGGCTTCGTCGTCGCCCACCACGGCCAGCAAGGCGGCTTGGGCGCCCAGGGCTGCAATATTGCCGGCCACATTGGCGGCACCGCCACCGCGCTCTTCTTCGCGGGTGACGCGCACCACGGGAACGGGGGCCTCAGGAGAAATACGATCAACGGCGCCGTACCAGTAGCGGTCCAGCATCACATCCCCAACCACCAGCACGCGGGAGGCGGCGAGTTGTTCGGTGGAAACGGCGGCGGGGGTGTTCGGGCTCATGGGGGTCATGGTAGTGGCGATTGGGGTCAAAGCTCCTCGACGCGCCGGGGTGGGTAGCTGTCCCAAGCCTGGCAGCCAGGGCAGTGCCAAAAATGTTGTTGAGCCTCAAATCCGCAGGCGGCGCAGCGGTAGCGCTTGAGCGGTTTGACGGCGTGGTCTAGAGCGCGTTGCACCTGGGGATGAAATTGTTCATGTTCCAGTTTCTCGCCGGCGATCCATTGGGCGGCAGCCACCAGTGAGGGCTGCTTTTCCAGGTGACGCACATACCAGTCGCGGGCGGTGTCTTCAGACGCGGCGCGGTTGCGCTCCAGGGCCACGATCGCGTCCAGCACATCCAGCGAGGGCAGGGCGGCGTAAGCGGCTTTCAGCGGCACGAGGGCGGCATCGGGCGTGCCGCAGGCCTGGGCGTAGAGGCGCAGCGGCTGGGCCAGCAGCGCCACTGCCGCAGGTGCGGCCACCATGGCTTCGAGCAGCGTGGCCAGTGCCTGGGTCGGTTCGCCACTGCTGAACTGAAGGTGCGCCAAATCAAGCCGGGCCCGCGCCATGCCGGGTGCCAGTGCCACGGCCTGGGCGAGTACCTGTTGCGCCTGCGCCCGGTTGTCCGCTGCGGCCAACGCGGCTGCCTGCTCACACAGATAGTGCGCGCGCCGCCCGGCAAAGCTTCCCTGGTCGGCGAGTTCTAGTTTTTGGGCCACTTCGGCGGCCATCACCCAGTCGCGCGAGCGTTCGTAATTGGCCAGCAGCGCGAGGCGGGCTTCGGCTTCAAACCGGGTGCCTTCGAGCTGCAGCAAGGCCACCTCGGCACGGTCAAGCAAGCCGGCCTTGAGGTAGTCCAGGGCCAGGCCGTGTTGGGCCCGGTGGCGATCGTCCGCGCTGATGTCTCCTCGCGACAGCAGATGCTGGTGCACCCGAACCGCCCGTTGGTACTCGCCGCGACGGCGAAACAGGTTGCCCAGGGCGAAATGTAGCTCCGAGGTGTCGGGGTCGTTTTGTACGGCCTCGATAAAAGCGTCGATGGCCTGGTCTTGTTGCTCGTTGAGCAAAAAGTTAAGGCCCCGAAAATAGGCTTTAGGTGCCTGGCGGTTTTCCAGGCGAAGCTGGCGCAAATCAAGGCGTGAGGCAAACCAGCCCAGCACAAAAGCGACGGGTAGACCCATCAGGATCAGGGTGGCGTCAAAGTCCATGGGGCACCGAGCCAGACGCTACATCGGCTGCGGGAGGGGTTTGCAGGGCGGCTGCCTCAGACAGCTTGCGTGCACTTGCTGCGTCTCTGCGCTGGCGCCACCAGCGCGGCACCATACCTAAAACGCCCAATAAAAGCCCGGCCGTAAAGGTAATCAGCACCACCAGCACCATGGGCGCAGTCCACTGGTAGCCAAAAAAGAAGCGCACGGTGGCATCGCCCTGGTTGTTCAGTGCGAAGGCGAAAAGGGTAAAAAACAGGGCTGCCTTGAGCAGCCACTTGACAAGCCAAACGATGGATTTCATTCAGTTCCTGGAGGGCTTGCAGATTCTATCGGGCGCCTCTGCGTCTACCAACCGGTTTAACGTGGACCTTGCAGCGTCTGCAATTGTGCAGTTTGGGCGTCTACGGCCTCACGCAAGGCTTTGCCCGGTTTGAAATGCGGCACCCGTCGCTCGGGAATGGCCACACTTTCGCCACTGCGCGGATTGCGGCCCATACGGGGCGGGCGGTGGTTGACCGAAAAACTTCCAAAACCACGGATTTCAATACGCTGGCCGCGCACCAGGGCGTCATTCATGGCGTCCAGGATGGCTTTGACCGCGAACTCTGCGTCGTGGTGCGTGAGTTGGACAAACCGGTTTGCCAGTTCTTCTACAAGGTCAGAGCGGGTCATGGATGGCGGGAAAGGGAAGACAAAAAAACGACCGGTGCACAAGGCAACCGGCCGTTCCTGGAGTTCAACTCAGCGGTTTGACTGCTTAGTTGTTGTCCAACTTGGCACGCAACAGGGCGCCCAGGCTGGTGGTGCCGGCGTTTTCGCGCGCGGAGTTCTGGCTCAGGGTGGCCATGGCTTCGTTTTGGTCAGCAGCGTCTTTGGCCTTGATGGACAACTGGATGTTGCGGGTTTTGCGATCCACATTGACAACCACAGCGGTCACTTCGTCGCCTTCTTTCAACACGCTGCGGGCATCTTCCACGCGGTCGCGGCTGATTTCGGAGGCGCGCAGGTAGCCAATGATGTCTTCGCCCAGGTCGATCTCAGCGCCCTTGGCGTCCACGGTCTTGACCTTGCCGGTAACAACCTGGCCCTTGTCGTTGATCGACGTGAAGGTGGTGAACGGATCGGAGTCGAGCTGTTTGATGCCCAAAGAGATGCGTTCGCGGTCCACGTCCACCGCCAAGACCAAAGCCTCGACTTCCTGGCCCTTCTTGAACTCGCGCACGGCGGCTTCGCCGGTTTCGTTCCAGGACAGGTCGGACAAATGCACCAAACCGTCGATGCCAGCGGCCAAGCCCACGAACACGCCAAAGTCGGTGATCGACTTGATCGGGCCCTTGACGCGGTCACCGCGCTTGGTGTTTTGAGCAAACTCTTGCCAAGGATTGGCTTTGCACTGCTTCATGCCCAAAGAAATGCGGCGCTTGTCTTCGTCGATTTCCAGAACCATGACTTCGACTTCGTCACCCAAAGACACGAGCTTCGAAGGGGCGATGTTTTTGTTGGTCCAGTCCATTTCGGACACGTGGACCAGGCCTTCGATGCCTGGCTCGAGTTCCACAAACGCGCCGTAGTCGGCGATGTTGGTGATCTTGCCGAACATGCGGGTAGCCTGGGGGTAGCGGCGGTTCACGCCCATCCATGGGTCATCACCCATTTGCTTGAGACCCAGGGAGACACGGTTTTTCTCGGTGTCAAACTTGAGAATCTTGGCAGTG